>NZ_JBJBSI010000009.1:0-101635 GCF_044841725.1 Arcobacter sp. YIC-80 | reverse complement strand
TTCTTTAGAAATAAAGGATATGATATTTAAAAACATAATGTTAAAGTCTTAAAATTTTTCTAGCGAATATTTAAATGAGAGTTTAAATATAAACTAAAAAACGAAACAATTTTAAAAACACAACTTTTTTATTAGATGTAGCAATATATTTAATAAGATAGTAGCCAAGGAATAATTATTCAAAACGGTGAAGTAATGTAAATTACTTTATCAACAAAAATAAGCTATTAAGGGCTAATGGTGGATGCCTAGACTGTAAGAGGCGAAGAAGGACGTACTAGACTGCGATAAGCTACGGGGAACTGTCAAGAAGTTTTGATCCGTAGATTTCCGAATGGGACAACCCAGCATATAGAGATATATGTTACCTTTCGAGGGGCGAACGTGGCGAAGTGAAACATCTCAGTAACCACAGGAAGAGAAATCAAATGAGATTCCGTTAGTAGCGGCGAGCGAACGCGGATTAGGACAAACCCAATGCTTGCATTGGGGGTTGTAGGACCATAACATGAGACTAAAGAAGATAGAAGAAATAGTTGGAAAGCTATAGCATAGAAGGTGATACTCCTGTAATCGAAATTTTCAATAGCTCTAATGGTATCCTGAGTAGGTCGGAACACGTGATATTTTGACTGAATCTAGGGGGACCACCCTCTAATCCTAAATACTACTTACAGATCGATAGTGAACAAGTACCGTGAGGGAAAGGTGAAAAGTACTCCAGTGAGGAGAGTGAAATAGAACCTGAAACCATTAGCTTACAATCATTCGGAGCCCTATGATTTATCAGGGTGACGGACTGCCTTTTGCATAATGAGCCTGCGAGTTGTGGTGTCTGGCAAGGTTAAGTCAAGTACGAAGCCGTAGCGAAAGCGAGTCTTAATAGGGCGAATTAGTCAGATGCTGCAGACCCGAAACGAAGTGATCTATCCATGAGCAGGTTGAAGCTGGTGTAAGAGCCAGTGGAGGACCGAACCGGTGGGCGTTGAAAAGTCCTCGGATGACTTGTGGATAGGGGTGAAAGGCCAATCAAACTTCGTGATAGCTGGTTCTCTCCGAAATATATTTAGGTATAGCCTTGTGTAGTAGCATATAGGGGTAGAGCACTGAATGGGCTAGGGCTGCTTACCGCGGTACCAAACCCTATCAAACTATGAATACTATATGTGTAATCACAGGAGTCAGGCGTAGGGTGATAAAATCCTATGTCGAGAGGGGAACAACCCAGACTAACAGCTAAGGTCCCAAAGTCATATCTAAGTGGAAAACGATGTGGAGTTACTGTGACAACCAGGAGGTTGGCTTAGAAGCAGCCATCCTTTAAAGAAAGCGTAACAGCTCACTGGTCTAGTGATTCTGCGCGGAAAATATAACGGGGCTAAGATATGCACCGAAGCTTTAGACTCAAGTTTACTTGAGTGGTAGGAGAGCGTTCTATTCAGCGTTGAAGGTGTACCGGCAAGGAGCGCTGGAGCGGATAGAAGTGAGCATGCAGGCATGAGTAGCGATAAAAGAGGTGAGAATCCTCTTCGCCGAAAACCCAAGGTTTCCTACGCGATGCTCGTCATCGTAGGGTTAGTCGGGACCTAAGTCGAGTCCGAGAGGGGTAGACGATGGCAAATTGATTAATATTTCAATACCAACAAATAAGCGCGATGTGGGGACGCATAGAGTTAATCGAGCACACTGATGGAATAGTGGGTCGAAGGACGTAGGCTGTAACTTAGGCAAATCCGGGTTACATGAAGCCGAGATCTTATAGGCTCTTGACACTCTTCGGAGGAGATAGAGAATCGATGATACTGTCGTGCCAAGAAAAGCCACTAAGTATATTATTTGTTGCCCGTACCGTAAACCGACACAGGTGGGTGGGATGAGTATTCTAAGGCGCGTGGAAGAACCCTGGTTAAGGAACTCTGCAAACTAGCACCGTATCTTCGGTATAAGGTGTGCCTACTTTGGTATAGAGATTTACTCTCAAAAGCTAAAGAGGTTGCAACAAAGAGTCCCTCCCGACTGTTTACCAAAAACACAGCACTTTGCTAACACGTAAGTGGATGTATAAGGTGTGACGCCTGCCCGGTGCTCGAAGGTTAATTGATGATGTTAGCATTAGCGAAGCATTTGATCGAAGCCCGAGTAAACGGCGGCCGTAACTATAACGGTCCTAAGGTAGCGAAATTCCTTGTCGGTTAAATACCGACCTGCATGAATGGCGTAACGAGATGGGAGCTGTCTCAACCAGGGATCCAGTGAAATTGTAGTGGAGGTGAAAATTCCTCCTACCCGCGGAAAGACGGAAAGACCCCGTGCACCTTTACTACAGCTTGACACTGTAGCTTGGATATTCTTGTGCAGGATAGGTGGGAGGCTTTGATTCATAGACGCCAGTATATGATGAGCCATCCTTGAGATACCACCCTTGAATATTTGAGTTACTAACTGTGTATAATTATCTTATACCAGGACAATGTCTGGTGGGTAGTTTGACTGGGGCGGTCGCCTCCTAAAAAGTAACGGAGGCTTACAAAGGTTAGTTCATGGCGGATGGAAATCGCCAGTTGAGTATAATGGCATAAACTAGCTTGACTGTGAGACATACAAGTCGAACAGAGACGAAAGTCGGTCATAGTGATCCGGTGGTTCTGTGTGGAAGGGCCATCGCTCAAAGGATAAAAGGTACGCCGGGGATAACAGGCTGATCTCCCCCAAGAGCTCACATCGACGGGGAGGTTTGGCACCTCGATGTCGGCTCATCGCATCCTGGGGCTGGAGCAGGTCCCAAGGGTATGGCTGTTCGCCATTTAAAGCGGTACGCGAGCTGGGTTCAGAACGTCGTGAGACAGTTCGGTCCCTATCTTCCGTGGGCGTAGGAAAGTTGAGGAGATTTGTCCCTAGTACGAGAGGACCGGGATGAACGTACCACTAGTGTACCAATTGTTCTGCCAAGGGCATCGTTGGGTAGCTATGTACGGATGTGATAAGAGCTGAAAGCATCTAAGCTCGAAGCCAACTTCAAGATGAACTTTCCCTGAAGATCCCAGCAAGACTAGCTGGTTGATAGGCTAGGTGTGTAAGCGTTGTAAGACGTTTAGCTGACTAGTACTAATAGATCGTTTGGCTTTTTTTAATAAATTTCTTGGTTTACTATCTTATTAAGTATATTTACTTAATAAATGTGTGAATTGTTTCACAAAGCGTTTCCTTGAAAAGATGAACATCTTTTTAAGAAGCTATAAGACTTTAACATTATCTTTACACTCATTACCCTAATGTGAGTATAAAGAGTTTATTTGAACTTTTTATACTCATATTGCTGGTGGTTATAGAGAAGTGGAAATACCCAGCCCCATTCCGAACCTGGAAGTCAAGCACTTCATCGCTGATAATACTGCAGGTTTCACTTGTGGAAACGTAGGCCGCTGCCAGCTCTTGAGTATTGTTTCTCAAAAAGATATTCATCTTTTTAAGGCACAGTTTATTCTAAAAGCTTTTATCTATTTGAACTTCTTTACAGTTCCTTTAGGTAGAAGCTTTTTTTTTAGCCCACTTTTTTTACCACTTACCTATTATTCTCTTTTTTTATTATTTTTTATAGTTTTATTGCCTCTTTTTTATTTTATTTTTATATAATAAATAAAAGATATTGTCTTTTATCTACTTTTTTAGGAACTTACTTGTTAAAAAGATCTATTTATAAAGTTTTAAATGTATTAACTATTTTTCCCCCTCTTTTAATAATATTGCTTTCAATTATTATCACAAGTTATTTAGTTTATGAAAATCAAAAAAAATTTGAGAAAGAATCATTTTTATTAAAGAAGGAGTATCTTAAAGATAGTAGACAGAAGATTTATGAAGATGTGAACAATGCAATTAAATATATAGAGTATGAATATGAAGATACAGAAGAAAAGCTAAAACAAGATTTAAAAAATAGAGTTAATGATGCTTACTCTATTATTAAAGGTATTATTAAAAACAATCAGAATCTTAATAAAGATGAACAAATAAAGATTATAAAAGATGCTTTAAATGATATTAGATTTAATGATGGTAGGGGTTATTATTATATTTATAGTATGCAAGGCAAATGTATATTATTACCAATTCAAAAAAAACTTGAAGGTAAATTTTTTTTAGATGTAAAAGATAAAAGGGGTAAGTTTATTACTAAATCTATAATTAAGTCTTTAAAAGAAAATAAGGAAGAATTTATAACTTGGTGGTGGTATAAACCAAATGATATAGAAAAACAATATAAAAAGATTTCTTTCAATAAATATATAAAAAAATTAGATATGTATATTGGGACGGGTGATTATATTGAAGATTTTGAAAGTGTAATAAAAAAGAAAGTTATATCTTTTCTTTCAAGTTTTAAATATGAAACGGGGGGTTATATTTTTATTTTAGATAGTGAAGGTAGAATTATTTTACATCCTAATGAGAAACTTCGAAATAAATATATAGACACTTTAAACATAAGAGATAAAACTAATTTAGAATCTATTATAAAAATAGGGAAAAAAGGTGAAGGATATCTTACTTATTCTTCTGATGTATTAGGTTTATATAAAGATGGTATTTATAAAACATCATATATAAAAGGTTTAGATAAATGGAATTGGATTATTGGAAAAGGTTTTTATAAAAATGATTTATATGAAACTATAGCTTTAAATCAAAATGAATTAAAAAAAGAAAATACAAAAATCGTAACTAAAATAATTCTTATCAGTATATTTATTACTACAATTTTAATCATTATTATTTTGTATAATGTTAAATTTTTAAGAAATAAATTTGATTTAATTAATAAAAGAATTGAAAATGAGATTAAATCTAATCATGAAAAAGATAAACTTTTATTTCAGCAATCTAAAATGGCATCTTTGGGAGAAATGTTACAAAATATTGCTCACCAGTGGAGACAGCCTCTTTCTGTTATATCGACAGCTGCAAGTGGTTTAAAATTAAAAAAAGATTTTAATATTTTAGATGATAATAGTATTGATGATACAGTTAATGTAATAATGAAATCAACTACTTATCTATCTAAAACTATTGATGATTTTAGGAATTTTTACAAAGATGAAAAAAAAGAAAAATGTTTTAATATTAAAAATGCTATTACTGACAGTATAGATATTATTTCAATAAAATTGAAAAATAAAAATATTCTTCTTGAATGTAATTTAATTGATTATGAATATAAAGCACTTAAAAATGAATTGATTCAGGTGCTTATCAATATTCTAAATAATGCAATAGATGCTTTTGAAAAACAAAAGGATAGATTAATTTTTATTGATATTGAGGAGAATACATCTTTTTTAAAAATTAGTATAAAAGATAGTGCAGGTGGAATTCCAAATGACATAATAGATAGAGTTTTTGAACCTTATTTTACTACTAAGCATAAGGCACAAGGAACAGGTATAGGTTTATTTATGAGTCAAGAAATAATTACAAAGCATTTTGAGGGTATTATTAGTGTAAAAAATTGTACTTTTGAATATAAAACTAATAATTATAAGGGTGCATGTTTTACAATTAATTTACCTATAAAAAAAGGCCAGTTGTAAACAACTGACCTTTTTTATCGGAAAGAACAAAATCTTATAACCTAGATTCATATCTTCTAAGCATATATAATCTTTTAAGCATTTTCTTTCTAGCATTGATTTTTTGCTTTTTTCTGATCTCTGTCATTGGCTCAAAAAATCTTCTAGCTCTAGTTTCAGTAACAATAAGATTTCTATCACATTGTTTCTTAAACCTTCTGTATGCTTCGTCAAAAGATTCGCTCTCTTTTACTTTAATGCCTGGCATGTAAAGTTCACCTACTTTCTTTTTAATTTAGGCTTGCATTATATTTAAATTATACTTAATTTCAATTTAACTAAAGTTTGAATATAATAAAAATACTAATAAAGAGGATATTAATTTGGATTTAACACACTTAGATAATAATAATAGACCAAAAATGGTTGATGTTTCTGCTAAAGATGAAACAACAAGAGTTGCTGTTGCTTCTGGTAAAATTTCAATGAGTCAAGAAGCTTTTGATGCAATAATTAAAAATAATACAAAAAAAGGGCCTGTTATTCAGACTGCTGTTATTGCTGCTATCATGGGTGTTAAAAAAACTAGTGATTTAATTCCTATGTGTCATCCATTACTTTTAAGTGGTATAAATTGTGATGTAGAAGAACTACCTGCTTTACCTGGATTTAAACTTATTGTAACTGCAAAATTAAATGGACAAACAGGTGTTGAAATGGAAGCTTTAACGGGTGTTAGTTTAGGGCTTTTAACTATATATGATATGGTTAAAGCTATTGATAAATCTATGGTTATTTCAAATGTCCAACTTGAAGAAAAATCAGGTGGAAAAAGTGGAGATTTCACAAGAAATTAAGTATAAGGAGATTAGATGATAGATTTAAATAAAGAAAAATTAAAATTAAACTACCCTTGTAATTGGAAATATAAAATTGTAGTTTTAGAAACTATCAATATTAAAACTGTAGTTACTGATGTTGTTTCACAAAGAGAACATAAGGTAAAAGAATCTAATGTAAGTAAAAAAGGTAAATTTAAAAGTTATACTTTAGAATTGCTTGTTCATAGTGATGATGATAGAAAAGGTTTATATGAGAATCTTGGAAATCATGATGATATTAAAATGGTATTATAATTTATGAATAGGAGAGATTTTTTAAATATCTCAAAAGCAGGAGTTATAACTACTGCTTTATTTAGTAAAGAATTACTTGCTATAGAACCTCCTGAAATTAGAACTCCATACTTTTATTTAGAAGAAAAATATGAAAATGACTTTCAAGAAATTAGAAGAAAACTAAATCTTATTCAAAGACATGTGGGATATGGAAATTTTAATATTTTAGGTTTTGATGAAGCTTTAAAAATTGCTAAACGAGTCTCTTCAATAGGTGAGTTTTCAAAATCACAATTAGAGTTTTTAGAATTTATGTTTTATTATAATCCATCGTCACATGGATTTTATGGTAAAAGAATCACTAAAAGCATTACAAGTAGTATTGATACAAAACAAATAGTAAAAGTTCCAAAAACAGGACACTATCTTTTTAAAGGTAAACCTTTAGAAACCTATAATGAAATGGTAAAAGATATTGGAAATACTCTTACTTTAACATCAGGAATTAGAAGTGTTGTTAAGCAAACAAAATTATTCTTTGATAAAATTGCTTCTGTTAATGGTAATATTACAGTTGCAGCAATTTCTTTAGCTCCTCCAGCTTATACATATCATTTTATAGGAGATTTTGATGTAGGTAAAAAAGGCTTTGGTCATGCAAACTTTACATCAAGATTTGCACTTACAGATGAATTTAAAAGAATAAAGAACTTAAAGTATGTAGATGTAAGATATACAATTAATAATAAGGATGGAGTAAGGTATGAGCCTTGGCATATTACGACTGTTTAGAATATCAATAGTATTTTTATTAATACAAAATTTATATGCACAGGTGCAAACTTATGATTTTGATTTCATCAAAAAAGGTGAACAAGACGATAATACTTTACTTTTAATAGGTGGTATTCAAGGTGATGAGCCAGGAGCATTTATGGCTGCATCTTTAATTGCTACTCACTATAATATTAAAAAAGGTTCAGTTTGGGTTATTCCTAATCTTAATTTTTATTCAATTATTAAAAGATCTAGAGGTCCTTATGGCGATATGAATAGAAAATTTGCTGAACTTTCTCCAAAAGATCCTGATTTTGATACGATTCAGCGTATAAAGAAATATATAAAAGCTCCTGAAGTTAAATTAATATTGAATTTACATGATGGAAGTGGTTACTATAGAAAAGAGTATATTAATAATTTATATTCTCCAAGAAGATGGGGACAATGTTCTATCATAGATCAATCTAACTTAGATATTCCTAAGTATGGTAACCTTGAAGAAATTTCTACAAAAGTTGTTAGTAGTATTAATCAAAAGTTATTAGATAAAAAAGATATTTATAATGTAAAGAATACAAAAACTAGACAAGGTGATAAGGAAATGGAGAAAACCCTTACTTACTTTGCTATTAATAATAAAAAAGCTGCATTTGCTAATGAAGCTAGTAAAGAATTACCATTACATGAAAGAGTATATTATCATCTTTTAGCTATTGAAGCTTATATGGATATTATGGGAATAGAGTATGAGCGAAAGTTTGAAGTTTCAACTACAAGTATAAAAAACGTAATAGATCATGATATTTATATCTCTTTTTATGATGAACAAATAAAATTACCACTTAGTAAAGTAAGAAGTATTTTAAAGTATTTCCCTATTAGTAAAGATGGTATTCTTGAGTTTACTCCCTCAAATCCTTTAATGACAATAATTAAACAAGGAAAAGAGTATGTTATTCACTATGGAAATAGAAGATTAGCTAAGCTTCACCCTGATTATATAAAGGTTATAAAAGATGAAAGAAATATTAATTTTTTAATTGATGGTGAAAAAAGAAGTGTAAAACTAGGTGATATCATCTATGCAAAAGATAATTTTATGATACAACCAATTGATGATTTAAGAGTTAATATAATTGGATATGTGAATAAAAATATAAAAAGTGAAGTTGGTGTTACTGTAAACAAAAAAGAGGTTCAAAAAAGATTTTCTATTGATAGAAATGGAGATTTATTTAGAATTGAGTTTTATAAAAAAGATAAGTTTATAGGAATGGTACTTTTGGGTTTTGAAAAATAGAGTATAAAACTCTATTTTTTAATCAAATGAAACTAGTTCTTGTTTGAAAAGTTCTTGATTGATTTTTTTACAAGCTGATTTATAAAGTTTTTGGATTCTTTCTTCATCATCTTTTACAATTTCTTGTATTTCTTCTAAAGATTTACCTTCTTCAAAAGCTACAAAAGTTTTAAACTCTTTTTTAGTGAATTTTCTTTTTAATACATCTTTGATTTCATCTTCAGGTCTTAGTACCCCTACTAATTTATCAATATGTTTTAATACAGCTTCTGTATAATTCATTTTTTTCCTTTTACTAATTTATCCAAGTTTCTAGTTTATTTAAATCTTTATAAGATGTCATATCTAGCATAATTGGAGTTACTGATATATAATTTGCTTTGATTGCTTCAAAATCACAAGATTTATCCAAGCTTTCTTTCCAGATTAATGGATGTAGTCCAATCCAGTAATACTCTTCACCTCTTGGATTTAGATGTCTATGGGTATCATTTCCATACTCTCTATATCCAGCTTTTGTTATTTTGATACCTTTGCACTCATTGGCTTTTATAGGTGGGATATTAACATTTAATAGCTTTCTTTCATCTAATGGGAACTCATTTTCAAGTATTTTAGAAGCTAACTTAACAATTGTTTGTTTTGCTAAAGCAAAGTCCCAACCATTTTTTATATCCAGACATTTATTTTTACATACTTGGGAAATAGCAATTGCAGGTACACCTTGAAGAACAGCTTCCATAGCTCCTGCTGCTGTTCCACTATAAGTAATATCTTCTCCCATATTAGCACCAATATTTATTCCACTTATTACTAAATCAGGTTTAAATTCTTCATCAAAAAGATTGTTTAATGATATGAAAACACAATCAGTTGGTGTCCCATCATCAACTCTATAGTAATCATCATCAACCTTATCAAGTTTAAGTGGTCTATCTAAAGTTAAGGAGTGACCACACGCTGATTTATTTTTAGCAGGAGCCACTACTGTAAGCTTTGCTATAGGGCTTAAGGCTTCAATTAAAGCTTTTAATCCAATAGCATCAAAGCCATCATCATTTGTAAGTAAAATATGCTTTTTTATCATGCTACTACATAAGCTCCTTCTATTTGTTTAATTAAATTTTCTACATTTGAAGTAACTTTAAATCCTGTTTCAAGCTCAATATCTGCAAGTTTTGATTTAACTAAAAGTTTAAATTCTCTTCTTCCTTGATTGTTGGCAATAATATCAAAAAGTTTATACATAACTTCATCTTTATCATCAAAAGGAATGGCAACAGTCAAAGGAGGCTCAATTTTTTCAACTTGTTTTGTTTTTACTTTTTCTTTTTTTGCATCTTGTAGACTTTCTATTTTTAAGATATTCATTCTTGTAAAGTTTTCATCTTTTGTGATTCTTACTTTAAAAGCAATAGGTTCTGAATCACTTGGATTTTTAAGGTCAATTCCAAAATCATCTTCAAGTTCTTTTAATCTATTTTCAAACATCATAAGCTCAATATTTCCATGTAAGTCCATGATTGAAGCAATACCGAATTTATTACCTTTCTTAGATATTTTTTCAGTAATGCTCTCTATTTTCCCTACAAATAAAGCTTGAGAACCATCTGCAATTTCATCAATTTCTGATGATAAGGTATATTTTATTTGATCTAATTGTTCTCTATAATCATCAAGTGGGTGACCAGATACATAGAATCCTAAAGAAGCTTTTTCAAGTTCAAGTAGTTCTTTGTTATCAAATTCAGGTAATTCTTCTAATTCTATTTCAATAGAAGTTAATTCTTCACTATCTCCAAACAATGAACCAACAGCCATTTTTTTAGCTTTTGCCACATTTCCAACAGCTTCACCTATTTGCTCAATTTGTTCAAGCATTGCTCTTCTTGTATAGTGAAAACCATCTAAAGCACCTGCTTTGATTAGTGATTCAATTACTCTTTTATTTACTTTACTTCCATCAATTCTTGAAATAAAATCTGATAAACTCTTAAACTCTCCACCTTCTTTTCTAACTCTTAAAATTGAGTTTATGGCAATATCTCCAGCACCTTTAATAGCACCCATACCAAACATAACAACTTCTTCTCCATCAATTTTTTTAGCAGAGAATACAAGATCTGATTTATTTATATCAGGTGGGAATAAATCAAGTCCTAATCTTTTTACTTCATCCACATACTTAACAACTTTATCAGTATTATCTTTTTCAAGAGTAAGTAGGGCTGCCATAAATTCAGATGGGTAGTAACACTTAAGATATGAAGTATAGAATGTTACAAGTGCATAGGCTGCTGAGTGAGATTTATTAAATCCGTATCCCGCAAACTTTACAATAAGATCGAATAACTCTTCTGTATAGGCTCTTGTGTAACCTTTTTCTTGGGCTCCATCGGCAAACTCAGTTTTAAGTTTGTCCATCTCTTCTTTAATCTTTTTACCCATAGCCCTTCTAACTAAGTCCGCACCACCAAGTGAGAAGCCACCAATACTTTGCACAATCTGCATAACTTGCTCTTGATATACAATAACTCCATAAGTAGTTTCAAGTATAGGTTTAAGTGCTGGCTCAAGTTCATCATAAAAGTAGTCAATCTTTGCTCGACCATGTTTTCTATCAATAAAGTCATCAAGCATTCCTGACTCCATTGGCCCTGGTCTATATAATGCAAGAACGGCGATAATATCCTCGAAGTTTGAAGGTGCTAGTCTTTTACATAAGTCTTGCATACCATCTGATTCTATCTGGAATAATCCAATTGTATTACCTGTTTGGATTAGTTCATAAACGCCTTTATCATTAACATCTGTTGTTAAGAAATCAACTCTTTTTCCATGTCTTTTCTCAATTAATTTATTTGCTTCTTCAATAACTGTTAGGGTTTTAAGACCTAAGAAGTCAAATTTAATTAAGTCAACATCTTCTACATATTTACCATTGTATTGAGTGGCAAGAGTATCTAATCCTGAGGGTTTAAATAAAGGTGTTTTCTTCCATAAAGGTTCATTTGAAATAACAACACCTGCTGCGTGAGTACCTGCATTTCTATTTAGTCCTTCTAAAGCTAGGGCAAATTCCCAAACTCTTTTTGATAGTGGGTCTGAATCACAAAGCTCTTTAATTTTAGGCTCTTTTTCATAAGAGTCAGTAAGGTTAATACCAAGTTCATCTGGAATAAGTTTTGCCATTGCATCAGCTTTTGCATAAGGCATATCAAGAACCCTAGCAACATCTCTAATAACCCCTTTTGCAAGAAGCTTACCAAAGGTAATAATTTGAGCAACATTGGCACGACCATATTGTTGTACAACATAGTCAATAATTTCACCCCTTCTACTTTGACAGAAGTCCATATCAATATCGGGCATTGATACCCTTTCTGGATTAAGAAATCTCTCAAAAAGTAAACCATAAGGCATAGGGTCAATATCAGTAATAAATAAACAATAAGCAACAAGTGAACCAGCAGCAGAACCCCTACCAGGCCCAACTGGAATACCCATTTGTTTGGCAACAATTACGAAGTCCCATACAATAAGCATATATCCAGGGAATTTCATGTTGTTGATAATATCAATTTCTACTTGAAGTCTCTGTCTATACTCTTCATGTTTTTCTTCTGGAACTATTTCAAGTCTTTTTTCTAAACCTTTCCAACACTCATGAATAAATAAAGCTTTATCATTTTCAAGTGAATACTCTTCATCTGGAAAAGGTATTTCAACATTTTGCTCTTTAAGTTTATCTCTTGTAAATTTAAAGTTTGGAGGTGTAGGGTTTCCTAGTTTTATCTCTAAATTACATTTATCAGCAATTTCTTGAGTTGCTTCAATAGCCTCTGGGATATCAGCATAAAGTTTTGCTATTTGCTCTGGGGATTTTAAATAAAATTCATGAACAGAGTGTCTTAATCTATTTGGATCATCATAAAGTTTATTCATGGCGATACACATAAAGGCTTCATGTGCATCGGCATCTTTTGGGTTTAAGTAGTGTGTATCATTTGTAGCTACTACTTTTATTCCCGTTTCATGGGCGATTCTTAGAATTTGGTCATCAACAAAGTGTTGGTCACCAATTCCATGTCTCATGATCTCAAGGTAGAAATCATCTCCAAAAATATCTCTATATTCTAAGGCAATCTCTTTTGCTCTTTCATAACCTTTTGCACCATTTCTTACGTTTCTTTCATTTTGTAAATTTAGGTGCCAGTTTATTTCACCTTGTAGACAAGCAGCAGAACAAACTAAACCTTCACTATTTTCTCTTAAAAGCTTTTTATTGATTCTTGGATAGTAGTAAAAACCATGCATATAAGCTTGTGAACTTAAATACATTAGGTTTTTATAACCAGTATCATTTTTTGCATATAAACATAAGTGATATCTTTGTCTATTTGTTTTATCTCCTAATTCTTCTGAATTATGGATATACGCTTCCATACCAATAATAGGTTTGATACCTTCTTTTCTCATGGCATTATAAAAGTCAATAGCTCCAAACATGTTACCATGATCTGTCATGGCAACAGAGGACATTCCAAGCTCTTTTACTTTTTTAGCTAAGGGTTTAATTTTGTTTGCACCATCAAGTAGTGAATATTCTGTATGTAAATGTAAATGTGTAAATTGTGGTGTATCAGACATAATATAATCTTTTTAAAATAATTTTTGTTTGTTAATAGTTTATATTATATCTAAAAAATGATTTTGAGCCTCTTTAAAACCAAGATTAAAACACTCTTCTAATTCTTTAAAAGTGAACAAAGAAAATCCTCTGATATGAGGACTTCCTAAATATTCGTGTGTGTGAGCAATTGAGTGGGCATGATTTTCATGTAATTGTTTAAAAATTTTTTTATGAATTGTTTTAATAGGATTAATTTTTTTGATATTTTTTTTGTTTTCTTTTGGGAATAAATCAACACTAAAAATATGATAATTTTTTTCTAATAAAGGTTTTATTGGAACATTATCAAATAATCCTCCATCTATTAAATACATTCCTTTATATTTTACAGGTTTAAAAAGAGGAATCAATGCAGATGAAGCCATGCATAAAGTCACCGTATCTCCACTGTTAAAATAATGAAGTTTTTTCTCTTTAGTATCATAGGCATTTACATAAACAGGTTTTGGAATATCTTCTAGTCTTTCAATAGGAAGTAGTTCTTTTATTATTTTATTTGCAGAGTCTATTTTAAGTAAACCATTTCTAAAGTAGTTGAATTTTAGAGCTTGTCTAACATCTTTACTTCCAAAGATTTTTAGTTGTTCTTTTGCAGAAATACCACTTGCATGAGAAGCACTTATTATACTTCCGATTGAAGAACCACTATAGGCTTTAATATCTATATTATTTTCTTCACAAAAGTGTAAAACTCCTAAGTGAAAAGCACCTCTTGCAGCACCTCCACCAAGTGCAAGGCCTAAATTATTTATCATTTTTATCTAACCAATCTATTATTTTAAATTCTCCATCAAAGGTTTCAATAATGGCTGTACAGTTTTCCACCCAGTCCCCACAATTAAGGTACTCTATACCATTTATATCTTTTATCTCTGCCTTATGAATATGTCCACATATAATACCATCATATCCTTTATTTTTTGCATGAGTTGAAAGAACACTTTCAAAATCATTTATAAATGAAACTGATGATTTTACAGAGTCTTTTACATATTTTGATAAAGACCAATATTTTTTTATTCCAAGTTTTTGTCTGATAAAGTTTAAGACAGTATTTAAATGTAAAAGTAAGTCATAACCATAATCGCCAAGAATTGCTAGCCACTTTTTTGTCATAGTAATTGAGTCAAAAAAATCCCCATGAGTTATATAATATTTTTTTCCATTAATTCCTTGATAATCAAGTTCATTGGAAATATTTAAAGAATCACCTAAGACAAGCGGTACAAAAGGTCTTATGAACTCATCGTGGTTACCTGTTATAAAGTGAACATTTGTTCCTTTTCTGGCTTTTTTTAGAATTTTTTGAATAACATCTGAGTGAGTTTGAGGCCAAATAAACTTTCGTTTTATAGCCCATCCATCTATAATATCTCCCACTAAAATTAGATTTTCACACTCATTATGTTTTAAAAAATTTAATAATTTTTTAGCCTTTGAAAACCTTGTGCCCAAATGAACATCTGATATAAATATGCTTTTGTATTTCATCTTTGAATTTTAGAGTACTTTGATTACAATTGAATAACAAAAGAAAAATAGTATTTATGGGTTTCTTCAAGATTTTATAAGCTAGTTTTAAATAAAATTTAAACAATTATACTAAGGGGAATTTTATGTTGAAAACTTTTGCAAAGACTTGTTTAGTAGCTACTGCTACTATGATATTTTCGGGATGTCAGATACATCAAACGATTGTACAAAAAGAGCAACTACCAACTGTAAAAGGTCAGCAAACAAATAATACTTCAAGTGCAAATCTAAGCACTAACCATCTTCAACAAACAAATAATGAAGTTCAAGTTACAAAAGAGTATTTAAAAATTGCAAATGATCAAGAAAAGTTTGTAACAAAACAATATACGTTAGAAGGAACAATAAACTCTTTAGCAACACAAATGATGAGAAATCAAAAACTTGCTACAAATAAACCTGTAATTATTACTTCTTTTGTTAGATTAGACCAGTTCAAAAAGACTACTGAATTTGGAAGAATTGTAAGTGAAAGCTTAATCAATGAACTTTCAAATAAAGGTTTTAATATCATTGAATTTAGAGGTCAGCTAGCTGTATCTGTAGATGATAAAGGTGAATACTTTATTACAAGAAAAGTTAGACAAATGAAAGGTAAAACACCAAACACTTATGTAGTAGTTGGAACTTATTCAAGACAATATAAAAAAGTGATTTTAAATGCTAGAGTTATTGATAATATTACTGGTAGAATTATTACAAGTGCAAGATCAACTTATCATCATGGAAGAGCAAATGATTGTATGATGTTTAGTGATTGTAAACCAGCAAGAACTGTTCAAATCGTAAAAGAACACTAATATAAATGAAATCCTCTTTTTCTAAAAACTTAAGAAGTATTTTACTTCTAGGTTTTTTAACTCTTTTTTTAACTTCATGTTCATACTATAAAATTCCTATTGATGGAGCAAATGATTTTCATTCATTAGTTTCTAAATTAGTTGATGAATCAGCAGTAAAAATAAAAAAGAATGTAGCTTATGAAGAAGTTGTCTTAGTTTCTGATTTTGTAAATATTCAAGATTTAGAAAACAAATCACAACTTGGTTTTCTATTATCAAATATACTAAAAGATAAATTAGTATCTTTAGATATAGTAGTAAGAGAGGTTACTTTTGGGAAAGAGTTTCAGCTAGGTCAAAAAGGTTTTAATATGCTTATTAGAGATAAAAGAAAGATTATTTCTGATGAGGTTACAAAAGCTAGATATGCTGTAGTTGGAACTTATTCTATCTCTACTAGAAGTCTAAATATTTTTATTAAACTTATAGATATTCAAACTGGAAATATTTTAGCTTCTTCCCATGAAAGAACTTCTATCGATCAAGAAATTATTGATCTTGAAGGTGAAGAAGAAAGAAAAATTGTTCTTAAACCAAGAGTTGTTTTATAAAATATCTTGGATTAAGAACTGAGTGCTAAGCTCTCCTCTAAACTCATTTTTATTTACAGAAACTATCATATCAAGTTTATTAGGTAGATTTGTATTGCTATCATTAAATTTTAAAGCCTCAAAGATTATCCCCTCACTATTAAGTGTAAGCTTTAAATGATTTTTATCTTTTCCTATTAAATCATATTTTACTAGGTTTACATTTGAAATTTTAAAAATAGGTTTATGGTTTTGTAGGCCATAAGGTTCGAACTGCTCAATTATAGATAGAAACTCTAAATCAACAGAAGATACATCAAGTTCCCCTAAAGTTTTAGGTTCAATATGAAGTTTGTCTTTCTTATCTTCTAATTCTTGGTTTACTATAGCTTTAAACTCTTCTAAATTTTCTTCTTTCATCGCTAAACCAGCAGCATTTTTGTGACCACCATAACCTAACAATAAATGATTTGCTTTAGTGATTAAATCATAAAGATTTATATCAGCATTTGCTCTTGCACTTCCTTTGGCAATACCATTATTGATTGAAAAAATAAATGCAGGTCTTTTAAAGTGATGAGACATTTTTGAAGCTACAATACCTATCACTCCTTCATGCCAATCTTCTCCCCAAACAATAACAGCATTATCATCGTAACTAGACGCACTTAGAGCTTTTTGAGAAATCTCTTCTTGTAGAGTTTTTCTATAATTATTTAATTCTTCTAATAATTGTAAAGATTCATTTGCACTAAAGGAGTTATTTGAGAGTAAAAAAGATAAGGCTACAGAAGCATCGTCCATTCTTCCTGCACTATTGATTTTAGGAGCTATAAAAAAGCCAATATCATCTGAAACTAAAGCTGCTTTACCCATAACTTCATTTAGTTTTTTAAAGGCTTCTCTTTGTGAGTTTTTGATTTTCTTAAGACCTTGCTTTACCATAGTGTAATTAAGTGCAGTCATAGGCATAATATCAGCAACAATAGCTAATGCTAAAAGATCTAAGAAATCTGACATATTTACATTTAGATTTAACTCTTTTTTTATTGCTGCACATAAATACCAAGCAACTTGTGCTCCACAAATATCTTTAAATTCAAAGTTACAATCTTCTTGTTTTGGATTTATAATAGCAATTGCAGGAGGTAATTCATCTCCTACTGTATGATGATCTGTAATTATTAAATCAATATCTTTTTTTTCAAGTTTCTTAGCGGCTTCAACTGCTGAAATACCATTGTCAACAGTAATAACTAAGCCTTTATCTATCATATCAACTATTTTAGGAGATAAGCCATAACCATGTTCAAATCGATTTGGAATTATGTGTTTTACTTTATATCCAATTTTATTAAAAAAATCTAACATAATAGTAGTAGAGACAACACCATCTACATCATAATCCCCTACAATTGTTATAGTTTCATTATTTAAAATGGCAGTTTTGATTCTTGAGGTTGCTTTTTTGATATCTTTGAAGTTATCAGGAGTAGGGATATTTGCAAGGCGTGAATAAGGATTATTCACGTGTCTTGCAGATAAAATTTCAAAAAGTCTATTTTTTGTAATTTTAGACATTAGTCTTTTTTATTTGCTTGTTTTACAAACTCTAAAATAATTGGGTTTGGAGTCTCTAAGTGAGAAGTAAATTCTGGGTGGAATTGAACACCTACAAACCATGGATGGTCTTTAATTTCAACGGCTTCAATTAAACCATTTGATTGACCTGAAATAAGCATTCCTGCTTCTTCTAATCTTTCTTTATAAGCTGGGTTTGCTTCATATCTATGTCTATGTCTTTCATAGTAGATTTCTTCATTTCCATAAGCTTTTTGAAGATTTGTTCCTTTTAAAGGTTCAAATGGATATTCCCCAAGTCTCATAGTTCCACCCATTGGTGATTTATGAGTTCTTAATTGTTTATTTCCACTTTGATCCATAAATTCATCAATTAAATAGATTAATGGTTCTTGTGTATTCTCATCGAATTCTACAGAGTTTGCATTTTCTAAACCTAATACATTTCTTGCATATTCGATTACTGAAAGCTGCATTCCTAAACAAATACCAAGGTATGGAATTTTATTTTCTCTTGCATATTTTATAGCTTCAAGTTTACCTTCAACTCCTCTATGACCAAATCCACCTGCAACTAAAATTGCATCAGAATTTCCAATAATTTCATAAGCACCAGTATCTTCAATTTTTTCAGAGTCACACCAGTGAATATTTACTTTTGTATTTAAGTGAGCACCTGCATGAATTAATGCTTCGATTAATGATTTGTAAGACTCTTTTAAATCTAAATATTTACCAACAAAAGCAATTGTTACTTCATCTTTTGGAACTAAGATATTTTTAACTAATGTATCCCATCTTTCCATATTTGGCTTAAATTTAATATTGAAGTGTTCTGATAAAGGAGTTAAAATTCCTTCTTTTATAAAGTGTAGTGGCACTTGATAAATAGATTGTGCATCACCTGCTTCAATTACTGCGTTTCTATCAATATCACATGATAAAGCTAATTTGTCTTTTAAGTTTTTTGGTAGCTCTTTTTCTGTTCTACATACTAACATGTGAGGAGTAATACCAATTCTTCTTAACTCTTGAACAGAGTGTTGAGTAGGTTTTGTTTTAAGTTCACCTGCTGCTTTGATATATGGAACTAAACTTACATGAATATTCATAGTTTTATCTTTTGGTTTTTCATGTCTAATAGCTCTAATTGCTTCCATAAATGGTAAACCTTCAATATCACCAACTGTTCCACCAAGTTCAATTATTAAAAAATCTTTTTCATCTGCTGCTGCATAAATTCTATCTTTAATTTCATCAACAACATGAGGAATAACTTGAATAGTTTTACCTAAGTATCCACCTTCTCTTTCTCTTTTAATTACACTTTGATAAACTTGTCCTGTCGTAAAAGAGTTTTTAGCAGTTAAAGTTGTGTCAATAAATCTTTCGTAGTTACCTAAGTCAAGGTCAGTTTCAGCACCATCAGCAGTTACGAAAACTTCTCCGTGCTCTAGTGGACTCATTGTTCCTGGGTCTACATTTAAGTAAGGGTCGATTTTAAGCATACTTACTTTGAATCCAGATTGTTTTAAAATTGTTGCAATAGAAGCAGAAGTGATACCTTTACCAAGCGAACTTAGTACTCCACCCGTTACAAAAATGAATTTAGTCATTAAAAATACTCCAATTAAATTAAATAGTCATAAATATATTTCGCGATTTTAGCTAAAGTTTGTTGATAGACAAGTTAAGTTATGTTTATAATAGTAGCTTAAAAGTTAGCAATTTGCTAACTTTTAAGATTTAATAATTTATTTAAGTTTATCTGCTCTTGGATAAATAAATACTGCTTTTCTTAGAACACTTACTCTTTTTGGGTCTTCTTTAGCATAAGCTCTTAAAGTAACCGTAATTGGAGTATCTTTTGTATTGTCTTTTACTAAAATTTTATCAGTTTGTAAAATAACAACTTTTTTTCTAAGTTTTCCAGGTTGTAAAGTGAAAGGTTTAAATCTTTTTATCTCAATATCTTTATGATCAATAAGTTCAAGGTGATATGTAAGAGGTTTTGATTCTGTATTTTGGAATAATAATACAAAGTTATTACTTACTACATTGTTCTCTTTTACTTTATATAATTGAGTAGTTTTATTTACATTTAAAAGCATATACTCTTTAGTTCCACCCATCGCAAATAATAAACCTAAAACTATTGTAAGTGCTGCTGCATACATAATAGTTTGCTTTCTAAGCATTTTAGTTGGTTTATTTTTCTTAATCTCATTCGTACTTGACCATTGTACAAGTGAAGGTTTTCCTAGTTTCCCCATAACTGTTGTACATGCATCAACACACTCTAAACAGTTGATACATTCAAGTTGTAAACCTTTTCTAATATCAATATGTGTAGGACAAACAGTAACACATGATTCACAAGTAGTACATTCATCTGTTTGATTTGGTAAGTCTTTGGCTTTGAAAATAATCTTCTCTTTATTTTCATTGTAAATATCACCACCTCTATTTGTAGAGTAAATAGCCTGATAAGTATTGTCATCATAAAGTACTGATTGTACTCTTGAATAAGGACAAATATAAATACAGAAGTCTTCTTTTAGGAATACTGCATCATAAACTATAAATGCTGCAATTGACAATACAAATCCAATTAAGAACATGTGTTCTGTAGGGTTTTGTATATAAGCAAAAAAATCTTCTGGCGGAATAAAATACCACATAAAGTTAGAAGCTGCAATAAGTGCTAAACAAGCCCATATAATGATTGCGATAACTCTTTTTGAAGCATTTTTTGGTTTTGAGAAGTCAGGCTCTTTTTGTTTATTTTTTATTCTTCTAAGACCTAAAAGTTTTCCTTCAATTAAATCTCTATATACAACCCTAAAGATTGTTTGAGGACAGGCCCAACCACACCATGCTCTACCACCTAAAGAAGTAACAGCAAAAATACCTAAAAATAGAAGCATTAGTAAAAATGGCATAAGGTATAATTCCTGCATATCAAATGCAGTACCTAAAAGATGAAGCTGTTTTTTATCAAAAGATAATAAGAAAATGTGGTTACCACCTATAGTAATAAAAGGTAAAGATAAAGATACTATTGTTGCGATTATGTATCCATAATACCTTTTAATTCTATAAGGAGTTTTACTTAAAAATTCATTTTTCTCTTTCACTGTAAAACCTTTGTATATAATGTATACTTAATTATATATAAAGATACCTTATAATAACCATAAATAACTATAAGTAGAACTTATGAAGTGAAAGTATATTCACTAATTCCCTTGTGTTAGCTTTTTATAGTTTTCTATTTTTTCAGAAATTTCATTTTTTACCATAGAAATATCAAAATTTTTAGGTTTTTGTATAGTTGGATAAGATTTTATAATATTTTCAAACTCTAAAATAGTATCATCAATTGATTTTGATTCAATTACTGGAATGTTTAGTTTTTGAATTAATTCTTCATTATATGTTTTATCTTCTCTTTTAAATAAAACAGGGTTATTTTCACAGAAGATAGATTCTAATGCTGTTTGTAAAGAAGCTGTTAATAAATACTTACTATTTTGAATAGTTTCAACATACTCTTCTTCATCTATAACATCACTAAAATGTTCTGTAAATATTTTTTCATTTCCTAAGAAGAAATAGTGTCCCATAAGAAGTGTGATATCATGTTTAGAAGAATTTTTAACACCATCTAAGAATAGTTCATTATAGTCATCATCACCAAAGAAAATTGTTTTTTCTATATTTGGATTTTCTATTTTTGAATAAAGTTGTTCATCAATAATTACATCATTTAATTCTTCCATATTATAAACTAAAGAACAAAACTCACTCATTCCTTCTTTCATTAGTTCATTTGTTTCATCTGTATCATAAAGAAGAATATCTCTTTTTTGCATGATGTTATGTAAATTTCTTACAACATCAATATTTACATATCTTCTTATCCCTAATAAGTCTTTAGCAAAAGCTCCTGCTCTAAAATCACTAGTACATAAAATAGGATCAAATTCTTTTAATTCATTTGCTATAGCAGCACATCTTTTTGCTGCTTCAAGACCAATAGCATGACCTGTTTTTGCATAAAAATAAACTTGCATATTAATACCTTTTATATTTGTTTGTATATATTTAAGTATTTAGTATACTAAAAAGCTTCATAGCTTTTGGTTAAAATAAGTTTAAAATAAAATACTAAGTTTATTAAATAAGTTAAATTCAAAGCTAAGGATATTTTACTTGGATTACTTCATTTATATTTTCAAATATATTTTTTACTCTTTCTTGCCATAGTTTTCTAAACTCTTTTTTTTCTTCTATTGAAGCTAAGTTTTGCATTTGTTTTTGCATAAGTTCAGCTACTTTTGGATGAGCTGGTATGCTGTTTGGATTATATATGATTTCTATAGTTTCTTTTGTATCTAATCTTTGAAACTTTGCACTTGAATTAATATTGTCATTAAACTTCATTAAATCAAATCTTTGAAATTTTTTATTTATTCCTTTAAAGCCAGTAGTTTCAGTTGCACCAGTGATTTGTGATATTACATTTGCGATAACACCTGCTACTGAATCTTTAGAATCTTCTTTAAAAGAGACAAAAATCTCACCTCTTTTAGGGAGTTCTTTTTGATATAAATGTTTTAAGGCTACTAAAGTCATGATATAAGCTCCTGCAACAGTAGGACATGAATGTCCTGCTGCTTTAACTATATCTAAATAATTAAATTCAATAAGACCATTTTCAAGTGAACCTAAGAATGCTGATAAATCATCTTGAAGTTTTATAGTTTCTATAGTATTAAAAAATTCTGGATAGTTCATATTTTCCTCTCTTTTAAACGAAATACATTATTTGTGATAAAAATACTATACATATTACTAATGCAAAAGGTAGTTTATGGCTTTTGAAAATAAAAGGTTGAATTCCAAAAAAAACTTGAAGTATACCTCTTAAGCCTAACCATAAACCTAAAATAGCTTTAATTGATAATAATATTTGAAAATTTGAAAGACTATTTTCAATACTTCCAAAGTTAAGATAAAAAAGGCAAATACCACTTACTACAGCAACAATAAGAGCTTTAGGTACCAAAACTCTTGTAAAGTCTTTAAAGTAAGATCTAACTTCTTCATATTTTTCTTTAGTAAGTCTTTTTTGCATTCTCATTAAAATCAAATTATCTGTAAAAAGAAAACCTGCATAAATTAAAATAGAAAAAATATGTATAAGCTTTAAACTTAGATATATCATGTTTTACATTCCACCTAGTTTTGCTTTTACTTCATCTGTTGCCATACTGATATTCCAAGCAGGCTCCCATACTAATTCAACTTGAGCAAGCTGTGCTTTAGGTAATTCTCTTAAAACAGCTTCTTCTACCCACTGTACAATCAACTGATGTAAAGGACAAGCTTTTGTACTTAATGTCATCACAACTGTAACTTCCATTTTTTCATTACAAAAAGCATCATAAATTAAGCCCATTTCTACAAGATTAAAACCAACTTCTGGGTCATTTACTGTTGAAACAGCTTTAAAAATTTCTTCTTTATTATATATCATCTTTAAACCTTATCATGAAATCTATATCTTTTAGCAAAAAAATTGCACCAATACTTAATACACTAACACCGCTTTTAAAAATAGTTTCATTTGCATATAAAATTCCAATTGATACTATTATTATTCCAATAGATGAAAAAATAAACTGCATATTTGCACTTCTTTTAGGTACCATATCAGCAAGCATTGGAACTTTTTTCTTTCCAACAAAAGGAGAAAATCTTTCATACCAAACTAAAAAGGGGATGATTTTATATAAATGCCCTGTGATTATAAATGTGATAAAAGCAATACCTAACCAAGAAAGAGTAAGTAAAAGATTTTGACTTGGATATAAAATATATAAACCTGTTAAAATCAATGCAAAGAATAAACAAATATATGAGAAAACCATACTTTTGAAATAAATATCATTTTCTAATCGTACTCTTGTTTTATAGATTATAAAAACTTGCATGAAGTATAAAATTAAAGCTATAAATGTAAAGATATAAGATAAATATTCAAAAATTAAAATATCAAATAATGATGAAAAAACTTGTAATAAAATTCCAATACTTAAAATAGCAAGAGCAGTTTTAACATATATCCATGAGAAACTATGACTTAACCAAAACATAGGAAGTAAAATCAAACTCATTCCCATGATAGTGATGCCAACATAGCCTATTAATACTAAATATACATGGGCTCTTAAAATAGATATAGTATCAACATCTAAAATACCACTATATCCTAAAGCAAGAATAATTCCTATAATTAAGCCTAAAAGTAAAAAAATATTGGCTAGTAAAACACTTGTTATTATAAAGTTTAGTTTTTTCACTTTTATTATAGTAAGAAAAGTTTCAAGTAAAAAAATACTAAAAGAAATAAATGCAACTACTCCTCCATAAGGTAATAATGAAGGGTAATACATAAATCCAAGTGCCATAAGAGTTGTTCCTATAAATAATAAAGGATAAATAATATAATACAAATCAACAGAAAAATGACCAACTTCAAGTACTACAGGAATAAGTTGTGCCATTGCACCAAATATTATCATCATTACAAATCCTAGTAAAAATAAATGTGTCCATGATAAAACGGTATTATTTAAACTATGTGCATCTATAACATCTATATTAAATAGTAAAAAAATACTAAGTGTATATATAATTACACCTATTAAAAAATATGGTGCAACAAGTTTAAAAGGTGGTGCAAACTGTTGTGAAATATTCATCTTATTTATTACCCATTACAAGTGTTTTGTGAAAAATCAGTAGTCTTTGAGGCATTATTTTTTAATGTAAATACTACTTTTACTTTTCCATCATCTGTGTTTTCTTCTTGAAAGTCAAAATCTTCTTGTACTTTTGGGAATAATCCAGCTGGCGATTTATGATTTATCATAACTAGTTTTGAGTTTTTATCTAGTAGTTGTAGACCTGCCATTGCATTTACCATTGGTTCAGGTGGAGGACACATACTTGTATCAAATTCATATATTGTTAGTTCATTTTCAACTTTTTTAAAAAAGTCTACAGTTGAACCTATAACTTCTATTTTTTCCATTTTTGCTCCTTTTATTTCCATAACTTTATCAGTATTGATAATGTATATCATTGATATAAATCAATGGAAATAAAAAGATCTCTATGATGAGGTTTTATACCTAATACAAGCTTCTACAAACTTTTCAAAAACTCTTCTATGTTCTTTTAAATATATTAAGTATTCAGGGTGCCATTGTAAGGCTAATAAGAAAGGATAGTCCTTTTTTTCAATAGATTCAATAATAGATTCATGCTTAGAAGACACTTCTAACTCATCACCTACTTTGTTGATAGCTTGATTATGAATACTATTGATTAAAATCTTTTCTTCTTTTACTGTAGAGTATAAAGAACTGTCTTTTTTTACTTTGGCTTCTTTGATTGGGAAGATAGAGTTTTGATGGATTAAAAACTCATCCAAATCAAGTATTTTTGCGTATAAATTTCCTTCAAAATAGATATTTATAAGCTGAGCACCTCTACAAATACCTAAAATAGGAAGCTCTTTTTTATAAGCTTTATCAATCATTTCAAGTTCAAAAGCATCTCTTTTTTTATCAAGCTCTGTATTATGTGCATCTTTGTGTGCTCCATAAAGTGTAGGGTCTATATCATTTCCTCCACTTAAAATCAAACCATCAAGCCTATCAAAGTTTATATTTTTCTTCGAGGGTCTAAGTCTAATACAAAATGCACCTTGAAGTTTTAGGTTTAACTTTATAAACAAATAAGCAAAAACATTGCCTTTATCTGGTAAGCATATTCCAATTAGTGGTTTTTTAGCCATGACTGAACTTTTTCCTCCCATTTGGTAAGATTGATTATATTGTCTAAGTGAGATAAATACTCTTTAGATAATAGCTCTAAAGCAGAACTATTATTTGCTAAGTCTTCTATTAGAATCCATCTATTCCATTCTTGAGAAACTTCCCAATCTTTACTTCCAATCATAGAGTTTGATAAACGATAATGAAAGGCTGGTCTTGGTTTGATTTTTGTATCAGGAAGTATAGCTCTTACAGCTTTTTCATCAATAAATGCCAAAATAGGAAGTAAGTCTAAGGATCTATTTCTTGTGGGGTTAAATTTCAAATAATCATTTAAAAATTCATTTATTGAGGGATTGTAGTTTTCATCTAATATATGTTTTATATAATCTTTTTCAAAATTATCAATAAAAGGAGTGATTTTTCTAGCAAGGTCAATTTTAGCGTCTTTATTTATATAATCTTGTAGAATAACATAAGCTCTCATATATGAAAGAAGACTTTTTACATCTAAAGAAATTACTTCTACATTTATATGAAGTCCAAAGGCATAATATAGTTTATGTTTTGTTCCTTTTGCTTCATGAAGTGCTAATTCTTGGATTATTTCATCTATTATTGTAATTTCATCTAAAGGTAGAGGCGGAGTGCTTATCTCATAAGGAACTATATCTTTTGATATATCGCCTATGAATTTTTCTACTATATCAATATCTTCTTTTTTGATATTTATACCAATTTTTTCTGATAACTCTTTTGCATTTTTTTCTATTTTTTGTTTTGTTAAAAGTTCAAAATCAAGTTCTAATATAAAATCCCCATATTGAGATTCTAGTTTATACAAATAATTATTTACTTTTTTTACTTTTAGATTAAAATCTTTTTCAAGAATCTCTAAAATTGTTTCTATTTCAATATTAGAAAACTCAAGCTCAAATCCTATATGTCTAATCTCATTTTTATAGTTTTTTCTAATTTTTGGTTGTAAAAAATTACTCATTTATAATATCCTTTAATCTATACTTTTTTTATAGTATCTATTTAAATCAAATAATCCAGCTTCAATAGGATTTGTTTCATTAAATTTATTTTGAAACCAATCATAAACTTGCCAGAAATTTTTATCGTTTCTATTTATAAAAAACTTAGAAAGTTTTGATTCATCAACATTTCCTTTTAGAAGCTCAAAAAACTCTTTGATATCATCTTCTTCTACGACAACAAAATAATTAGGATAAGATCCTATAAAGCCTTCTATTATGTTTATTTTGTCCTTTTTAATATTTAACCGAGCTTCTTCATTAAATAAAAAGGCAACACTATCATGCCATCTATTTATAACTGCTGTGTAGACTAAATCTTCTTTTCTCATTTTGAATCTAACATATACTAAATTGAAGTTATCGCTTGAAAACTTTTTGAATTTGTTTATTTCATTGTGAAAAATTATACTTTTTAGTGCTTTTTGAATATCATCTTTTGTTTTAAACTCTTTTATATTTTTATAAAAATCAACTTTTGTATCAATAAAGTTTATTTCATCTTTAGGAGTTTTTGTATAGTCTAATAAGTTTACAACAAACTCTTTAAATTTATAATCAACTTTAGGATCTAAGTTTGAGGGTGTATATGTAGCTACTTGTTTTGCGATATCTCCTATATACCAACTATTAAAGATATCATTTCTTTTGCTTCGTGGAAGATACTCTAAAAAGTTGCTTTCTCCTTCAATTCTTAGTCTATCCATATATTTTCTTACAAGTATTTTATGTTGAGTGTTTCCATATACATCAAAACCTGCAACAAGAGAGTAATAAAGTCTTTCAAGTAAAGGATAATCTATAACCCATAAAGTCTTAGGTATATCTCCTAGCGCTCCTTTATGTACAGAAGAAGAATCAAAGTGTCTATATATTGTTAAAATAGCATCATTATCTTTTTCTCCATAGTTGTTTCCTTTCCAAATAGATTGGAAATCTAAAGGACTATTGTATTTTTCATAAAGTTTATTTTTGTTTTTATAGTAATCAATAGTTACACTATTATATTTATAAATACTAAAAACATCTAAAATCCCACTATTACCACCATATTCATTTGGTAAAGATAAGTTTTTTTGATTTTGTATTAAAAAATCTTTATCTTGAATTGTATAATCATATTTAGGATCTTTAAATGCAACCCAAAAATGGTCATTTATAACATTTAGTGCAACTTGTCCTTTACAAACAGGACCTCTAATATATGTCATAATAAAGTAGTGTATATTATCAAGCATAAATTCATATCTTGATTTTGCAGGAATTTGCTTAAATGCAATCAAGGGATTTGCAGCTATTTTAGGTTCATAGCTAGGCATATTAGGTTTTTCTTCCCAAGTAGGTCTTATAAATAAATCTTTATATCTTTGTAACTTATCTTCATTTAATTTATAAACCATGTGTGTTTTATGTACTATAGTAGATGTTATTTTTTTAAATTTATAGAAAAACTTCTCTTTTGCTTTTCCATAAGGAACTCTTGTTTTTACAGCATCTGAGCCATTTGCATTGTATGTTCTATATAAAGAGTAAAAGTTGTCATCTCCATCAAATTTGATGTGAGCTAAGAAAAGATGTTCATAAATATATCTTGCTGTAACTTGATGTTTCATATCTGGGTTATTTAAGAACATCTCAAATGCTTTGATAATTCTAGAAGGTTTTTGTTTCTCTTCTTCTTGTTTTTTTATATCACCTTTAAGCCATGAAATAAGCATTTCATGCTCTTTTTTATTAAGTGCTGGGAAACCATAAGGCATACCATGATTTGGATTATCTTCTAAATATTCATCTAGTTCTTCCATATTTTTACTACATTGAAGATCATCTGTTTCAGGGGCATAATCTCCTATATTTTCAGGTTTTAACTGTTTTTGCTTTAAAAGCTTGGACATAATATTTTCTTGATTATATTTTTTCAATACAGAGTGAAAACCTAAATCCTCCCACTCTTTAGATGTTGTTGCATCTATAAACATTCTTGAAGGTTTTGCAGGATCAATTCTATTGTCATAAATTTTTTCTTTTGTGGCACCTCTTAGTAAGCCATCAACAGAACTAAGTTTTAATTGACAAGGTGAGTTGTAACATGAGTGGCAAACAACACATCTATTGTCTAAAATTGGTTTTATATCTTTTTGAAAAGACAATTCATTGTTGTTTTGGGCATATAAAATTGTTTGAAGTAGTAAAACTAGAATCAAAAAATTTAGATTAGTTTTTTTCATTTATTTCCTTAATAGTATTAATTGCTGCTGGCAATAGGGCTTCACTTAAAGCAGGGTGGATATATAGCATATCTTTTAAGTGTCTTATATCATTTTGGATGTGCATTACTGTTAATACTTGATGAATCATAGTAGAGCTTTGAGGTCCTATTAGGTGGCAACCTAGTATTTCATAAGTATTTTTATTTACAATAAATTTAGTAAAAGGATAATCTATTTTCATAGCTTGAGCTTTTGCACTAGCTTTCCAGCTTGTTTTTGAAACTACAAAATCAATATTTTGTTCTTTTGCTTGTTCTTGAGTTAAACCTACACTGGCAATTTCGGGACTTGTAAAAACAGCATGGGGCATATATTTGAATTTTAGAGCTTTATCTTCATCTTCAAAAAGAACTTTAAAAAGATGATTCATTTCATAAGCTGCTGCGTGTTGAAGCATATATTCACCTGCTGCATCACCTACTACATAAACATCTTTTGCATTTGTTTGAAAAAACTCATCTCTTTTTATAAAACCTTTTTCATCAAGTTGTATTGAAGTATTTTCAAGCTTTAAATCTTTTGCATTTGAGTCTCTTCCTATGGCATAAAGTAAGGCTTCACTTTTGTGAGTCTTTGTACTTTTATCTTTATTTTCTAAAACTATATCAAATGAGCCATTTTTATATTTTGCATCTTTTACTGTAGTATTAAATTCTATATCAATGTTTTTGCTAAACTCATCTTTGAACGTTTCTTGAATATCTTTATCTTCATTTGATAAAAGAGTATTGCTTCTTACAAGTAGTTTTGTTTTGATTTTTAAAGCATCAAAAACATTTGCTAGTTCACAAGCTATAAACCCAGAACCTACAATAGTAATTGATTTTGGAATATTATCTAAAGGAAAGATGTCATCACTACTCCAAGCCTTTTCAAAAGGAGGTTTTTGGGGGCTTGTTCCTGTTGCAATTATTATTTTTTTTGCTGTTAGTTTTTGATTATTTACTTCAATAACTTTATCAGATAAAAAATATCCAATACCTCTATATAAATCTACGTTTTCATTTAGTTTAGATTTGTAGTTTTCATCTACACTATTTATAAAAGAATTATTGTTTTCAAATATTGTATTTATATCAATATTTTTAATTTCACTTGAAATAAAATGTTTTTGAGAATTTTGTATAGTTCTAATAACATCAGCATAACCAATCAGAAGTTTTGAGGGAACACAGCCTCTATTTGCACAAGTTCCACCTAAACTTGATTTTTCTATAAGGGCAACACTTTTTCCTATGGCACCAGCTTTTTTAGCTAAGTTTGAGGCTCTTCCTCCTCCAATAATTATTAAGTCGTAAGATTTCATAGTAACTCGCTTTTGTTATTTTTTGTTGTAATATTATAGAGTTTTTTTCTCAAATGACACTTATTTTTATTTAAAATTTTAGAAGTTCTTTCCTCGTTTTTTAGAACTTTATAAAGATTATTAGTTACTTATAATATAATAATTTTCATATAAAACTTGAAGGAAGCTTATGCGAAAACTAAACTCAATTCTTGTATTTATTTTAATACTTTCTAGTTATGTAGTAGCAGCTGAGACATCAAACGTCAAACTCACTTACATTCCTAACGTAATTCAAATAAATAAATCTACAACAATGACTCAAAAAGAACTAGATGAGGCACTAGTAAAACTTTTTAAAAAAAGTCCTATGAAAGATCAATATAATAAAGCTACTGACTTATTAAGTAAAGGAGCATTTGTTACAAAAAACGCTTTATATTATACGATAAAAAAACAAGTAAAAGATTATAGAGCATTTCAATTATTATATGTTAATGGGGGCTTTGATAAAGATGTCCTTCAGAATTGTTCACTAATTAAAAAAGCAGTTAAAGTTGATTATTTAGCAAGTTATCAAAGTTTAGAAAATGAAATTAATTCAAGTGTTCAGACTGCACTCTTTTTAAAAGATAAAGTTGATTTTTCAAAATGTGATGTTTATTCTGCATTAGCTGGAACAGAATATAATTCTAATATTTCTTTAGAGACTTTAAAAGTTGTTGTGCAATCACAAAAAATGGCAAGTAAAATATTAAATGATTTAGTAGTTACTATTTTTAATAATAAAGACGTAAAGTGGCAATATAAAAAAAGAGCTGTTCATTCTTATTTTAAACCAAGAATTAAAGCAATTAAACTTCTTCAAAATCGAGGTGGTGTTGTATCAAATAAGAGTATTGCTAAATATTTAGATTTATATAGAAATCCTATTCCATATACAAAACATCAAAATATAGCTCTTAAGTATTATGAAGAAATATTGAAATTAATTTCAAAGGATATTAAAAATATCGATAAAACGATTGATAATGCACTTAGAGAAATGAAAGAGATGTCTAATAGTAAAAGTTCTAAACCAGTAATAAAAAATATGTATAAAATAGCAATAAAAATACTTTCAAAAGAGAGTAATACAAATATTAAAGAAAAACAAGCAAATGATGATATGCTTACACAATTAAGAACAGCTATTTTAAAAAAAGATAAAAGACGTATAGATTTTTATCTTAGAAGAGGAGCTAAACCTACTTCGGGAATATTTTATTTAACTATTCAAAATGGACTTGAAGAGTTGTTTTTTAAATTATTAAAAATTAATACTCCAAAAGATTTAGATTATAATAAACTACTTTATACTTCTGCTGTAAAAAAGACCTATAAAGTTTTAGACTTCATAATTAAAAATAAACCGATTAATAATAACTTAGAAGATACTATTATTGTTCTATTATCAGATGCTCAGAATTCAAGAGCTCAAAAGTTAATCAATAAAAATATTAATGTTAATAAAATAATTGATTCAGTTTATTTCAATTATGGACTTAATTCTAAAGAATTATCAAATGCAGTAGAGTTACTAGGAAAAGAAGCTCTTTCAAGATATAAATACTTTAAAAATATTGAAACACAAAAGAATAAAAAAAGAATAAAAGAGGAAAAAGAAAGAGAGAAAAAAAGAATCAAACAACTAAAACAAGAACAAGAAGAATATTCTAAAATAAAAAAAGTAGGTGATAAAGTATGTCTTTTAGGTACTCAGCTATTATTCTTTGAAGTTGAAATTAAAGGGTATGTAGAAAATGTTGTAAACGATAAAATTCAAATAAGAATAAGTGATACAGGTGCTTACTCTGGAAATGAGTATATAGAAAATAGACTTGTGTGGGAACCCTATTGGAATTGGAAAATATGTAGATAAAAACAAGAAAATTGACCTTTTGAATTTTAGATAAAATCAAAGGTCAAATTTCTAGTTGAAGAGGTATTAAAAATCTCACTAATTAATGTATATTCTTATTAATTACTGTTAAATAGATTTTTTTTCTAAATTCATATACATGTGAATAACATCAATAGCAGCGGGTGTAATTCCCGAAATTTCGCTTGCATTGAAAAGAGTAGGTGGTCTGAACTTTTCTAGCTTTTCAATAGCTTCATTTGATAATCCAGAGATTTGTGAATAGTCAAAGTCTTCAGGGATTGTCATTTTAAGCATTCTTTTCATTTTATCTATTTGCTTTTTTTGTTTCTCTACATATCTGTAGTATTTTGCTTCTACTAAGATTTGCTCTTTTAAGTAGTCTGATAAATCAGCAAATTGTGGTAAGAATTCATCAAAGTGTTCAACTTTTACTGTACTTCTTCCTACGATATCTATTAGAAGTACTCTATCTTTGATTTTATCTTGTCCTAATCTTTCAAGTAGTTCAAGATTTTCTTTTTTAGATGTGAACCATTCATTACTCATGTATTCAATAGCTTCATCAATAACCTTTTGTTTAAAGTTTACTTTTTCAATAGTTTCATCATTAATAAGACCTAACTCATGTCCATAAGCACTTAATCTTAAATCAGCTCCTTCTTCTCTTAAAAGAAGTCTATATTCTGCTCTTGATGTAAACATTCTATAAGGTTCATTTGTACCTTTTGTAACTAAATCATCGATTAAAACCCCAATATATGCTTCATCCCGTCTAAGTACAAATGGCTCTTTACCATCTATTGCTAAACAAGCATTTATACCTGCTATTAGACCTTGAGAAGCTGCTTCTTCATAGCCTGTAGTTGCGTTGATTTGACCTGCATTATATAGGTTTTTGATTTTTTTAGTCTCTAAAGTGTGTTTTAATTCAGTAGGGTCTACATAATCATACTCAATAGCATATCCATATCTAATGATTTTTGCATTTTCTAATCCTGCAATTGAGTGAATCATCTCTTTTTGCACATCAATAGGAAGTGATGTTGATAGACCATTTATGTAGTACTCTGTACACATTGCTGTTTGTGGTTCTAAGAATAACTGATGTCTATCTCTCTCAGCAAATCTATTTACTTTATCTTCAATACTAGGACAGTATCTAGGCCCTGTACCTTCGATTTGACCTGTAAATAGAGGAGTTCTATCAAAGTTTGATCTAATAGTTTCATGTGTATCAAGATTTGTATATGTAATATAACATGGATATTGAGTAGGACTAAACTCTTCTTTGTTTGTTCTAAAAGAAAAAGGTGCAGGGTTTACATCTCCTCCGTGCATTTCCATGTTTTCAAAATTGATTGATTTCCCATCAATTCTTGCAGGTGTTCCTGTTTTTAGTCTTCCTACATTTAATCCAAGCTCTTTTAACTGAATAGATAAAGTTGAAGATGGAAGCTCCCATGCTCTACCTGCATCATACTTATTCTCACCAATGTGAATAAGTCCTTTCATAAATGTACCAGTTGTAAGGATAACTTTTGAAGCTTCAAACTCTTCGTTTAGTCTGGTTTTTACACCGTAAACTTCTTTGTTTTCATTGATTAAAAGTTCACTTACTTCATCTTGGTATACTTCAAGGTTGTCTGTGTTGTGACAAACTCTTCTCATATATTCTCTGTATTTATCCATATCAATTTGAGCTCGACTTCCTTGAACTGCTGCACCTTTTGAAGCGTTTAGGATTCTAAACTGAATACCTGTTGCATCAGTACATAGACCCATCTCTCCACCTAAGGCATCAAGTTCTCTAACTAGGTGACCTTTTGCTAGTCCACCAATAGCAGGGTTACATGAAGCAGCACCAATTTGCTCTACTAACATAGTAATAAGTAGGGTTTGTTTCCCCATTCTTGCAGATGCTAAGGCAGCTTCAATACCAGCATGTCCTCCACCTACAACGATAATATCATATTTCATAATTTCTCCAAAAATTAGGTAGTATTTATATTGTTTTTATAAGTCAAAATTGAAGCCTTGGAATAGTAACTTTTATTTAAAAATTGGCTTCAGAATATTTTTTTCGTATAATACCAAAAAAATATGATTATTCCAAATAAATTTTAATTTTTTTTAAGATTTAATGCTTAATTTAGAAATTAAATGTTATTAGATACTATATCGTATATAAAATATGAAGGAATACAGTGTTTACTGGACTTATAAGAGAGATGGCTCAAGTAGTGAGTCTTAAAAATAACTTCTTAACATTAAAAGCAAAATATAGCCCAAAAATAGGGGATTCTATAGCTGTAAATGGAGCTTGTTTAACGGTAGTTAGATATACAAGTGATACTTTTACAGTTGAGCTTTCACCTGAATCTCAAAAGATTTTAGCCATGGAAAACTATAAAGATGAGGTTCACATAGAACCTGCTATGATGATGGGTGATAGGTTTGAAGGTCATATTGTACAAGGTCATGTGGATTGTTTAGGAACAATTAGTGATATTAAAAACAATGGAAACTCAACTGATTTTTATGTATCACTTCCAAGTGAATACTCAAAGTATATCATCCCAAAAGGAAGTGTGACAATAGATGGAGTTTCACTTACAGTAAATGATGTGATGAAAGACTCATTTAGACTTACAATCATTCCTCATACAATTGAAAATACTTTATTTAAAAGATATAAAGTAGGAACAAAAGTAAACCTAGAAACAGATATGTTTGCTAGATACGTTTATAATATGTTCAAAGGAACTCAAGAGAAAAAAGATAAGCTTTCTTGGAATGATGTAGATAGGATTATGGCTACTTATTAGTAGTCTTTTCCTTTTTTTCTTTAGTTGAATTTTCTTGTTTATTTGAAGCTGTAGGAGCTTGTTTATATACATAAAAATATTTTTTCTTTAGTACATTTGCGTACATTTCTACTGTTGCTGTTTTCATTTGTGGAAGTATTTGTATATCTTTTACTTTTCCTACTTTTAGACCTTCTACGAAGATGTTATCCATACCTGATGTTACTATTTCATCTCCGACTTTTATTTCAGACCACATAGGAATAAATTTGATTAGGATTGTTTTGTCTTTTTTTGCTGTTAAAATACCGGGTGTTTTATTTTCTCCTATAAATACAGCGTAAGAGCATTTTTCATTTCCATTTAGAAGTGCTACAGCTCTTCCTTGTTCTTTTACTACAATTCCTGCGGCATAATCTTGGCTAATAAGTCCCAAAATAGTGTCATCTTTTTTTTCATAATCTAACCATACTTTTGTAAAGTCATTGAAGTTTATATATGATAAAACTTTTGTTTGTTTTATATCTATTCTTGTTTGATGTTGTTCATTTGTAGTAAGAAATTTATTTATACTATCTAACTTTTTTTGAGTAGTAAGATATAAGGCTTTATAGTTTTTAAGCTCATTGTTTTGTATTTCAAGCTTTTCTATTGTTCTAACTTGATTAAAATATTTTTCAATAGTAGTAGAAATATCAATAACCGAGTCAATATAAGAGAGTTTTATGTCATTTAAGAAAGTAAAGTTTCTAGCAACTAGTTTATCTACCTCAAAAAGGTAAGATAAACTAACTACTAAAAAAAGTACAATAAAAAAGAATTTACGCATTAGTGATTAGTTTTAAAAGTGCATCCTCATCTAATACATTGCTTGTACCATAAGCTACTGCTAGAAGTGGATCTTCTGCAACTTTAACAGGAAGTTTTACAATATCAGCGATATATTCATCAAGTCCTCTAATTAAAGCACCACCTCCTGTAAGAATTACACCATTATCAACTACATCTCCTGCTAAATCAGGTGGCATATCTTCTAAGACACTTCTTACAGCAGAAACTATCTCTTTTAATGGCTCTTTTATAGCAGTTCTAACACCTTCACTTCCAAGCTCAATAGTTGAAAGTAAACCAGAGTTATCTCTACCTTTTACTTTGATTTTTAGTTCAGTATCAAGTTTAATAGCAGTTCCGATTTCTATCTTGATATTCTCAGCAGTTCTCTCACCAATATATAAGTTGTAGTTTTGTCTTACATAATCAATAATTGATTTATCAAACTTATCTCCTGCAACTTTGATTGATTTTGAAAGTACTAAACCACCAAGAGAAGTTACACCAATCTCAGTTGTACCACCACCAATATCAACAACCACATAACCTGATGGGTCAGATACCGGAATACCAGCACCAATCGCAGCTGCCATTGGCTCTTCTACTAAGAATACTTCTCTAGCTCCTGCACTCATTGCTGATTCTTCAACGGCTTTTCTTTCAACTTGTGTAATCCCATAAGGAATACAAATAATGATTCTAGGTCTTATAAAAGATTTTCTTGAGTGGGCTTTTTCAATAAAGTATCTTATCATTCTTTCAGTCATTTCAAAGTCAGCGATAACACCATCTTGCATTGGTCTAACTGCTTGAATATTAAGTGGTGTTTTACCAATCATTTGTTTAGCTTCTTGACCAACTGCTAAAATCTTATCTCTACCATATTTGTCATTTTGAACTGCAACAACTGATGGTTCATTTATGATAATACCTTTTCCTCTTACAGAAACAATAGTATTAGCAGTTCCAAGGTCAATTGCCATATCACTTGAAAATAGACCGATTAATTTATCTAAAAACACTTTATTTTCCCTCTCTTATGTTTATGCGATTTTTGGTTCTTTCTCTTTTTTTACTACTTCTTTTGTAATAGTAATCGTCTTATCTTTATATTTTGGAAGATCATACATAATATCAAGCATAATATCTTCTAAAATTGATCTAAGACCTCTTGCTCCTGTTTTTCTTTCAATAGCAAGTCTAGCAAGCTCTTTTAGTGCTTCTTTATCAAATTTTAGGTTTACATCATCCATTTCAAATAGTTTGATATATTGTTTGATAAGTGCATTTTTTGGTTCAGTTAAAATATGAACCATATCATCTTCTGTGATTTCATTTAAAGTGGCTACCATGTGTAATCTACCGATTAACTCAGGAATTAAACCATATTTTACTAAATCATCAGTTTCAACTTGAGAGATTAGTTTCTCTTCTTCTTTTTTAGATTTCTTATCTTGATTAAACCCAAGTACATTTGCACCTTGTTTTTTCTTGATAATATCTTCAAGACCATCAAATGCTCCACCACAAACAAATAAAATATTTGTAGTATCAACTTGAAGTGCGTCTTGTCCAGGATGTTTTCTTCCACCTTTTGGTGGAACATTTACAACTGAACCTTCTACTATTTTAAGAAGTGCTTGTTGAACTCCCTCACCAGATACATCTCTTGTAATTGATCTATTTTCACTCATTCTAGCTACTTTATCAACTTCATCAATAAAGATAATTCCTCTTTGAGCTCTCTCAACATCACCATCAGCAGCTTGTACTAATCTAGTAACCACATTTTCAACATCATCACCAACATAACCAGCTTCTGTTAAAGATGTAGCATCAGCAATTGCTAAAGGTACATCTAAATATTTAGAAATAGTTTGTGCTAAAAGTGTTTTACCTGAACCTGTTGGCCCAATTAAAAGAACATTTGATTTATTTAATTCTGTGTCATCATCAATTTCATTATGTCTAAAGATTCTTTTATAGTGGTTATAAACTGCAACAGATAAAACTTTTTTTGCTCTTTCTTGTCCGATTACATAGTCATCTAAGATTGCCTTTAATTCAGCTGGAGTTCTAAGTTTTATCTCTTCTTGAACTTTTTCTTCTTCTGTAGTTATTGGTAAATGCTCCATATCATCAGGAGTATTTCCATTCATAATTTCATGTGCAGCACCAACACAAGCTTTACAAATAGAAGCATTATCTCCTGCAATTACAGGATTATTAGCACTATCAGTTGCTCCACAAAAATCGCATGTTACTTTACTCATTTCACCAAACCTATTTATTTATTTTCTGTTGTAAGGAATACCTCTTTTTGTATTTAAACAAAAAGATGCTAATTCTCTTACATATTTATTTTCATTTTCTTTTAATTCATTTGCTACATCAGCTAAAGGTTTTCCTGCTTCAAATAAAGCTTTATAAGCTGTTTTTACAGCATTTATATCTTCTCTATTTTCAAATCTTCTTCTTAAACCATTTAGGTTAAGACCTCTTAAAACAGCTTTATTACCTTCTGCTAAACAAAATGGAGGAATGTCTTGTGTTACTACAGAACCTCCACCAATCATAACTTGTGTTCCAATTTTACAAAACTGATGAATTGGAGTTAATCCACCAACCACAACATAATCATCAATTTCTACATGACCTGCTAAAGTCGCGCAGTTAGCAAAAACACAATTATCTCCAATAATAACATCATGGGCTACATGAACATATCCCATAAATAAATTATTGCTACCAATTTTTGTAATAGAACCACCACCTTGAGTTCCTGGGTTAAATAAAGTAAATTCTCTAATTTTATTGTTGTCTCCAATAATTAGTTCTACTTCTTCGCCTTTGAATTTCAGGTCTTGAGGGTCTGTACCAATTGCTGCATGAGAATAGATATGATTGTTTTTACCAATTGTAGTTTTACCTGCAATTACAGTATTTGAATCAATTCTTGTTCCATCACCAATTTTTACATCTTTACCAATAATTGTAAAAGGGCCAATTGTGATATTATCACCAAGTTGTGCCCCTTCTTCAATAATTGCTGTTTTGTGAATATTATTCATTATTTACCTAATTATTTGTCTACTACCATAGCTTTTAATTCAGCTTCTGCAACAAGTGCATCATCAACATAAGCTTTACCTTCAAGAACAATTAGTGTACCTCTTAGTTTTTTAACTTGAATTCTGTACTCTAATTTATCTCCTGGTTTTACAGGTGTTCTGAATTTTGCTTTGTCAATACTCATGAAGTAAATAACTTTGTTTTTTAACTCTTCATTTGTTAAATCATTGCTTTTAAGAGCTAAAACTCCACCTGCTTGTGCCATACCTTCTAAAATTAAAACACCTGGGTAAATCGGGTGACCAGGGAAGTGACCCATAAATGCAGGTTCACTTATAGAGATATTTTTATACCCTGTAATACTTTCGCCTTTTTGCATATCTGTAATTCTATCTACAAGTAAAAAAGGGTATCTGTGAGGAAGTATTTCTTGAATTTCCGTAATATCTAACATCTATTATCCTAAAGTTTAATTAATGGTAGATATTTTATCGAAAAGAAAATTAGTTTTGAATTATGTTTGCTACGTTTTTTGAACTTCCATTTTTTAAATACTCTCTTAGAAGTTTTGAATCTTTAAAAAATTTATCCCTATTCATGGTTTTATAGTCATTTAGTAAAGCTTCAACACTTACTTCATCTTGTAAAAATTCACTATGAATACACTCTTTTCCCATCTTATCAAAAAAGATATTAGCAAGACCTATATATGGTAGTTTTACAAAGGTTCTTCCTATTTTATAGTCTAATTTTTTAGCTATATAACTTAGTGTAAAAGGTGTTCCAATAAGTGCAGCTTCAAGAGTGGCTGTTCCAGAACATATAAAAGCATATTCACTATCTTGTAAAGTTTCATGAGCTTGTCTTGAAATAGTAAAATCTGATATATCTCCATAAGTTCTACTAATATATTCATCATCAAATTTTGCAGGGATTATTAAAATATGTTCTTTGTTTGGAATTTGTTTTGCCAAGCTTTTAAAAATTGGCATTAGGTTTTTTATTTCAGTTTTTCTACTTCCTGGCATAAAAGCAATTTTATTGCTTTGTATAAGCTCTTCTTTGAAGTGATGTATTTCATCAAGTAGAGGATGACCTACATAAGTGATTTTATCTTTTTGAGTGTAAAGCTGCTTTTCAAAAGGTATGATAGAGCAAAGTTTAGAACAATATGCTTCAAGTTTTTTAACTCTTCCTTTTTTCCAAGCCCAAGCTTGAGGAAGGATGTAATAAATAATCTCTTTGTTTGGATACTTTTGTTTTAGTTTTTTTGCTAAAGGAAGGTTGAAACCTGATGAGTCCATCAAAAGAACTTTATCACAAGTAGCAGCAGCTTCTACAAGTTCATCTCTTAACTTAAAAAAGAATCTAAGCTTTTTAAGAGCATCTATAAAGCCCATGATAGCTAAAGCAGTTAAATCATACATAGGATTGCCAAGTTCTTTATCAAATACTCCTACAAGCTCTATATCATCACTTAGGTGCTTTTTAAGCTCCTTTAAGTGAATATTTGAAGAAGTTTCCATCGCACATACTAAAAGTTTCATATTATCTCTTCCCTTACATCATCATAAGTTTGCGCATTTATAAAAATCTCATACTTTTCATCAAGAATTTCATCTAAGACTATAATAGCACTTAAATCATAAGGGCTTTTGATTATTTTGGCTCTTATTTGAAGTTCTTCATCAAATAGTGGGGGATTATATATAAGTTCTTTTACATTTGTATAGTTTTTATTGCTAAGTTCATTGTATTTTTCTAAACTTATGATTTTTACTTCATCTCTGTTTAGATAGTTTATGCCATCTTTTTCATACTCAATTCTACCATTTGTTTTTCCTCTATTTATCATAGAATATGGGAAAATATATGAAGCTTTGATTTGTTTTTTTACAAAAACTTTTCCACTTAAAAGCCTATAGTTTAAAAATCTATTTTTTATGATTTTATACTCATCACCATTTGCTTCAAGAGTATTTCTTCTTTTATAAAGTTCTAATCTCTCTTCAATTGATTCAGGTAAAATCTGATTTGAGATAGGGTTAAACATCTCATCCATGATTTTCTTTTGAGCTTCTCTTTGAGCTGAAAGTCCAAATAAACAACCACAATAGTTTTGTCTATAAAGTTGGTTTTCTTTTACTTTTTTACCTTGAATTTCTGCACCATTTCCAGCTTTATAATCTCTAAAAATAAACTCAATTCCATGTAAACTTTGAAGATTGTGACCGATTTTATCTAGCTTTTCTTGGGACTTTTTAGGAGAAATTAAAAGAGTAGTTGTGAACTTATCATGTCCTAGCTCTTTTGCTTTAGCAACGGTGTTATCAAGTCTATCATCATAACAAACTGTACATCTATCCCCTTTTTCTGGAAGATGTTCCATACCTTTTACTTTTTTAAGCCATGCTTCTAGGTTATAAGGGCCTTCAATTAATTCAATTCCTAGTTTTTGGCATGAGTATTCTACGTCTAAGTATCTAAGTCTATATTCACTATATGGATGAATGTTTGGATCATAAAAAAATCCTACTAACTTTTCATTTGGATATTCTTCTTGTATTCTTTCTAAAAAATAGTGACTATCAACTGCACAACAAATATGTACTAACAATAAATAACCTTTGATTTTATAATTTATGGATATTATAGTAAAATATTTTAAAACAAAGGATTAGATATCAAAAAATTAGCTATCTTACTTACTTTTATCTTTCTTTTTACAGGTTGTTTAAAAAAAACGCCAATACTTACATCAAGTGCTACAATACTTATAAAAACACCGACGATGAAGTTTTATGACAAGGGTTTTATTTTTAATTATGATGATTATACACAAGTTCAAATCTTTAGTGCAGGTACAGCAATACTTGATATGAAAATCTATGAAGATAGGGTTTGTAGTTCTACTTTTAAATGTGAAAAGTTAGAGATTTTTAATGCAAAAAATTTACATAAATCATATAAAAAAGAGTTTTTAAGAGAACTTTTTAATAAAAATGAAAAAGAGATTATCCATAGAGATAGAAAAAATAGAATACTTATAAAAATAAAAAAAGATTAAAACAAAAAAGACATAAAGTCTTTTTTGTTTATCTAGGTGACTTAAAGTACCATTTCATTTCTTTTAAATCATTTATATTTTTATTTGAATTTACTGATTGTAAAGTAACTACAAGATGATCACTTGAAAAACTTTTTATTTTTAAAGTTTGAGTATAACCCATGTATTGAGTAACTATACTATTGTTTTGAACTTTTAAAGAGTCATAATCTTTTGTTAAATCATCTATTTTCCAAGAACTACTTATAAAACTTTTATAATGTCTTTGAACCTTTGCTTTATAAGAATTTTTATATTCATGTACCACATAAGCTAAATCCTCATAACCTTTTTCATACTCATAAAAAGTCTTATTTAATAAATAAGAAACATCTTGTTTATTATCTTCTTGTGGCGTTTTTTTCTCAAGTTCTTTTTTTATTTCTTCTACTTGTGTGCTTGTTAATTTTTGTATTAAACTTGAAGTTTGTAAATCATTTACAACTTGTGTTTCAAGTAAAGCTGCTTTTTGTTTTAAATCTTGATTTATATTACTTTCAAAAGTAGTTTTAAGTGAAGAGATATTGGCTTTTACATCATCTAATCTTGTAGTATTATTTGTATCAAATAAACCTTCAATATAATCTTGTGTATTCGTAGAGTTTTGTTTAAAATTCTGATATAAAGCGTTTGTAATAATCATACTCTCTTTAGAACTACTAGGTAAATCTAAAAGCTTTTCTTTATCTAAACTGCTTAGATTTAATTGCGTTTTTGTTAAATCAAGAAGTTTTTCAAGGTTTTGATTCTCTATATTTTTATCTGTATTATAAATCAAAGTAGAGATTAAAGAGACTTTTTTTGTTGAAGATTTTAGTGTTGTTGTTAGTCTAATATCTTCTGTATCTATTTGCCCATTTGCATTTACATCTATAATCCCTGAACTCACTACTATAGGATAGGCTATACTAGTATCAAATTTATAGCTATTTGAATATGGACTAACAGGTATTGCTGTATTTCCATTTGCGTCTGTAACTGTTGCATTTAAAACAGCACCTCTTTCTACTTGAACAATATTTGATATACTAGATGAAACATCTCCTGCTCCCCCACAACCTACAAATAATATAGAACTTAGAAGAGATGTTAGTACTATTTTTCTTTTTTTCATTGTAATCCTTAATATGTTTTTAATTATAAATTTATAGAATTATATGTTTACAAAGAGACAGTATTATGTCGCAAGAAAAAATAAGAGATAAAATGAATAAAGATTTTGAAAATTTACCTAAAAAAAACAGTGAAAAAAACAGCGATACGGTTCTTAGAAGACTTATGCTTATTTTACAAAAATTAAGTGATAATGAACTTCCAACTAGAAAAGACTTAGAAAAAGAGTTTAATGTAACAGCAAAAACTATCCAAAGAGATATATACCAAAGACTTTCATATTTTCCTATTGAGAAAACATCTTTAGGGCAGTATAAATTTATAGAGGGCTTTACTTTAAATAAAACAACTCTAAAAGAAGATGAAATGCTTTTTGTTTATCTCTCCCTTTCTCAAATAAAAGATATAAATGAAAACTTTGAAAAAATCACTTATGATATTTTTTCAAAACTTTTAACTCCAAGATATTCAAGTCCATACTATATAAAGCCAAATAGTTTCCAAGAAATAGATATGGATTCATCTTTGTTAAACAGACTTGAAAAAGCAATAGAGTTAAATAATATGGTGGAGTTGAAGCTTCAAAATAGAGTATTTATAATTGAACCTTATAAAGTAGTAAGTTTTGATGGAATTTGGTATTTATTTGGGAAAGACACAAAGGATGAGAAAATACGAACAGTTTTTATCCATGAGATAAAAGAACTTTATATTCAAAAGTGTAAGTATAAACTAGATAAACCAATAGATGAAATACTTGATAATGTACATAGTGCATGGTTTGAAGATGGAAATACAATGGAAGTAAAAGTAAAGGTTTTACCAAAAGCAGCTTTCAATTTTAAGTTAAAAAAGCTATTGCCTTCTCAAGAAATACTAAAAGAGTATGATGATAAATCTTTATTAGTAAAGTTTACAGTATCAACACAAGAAGATATAGATAATATCATAAAAGCGTGGTTACCAGATATCCAAATAATAGAACCACAAAGTTATAAAGAAAAGTTTATAAAAGAGTTGCAGCAGTATCTAAAAGCTTATGAAGCTTAAGTCTAGTCTTTGAGACTAGACTGGATACTTATGACATTTTTTTTAGTTTTGAATAACCTGCTTTGATTAGTTTTAAAAGAGGTTTTCTATAAGAGCTAAATACATACTTTTTGATTTCGTAAGCAAGTCTTCCTTTTACATGGAATAAATCAGCAATATTACCAGCTGCGTATTTCCCACCTAGGGCAATTAGAATACCATCTAGTTTTGGATCACATTTTACTAATCTTTTTTTCTCGATCATTCTTAAAATATTTTTACCTGCATTTGTTCCACTGATTCTAGCAATAGTAACATTTGGAGGCATAATTTCGCCTTTTTTATTTTTGATTTCAGCTGCATCACCAATAGCAAAGATTTTAGGGTCTTTATCACTTTGCATAAACTCATTTACTATTATTTGTCCTTTAGGGTTTTTAGCTACATCAAGTTCTTCTGTGATTTTATTGGCTTCAACTCCCCCTGTAAAGATTAAAAATGAGTTATAGATTTTTGTTCCATTTGAAAGATAAGCAAATCCATCTTCACACTTTTGAAGTTTTGTATTAGTAATTACATTAATACCAAGAGATTTAAGTCTTTTATGAGAAATACTAACTAATTCAGGAGTAAGACCTGGAAGAATAGTATCAGAACTACTTACAAGGGAGATTTTTAGGTTATCACAAGAGAAATTACCTCTTTGAAAAAACATCTTTGAGTTATATGCCATCTCTGCTGCGATTTCTACCCCTGATAAACCAGCTCCAACAACTACGATGTGAGTATCATCACATTTTTTTGCTTCATCTTGGATTTTTTTGAAAAGTTGGTTTTCAAAACTTTGTTTAAAGAACATAGCCCAGTGAAGTTTTTTGATATCGTGGGCATTATTTAATCCAGGAATTTGTGGTGGGAAAAATGTTCTAGTACCTGCTGCCATGATTAAATAATCATACTCAACTATTTCTTGTTCTTCTGTGAATATTTTTTTTGATTCTTGGTCTATTTTTCTTACTTTTAAGTTTTTATACTCTAAATAGTTGTGATTAAATCCTAAACATAAAGTAGTTAAATCAATAGTAACATCAGCAATATTTGATTTGTTTGCGATAAGATCATAAACTTCTGGTTGAAGATTATGAAATGTATGTTTATCAATCAATGTGATTTTTATATTTTTATTTTTAACTAATTCTCTTAATGCATAAATACCCGCATAACCACCACCAATTATTACAACTTTTTCCATCAAATAAACCTTTTTTTCACTATTTTATTTGTAAGATAAACTTTTACAAATATATGTTTGAAATGTTACTAAATTTTTATAGCCCATATATAGCGAGCCTCAAACTTAAAATATTCAGTAATTCTATACTTAGCCATTTTAGGATATGATAAAAACTTAATAAAGATTGTAAATTTCTTAACTGGTGTTAATAAATGACACTTTATATAAGCTTATAATAATTCAAAAATCATGAAACAAAAATCACTTATTAAATTAAGCTTATATTATAAATCTAATAAGTGTAAATAATATTAAATTAATAGGACAAATATATGAAATACGTAGGAGCTCATGTAAGTGCAACTGGTGGAGTATTTAATGCCCCAATAAACGCAAGAGAAATAGGCTGTAAGGCCTTTGCTCTTTTTGTAAAAAATCAAAGACAATGGAGAGCAAAAGACTTTGAAACAAAGGTTTTAGATAAGTGGTTTAAAGAGATGGAAGAAACAGGAATTGAAGCAAAACATATCTTGCCACATGATTCATACTTAATCAACTTAGGTCACCCAGAAGAAGAGAAAAGACAAAAGTCACTTGATGGGTTTTTACATGAGATTGAAAGATGTGAAATTTTAAAGCTTGATAGACTTAACTTTCACCCAGGTTCGCATCTAAGAAAGATAAGTGAAGAAGAGTGTTTAGATAGAATCGCACTATCTCTAAACCAAGCAATTGATGCTACAAATGACATAAAACTAGTTATTGAAAATACAGCAGGTCAAGGAAGTAACTTAGGTTATAAGTTCGAGCATTTAGCATACTTAATTGATAAAGTAGAAGATAAATCAAGAATTGGTGTATGTATAGATACCTGTCACATGTTTACAGCAGGTTATGACATCAGAACAAGAGAAGCTTATGATAAAACATGGAAAGAGTTTGATGAGGTAGTAGGACGTGAGTATCTTATGGGAATGCATATAAATGACTCAAAACCAGAACTTGGAAGTAGAGTAGATAGACACCATAGTTTAGGTATGGGACAGATTGGATGGGATGCATTTAAGTTCATCATGAATGATGATAGAATGGATGATATTCCATTAGTACTAGAAACAATCGATGAAACTATCTGGGCTGATGAAATCCAAGCCTTATATGATTTAGTAGAGAAGTAGTTTTACTTCTTTGCTAGTGCTTTGGAGACTTTTTTTATAGTCACATCTCCATTTTCACAAACTTCCACTTGAACATCTTTTATCTTTGTAAAAATAAAATATAAATCAACTAACTCTTTTACTTCAATTGATGAGGGACATTTACTTAAAGATTTTTTCACAATAATAATGTCTTCTTTGAGTTCATAGCTTGTATAACAACAGTTTAAAGGAATAACTTTTATTTTTAAAATTGAAAGAATCTCTTGCATAATATAAACCTTATTATTTCATTTCTTCAAAATTTTTTGAATTATTGGGGTAAAAACAATATAGTTTCCCTATAGGGAGTGTTTTAATAATTCTATCTCTTATAAACTTATAATAAACTTCACTATAGGGAAAAGATGTTATTACATTTAGATGTTGATGAAAAAGAGATAGAAGAGTTTCACAGAAGAATTGCAGATAATGTTAAACAAATAAGAAAAGAAAAAAAGTTATCACAAACGGATTTAGCTTTGAGTATAGGTCATAAGTCTGTAAGTATGGTAAGTAAGATTGAAGCAGGTTTAGAAGATAAACACTATAATATTGAACAACTATATAAAATTGCCAAAGTATTAGAAGTAGACATAAAAGAATTCTTTAACTAACAAGTAAATAACAAACAATACGATAAAATAAAATCTAATTTTATAGATAAATAGAGAGTATATGACAGACTTCAATGACAAGATAAATTTAATATGGCAAATAGCTGAGAGTTTAAGAGGGGTTTATAAACCTGAAAAATATGGTGATGTGATATTGCCAATGTGTGTAATAAAAAGATTTGATGAAATAATAAGTGAAAAGAAAGAGGATATACAAAAAGCTTATTCTTTATATAAAGACATTCCACAAGAATCACAAGAAGAACTTATAAAAACTGAACTTGATGGTTTAGACTTTTACAATATTTCAGTATTTTCTTTTGATAACTTATGTGATGACCAAGATAATCTAAAAGAAAACTTTATAAATTACCTACAAGGTTTTTCTTCAAATATCAAAGATATTATAGCTCACTTTGATTTCAATAAAGAGATAGATAAACTAGCAAAAAACAATCAACTTTATCATGTAATAGAAGAGTTTAATAACGTAGATTTACACCCAAATAGAGTAGATAATCAAACTATGGGTTATATCTTTGAAGAGTTAATTAGAAAATTTAAAGAAAATGCAGAAGCAGGAGATCACTATACACCAAGAGAAGTGATTGAGCTTTGTATGAAAATGCTTTTTATGGGAAAAGAAAAACAAATCAAAACAAAAGGTAAAGTTATCTCAATAGCTGACTTTTGTTGTGGTACAGGTGGTATGCTTTCTGTTGGACACAAAGATATACTTAAGAAAAATCCAAATGCAAAAGTAGAGCTATACGGTCAAGAGATAAATGACGAATCTTACGCTATTTGTAAAGCTGATATGCTTATCAAAGGACAAGATACAAACAATATAGCCTTTGGAAACACACTTACAGATGATGGACATAAAGGTAAAAACTATAGATTTCTTATCTCAAATCCACCTTTTGGAGTGCAGTGGAAAAAAGAACAAGCTTATGTAAAAGCAGAACATGAGTCTTATGGTTTTGAAGGAAGATTTGGTGCAGGTGTTCCAAGAGTAAGTGATGGTTCTCTTCTTTTCTTACAAAATATGATAAGTAAGATGTATAAAGATGAAGAGGGAAGCCGTCTTGCTATCATCTTCAATGGCTCACCACTTTTTACAGGTGATGCAGGTAGTGGTGAGAGTCAGATAAGACGATGGATTATTGAAAAAGATATGTTAGAAGGAATTATATCTTTACCAACTGACCTTTTTTATAATACGGGAATATCTACATATATTTGGGTTCTTACTACATCAAAAAGTGATGAGAGAAAAGGCAAAATACAGCTTGTAAATGGAAGTGAGTTTTCAAAGCCTATGAGAAAATCACTTGGAAGTAAAAGAAAGTTTATAAGTGATGATCAAATAGAAGAGTTAGAAGCATACTATAAAGAGTTTGATAACTATAAAGATTCTAAATACTCTAAAGTTTTTGATAATAGTGATTTTGGCTTTACAAAAGTTACAGTTGAGCGACCAAAGAATCTAGCTGAAATACTTGATGATGAAAAAGACAAAGATAAGTTTTATACTATTGCTCCAACTGTAAGAGAAGTTGTAGAAAAAAAGTTATTGGAAATAGAAGAAAAAAGATTAGAGTTTAAATCTAAAAAAGAGTTTCTTTCTTTTCTTGGGGTGACTTTAACTGCTTCAAGGCAAAATGTACTAATAGCAAAAGATAGTGAGTCAATACCACTTAAAAAAGATATACAAGAGTACTATGAGCAAGAAGTAAAACCTCACTTAGTTTCGTCTTGGCTTGATGAAAGTACCTTTGATAACATAGGTTATGAAATACCTTTTACAAGACATTTTTATGAGTATAAAAAGCTAGATAGTTTTGAAAATATCATGGCAGATATTAAAGAGCTAGAGAAAAGTATAAATGATGATTTAAAAGAGTTATTAGCCTAATGCAATATAGAATAAGAGAACAAAGTGAGCTAACTTCTAGTAAGTTATATTGGATAGAGGACTATCCAAAGGCTTGGAAGAAAATGAGTTTAAAATATTTATTAAAGTATATTGTTGGTTCAACTCCTTCTACTTCAAAAGATAAATATTTTGAAGGAAAAAATATTTGGGTTTCCATTTCAGATATTAAAAATAAATATATTAGTGATTCTAAGCAAAGGTTATCTGACGAAGCTATAGTTGATTATAGTATGCAAAAAGTGCCAAAAGGTTCACTGTTATATACATTTAAGTTATCTGTAGGCCAAGTTAGCTTTAATGAAAAAGATTTATATACAAATGAAGCTATAGCCTCATTTTTAAAAAATAAAAATGTAAATCTAAATTTTTGGTATTATGCTTTGTCTAAGTATTTAGTATTTTATGCTAATGAAAATATTTATGGAGCAAAGTTATTAAACCAAGACTTAATTAAAAATGCAAAATTATTAGTCCCCTCAACAAATGAACAACAAAAAATAGCAAACTTTTTAGATGAAAAATCAAAAGTATTTGATACTGCTATCTCAAAAAAAGAAGAGCTTATCACTAAGCTAGAAATAGCAAAACAGTCTTTGATAAGTGAAGTAGTGACAGGAAAACTAAAAGTTATCAAAAAAGATGGGAAACTACAAACTATAAAAAGACAAAAAGAAGAATTAGAATCAAGTAAGGTTGATTGGCTTGGGGATATTCCAAAAAATTGGGAAATTAAGAAGTTAAAGTATGCTACTAAATTTAATACTTTAAAGTCTAATAAGTCTGATTTTAAAATTGCTTTAGAAAATATTGAAAGTAAAACAACTAACTATATTAGGACAAAAAATAATGTTTTTAATGATATGGGTATTGTTTTTAAATCTGGAGATATTTTATTTGGTAAGTTAAGACCTTATTTAGCAAAAGTATATATTCCGAATAAAAATGGAATTTGTGTTGGAGATTTCTTTGTATTAACATCAATATTGAATATTTCTATAAATAAATTTGTCAAATATCTTATGGTATCTGACTTATTTATTGATATTGTAAATGGCTCGACTTATGGAACTAAAATGCCAAGAGCAAGTTGGGATTTTGTTGGAAATTTAAAGTGTTATTTCCCAAATGTTGAAGAACAAAAACAAATATCAAAATACTTAGACGAAAAAATAAAAACTTTCGATAACACAATTGAAAAAACAAAACAAAGTATAACAAAACTAAAAGAAGCCAAAGAAACACTTATAAGTGAAGCAGTGACGGGAAAGATAGAAATTTTATAAAACATATTAAGGAAGCAGTTTATGAGCCAGATTTTAGAAAAAGATATAGAAAAACTTATAGAAGATTCACTTATTGATAATGGATATAGACAAACAAAAAGTGAAGAGTTTGATAAAAAATACTGTTTAAATAAAACTGATATGATAAAATTTTTAGAGAAAACTCAAAGTGAACTATTAGAAGAGTTTAAAAGTTCTCGTCCTCAAAACTGGCAAGATAAACTACTTGATTTAATAAGTTCTGATATTAAAAGAAAAGGTTTGATAAAAGTATTAAGAGAAGGAGTTGAGGACTTTTGTCTATCAACAAACCTAAAGCTTGTATATTTTAAACCAAATAACAAAAAAAATAAAGAGACAGTAGAAAAATATGAGAAGAATAGATTTTCTATCACTAGACAACTTTACTTTGAAAAAACTGCCAAAACTTCTATAGATTTAGTACTATTTTTAAATGGACTTCCAATAGTTATAATGGAGCTAAAAAACAAATACACAGGTCAAAATACAAAAGAAGCAGAAAAACAATTTAGACTTGATAGAAGTTATAAAAATACACTAACGCAGTTTAATCAAAGAGCCTTGATATATTTTGCTTTAGATAATGATGAGGTATCAATGGCTACAGAACTTAAAGGAAAAGATACTTTCTTTTTACCTTTCAATAAAGGTTTTGAAAATGGAGCAGGAAATCCAATAGTTGAGGGTAAGTTAAAAACACATTATTTATGGGAAGAAATACTTTTAAAAGACTCTTTACTTGATATTTTTAGAAACTTTTATTTTATTCAAGAAGATACAAAAACAGATAAAAAAATAGCAATATTTCCAAGGTTTCACCAACTAGATGTGGTAAAAAGCTTAGAGAAAACAGTAAAAGAAGAAAAATCAGGACATAAGTATCTTATACAACATAGTGCAGGAAGTGGAAAAACAAATTCTATTTCATGGCTGGCTCATAGACTTTCAAAACTACACGATGAAGAAGAAAATCCTATTTTTGATAGTGTCTTAGTTTTAACTGATAGAAAGGTTTTAGATAAACAGCTTCAAGACGCTATTTATCAACTTGATAAAACAAGAGGAATAGTAGTAAAAATAGATAAAAACAAAACCTCAAAAGATTTGGCAAGAGCTTTAAAAAAAGGCTCAAAGATTATTATTACAACTATTCAGAAGTTTTCACATGCATATAAAGAACTTGATAAATTAGATAAGAAAAAGTATGCCATTATCATAGATGAAGCACACTCTAGTACAAGTGGTGAAAACATGAACTATCTAAAGCTTTCACTTGCTGGAAAAACACTAAAAGAAGCAAAAGAGTTAGAAAAACAGTATGATGAGACAAGTGAAGATAGACTAAATAAAATCATAGATGCTATTACAAATACAGGGCATTTAAGTTTCTTTGCTTTTACTGCAACTCCAAAAGATAAAACTATGCAAATCTTTGGAAAAAAGGGTGAAGATGGCAAACCTCACGAGTTTCATCTTTATTCTATGAGACAAGCAATTGAAGAAGGCTTTATTTTAGACCCACTTAGAAACTATATGGTAAGTGATACCTATTTTAAAATAGGTAAAAAAATTAAAGATAATCCAGAGTTTGAAAAAACAGCAGCAAATAAAGCAATAGGAGCTTTTGTAAATTTACATGAATATAATATTGACCAAAAAGTTGAAACTATAGTTGAAGATTTTATGGCAAATAGACAAACTTGGTTAAAAGGGAAAGCTAAGGCTATGATAGTTACAAGCTCTAGACTTCATGCTTTAAAATATAAACTATCAATGGATAAGTATTTAGCTTCGAACTATCCTAATATCAAATCGCTTATAGCTTTTTCTGGTGAACTTGAGATAGATGAAGAAAAATACACAGAAGAGAGCGTAAATCATATAAAAGAGAGTGAATTACCTGAGGTTTTTGATGGTGTAAATGAAGTAAAGTTTTTAATAGTTGCTGATAAATATCAAACAGGGTTTGATCAACCTAAACTTTGTGCTATGTATGTTGATAAAATGTTAAATGGAGTAACAGCAGTACAAACTTTGTCAAGACTAAATAGAGTTACAAAAGGTAAAGATAATACTTTTGTATTAGATTTTGTAAATGAAGTAGATACTATAAGAGACTCATTTGCTAGATATTATACAGCTTCAAATATTCAAAAAGTAACAGATCCAAATATTGTATTTGAGTTTTATCATAAAATTGATGAGTTTCATATTTGTTATCAAGAGCAGATAAGTGAGTATTGTAAACTTTATTTTAAAGAGGATAGAGATTCCTTAGCTATAGCAAATATGGATAATCTTATAAACATTGCAATTGAGAGGTTTTTAAAGATTGAAGATGAAAATAAACAAGAAGAGTTTAAAACTTATGTTATTAAATATTTTAGGTCTTATAACTTCTTAATGCAAATTTACCCATTTAGAAAGATAAGTTTATATGAAATGTATATTTATTTAGGTTCACTAATCAAAAAGTTTCCTAAGGATAATACCTTTACAAAATTAGAATTAGATGAGTTACTTAGTCTTGATTTTTATAAACTAAAAAGAATGAATGGAACAAAAACTAAAGGTGAAGATATATCTCTTGAAAAAGGTGATGAAAAAGATTTAAAAGGTTTTTCTGATGGAGGAACTAGAAAAAAAGAAAAAGTTGAAGAGGATTTAGATTCACTTATTCAAAGAATAAATGATTTATTTGGATATGATTTGAGTGAAGAGGATAGACTAGCTTTCTATGACCAACCATTACAAGCACTTATGGCAAATGAAGAGTTAAAAGATATTGCAACTGTGAATAATTACGATGAGTTTGAAACACAAGTTAGAAAAGATTTTTTCTTAAAAACAATTGTTAGTAAGAAAAGTGTAAATGAAGAGATGTTCCATAAGATATTCACAGATAGTAGTTTTAAATCATATTTGATTGAGACAATGTCTAAAGAACTTTATCATCATTTTAACGCGTAGGAAAGTAAAGAAAATGAAAACATTAAAACAAATGGTTATAGATATATTAGTAGAAAGTGACAGTTCTTTAATTATAAAAGATTTGACAACAAAACTAATAAAAAAGTATCCTGAGAAATTAGAAGCAAAAATACTTCAGAAAGATGGTGATAAAAAGCAGGCTATTTCACAGTTAAAAGCTGAAATATCTTCATTAACAGTAGATAATGATAGTTTATTTTTTAGGGATAAAAGCTCAAAGCCTGTAAAAGTTGGATTAATAGAAGAAAATGAAGAAAGACTTGAGATCGAGTCTCAAGATGAGAATTTTGAAAGTGATTTGGGGATAGTCTATATCTTAGGTACAAACACATTTACAAAAGATGGATGTGAACTAGTAAAGATAGGACTTACTACTTTAAAAATACAAGAGAGAATAAAATCTCTTTATACAAGTGGTGTACCTTTTGAATTTACTGTTCTAAGAGAGTATAAAACACCACATTATGAAGAATTAGAAAAAGCAATGCATAAGTTATTAAATAGTTTTAGACCAAATCCATCAAGAGAATTTTTTATAAAAGAGTGTTTACTTTTTGCAGATGAGGTATATGAACTACATAAAAAAATAGAAAATCTTTAAACAAGTGATTTAAATTCTTATATAAATTTTATTGAAAGAGAAAACATGCAAAATATACTACTAGCACTAATACCAATTTTTTTACTTATATCTTTAGGATATTTTCTAAAGCGAATAAAGTTCCCTGATGAGCAGTTTTGGCAGTATGCTGATAAGTTTACTTATTATGTGCTGTTTCCTGCACTTTTGATTTATAAGCTTTCTACTGCTTCATTGGATGGTATAGATGGGGTAAACTTTGTTTTTTCAGCTCTTTTAACTATTGGAATTATCACAGTTTTACTTATGATAGCTGATAAAATTATGTTCTTTTTTGATGGCCCTTCTTTTACTTCTGTTTATCAAGGCTCGATTAGGTTTAACACTTATGTATTTTTAGCTTTAACAGATGCTATTTATGGAGATAGTGGCTTAGTTTTAGCAGCACTTTTAATGACTTTTTTAATACCAAGTATAAATGTATTTTGTATAGGAATTTTTTCTATTTATGCTTCAAGTGATAAGATTACATTTATATCTTTTATAAAGTCAATTTTTAAAAATCCTTTGATTGTAGGATGTATAATTGGAGGAGGTTTAAACTTTTTAGGTATTTCTTTAGTTTCTCCTCTTGAAAAAACACTTAGTATTTTAAGTGCTGCTGCACTTCCATTGGGTCTTTTATCTGTTGGGGTTGGTTTGCATATTACTCACTTAAAAGAAGTGAAATTTGAGCTATTTTCATCGGTGTTTATAAAACTTGCACTTTTCCCTGTGCTTATTTTCTTTGTGGCTATAAACTTAGGAGTTACAGGACTTCCATTGTTGGTACTTGTTCTTTTTGGAGCTATGCCTACAGCTTCTAGTGCTTATATTTTAGCAAGGGAACTTGGAGGAGATTTAAAGCTAATGTCTGCGATTATTACTATGCAGACACTGCTTTCGATATTTTCTATTTCAGCGATACTTATGTTACTTGAAAACTATCAAATACCGTAAATTTTCATCATAAAACTATTTGTTTTATTTTCAAATTTTTCTAGCCAAAAGATACTCTTTTGAGTATCTGGTTTTACTATTTTACCATTTGCGTAGATTTTTGATAGTTCTAGTTGAGCATTTTTTACATTGTTATTTGCTGCAAAAGTTAAAAGTTCAAGAGCATCATCATAATCTTTTTCATTAATATAATAAAAAGATAATTTATAAGCTGCCATTGGGTCAACTTTTTTTGTATCTTTAAGTAAATCAATTCCTAGTTTTTGATTTTGCTTAACACCTCTTCCTTTTAAATATAGTTCCGAAAGTAAAGCATTTGCATAAAAGTTACCTCTTTTTTGTGCTAAATCATAAAGTGTAAAAGCGTCTTGATATTTTCCTTCTGAATATTTTTTGATACCAAGTCTTAGAAGAGCGATAGTATTTTTATAAGAGATTAAATCGTAGCAATTCTCTTCAAACTCTTTATCTTGACTGATACATTGATTTGCTTGTGCTAATTCAGTTGGTAAAACTTTTAGTGACTGCTCATAGTTATTACATCCTGTTAAAAGTATAGAAGCTATTGCAGAAGTCACTAAAAGTTTTGTAGTGCTTTTTAACATATTTTTTCCTTGTAGATACAACTTGTAATTTTTGAATAATATTTTATCTAATTTTAGATAATTATATGAAGTTAAGAGTTATTCTTGTAATATTTATTTAGATTTACTTAGGAGATTTTATATGATTTTTATAGCTTTCTTTTTATTTATTGCACTTATTGCAGTATCTTTAAATATGATGAATTCTTCAAATTTAGAGCAAATACAAGAGCATTTAAAATCACAAAATTGTAATTCAATACTTTATTCAAAAGGTTCATATAAAGCCTTGTGTAGTGACAAAGTTTTGGAGATATCAAATAGTTTTACTATTGATTTAGAGAAAAACTCAAAAGAGTATAAATATAGTGATATTAAAAATCTAAGTGTTGAAAACTTGGATATTATAATAAATGACAATCAAAAGTTACAATTTAAGAAAAAAGATGAAGTGTATAAATTTTATGAGGCTTTAAAAAAGCAAATAAAGAAGTAAAATTACTTCTTTATTTTAAAAGTTTTAATTGCTTTTTAGAATCTTTTATATTAGCTTTTTCATACCATTGTTTAGCTAGTTTTTTATCTTTTTTTATACCACCTTTTCCATAATGGTATACAAGACCTATATTATAAGCAGCTACTTTATCATCATATTTATTGTATGCTTCTTTATAGTATTCTAAAGCTTTTTGAATATCAACTTTCCCTAAAACACCTCTTTCATACATAATTCCAAGTTTTACAATAGATCCTTTATGTCCTCTTTTTCTAGCTTTCTTATAAAGTTCTAAAGCTTTTTCGTACTCTTTTATATCATAATAATATTGCCCTAAATGATGTGCAGCAAACATATCATATTTATAAGCTTGTTTATAATATTCTACAGCTTTTTCTCTATCTTTTTTAACACCATAACCTTTTTCATAGAAAACTCCAATAAGATTAGTTGCTCTATAGTCTCTTTTTTTGTGACCTTTTTTTAAGTATTCTAAAGCTTTTTTGTAGTTAAGCTCTAATAGTGAATCCTTAGGTGATTCCTCATCTTGATAATATAACCATGCAAGATAATAATTAGCTGTGTTGTACCCTTTTTGAGCGGCTTCTTCGTATAACTCTTTTGCTTTTAATAAGTCTCTTTCTACGCCTTCTCCATATTGATATAACCAACCAAGACTAGCAATATCATAAGAGTAACCTCTTTTTACTAGTTTTTCAAGATAGTATTTTGCTTTTTTGTGATTAAGTTTTTTGTTTTCACATTTTCCACAAAGATAAATATCTACTAATTTTCTTGAAGCTCTAAAGTCATCTTGTTCTGCAAGTTTTTCATAAAGTTTTAATGCTTTATCTTTATCTTTGTATTCTTTAAATCCATAAGGAGGATTATAATATAAATCTGCAAGTTCTTTAGTAGCTTTTTTTTCACCTCTTTGCTCTAATGATTCTAAAAGTTCAACGGCTTTTTTAAAGTCTTTATTTTTTCTATCTCTTTTATAATAATTTATTAAAGAATAAGTACTTTTTACATCTCCAAAATTATGGGCTTTAGTTAAAGCTTCTAGTGCTAGTTTTTTATCTTTGTATTTGTATGCTCTATAGATTTCTCTTAGTTCAATGATATTGTTTGTATCAAGTTTATTTACTGAGTATTTTTTAAGCTCTTCTTTATAGTATCTTTTTGTATATGGTGAAGAGATTTTATCAATATATTTTTTCTTTAGTTCTTTATCTTTTGACTTATAGATATAATCTTGCCATTTTTTTGTTTGATTATGAATTTCAGGATTAAATCTATATGAAGAAGCTCTATTCATTGCTAACTCAATGATAGCTTCATGGTTACCTTCTTGTGCTACTTCTTCAAATAACTTATAAGCTTGAGGATATTGTCTTTGTTTTTTATAAAACTTCGCAAGGATTAGTTTTCCATCTTTTGAATCATTTAACTTTTGTTTTAATGAAAAGTATTTATCTAAATATTTCTTGTCAGATGAATAAATACTAAGAAGTGATTGTGTAGCTTCACTATTATCTAACTTTGAAGCTTTTTCAAAATACACTGCAGCTTTATCTTTATTCTTTTTAAGTTTTTCTCTATAGTTACCTTTATTATAAATAGCTCCAAGTTCAAGTATCGCGTTTATATTTTTAGGATCAAGTTCAAGAACTTTTTCATAATAAGGAATAGCTTTTTCAAATTTATATTTTTTATAATAAAGATTAGCTAGTTTGTAGATATCTTCACTTTTATTTTTTTCTAAAATCTTATTGATTAGTTCATTAAGTTTTTCTTCATCACTTTTTCTATAGCTATATTTTCTAATATTTTTTATAATAGCTTCTGTAGGTAGTTCAATACCTTTTTTTTCCATAATCTTTTCAAGATTTTTAGCTTGTCTTGAGTAATAGTTTTTATTATAGAATGAATACAATTCTTGCATTTCTTCATTGTTTAAACTATTAATTATTTTTTCTTCTAAAGCTTTAGCTTCATCTCTTTGATAGCTTTTTAAATATGATTTGATTAAAGCTATATTTGCACTATTATCACCTAAACTTGAAGCTAGTTTATAAAGTTTTTGTGCTTTTTGATTTTCATTGATAAACATTTTTGAATATTCATCATAAACTTTAGCAATTGCAGTTATATCTTTTGGATCATGTTGCTTATTTATATTTGTATACCATTTATTAAAATAGTATAAACCTTCTTTTGTTTCGGGAAACTTATAATGCTCATGTAGTTGAAGCATTGCTTTTATGTCACCAGTTTGTGAAGCTTTTATTAACTCTTCTTTTGAGCTTACACTGTTTTGGTTTAAATTAGAAACCGAACAAGCTGTAAAAAAAATTAAAGTGAATAAAGCCACTATTAAATTTCTCATCTGCATTCCTTATAATTATTATAATTTTAAAAAATAACATAATAGGGAAAACTATCTTAATAAATAATTTATGTGAAACAATTTTATAACTAATAGGTAATTTCATCGGCTCATTAATAGTTAAGAGAATTTAATGTATTATCAAAGATTACACATATATAATATAGGATATTTTAAATAAATGAAAGAATTAGTTAATTTTATAAAAGCTTCGGATATAACAAAAACAAATTTTTATAAAAGATTAAAATGTAAAAAAGAAGAAGGACATATTCTTCAATATTTAACAAAAGAGTATGTAAAAGGTAGAGACACTCTAGTTGTAATAGATGTTTTAGCAGAATTTTGTGATATTAAAGAGTATGAACACTTAGATAAATTAGATTTAATTAAATCTCTTTTAGAGTGTGGTTGGTTAGTTCAAGTTGCCTTTGATCAAATAAAATTAAATGAAGTTTCAAAACTTGAATTATTAAATTCAAATATTGCACTTTCAAGTTCATATTTAAAACTATTTGAAAATATTTCAGGTGATTTTGTTCTTCCTGAAATCAAAAGTTATAGTGATCATTTGGAGTATTTACAAGATCAATTTTTTAAAATAGATTTAGTACAACAGCTAAATGTAGTTAGAAAAAACTTTGATATAAATTCACCTAGTTCAAATAGACTAAAATCAAAATTAGTGATGTTGGAAAATAGAATTAAAGAAAGAGTAAAAGTTACAAACAGCTCTATTATGCTTGAAGATTTTTTTAAAGAAAATGATTTAGCTGACCAAGAACAAACACTATTTTTAGCATTATTAAAAGAAGAGTATTCAGGTGGAGATGGTTCAATAAGAGATATGAATGCCTTAATAGAACTTATTTCTTCAGATGATTATGAGAAAATTAAGTATAGAAGCTTACTTGAAGAAAGTTCAAATTTAGTGTCAAAATCTTTAGTTGATTATGATGAAGTATTAACTGCTTTTGGTGGAATAAATAGAAACTTTTATATTCCAGATGAAATTTTATATAAAATTTCTCATCCTACAAAAAAGAAAACTAGAAGAACAAAAATCAAACTTGATTCTGTTATAAAAGAACAAGATATGTTTGAACTTATAAATACTTCAAAAACTTTAGATGATGTGGTTTTAAATGATAAAACAAAAGAGACTTTAGATGCCCTTTTACAACAAGTTGATAAAACTGTAGCAAATAGACTTAAACAGTGGGGAATAAAAGATAAAAAAAGAGGAATAGATGCAAAGATAATTTTTTATGGGGTTGCAGGAACAGGTAAAACTTTAACAGCTTTAGCTATGGCAAAATCTCTTAAAAAAGAAGTTCTTAGTTTTGATTGTTCAAAAATTCTTTCTATGTATGTAGGTGAGAGTGAAAAAAATGTAAGAGCTATTTTTGATAAGTATTACGAGCTTAGAGAAATTTCAAAATCTGAGCCTATTTTACTTTTAAATGAAGCCGATCAATTTTTAAGTTCAAGAACTACAGGAGCAGGAAGTGGAAGTGATAAAATGCACAACCAAATGCAAAATATTTTCTTAGAACAAATTGAGAGATTTGATGGAATTTTAATAGCTACAACAAACTTGCTTGAAAATCTTGATAAGGCATTTTCAAGAAGATTTAACTATAAAATTGAGTTTATGAAACCAAATAAAGAACAAAGAATAACTTTATGGCAAAAGTTAATACCAGAAGCCTTACCTTTAGATGAAAACTTTGATGTTGAAGAATTAGCTAAATATGAATTAACAGGTGGACAAATAGAACTTATTATAAAAAATACTGCATATAAATTAGCAGTAAGCCAAGAGCCAATATTTAAAATAGAAGATTTTAAAGAACAGATTCAAAAAGAGCAAAAAGGGCAGTTTGATTCAGAAAATAAAGTTGGCTTTTTCTAGGAAGTATTTTACTTCTTAGAAATTATTATTTATACACTAAGTTCTCTCAATATAAAAAAATCCAATAAATAAAAAAAATAAATTAATCTAAAAATTTAATAAAGATATAAAGTTAGAAAAAAAACTAAATATGTGAAGTTTTGAAACACTAAGAATTTGAAAGGTAAAAAGTTCACTTTTCATGTTAATTAATTGTAAGTTTATCATACCAATTTTAGATACTTCTTTTATAATAATATTAAAAGCCTATAAAAAATTGGCATAACTATATAGTGTTTCATTTTGTGTCAATTTGTATAGTGAGGTAGCAAAAAAATAGCTAATAAGCTCTTTTTTATAGCGATAGAAATATCATTGCATAACTGTTAAAGTGGCTATTTATTACTATTTAGGTACTATATTTAAGCTTCAAATAAACTTTTTAAAGTTTTATAAAGGATATACGATATGACACATATGGATTTTGCACATCCTTATTTCGGTGCATTTGTTATGTTTGTGGTAACATTTGCTGCATTTGGTGCTACTGTATGGCTATCAAGATTTATTAGTAGAAAAATCGCAAGACTTGATACTGAAAAACTTAAAACAACACTTTATGAGTGTGGGCCAGAGGTTACAAAACAACCAAACACAATCTCAACACAATTTTACTTAGTTGCATTAATCTTCATTCTTTTCGATGTAGAAATTATTTTTATGTTCCCTTGGGCTATCAACTTTCAATTATTAGGTTGGTTTGGGTTTGTAGCAATGATTTTATTTATTACAATTCTATCAATCGGATTCTTATATGAGTGGAAGAAAGGAGCCTTAGAATGGCACAGCATAAAGTAAACTATTTACAAGATGGTGGAGCGCCAATAAAGCTAACTACTATTGATAAGCTTGTAAATTTTGGTAGATCAAACTCAATTTGGCCAATGACTTATGGTTTAGCCTGTTGTGCTATTGAAATGATGGCTACTGGTGCATCAAGATATGACTTTGATAGATTTGGTACTATTTTTAGAGCCAGTCCAAGGCAATCTGACTGTATCGTGATAGCAGGAACTCTTACTAAAAAACACGCAGAGTTCATGCGAAGATTATATGATCAAATGCCTGATCCAAAATGGGTAATCTCAATGGGATCATGTGCTAATACAGGTGGTATGTTTAATACTTATGCAACTGTTCAAGGTGCAGATAGAATAGTACCTGTTGATATTTACTTACCAGGTTGTGCCCCAAGACCTGAAACATTACAATATGCGTTAATGACTCTACAAAAGAAAATCAGAAGAGAATCGATTTTTAGAGCTAAGAAGAAAAAAAGGTTAGTTTAATGAGACAGTATAAACCAAAACATGACGTACAAAAAAAATCATACTTCTCAGATAGATTTTATGTAACACCAAGTTTAGCAAGACTTGATGTAAATAAAGATGAGCAGTTTGAAAAAGATTTTGAAGTATTTTCTTCAAAAATTGATGTAAAAGAAGCTTATATTGAGCATACTCATTTAGTAATACATATTGATAAAAACTCTATTGTTGAAGCTATGACTTTATTAAGAGAAGAATTAGAATATGATATGTTGATGGAACTATCAGCTATTGATTATTTAGCTAAAAAAGATGGCTATGAGTTATTTTATGAAATGTTGTCATTATCAAAACACAAAAGATTAAGAATCAAATGTTTCTTAGGAAAAGATGAAGCTATTGAGTCTGTAACATCTGTATTCAAATCAGCAAACTGGTCTGAGAGAGAAATGTATGATATGTTAGGAGTAAAAGTATTAAATCATCCTAATATGAAAAGAATTATTATGCCAGATGATTGGTATGATCACCCACTTAGAAAAACATATCCTTTACAAGGTGATGAAGCTGCATCTTGGTATGAAGTTGACAAAATTTTTGGAAAAGAAGCAAGAGATATCATAGGACCTGAACAAAGAGATCCAGCTGCAATTGATAGATATGATACTACAAGATTTGCTAGACTTGGTCATGAAGTACCTTATGATACTGATATTTCACAGTTTGAGCCTGAAACTGCAATTAACTATCAAGAAGATAATGCCACTCCAATTATGAAAAAATTAAAACCTGAAGATTCAGTTGTTTTAAAAAGAAGAAGGTAGTAAAGTATGCAAACACAACAACCAAATAGATTAAAACCTTTTTTTGAAAATATAAACTTCGAGAGAGAAGATAACACAATGATGGTGAACTTTGGGCCACAACACCCATCAGCTCACGGTCAATTAAGATTAGCTTTAGAGCTTCAAGGTGAGGAAGTTGTAAAATCAAGACCATTAATAGGATACCTTCACAGAGGTATGGAAAAAATGGCTGAAAATATGATTTATAACGAATTCTTACCAACTACAGATAGAATGGATTATATCGCTGCAACTTCAAATAACTATGGTTATGCTTTAGCTATTGAAAAGTTACTTGGTATTGAAGCACCAAGAAGAGCAGAGATTATTAGAACTATGCTTTTAGAATTAAATAGAATTACTTCTCATCTTTTCTGGTTAGCAACTCACGCACTTGATGTTGGTGCTATGTCTATGTTCTTATACTGTTTTAGAGAAAGAGAATACGCAATGGACTTAATTGAGGACTATTGTGGTGCAAGACTTACACATTCAGCAGTTAGAATTGGTGGAGTTCCTTTAGACTTACCTGCTAACTGGATTGATGATTGTGAGTCATTCTTAAAAATCTTACATGAAGAATTAGAAAAATATGAAGGTTTATTAACAGAAAATAGAATCTGGAAAATGAGACTTGAAAATGTAGGTGTTATTACACCACAAATGGCAAAAGACTGGGGATGTTCAGGTATTGCTTTAAGAGGTGCTGGTATTAAATGGGACTTAAGAAAAGAGATGCCTTATGGAATTTATGATGAGTTAGATTTTGATGTTCCTATTTCAGAAACTTGTGATTCTTATGGTAGATATAAACTATGTATCGCTGAGATTAGAGAGTCTGCAAAAATTTTAAGACAATTATTTCCTATGTATATGGAAAGTGAATCTCAACTTATGGCTCACGCTCCTGAGTATATCTCAGCTCCAAAAGAGCAAATCATGACTCAAAATTACTCTTTAATGCAACACTTTGTACTTGTTACACAAGGGATGAGACCACCAAAGGGTGAAGTTTATGTAGCGACTGAATCACCAAAAGGTGAGTTAGGATACTTTGTAGTAAGTGATGGAAGTCCTTATGCTTATAGACTTAAAATGAGAACACCAAGTTTCCAACATACAGCGATTTTAGAAGAAATTTTAGTTGGAACACAATTAGCTGACGTTGTTACTATTATTGGTAATTTAAATATTGTATTTGGTGAAATTGATAGATAGGGGAATAGAAGTATGAAAAGATTTGATTTAAGACCACTAAAAAATGACTTCTATGACAGAATGTTAGAGCTTATGGATACTCAAATTGCTGATGGTGAAACAGCTATTATAATGTTTGAAATTGGTGATTTTGAAAATATTCAAAAAAGTGCTGATGTTGTTTATGAGGCAGGTTATACTTTAATGAACTCTATTAAATTCAATGAAGTAGATTGGACTTTAGTTATAAAAAAAGTTAAACCTGAACCAAGAGAAGTTGAAGAAGCTTCACAGGATGCTGAATAATGAATAAACATGAGATTATTGCTAAAAGTGATTTTGTAATTACTTTAGGAACAATGCTTTCTAATAATAAGGAAGAATATAGAGATTCTATTATTGAATCAATTGCTAAAACAAATGCAAAGTTTGTTTATATGCACCCAATTGATAATATAGATATCAAACTTTACTATACTCAATTTATTAAATATGAAGTGGGAAGTGAAGAAGGAATTTGTGCTTTATTACTTGATTCATTTGTTAAGAATAGTGACGAAAAAATCCAAAGTTTTATAAATGATTTAGACTTAGGATATATTTCAGCTGAAAGTAGTGCTGGGGAAGAAGAGTTTGAAGAAGCTTATGAAGAATCAAAAGAGTGTTCTTTTAAAACTCTAATTATTGGAGATGATATCATTGAGCATGATAGAGTTGAAAATATCATTAAACTTTTAGCAGTAATAAAAAAATATTCTGATTTAAATGTTGTTGTATTAAATGATGAATTAGAAAATAAGATTAACTCTTGCGAAACTTTAGATTTAGAAGATATAGAAGAGTTGAAATCTTATAACGGGACTTTATTATATAGACTAATTGATGATGAGCAAAATGATATTTTATCTTGTAGTCAAACATTTGCAAATATTGCTAAGGTTCAAGATAATGATGAAATATATATTAACTTTGCAGGTGAAAAAATCAAAAGAGTATTAATAGTTGATGATAAGTTAAATGGTACTGTATCTGTAGCAAAAGTTTCTAACTGCGAGAGCGAACTTTTTAAAGGTTATAGATATAAGCAAGTAAAAATAGAAAAGGTTGATGCATAATGAGTGATATGATTACATTAACAATTGATGGAAAGTCTGTAGAGGCAAAAGAGGGTGAAACTATCTTAAACACAGCAAGAGCAAATGATATTTTTGTTCCAGCTGTTTGTTATTTAACTAGATGTTCACCAACTTTAGCATGTAGACTTTGTCTTGTTGAGGCAGATGGTAAGCAAGTTTATGGGTGTAATACTAAGATTAAAGAGGGGATGGAAATCTCAACTGTTACTCCTAATATTGCTAAAGAAAGACGAGCAATTATGGAAGTTTATGATGTAAATCATCCATTACAATGTGGTGTTTGTGATCAAAGTGGAGAGTGTGAATTACAAAACTATTCTTTATATATGAATGTAGACTCTCAAAGTTATAGTATTAAAGATATTCATAAACCTACACAACACTGGGGTGTAATGAACTATGACCCAGCACTTTGTATTGTTTGTGAAAGATGTGTGACTGTATGTAAAGATATGGTTGGTTCGAATGCACTTTCTACTGTAAAAAGAGGTGCTGATGCAATTGATAAGACATTTAAAGCTGAGATGCCAAAAGATGCTTATGCAATGTGGAACAAATTAAATAAATCTTTAATTGGTTATGATGCTGATGCCTGTACAAACTGTGGAGAGTGTATCTCTGCATGTCCAGTTGGAGCTTTAGTTTCTCATGATTTCCAATATACTTCAAATGCTTGGGAATTAAAGAAAATCCCAGCTGCAAACCCACACTCACCTGACTGTGCATTTATGTATTATGAAATTAAACAAGAATCTATTGATAATCATGCACAAAAGAAAATTTATAGAGTAACAAATGAACCTCATTTCTCAACTGTAAATGGTGCAGGAAGATTTGCTTATGATTTTGAAAACAAAGTTGAAGCAAAAGATGAAGTAGCATTTAATAAAGCTATTGAAGCTTTCAGTAAAGCTGATACAATTAAGTTTAACTCATATATCACAAATGAAGAAGCTTTAATCTTACAAAAACTTGCTAAACAAAGAGGTGCAAAACTTGTAAATGAAGATGCAAGAAGATACCAAGAGTTCTTAAAAAATTATGCTTTAACATCAGGAAGATCATTATATTCATCAACTTTAACACAAGTTCATGATTCAAACTTTGTAATTTCTGTTGGGTCTTACTTAAAATCTGATTTACCAAATGCAAGATATGCTTTTAATAACTCAGTTATTATGAATAAAGGTTCTGCTTTATATTTCCATCCTGTTGCAGATCCTGTGATGGAGAAAATTGGTAAAAAAGGTAAAACAACAGACTTTATTTATCATGATGCAATGGCTCAAGAAGCTATTTTATACTTTATTTTATATAAATTTGGAAAAGACTTACCATTATCAATCAAAGAGTTTATTGACTCAAAAACTGAAAAAAGAACTAAGACTATAGTTGAAACTATCAAAGAAAAAGTTGTTGAAATCGTAAAAGATGAAGAAACAGGTGAAGAAAAAGAAGTTTCAAAAATGGTTCCTAAAAAAGTAGAAAAAGAAGTTGAATATGAATATAACTTATTTGTTGAAGAGTTTGGAAAAGACGAAAGCTTCTTAGAATTAGTTGATTCAATGCTTGCTAAAAAAGATAAATTCTCATTAATTGTTGGGGAAGATTTAATCACTCATCCAAATGCAGCAAACTTAGCTAAATTATGTGGAATTATTGATAGATACACTGCTTTTGATATTGTAATTTTACCAACTCAAACAAATACTCTTGGAGTATCATTAATTTGTGATTTAGCAAATGAAGAAAGTGGCTTTACAGTTGGCTACAATGAAAAAGCTGACTTTGAATTATCAGCTTTAGGTGATGGGGATTTAGATATTCCTGCACTTAATCAACAAGAAGGGACTTTTACAAATGTAGATAAAAAAGTTATTCCTACAAATGCTGCTCTTGCACATAATGGTTATAACTTAAATGATATCGCAAATGTAGTGTTAAATGATGAGATTGAATATACTATTGAATATACAGAGCAATTACCTCTTTCAGGCGGATTTAAAGCAGTAGAATTTGATTCATTACCAAATGAATTTGGAAATGATAGAGTTGAGTATAGAGGATATGATTTATCTGTATTAGTTAGTGAACCAAGTGATGAAGTTGAAATAGGTTTAACAGCTAAGCTAGAACTTACAGAAGATGAAACTCTTATTTATAGAGCTAATCCAATTAATCAGTTCAATGAATTTACAGCAATTGCACACGAGTTTAAAGATGATTTAAAATCAGGTGTTTTCTTCTCTCAAAGTGCATTTGATAAGTTAGAATTAGCTACAGGAGATAAAGTAAAAGTTGAAGCAAATGGTGAAACTTTAGAATTAAATGCTTACGTTGATGTCCAAATTATGGAAGATGTAGCTTATGTTTCAACTTTTGAAAAAAACTCAACTTCAAAAGCTTTATTTAATACTTATAGATACAGCAAAGCAAAAGTAACAAAGGCATAATATGGAAACTGGAATTATTATAGAAACAATTGTAAAAGTTTTCACAGTAATCTTAGTATTCTCAGCATTAGCTGGATTTACTACGTATATTGAAAGAAAAGTTTTAGCATTTATGCAAAGAAGATTAGGACCTACAAATGTAGGGCCTTATGGTCTTTTACAAATTGCAGCAGATGGTATTAAACTATTTACAAAAGAGGATTTTATACCTGCAAATGCAAATAAACCTATCTTTATGATAGCCCCAATTATTACAGCAGCAACAGCATTTATTGCTATGTCAGCTGTTCCTTTTTTCCCAGAATTTGAAATCTTTGGATATACAGTAAGACCAATTATTTCAGATGTAAATGTAGGGGTTTTATTTGTAATGTCTGTTGGTGCTATTGGACTTTATGGACCACTTCTAGGTGGTATGAGTAGTGCTAATAAATGGGCCTTAATAGGTGGAGCTAGAACAGCAATTCAAATGCTTTCTTATGAAATCGTATCAGGACTTGCACTTTTAGCTCCTATTATGATGGTAGGTTCTTTATCTTTAATTGATATAAATAACTATCAAGCAGGTGGAGTTTCAAATTGGATTGTATGGTATCAACCAGTAGCCTTTATTTTATTTGTAATTGCAGGATTTGCAGAAACAAATAGAACACCTTTTGACCTTCTTGAGCATGAAGCTGAATTAGTTGCAGGTTATGCAACAGAGTATTCAGGTCTTAGATGGGGTATGTTCTTTATTGGTGAGTATGCTGCATTATTTACAATTTCATTTATTATTGCACTTGTTTTCTTAGGTGGATTTGAGCCATTATGGTTTATCCCTGGAGGATTAGCAATTGTATTAAAAGTAATGTTATTAATCTTCGTGTTCCTATGGACAAGAGCTTCATGGCCGCATATTAGACCTGATCAGTTAATGTGGTTATGTTGGAAAATATTAATGCCACTTGCAGTACTAAATATTTTAGTTACTGGTTTAGTGATGATGATATAAGGGGTAATTATGAGTTTTAAAGAGTTTAAAAATAGAAATATATCAGAAGATTACGTAACAGTTCAAGAAGATAATTATCCAAAAACGGAATGGGAATCTTTTAAACAAGTACTTACAAGATCTGTAAAAGGGGAACTTTTTACAGGTTTGAAGATTACTTGGAAGATGATGACAGGAGCACTTTTTAAAGGTGAAATGGCAACTGTTCAATATCCAGCTGAAAAGTTACCTATTGGTCCTAGATACAGAGCCGTACATAAATTATTAGTTTTATTAGAATCAGGTAGTGAAAGATGTATTGGTTGTGGTTTATGTGAAAAGATTTGTATTGCTAATTGTATTAGAATGGAAACTAAAATAGATGAAAATTCAAGAAAAGCAGTTAACGAATATACTATTAATATGGGGAGATGTATTTTCTGTGGTTATTGTGCGGAAGTTTGTCCTGAACTGGCTATCGTTCATGGAGGAAGATATGAAAACTCTTCAGAGCAAAGAGCACATTTCTCATTAAAAGAGGATATTTTAACACCATTTGATCAATTAAATCAACAAACAGAGTTTGCAGGTTTTGGTTCAGTATCTCCTGATGCTGATGAAAAAATCAAGAAAACTCCATTATCATACTAAGGAGCATGAATGTTTGAAATAGTAGCTTTTATAGTCTTTTCAGTACTAACAGTAGGAATGTTCCTAATAACAGTACTTACAAATAATGCCTTATATGCACTAAGTGCAATGGCAGCAGGAATGATTTTTATTTCTGCATTTTTCTTTTTACTAGGTGCAGACTTTTTAGGAGCAGTACAAATTGTAGTTTATACAGGTGCAGTTATGGCACTTTATGCCTTTGGTATGATGTTCTTTGACTCATTATCAGTAGTAAAAGAAAAAGTAAATAACCCAAGATTAGTATTTTTATTATCAGGAATGGTAGCTTTAATTGTTGTAGTTGTATTTATAGCACCAGTAATTGGAGAAAATGTTCAAGCAAATTATCCAATTCATCCAGAGTATGGAAATTCAGCTGATGTTGGTTTAGTTTTATTTACTAAATACTTAGTTCCATTTGAAGTTGCAGGTATTATGTTACTTGTAGCAATGATTGGTGGAATTGTACTTGCTAATAAAAAAATGAATGAATCTTATTCAGAAATGCATGAAGAAGAAATTGATGCACATATCGCAGCAGAAGCTAAAGCAGAGGCTCAAAAAGAATCTAAGGAGGCAAAATGACACTTAATGCCTATTTGATACTTTCAACACTTCTATTTTGTATAGGACTGATTGGAGTAATTAGAAGAAAAAATGTTTTAATGCTTTTTTTCTCAACAGAAATTATGTTAAATGCTGTAAATGTAGGACTTGCAGCAATATCTAAATTCCATGGGGATTTATCAGGTCAAATGTTTGCATTCTTTATTATTGCAGTTGCTGCTGCTGAAGTTGCTATTGGTCTTGGTTTATTAATTCTTTGGTACAAAAGAACTGGTTCTATTAACTTAGATGATATTCAAGGGATGAAGGGGTAATAATGGAAAAATTTATATATATAGCACTTTTTGCCCCACTAGTTGGTTCACTTGTAGCCGCATTATTTTCAATGCAGCCAAAAAATGCCTTTACAGGGTGGTTTACATCATTTATGTTAGCTGTTTCTATGATAGCTTCTATAAATCTTTTACAATATGTTTACACTACAGATGAGACATTAAATGTAATTTTATTTGATTGGATTGTTACAGGAAGTTTAAATATTCCTTTTGGGTTTGTAGTTGATCATGTATCAGTTGTAATGATGACAGTTGTAACTGTTGTATCTACTATGGTTCACGTTCACTCGATTGGATATATGGAGCATGATAAAGGGTTTAATAGATACTTCTCTTACCTATCAGCTTTTGTATTCTCAATGTTAGTGCTTGTTATGTCTGATAACTTTGCAGTTTTATTTATTGGATGGGAAGGTGTTGGTGTTTGTTCATGGCTATTAATTGGATTTTGGTATCACAAAGAATCAGCTTCATGGGCAGCAAATGAAGCCTTTATTATGAATAGAGTAGGAGATTTAGGTTTATTACTTGGGATGTTCTTAATTTATTGGAATTTAGGAAGCTTACAATATGATGTAGTATTTGCTAATGTTTCAACTTTAGAGACTTCAACACTTACATGGATTGGTATTTTATTATTTGTAGGTGCTATGGGTAAATCAGCTCAGTTCCCATTACATACATGGCTTGCCGATGCAATGGAAGGACCAACTCCTGTTTCAGCACTTATTCACGCAGCAACTATGGTAACAGCTGGTGTTTATTTAGTAGTAAGATCAAATGAATTATATGCTTTAATTCCAGAGGTTGGATATGGTATTGCTTGTTTAGGTGCATTTGTTGCGATTTTTGCGGCAACTATGGCTTTAGTAAACAATGATATGAAAAGAATTATTGCATATTCAACTTTATCTCAATTAGGATATATGTTCGTAGCAGCTGGTCTTGGTGCTTACTGGGTAGCACTATTCCACTTAGCAACTCATGCATTCTTTAAATCAGTATTATTCTTAGGTGCTGGTAACGTAATGCACGCAATGGATGATGAATTAGATATTAGAAAGATGGGTGGATTACATGAAAAAATGAAAGCAACTTCAATTATCATGTTTGTAGCTTCACTTGCTCTTGCTGGTATTTTCCCACTAGCAGGGTTCTTCTCAAAAGATAAGATTTTAGAAGCAGCATTTAATGCAGATGCTTATATTTTATGGGCTACATTATGGATAACTGCTGGTTTAACAGCATTTTATTCATTTAGACTTGTGTTTAAAATATTCTTTGGAAAACAAAACTATAGTGATGAACAATTCCATCCACATGAAGCAAAAGGTTTTGTAATAGCTGCAATGTTACCACTTGCAGTATTAGCAGTGATTGCTGGGTGGTTTGAGCATGGATTTATTGATTTTGTAACAAAAATTCTTCCAACATGGGAAGCTTCAAATACTCAAAGCTCAACAGTATGGATTTTAATTCTTGTAACATCTGCTATTGCTATTGGTGGTATTGCAGTTGCTTATGTGAAATATTATAAAGGTGATGGCTTTAATAAAGAATGGGAAAATAATGCTTTCTATAAATTATTAAGTAATCAATACTATATTCCACAATTTTATGACAAGTGTATTTCTAAACCATATTATGCAATGTCAGTATGGTTCTTTAAAGTGATTGAAATTAAAGTGATTGATAATACTATTGACGGTATTGCTCAATTTATTTATAAAACAGGTTCAAAAATCAGACCTATTCAATCAGGTAATTTATCAACATCATTAAGACTAATGGTTACAGGACTTATTATGGGTCTTGTATTTGCCTTAGTTTTAGCGGTAATATAAGGGGTTATGTAAATGGAAAATATTTTATCGATGCTGATATTCTTCCCAGCAGCAGCTGCAACAGTTGGATTTTTAATTCATAAAGATTCAATGAGACAATATGGTGTAGTTGTAACTGTTGTTGAGTTTGTTTTAGCTTTACTTTTATGGTATCACTTTGATCCAAGTATGGCAGGAATGCAGTTTGTTCAAAATTTACCAATAATCTCTTCTATGGGTATAGGTTATGTAGCTGGTGTTGATGGTGTATCATTATTCTTAATTATTATGATTACATTTATGACAATGATTGCTGTTATAGGTTTAACTGAAAAAAGAAATATTAAAAATCTAATCATTACAATGCTTTATTTAGAAATGACAATGGTTGGTGTTTTTGTTGCTCTTGATGTTATCATGTTCTATGTATTCTGGGAATTAACACTTATTCCAATGTTCTATATCATTGGATTTTGGGGAGCAGAGAGAAGATTCTATGCTGCTATGAAGTTTTTCTTATATACATTTATAGGTTCATTAATCATGCTTGTAGGTATGTTATATTTTGGATATATTTACCACGAAGCAACTGGAGTTTGGAGCTTCAACTTACTTGATTGGTATGGGGCTATTTTACCATTTGATGTACAATTATGGTTATTTATTGCATTCTTCTTTGGATTTGCAGTAAAAGTTCCTATGATTCCATTTCATACATGGCTTCCATTAGCTCATGGAGAAGCACCAACAATTGGATCTATTATCCTTGCCGCAGTTTTATTAAAAATGGAGACTTATGGATTTATTAGATTCTCTCTTCCATTATTCCCTGATGCAGCAGTTTACTTTATGTGGTTTATGGCAGCACTAGCTATTATAGCTATTATATATACAGCAATGCTTGCTTATGCCCAAGAAGATATGAAGCAGATGATTGCATACTCGTCTGTATCTCACATGGGTGTTATTACTTTAGGTGTATTTGCCTTAAATACTGAGGGTATTACAGGTGCTGTTTACCTAATGCTTGGACATGCAATTGTTTCAGGAGCACTGTTTATGTGTGTGGGTGTTTTATATGATAGAAGAAAAACTAAGATGATTAAAGAGTTTGGTGGATTAGCTCATAATATGCCAATGTTTGCACTTGTATATGCGGTAGTTTTAATGGGTTCTGTTGGGCTTCCTTTAACAGCTGGTTTTGTTGGTGAGTTTTTAGCTTTACTTGGATTCTTTAAAGCTTCTCCAATCTTAACATTTATTGCTTCTTTAACTATTGTATTAAGTGCGATTTATATGTTATCAATGTATAAAAGAACATTCTTTGGAGAATTACTTAATCCTAAAAATAAATCTTTAAAAGATATTTTTGGAAGAGAATTAGTAGCACTTGGAGCTTTAGTTGCTTTAATTATCGCTTTAGGTGTTTATCCAAAAGTAGTACTTGATCCACTTAACACATCAGTAAATCATTTAACACAAGTTATGCAAGTAAAAGCAGTAAATGAAGATACGAAAGAAAAGCTAAAAGCTTTAAATACAATAGGGGAGGTTAAATAGATGCTAGAGCCTATTTCAATTAGTTTAGAGAGTTTAAACCTAGGTACTTTAGCACCTATGGTTATAGCTATTATTGGTGCAATTAGTATTTTATTAACTGACTTATTTAATAAAAATAAACACAAGTCATTATATGTAATGCTTGTAATTTTATTCTTAGTATTTGATTTATTTACTTTATTGGCTTTTACAGGGGAAGAGAGAGGACTATTTGACATAATGCTTCTTGATGGTATTGCGATATTATCTCAATGTATTATTATTGGTGGTTCAATTCTATTTATTTTCTTAGGTCTTTCAAAGTTAAGGTTCCAAGATTTTAGACATGCTGAGTATTTTGCCTTATATTTATTTATGGTTGCTGGATTCCAGTTTATGGTAAGTTCTGATTCATTAATCTTAATTTTTGTTGGACTTGAAACAGCCTCATTAGCTTTATATACAATGATTGCTATGCATAATAGAATGGTATCTATAGAAGCAGCAATTAAGTACTTCACAATGGGTGCTTTAGCTGCTGCTTTCTTTGTTTTTGGTTCTATGATATTCTATGCAATAACAGGTTCGTTAGAATTAGCTCAAATTTCACAAGTATTAAGTGAACAAAACTATTTATCAGCTGATAACTTTTCTAACTATATTATGGTTTTAGTTGGATTTGTATTTATGTTTGCAGCACTTGGGTTTAAACTTTCATTATTCCCATTCCATACTTGGGTTCCAGATGTTTATTCAGGTTCAACATCTGCTTTAGCAGGATTTATGTCAGTTATTCCAAAAATGGCTGGATTTGTAGTTGCTCTTAGATTTTTTGATGTATTTGTTCATAGTGGAGATACAATTGTTCACTTTATGTTATATATCACTGTAATTTTAACAATGACTATTCCAAACTTAATAGCTTTACAGCAAACAGATATTAAAAGAATGTTAGCTTATTCTTCTGTTTCAAATGCAGGTATGGCTATGGCTGCTGTTTTAATTGGAACACACCAAGCAACAAATGCTTTATTTTTATACTGGGTATTATTTACAGTGACTAACTTTGGTGCTTTTGGTATGTTATGGCTTAATAGAGGTAAAGAGTATAAGGATTATAATTCTCCATATACATTTAAAAAGTTCTCAGGACTTGCACAAATTTCACCTTTTACAGCATCTATTTTGGGATTGTTTTTATTTGCACTTACAGGACTTCCACCATTTGCATTATTTTGGGGGAAAATGTACCTTGTTTCAAGTGCAGTAAATGCAGGTGAAATTGCATTAGCAGTTATTATTGTATTAAACTCAGCTATTGCAGCATATTATTACTTAAGACCAATTTCTTATATGTTCCTAAGAGACCCAGAAGAGGGTGCTAATACTAGATTTATGCAAAATGCTTCAACTCCAATGAAATCAGTTGTTGGTTTTGCAGTGTTTTTAGCTATTACTTCAATCTTCTATGTTCAACCACTTTTAGACGTAATATCTTACTACGTTTCAAGTGCAGGATTTTAGTATAAACTAGCCATTTAATTTTTAAATGGCTAGTAATATAGTAAAATCATTTTATGAAAGTTTTTTTTTATTTACTATTTTTTTCTACCTTACTTTTTTCAAATAGTTTAAATCTTGATTCTAAAGATTTAATTATTCTTAAAAAAATAAAATCACTTAGTACTGATAAAATGCTTGGATATTCTTTGATGGCAATAGCTATAAAAGAGTCTAATATAGGTAAATATGTAGTAAATGATAAAACAAATGATTATGGACTTTTTCAAGCAAATATAAAAACAGTTCTCTCAAGACAAAATGTAAAAGATACAAAAGCAAATAGAATGTTATATTCAAAAAAGTTAATAAATGATGTCTCTTTTGCTACTGCAAATGCAATTATAGAACTAGAATACTGGAAAAAAGTTCATAAAAATAATTGGGCAAAAACCTGGGCATCTTATAATACAGGATGGAGATATAAAGGAAAAACAGGTTTTAAATATGCAAATAGTATTTTTGAAATTATAAAAAAATTAAAACTAGAATATAAACTTTGAACTTGCTATAACCAAAAGATAAAGCAATACTTGCTAAAATCCAATTAATTAATCACAAGGAAAAATTTTGAAAAAGATTACCGTTGCACATTCACCAGATGCTGATGATATTTTTATGTATTATGCAATAAAGTTTGGTTGGGTTACACCAAAAGATGCAGTTTTTGAAAATATTGCAGATGATATTGAGACATTAAATCAAGCTACATTAAAAGGTCAATATGATATTTGTGCTATTTCTTTTGCTTTATATCCATTTGTGAAAAATGATTATGCTTTATTAAAAACTGCTGTTTCTTTTGGTGAGGGGTATGGACCTAAACTTATGAAAAGAAAGGGTACTAAACTTAAAAGAAATTTTAAAGTAGCACTTAGTGGAGAGTTTACAACTAATGCACTTTTATTTAAAATAGCATACCCAGATGCTAGAATCACATATATGAACTTCTTAGATATTGAAAAAGCTGTTATTGATGGAGAAGTTGATGCTGGTGTTTTAATCCATGAATCGATTTTAACTTATGATGAAGCCTTAGAAGTAGAAAAAGAGATGTGGGATGTTTGGGTTGAATTAAGTGGAGGAGATTTACCTTTACCACTTGGTGGAATGTGTTTAAGAAGATCACTTCCTTTACATAATGCAATTGACTATGAAAAAACTTTAATCAAAGCAGTTGATGTGGCAAATAAAAATAGAAAAGTATTAGCTCCAATGTTACTTGAAAAAGGTCTTATTAGAGTTGATGCTGATACACTAGATAATTATTTAGATTTATATGCAAATGATAATTCTGTGCAACTAAGTGAAGTACAATATAAAGCTTTAGATAAGTTATATGAACTAGGATATAAACACGGTTTTTATGAAAATTTTATAAAAGCAAAGGATTATCTAATTCCTGATGATTATGAAGAGTTAAGAGCAAGATAGTAAAGGTAAAAGTGGAAAATTATTTTAAACAAATAGATTTTAGTAAATACTCTTCTTTACATATAGGACCTACTTGTGAGGTTTTAGTAATCAATGAAATAGGCGAATATAAAGATTATCAAATCTTAGGGCGAGCTAATAATGTATTAATTTCAAATAATCCACCAAAATTTGCAGTTTTAGGTGAAGCTTTTGATTATATTGAGCAAAAAGATAATCTTTTATATGTAGGTTGTGCTACAAAATCTGGAAAGCTTTTATCTTATGCAAAGAGAAATAATTTAGCAAATTTAGAATTTTTAGGAAAACTTCCTGGTAACCTTGGAGGTCTTGTTAAAATGAATGCTGGATTAAAACAGTGGGAAATTTTCAATTATATTCATTCAATCAAGACAAATAAAGGTTATATTAAAAAAGAGAATATAGAATACTCTTATAGAAATACAAAAATAGATACAATAGTTTATGAAGTAGTATTTAATATAGAACATGGCTATTCTAAGCAAATGGCCGAGAAATTTAAAAAAATGAGAGATAATCAACCCCAATTACCAAGTGCAGGTTCTTGCTTCAAGAATCCAAAAGATGATTTTGCAGGAAGGTTAATAGAAGCAGTTGGGCTAAAAGGTTTTAAAAAAGGCGCAATGGGATTTTCCCAAGAACACGCTAACTTTTTAGTAAATTATGGTGGTGGAACATACGAAGAGGCTAGTTATATGATTGAGTTAGCCCAAAAAAAAATAAAAGAGCAGTTTAATATAGATATTCAAAAAGAGATAATTGTTTATTAGTAATATTAATTAATTTATGTTAGAATGCTCCGATTTTAAAAGTGAAATGAGGTTTTTTTAGTGAAGAATTTAGTAATAGTGGAGTCTCCAGCCAAAGCAAAGACAATATCAAAATTTTTAGGAAAAGATTTTAAAGTTATGGCTTCAATGGGTCATGTAAGAGATTTACCTAAATCAAAATTAGGATTTGATCCAGAAGATAATTTTAAGCCAAAGTATTTAGTATCAACTGATAAGAAAAAAGTAATAAGTGATTTAAAAAAAGAAATCACAAAAGATACAACTATCTACCTAGCAGCCGATGAGGATAGAGAGGGAGAAGCTATTGCATGGCATTTAATCCCCGCACTTAAAATTGAAAAAAACCCTATAAAAAGAATTGTTTTTCACGAAATTACAAAAGATGCAATCATTAAAGCTTTAGAAAACCCAAGGGATGTTGACCAAAATCTAGTTGATGCACAACAAGCAAGAAGAATACTTGATAGAGCTGTTGGTTATGAATTATCGCCATTACTGTGGAAAAAAGTAAGATATGGTTTAAGTGCAGGTAGAGTTCAATCTGTTGCAGTTAAAATAATTGTAGATAGAGAAAATGAAATTAGAGAATTTAAACCAGAAGAGTACTGGAAAATCAAATCTAATTTTATAAATCCAGAATTAAAAGCAGAATTAGCTAAACATAATGGTTCTAATATTAAAGTAAGAAATGAGCAAGAAGCAAAAGTTGTTGAAGCATCAGTTAAACAAGCTTCTTTTACATTAGTTGATATTGAAGAAAAAGATTCAAAAAGAAATCCGGCCGCTCCTTTTACAACATCTACTTTACAACAAGAAGCAAGTAGAAAACTTGGATATTCTGTAAAACAAACTATGATTATTGCTCAACAACTTTATGAAGGAAATGTTGGGAATATACCTGGACATACAGGTGGTTTAATCACTTATATGAGAACAGACTCATTAAACCTTTCTAAAGTAGCAACTAGTGCAGCTAAAGAAGTAATTGAAGCAGAATATGGGAAAGAGTTTTCATTAAGTAAACCAAGAGTATATAAATCAAAGGCAAAGGGAGCACAAGAAGCTCACGAAGCTATCAGACCTGTAAATTTAGCACTTAAACCAAGTGATATAAAAGCTTATGTTGAAGCTTCACAATATAAACTATATAGTCTTATTTGGAAAAGAACGCTTGCTACACAAATGGCACCTGCTCAAATTGCAAATACTACTTATAAAATTCAAGCTGGAAAAGATGGAGAATATGAGTTTCAAACAAAGGGACAAAGAATAGTTTTCCCTGGATTTATGAAAGCTTATACAGAAGGTAGTGATAATCCAGAAGCAGCACTTGATAGTAGTGAAAAAATTCTTCCAACGATTAAAAAAGGAACAGTTTTAGAACTTGATAAATTAGATTTAGAACAGTTATTCACAAAGCCACCTGCAAGATATACAGAAGCTTCACTAGTTAAAAAGTTAGAGAGTGAAGGAATAGGAAGACCATCAACTTATGCTCCAACAATTTCAACAATACAACAAAGAGAGTATGTTGTAAAAACAGAAGATAAAAAACTTGCACCTACTCCTACAGGAGAAATTGTAAACTCATTTTTAAATGATCACTTCTCAGATATTGTTGACTTAGGGTTTACAGCTAAAATAGAAGAAGAGTTTGATGAAATTGCAGAGGGTAAAATAGCTTGGGAACAAGTAATGACTGACTTTTATGGAAATTTCAAAAAAACAATTGTTGAAAAAGAAGAGAGTGTTAATAAAGAAGATTATCTTCAAGTAAGAGAAATAGGAACAGATCCAAAATCAGGTAAACCAATTAGTGCTAGAGTTGGAAGATATGGGCCTTTTGTTCAAATTGGTACTAAAGATGATGAAGAAAAACCAAAGTTTGTTGCAATTCCTGATCATTTAAATATGGATACAATTACACTTGAAGAAGCGCTATTTTTATTTACTTTACCAAGAGTTGTTGGACAAACAGAAGATGGGGAAGATATAAAAGCAAATATTGGAAGATTTGGTCCATATTTACAAGTAAAAAGTAAATATTATTCACTAAAAACTGATGATCCTTATACTATTGAAGAAGCAAGAGCTAAAGAGGTTATAAAAGAACTTGATGAAGCAAAAGCAAAAGCTACTATAAAAGAGTTTGCAGAAGATAAAATCCAAATTTTAAATGGAAGATATGGGGCATATATTAAACAAGGTAGAAAAAACTTTAAAATCCCAAAAGGAAAAGTAGCTGAGGATTTAACATTAGAAGAGTGTCAAGAAATAATTGCTAAAGATCCAAAATCAAAAACTACAGCTAAAAAAGCACCAGCTAAAAAAAGTACAACAGCAAAGAAAACCACAGCAAAAAAGACTACTACTAAAAAAACTACAACTAAGAAAAGCTCTTCAAAAAGCTAATGAAAATAGGAATTTTATCAGATAGCCACCATCAAGTTGGCTATACAAAGGAGGTCATAGACCTTCTTAAAGAAAAAGGAAGTGAGTATTTAATCCATGCAGGAGATTTATGTATGGAAGAAAATCTTAAACTTTTAGAAGAGTCAGGACTTATTTATGTAAGTGTTTTTGGAAATAACGATATGGGGCTTATTCCTTTCTCAAATAAATATAAAATCAAGCAAGAACCATACTATTTTAAAATAAAAGATATAAAATTTAAACTTATGCATTTACCTTATCATTTAACTCCTGATGCTGATGTAGTGATTTTTGGACATACTCATATATTTGAACATGACTATAAAAATAAGACACTTTTCGTAAACCCAGGTGAGGTTTGTGCAAGGGAAAAACCACTTATTGAGTGTGTCTTTTTAGAAATTAATGAAAATGAGTATATAATCTCATACTATTTTAAAAATATAAACGAACAATTATTTAAGAAAGAAGAGTATAAATATGAGCGAAAAATTTAAAGTAACTGATGAGATTTTTTTATGTGCAATTTGTAATGTAGAAAGCGGTACTTGTAATGAGGACTGTAAATTTTGTACACAAAGTGTAAGATATAAAGCAGATATTCAACGATATAAAATGAAAACTCAAGAACAAATCATTGAAGAAGCAAAAAGAGCAAGAGAAAATGGAGCTGTAGGGTTTTGTTTAGTAACTGCTGGTTTAGGGCTTACTGATAAAAAGACTGAATATATTGCTAAAGTTGCAAAAGCTATAAAAGCTGAGAATTTAGGACTTAGACTTATTGCCTGTAATGGAACAGCAACTGTTGAACAATTAAAAAAATTAAAAGCAGCTGGTGTTGATAACTATAATCACAATTTAGAAGCTTCAAAAGAGTATTACCCAGAAATTTGTACAACACACTCTTGGGAAGAGAGATACCAAACTTGTTTAAATGTAAAAGAAGCAGGTTTACAACTTGTATGTGGTGGAATTTTTGGTATGGGAGAAACACAAGAAGATAGAATTTCTATGTTAAAATCTATTGCTTCATTAGATCCAATGAATGTACCTTTAAACTTTTTCCATCCAAATGAAGCTTTACCTCTTGTAGAGAATTCAATCTCAAGAGAACAAGCTTTTGAATTAATTGAATTAGCAAGAGAAATGATTCCAAATGCACATAAAATAATGGTAGCTGGTGGAAGAGAGCTTATGTTTGGTGAGCAACAATATGAAATTTTCAATAGAGGAGCAAATGCTTTTGTTATTGGAGATTATTTAACAACTACTGGTAAAACACCTAAAGATGATGTTGCAGCATTAGAAGCCTTAGGTTTTAAAATTGCTAAACACGTAGTTAAAATGCCAAACGAAAAATAATTTAGAAATAAAGGTATAGATTAATGAGTGAAGAAATTTTAATAATTATAACAATATCATTGATTATTTTTTCTTCACCTTTAATAGGTAAACTTTTAAAATTACCTACTGTTACAGTAGAGATTATGCTTGGAGCAATTGCTTCTTATTTTGCATTTATTTCTGATCATGCTATCTTGGATTTAGCTTCTAAACTTGGGTTTTTATATCTAATGTTTTTAGCAGGATTAGAAGTAGATTTAAAAAGACTTGTGAATATTTCACCAACCATCTTGAAAAAATCCCTTATTTATAATGTCATACTTTTCTCTTTATCTACTTTGATATCTGTATATTTAGATTTAGGTAATATATTTATTGTTATTTTACCTTTAATCTCAATAGGATTATTAGCAGCTTTAAAAAAAGAGTATGGTGATGTAGAATGGATTAGATTATCTATTGTAGTGGGTCTTATAGGTGAGATTGTATCTATTTTTGCACTTACAACAGTTTCAGCAGCTTTAGAGTTTGGTATTAACTTTGAATTCTATAGAACAATGTTTTTATTTGTAGCTTTCTTAGTTTCTATGCTATTTATTTATAAACTTTTTCATAATCTTATCTGGTGGTTTCCTGAGATAAAAGCTTATTTAATGCCAGAACAGGATCATCAAGAACAAGATATAAGAGTTTCCATGACAATCTTCTTTTTAATGATTGCTGTAATGATGGCATTACATTTAAAAGTTGCTTTTGGGGCATTTATCGCAGGTACTTTTATTACAACTTTTTTTGAAAAGCATAATAAACAACTTTCACATAAATTAGAGCATTTTGGTTTTGGATGGTTAGTTCCAATTTTCTTTATTTCTGTTGGAGCTTCTTTTGAGTTAACAGCTGTATTACAAGATGGATTATTAGTAAAAGCATTATTAATCGTGGCTGCTATGGTAGGTATTAGATTTATAGCTTCAATGCTTTTTATAAAAGAAATGGGATGGAATAAATTTTTTATGATAGGACTTTCTCATTCTATGCCAATTACTCTTTTAATTGCCGTAACAACTTTAGCTTACAACAATCATTCAATTGATCAAGAGTATTATTATGCGTTTATTTTAGCAGCTATCTTAGAAGTATTAATAGTGATGGTATTAATAAGAGTTTTATCTCATTTCATCACTATTAAAGATCGTAATTAGATTGTTTTTGTAATCTACTTTATAAGATGATGGAGCTTTATTTAGTTCTATAACAACTCTAAAGAATCCATCTTTTTTATGATTTCCAACTGCAACTTTTTTAAAGTTTTTTGAGTTTAGGTCTTCTCTTTTTGTATAAAAATTAACATTTGCTTTGTAATCAATAATAAGTTTATTTTCTTTTTTAATGCTAAATTTTTTTGATACTTTGTAATCTGTATGAATATTTAGTTCTTCATCAGAATATTGCAGTTTTAAAAATGGAAGAATCTTAATTTCTTTAAAAGTTTCTTCAACTGCTTCTACATCAGCTCTTGGTTTTACAAATACTACTTGTTTTGGTTCAATTACTTTTGTTTGCTCAAGTTTTTTTTCTATAAGCTTTTTTGTTTTATATTCTGTTTGTTTTTGAGCTTTTTTAATAAGCTTTTCTACTTCATCTTTTGAATATTTAGTCTCTTTTTTAGGCATTTCTTTTTTTTCAGGAGCTGTAATATTTACTTGTTTCTCAACTATATTTTTATTTTCACCTTCAACTGCAAGTTTTTCTTGCATTCTTTGAGCATAATCTTCCTCACTAGGATTGTATAAGCTCTCTTCATTTAGTTCAATAATTCTAGCAGCTTCTTCTTCATAAGCAGCAGTTGTATCAAAAGGATTTTCCCTTGCTTCTAAGCTTACAGCTAAAATAAGCGCTGATGTAAATAAAGATATAGTTTTCATTGTTCTGGCTCCAAGTTTTTTAATTCAAAATACTCTTTTTGTAAATATGCGTTTTCTCTTTGCAATCTTTTTATTTCATTTTGAAGATAATCTCTTTTATGTTTTAAAGAGTTATAAACTTTTAAAGAGTTATCCCCAAAAAGAATATTTGCAACATGATAGCTTAAAAAGATTGTAATTATTGTTGAAATAAATACAATTACAATAAATTTTTTAATACCACGTTGCTTTTTTTTCATAAGCTAAATATCTAAATTATTTAGAAAATGGTTGATGACCTAGGTATTCTGCATAACCAATTTCTGCACCAATTTCTAGTAGTCTATTGTATTTAGCGATTCTATCAGATCTAGCTGTTGAACCTGTTTTAATTTGTCCACAATTTAATGCAACAGCAAAGTCAGCAATAAATGCATCTTCACTTTCACCTGATCTATGTGACATTACACAATTGTAGTTATTTCTTTGTGCTAATCTAATAGTTAGCATAGTTTCACTAACTGATCCAATTTGATTTGGTTTAATTAAAATTGCATTACCAATACCTTTTTGGATTCCCTCAGCTAAGATGTTTGCATTAGTAACAAATAAATCATCACCAACTAATTGTACTTTATCACCAATTTTTTCAGTTAATATTTTCCAACCGTCCCAATCATCTTCACTTAATCCATCTTCAATAGATACGATAGGATATTTTGAACAAAGGTCTGCATAGTAGTTTACAAGTTCTTCTGATGTAATTTTTCTATCTTCTGATTTTAATACATAAAGACCATCTTCATCAATTAATTCAGACGCTGCAACATCTAAAGCAATAGAAACTTGTTCTCCTGCTTTATATCCAGCTTTTTCAATAGCTTCCATAATTACAGCAATAGGTTCTTCATTTGATTTTAAGTTTGGAGCAAATCCACCTTCATCACCAACTGCTGTAGATTCACCCATACCATCGATTACTTTTTTTAAGTGTTGGTAAATTTCAGCAACTGCTCTTAATCCTTCATTGAAGTTTTCAAAACCTGTTGGCATAATCATATACTCTTGGAAGTCTACAGAGTTATTTGCATGCTCTCCACCGTTGATGATATTGAACATTGGAACAGGCATAGTCATTGCATTTGCACCACCTAAGTATCTGTATAATGGTACATTTAGTGAACTAGCTGCTGCTCTTGCAACTGCCATAGATACACCTAAAACTGCATTTGCACCTAAGTTTGAATAGTTTTGTGTTCCATCAATATCTTTCATAGTTGCATCAACTTCTGCTTGATTAAAAGGACTTAATCCTAATAATTCATCAGCAATAACAGTATTTACATTTTCAACTGCTTTTAATACACCTTTTCCTAAAAATCTATCATCACCATCTCTTAGTTCTAAAGCTTCTCTTTTTCCAGTACTTGCACCACTTGGTACAATAGCACTCTCTTTTGTTCCATCACTTAAGATTACTGTAGCTCTAACTGTTGGATTTCCTCTTGAATCTAATACTTCATCAGCATATACATTGTCAATAAATACCACTTAGGTCTCCTATATTCTTTATTCTTGTAATTTGCTACATTATAACTAAAATAAAATTTTTCTTTGCTTTGATAAATATATGGACATAAAAAAAGGGAAAAGAATAAAATCTTTTCCCTTTTTTTTAATTTATAGTATAAAATTACTCTTCTGTATCCTCTTCTGGTTCACCTTGAATAATTTCATCATTTACACCCATAGCTGTTAATATTTTACCTTCAATTTCATTAGCAATTTCTGGGTTGTCTTTTAAGAATACTTTAGAGTTTTCTTTTCCTTGTCCTATTTTAGAATCTCCATAAGAGAACCAAGCTCCTGCTTTATCAACAATATCAAGTTTTACACCATAGTCTATAAGTTCTCCTGTTTTAGAGATACCCTCTCCAAACATAATGTCAAATTCTGCTTGTTTAAATGGAGCTGCTACTTTATTTTTTACAACTTTAACTTTTACTCTATTTCCGATTGAGTTTTCTGCTTGTTTAAGTGTAGCAATTCTTCTAATATCAAGTCTTACAGATGAATAGAATTTAAGAGCATTACCACCTGTTGTTGTTTCAGGACTTCCATATCCTGTCATACCAATTTTCATTCTAATTTGGTTAATGAAAATTACAGTTGTATTCATTTTATTTAATAAACCAGTAATTTTTCTTAAAGCTTTAGACATAAGTCTTGCTTGAACACCAACTTGTTGGTCATCCATATCTCCATCAATTTCAACTTTTGGAGTAAGTGCAGCAACAGAATCCACAACTACTAAGTCAACAGCACCAGATCTAATAACTGTTTCTAAAATTTCTAAAGCTTGCTCACCAAAGTCAGGTTGAGATACAAGTAAGTTATCAATATCAACACCTAAGTTTTTTGCATATACAGTATCAAGTGCGTGTTCTGCATCAATAAAAGCACAAACTCCACCAGCTTTTTGACACTCTGCAATTGCATGAAGTGTTAAAGTTGTTTTACCAGATGATTCAGGTCCATAGATTTCAACAACTCTACCTTTTGGAATACCACCAACACCAAGTGCTAAGTCAAGACCAAGTGATCCTGTAGATATCGATTCAACTGGAACTACTTCTTTGTCTCCAAGTCTAATAAGAGTACCTTTACCAAATGCTTTATCAATTTGTTTAATTGCTAAGTCTAAAGATTTTTTTTGATTATCATCCATTGTTTTTTATCCTATGTAGATTTCATTTATTTAATTATGTTGGAATTTTAGCGAAAAAAATATAAAGTATATATTTTTATTGCATTTTGTAATGTTTTTCTTTTCTTTTTAGTATAAATTATTAAATATTAAAAAATAAATATTAATAGTTTATTTGATATGATATGAAATTAAAATATAAAAGGTTTAGGTATGTTTGATAATAAGGTCATTTTAATTACTGGGGGTACAGGAAGTTTTGGTAAGAAATATACTAAGTTATTACTTCAAAAATATAAACCAAAAAAAATAATTATTTATTCAAGAGATGAATTAAAACAGTATGAAATGGCACAAGAATATTCTCAAGCGTGTATGAGATATTTTATTGGAGATATTAGAGATGCTGACAGATTAAAAAAGGCTATGAAAGATGTAGATTTTGTTATTCATGCAGCAGCTTTAAAACATGTACCAATTGCTGAATATAATCCTATGGAATGTATTAAAACAAATATAAATGGAGCTCAAAATGTTATAGATGCAGCAATAGAATGTAAAGTTTCAAAAATAATTGCTTTATCTACAGACAAAGCTGCAAATCCTGTAAATCTTTATGGTGCAACAAAACTTGCTTCTGATAAACTTTTTGTTGCTGCAAATAATTTAGTTGGAGAACAAGATACAAAATTTTCTGTTGTAAGATATGGGAATGTTGTTTGTAGTAGAGGTTCAGTTATTCCTTTTTTTCAAAAACTTATCAATGAAGGGGCAAAAGAATTACCTATAACAGATGAAAAAATGACAAGATTTTTAATTACTTTAGAAGATGGAGTAAATTTCGTACTTAAAAATTTTGAGAGAATGCAAGGTGGAGAGATATTTGTACCTAAAATTCCTTCTATAAAAATTGTAGATTTAGCAAGGGCTTTAGCTCCTGAATTACCCCATAAAGTAATAGGAATAAGACCTGGCGAAAAATTACATGAAATTATGTGTCCTGCTGATGATTCTCATTTAACTTACGAGTTTGAAGATCATTATGTTATTACTCCAACAATAAAATTTAGTTCTCCTGTGGATTATAGTATTAACAATTGTAAAGAAAAAGGTTCTCATGTAAATCAAGGCTTTGAATATAATTCTGGTAATAATGATAGATGGTTTACAAAAGAAGATTTTTTACAGTTAATAAAAGAGATATAAATGAAAATTATTCCTTATGGTAAGCAAACAATTGAAGAAGATGATATTTCTTCTGTAGTTGAAATATTAAGGAGTGATTATCTAACTACAGGTCCTAAAGTAGAAGAGTTTGAAAAAGCTATAGCTAAATATTGTGGGGTTAAATATTGTATTAGTGTTTCAAATTGTACGGCTGCTTTACATATAAGTTCACTAATTCTTTTAAATGAGAATGATTTAGTTCTAACTACAGTAAATTCATTTTTAGCAACTTCTAATTCTATTGTTTATGCAAAGGCAAAACCTATTTTTGTTGATATTTGTAAAGATGGAAATATAGATTTAGATTTATGTGAAAAAGAGCTTTTAAAAAACAAAAAAATAAAAGCAATATATGCAGTTCATTTCTCAGGCAATCCAGTAAATCAAAATAAGTTAGCTTATTTAAAACAAAAATACAATATAAAAATTTTAGAAGATTGTGCTCATTCAATAGGGGCTAGTCAAGATTCGATAAAAGCAGGAAGTTGTAAGTTTAGTGATATCAGTGTTTTTTCTTTTCATCCTGTAAAACAACTAACTACAGGTGAGGGTGGAGCTATCTTAACAAATGATAAGAAAATATACAAGAAAGCTTTAAGTTTAAGAAATCATGGAATGATAGCTAAACCTAGTGTTGCTTCATGGCATTATGAAATGACAGACTTAGGTTTTAATTATCGTTTAACAGATATAGCTTGTGCTTTAGGTTTATCCCAATTAAACAAATTAGATTCATTTCTTCAAAAAAGAAGAAAAATAGCTAAAAGGTATGATAAATTTTTTGATGAAAATAAATTTATAAAACCATTATATAAATATACTCAAAATAGTGCTTATCATTTATATGTAGTTTTGATTGATTTTGAAAAATTTAATATTACAAAAAAAGAGTTTTTTTTAAAATTAAGAGAAAAATCTATTTATTTACAATATCACTATATTCCAATAAATCATCAACCATATTATAAGAAATTAGGTTATGGAAATGAACATACTCCTGTAATGGATGAATATTATGAAAAGGCAGTTTCTTTACCAATTTTCCCAAAATTAAGTAAAAAAGAACAAGAATATGTGCAAAAAACTCTAATAAAAGTTTTAATAGGAGCTTGAAAATGAAATATAAAACTGAACAAGAGAGGTTTTGGGCAGAAGAGTTTGGAGATGAGTATTGTAAAAGAAATACTTCAATTATCAAAAGTAATATAAACTTTTTTTCTAAGGTTTTTAATAGAGTTGAAAAAGTAAATTCAGTAATAGAATTTGGAGCGAATATTGGAATGAATTTACAAGCTTTAAATGCAATTTCTAATTTAGAATTATCAGCAGTTGAAATAAATAAGACAGCTGTAGAAGAATTAGAAAAGTTAGAATTTATTCAAGAAATATATAATGAATCTTTATTGAATATTGAACTTTCAAAAAAATTTGATATGACTCTTATTAAGGGTGTTTTAATTCATATTAATCCTGAGTATCTAAAAGTTGTTTATGAAAAACTTTATAATTATTCAAAAAAATATATTTTAATTGTAGAGTATTATAATCCAATGCCAGTTGAGATATCATACAGAGGACATGAAGGAAAACTTTTTAAAAGAGATTTTGCAGGTGAGATGTTAGATATGTATAAAGATTTGAGTCTTGTTGATTATGGATTTTTATATCATAGGGATAATAATTTCCCTCAAGATGATATGACTTGGTTTTTGTTGGAGAAGAAATGAATGTATATATAGTCATTCAAGCAAGAACTACAAGTACAAGACTTCCCAAAAAAATATTATTGCCTTTAGGAGATAAAACAGTTTTAGAAGTAATGTTAGAAAGATTATCTAGTTTTAAAGATAAAATCATAATTGCTACAACAAATGATGGAACACAAAATGAAATTGTAGATATATGTAAAAAACATAAAATAAGATATTATGAAGGCGATACAAATAATGTATTAAGTAGATATTATGAAGCTTGTTTAAAATATGATTTAAAAGATGAGGATATTGTAATAAGATGTACAAGTGACTGTCCTTTTATTGATTCTTTATTAATAAAAAAAGCAATAGCTTTATATAAAACTTCAAATGCAAATTATGTTAGTTTAGGAGTTCATAGTGGTTTTCCTAGAGGTTTAGATACAGAGATTTTTTCTTTTAAACTTTTAAAAGAAGCTTTTAATAATGCTACAACTGATTATGAGAAAGAGCACGTAACACCCTATATTCATACGACAATAAAAGATAAAATAAAAATAGAATACTTAAAAAGTTTAGAAAATAATTCGAATTTTAGAATAACATTAGATGAAACCGATGATTATAAAGCAATAAAACAGTTGTTTTCTAAATTAAATAATAGTGAAGATTTTACTTATGATGAATTAATTTTAGCATTAAAACAGAATCCTTCAATTGTTAAAATAAATAGTCATGTAGAACAAAAAAAGAGTTAATAATGAAAAGAGTTTTAATAAGAGCAGATTCTTCATTTGCTATTGGACATGGTCATATAATGAGAACTTTGGTTTTAGCAAAGAAGTATAGAAAAAAAGGCTATGAAGTATATTTTGCTACTTTGGATTTAGAAGGTAATTTAAATAAAAAAATTAAAGAAGAGGGTTTTTTTGTATATATTTTAGAAACAAAAGATATACAAGAACTTATTTTTTTAATAAAAGAAGAAAAAATAAATACATTAGTTGTTGATAATTATGAAATAAAGTATGAACAAGAAAAAGAAATAAAAAAGCAAACAAATATAAAGCTAGTTTGTTTAGATGATACTTATGAGAAACACTATTGTGATATTTTAATAAATCATAATATTAGTGCAGATGAAAAAAAGTATAAAAATTTAGTTCCTAAAACTTGTGAACTTAAATGTGGGGCTGAATTTACATTACTAAGAGAAGAGTTTTATAAGTATAAAAATAAAAATATTAAAAAAACAAGTATTAAAACAAATATCTTTTTAGCTATAGGTGGAACTGATCATAGCAATATAAATATTAAAATCTTAGAAGTATTAAAAGAATTTGATAATATCAATGTGTTTTTAGTAACAACAAGTGCTAATAAAAATTTAAATGAATTAGAAAAATATTGTAAAGACAATACTTTTATCAAACTTTTTATAGATACAAATAAAATGGCAAAACTTATGAGAAAAAGTGATTTTGCAATAGTTAGTGCAAGTGTAATTTTAAATGAGGTATATTTTATGAATCTACCTTTTATTGCTATAAAAACAGCAGATAATCAAAATGATATTTATAAATACTTAAAAGATAATTCTTATTTAGTATTGAAAAAATTTAATACAAAGAAGTTAAAAAAATGTGTAAAAATCTTAAAAAAGGTGTAAAATGAAAGTAGCGGTATTAACCTCTTTGAATCAATGGTTTATCCCTTATTCCAAAATATTAAAAGATAAGGTAGAAAACTGTGAGCTTTTTTTTGATCATAAAGATATAGATGAAAGTTATGATTTAGTTTTTATTTTAAGTTATCATAAACTAATAGAAAAAAAGTATTTAGACAAACATCTTCATAATATTGTAGTTCATGCTAGTGCTTTACCTCAGGGTAAAGGTTGGGCACCTATGTTTTGGCAAGTTTTAGAAGGTAAAAATAATATACCTTTTACTATGTTTGAGGCTACAAGTAATATAGATGATGGTGATATTTATATGCAAAAACACTTAAAGTTAACAGGCTATGAATTAAATAAAGAGTTGAGAAATAAGCAAGCATTGCTAATTATTGAGATGTGTATGGACTTTTTAGAAAACTATGACAAATATAAAATACCAAGTCCTCAAAAAGGGAAAGAGAGTTTTTATAATAAAAGAAGCCCTTTTAATAGTGAACTTGATATAAATAAAACTATAAAAGAACAATTTAATTTATTAAGAATTGTGGATAATGAAGAGTTTCCAGCTTTTTTCTATGTGCATGGTAAAAAATATATTTTAAAAATAGAAAAAAGTGAAAACTAAATTTATTTGTTGAGGTTAAAATGAGAATAAAAGATATAAAAGGATTGAAGTATCCTGATGAATATTTCATAAAATATTTTTTTAAAAATAGATTTCATGAAAGAAGTGGATTAAAGTTTTTTGAATTTGGTTGTGGAAATGGTAATAATTTATCTCTTCCTTACGAATATAATTTTGATGTAGTAGGTATTGATTTTGATGAAGAGTCTATATCTAATGCGAAGTTTAATTTTAGTCAAATGAAAGCTAATGCTTCTTATGAATTTATTAAAAGTGATATGTTGACTTTTGCCAAAAATAATAAGAATTTACAAATAGAAGTTTTTTTACTTCCAAATGTTGTAAATTATATAAAAAAACAAGATTTAATAGAGTTTTTTCAGATAATGAAAAACAATAAAAATATAAAAACTAATGCTTCTTTTTTTATAAGATGTAGAGAACCAAAAGATTTTAGATATGGAATTGGTGAACAAATTGACTATAATACTTTTCAGATGCCAGATGACTATACTGTAACATCAGAAGCTTCTTGTATAAATAAATTTTATAGTGAATATGAATTAGTTAATATGTTAAAAGAGCAACTAAAGTTAAAAGAGTATTTTGTTTTTCATAATGAATTTCAGAACTTACAAGAAAATAATACTTTAGTGTTTAACTCTGATATTATTTTATGGGGAAAGATAAATTGAAATTAGCAATAATGCAACCAACATTTATCCCTTGGATAGGATATTTTGATTTAATTGATTATGTAGATGAATTTGTTTTTTTAGATACAGTTCAATTAGCAAGAAGAAGTTGGCAAGTAAGAAATAAATTAAAAATTGAAGATAAAGAATATATGTTTTCCCTTCCTATTAAAAAAGATAAACATAGAAATGAAGCAATTTTAAAAGATATAAAGTTAAGTTTTGAAAACTATGATTTTATATTAAAGTTTAAACAACTACTTCTACATAGTTACAAAAAAGCAAAATATTTTGATGAATTAAGTGAAAATATTTTTAATATATTATCTTTTAAAACCGATTATTTATGTGAATATAATATAAATTTTATTCAAGAGGTTTCTAAATTACTTAACATAAAAACAAAATTCATTAAAGCCTCAAATTTGAAAGATATAAGTGGTTTAAAAGGGGACTTAATCTTAAATATTTGTTTAAATAGATCTTGTGATGAGTATATTTCAGCATCCGGTTCAAAAGAGTATTTAGATAAATATTTAGATAAATTCCAACAAGAAAATATAGAAATAGTCTATCAGTGTTATGATCATCCTATGTATAAACAAATAGGAGACAACTTTATTTCATATTTAGGAATTTTAGATTTACTTTTTAATGAAGGCTTGGAAAATACAAAAAACATAATTTTAAAAGGAAGAAATTTTGCCAATACTTAAAGCTAAATCTTTTCTTCATGAGTATAAATTAAGAGCGAAAGATGAGGATTTAAACTCTCTTTCTGGAAGGCAAGGAAGAAAAGAGTTAACATATTTCATAAATCAAACTATTTTTAATAAATTAGATATGAAAGATAATCAAAAGCTTTTAGATATAGGTTGTGGCGATCTTACTTTATTTAAAATTGCCGATGTTAAGTTGTCAAAGTGTGAATTTGTTGGTGTTTTACCTACTATTGAAGAAGTTCAAAGAGTACAAAAAGATATTGATTTTAAGGGTTTTAAAAATCAAGTAAATATACAAAAGGCCTTTTCTTCAAAGCTTCCTTTCTTAGAAGATACTTTTGATAAAGTAGTGATAAATGGAGTTTTATTACTTTTAAGTGAAGAGGAAGTAAATGCCACTTTAAAATATATAAGTAAAGTATCAAAACATAATGCTACTATTTATATTGGAGAGTTACCTTTTTTAAATGAGTTTGAAGATAAGTCTTATGGTAATTCTATTTTTAAGTGGTTAGTTTATGGCTTAAAAAATAGAGGGTTTAGCTATTTTTTTACTAGTTTATTAAGTGTTTTAAAGGCACTTTTTTCAAAAGAGCAAATGATATTGGGTGTAAAAGAACACTATTATATAAAAAAAGAAGATTTTGAAAAAAAAGCAAAAGAATATGGTTTAATTTTACAAAGTTGTTTTAAACAAGAACTAATTGATATAAACAAAAAAATATATACTTCACAAACAAGACAAGATTATATTTTTAAAGTTCATAAAGAAGAGAGTAAAAATGAAAATAGGAAAATTTGATTTAAAAAAAGATGGAACATTTATAATTGCGGAATTAAGTGCAAATCATAATGGAAGTTTACAAAATGCCTTAGATACTATAAAAGCTGCAAAAGAAGTTGGAGCAAATGCAATCAAGCTTCAGACTTATACAGCAGATACTTTAACTTTAGATTGTGATAGAGATGACTTTGTGATAAAAGGTGGTACTTTATGGGATGACAAAACTTTATATAATTTATATAAAGAAGCATATACTCCTTGGGAATGGCATAAAGAATTATTTGATTATGCTAGAAGTTTAGAAATTGATATTTTTTCTACGCCTTTTGATAAAAGTGCAGTTGACTTTTTGGAGCAATTTAACCCAAGTGCTTATAAAATTGCATCTTTTGAAATAACTGATTATGACTTAGTAAAATATACAGCACAAAAAGGTAAGCCTATAATAATCTCTACAGGTATTGCTACTTTACAAGAAATACAAGATGTAGTTGATATTTGCAGAAGTGTTGGAAATGAAGATATTGTTTTATTGAAATGTACAAGTGCTTATCCAGCAGCTTTAGAGGAAGCTAATTTAAATACTATACCAAATTTAGCTCAAACATTTAATACAATAAGTGGTTTTTCTGATCATACGTTAGGTTCAACTGCTCCAATTGTTGCTGTAACATTAGGTGCAAAAGTTATTGAGAAACATTTTATTTTAGATAAAAGTATTGGTGGTCCAGATGCAGAATTTTCTATGGATAAAGAAGAATTCAAACAGATGGTTAATTCAATAAGAGATACTGAAAAGCTATTGGGAAAAGTAACTTATGAAATGACAGAAAAAAAGAAAAAAAATAGAGTTTTTTCAAGAAGTTTATATGTTTCAAAGGATATAAAAAAAGGTGAAGAGTTTACTTTAGATAATATAAGAAGTGTAAGACCAGGATTTGGGTTGCATCCAAAATATTTAGATGAACTATTAGGTCAGAAATCAAAGAAAGATTATAAGTTTGGAGATAGACTAGAAACTAATTAAACTAATATTAAGAAAGTGAAAATATAATATATAAATATAAAAAATAGGATAATTTATGGAAAAAACTTATCAAAGAGAGACATGGGAAGATGAATTTGGTTCAAAATATCTTTCTCGTAATATATATACTCCTAAACAATTAGATGAATTTTATAAAAATAGATATGACTTTTCAAGAACAGATTTAAATAGTCGTTTTTTAAAAAGTATAAATAAAGACGCTAAAATCTTGGAAGTTGGAACAAATATAGGTAATCAGTTACTACATCTTCAAAGTATGGGATTTACAAACTTATATGGTATAGAAATTCAAGAAAGAGCTATAAATTATGCTAAAAAAAGAGCCGATAATTTAAATATAATAAAAGGTGATGCTTTAGATATTCCTTTTAAAGATGGTTTTTTTGATGTAGTATTTACAAGTGGAGTATTAATTCATATATCTCCTAAAAATATTAGCAATGCCATAGATGAAATTTACAGAGTCTCAAAAAATTATATTTGGGGGTTTGAATATTATGCACAAGAATATACAGATTTACTTTATCAAGGTAATAAAGATTTAATGTGGAAAGCTGACTTTATGAAACTCTTTAAAGAAAGAAAAAATGATTTAAAACAAATTGATGAATTAAAGGTTTCATATAGTGATGATAGTAGTTTAATTGATCAAATGTATTTACTCCAAAAATAGAAACAGTTATGAATATAAATATATCAATTGAAGCAAGAATGACATCTTCTCGACTTCCTAAAAAAGTATTAAAACCTCTTGGTGATAGTACGGTATTAGAAGTAATGATAAATAGACTTTTAAAATGTGAATATATTTCTAATATTATTGTTGCTACAACAATAAATAAAGATGATGATCCTATTGTTGAGTTATGTAAATCAAAGAATATTAAATATTTTAGAGGAAGTGAAAATAATGTTTTTGAAAGAGTTTTACAAGCTCATCAAGAATTTAACTCAGATATAATAGTGGAATTAACAGGAGATTGTCCTTTTATTGATCCTGTTTTAGTGGATGAAGCTGTACAAGTGTATTTGAATAATAGTTATGATTATGTTAGTAATAGTATTAAAAGTACTTTTCCTATTGGAATGGCAATACAAGTATATTCTCTAAAAGCCTTAGAGCAAATATCAAAAAAAGATTTAAGTGATATGGATAAAGAACACGTAACACCAGAATTTTATACTACAAATAAATTTAAGACTTTTAATATTGAAGCTTCTGAACAATTATATTTTCCTGAACTATCAGTAACCTTAGATACTAAAGAAGATTATAGATTAATAAATGAAATAATGAACTATTTTAAAAATGATTATTTTACTATTGAAGAGTTAATTTCTTATGTAAAAAGTAAACCAAGTTTATTGGAGATAAACAAAGAGATCAAAAGAAAAGGTCTTAGTTGATGTTAAATGTTGCTATTATTGGAATAGGTAATATCTCTTTACTGTTTGATTATAGTAAAGATTTAGAAACAGCATATTCTCACATAAAAGCTATATTCCTTCATAAAGATTTTACTTTAAAATATGTTGTTGATATAGATGATAGAAATTTACCTAAGGTAAAAACATTTTTTAAAGATGTGGAATTTTATAATGATTATTTACAATTGCTTGATAAAAAAGATATAGATATTTTAGTAATAGCTACTCCTACAAATACACATTTTAAGATTTTAAGTAGTTTTAAAAAATGTAATCATATAAAAAAATTTTTAGTAGAAAAACCCCTTTTTTATAATCTTAAAGATTATGAATCTTTAGATTGTTTTTTTAAAGATAAAATAGTTGTAAATTATATTAGAAGATTTCAAGAGCCACTTAAAAATTTAAAAGATAAAATTGAAAATGAAAGTTTAAAAAACTTACAGAAAATAACTTTGAATTATGTAAAGGGTTTAAAAAATAATGGTTCACATTTTATTGATTTAATTAATTATTTATTTGATAATCCAAAATTAGTTGAGTCAAAAATATTAGATGAAACAATTGGTTTAGGTGAAGATAAGTCTTATGATATTTTTTTTAAAATAGAGTATAAAAATAGAATTATTCCTATATATTTTATTGCTTTAAATCATACAAAATACAATATTATTGAGATGGATTTTTATTTTGAAAATCAAGTTGTAAATTATATAAATAGTGAACAAACGATTTATTATAAAAATATTGTAAATAGTGAAGAGTATAAAGAGTATAAGTTTGTAGATAAAAATATAAATGAGAAAGAAACAATATCAAAGAAGCTAATTTATAATGTTTATGATGATATATTTTTACAAATTAGTAAAAATAAACAAAATGATGCTTCTTTTGAGAATGAACTTAAGAATTTAGAATTAATAACAAATATTTTAAACAGCAAGGAATAGTAATGTCTAAGTTAGCTATAAATGGTGGAAATAAAGTAAGAACAAAACTATTTAAAAGATATAATAATATTGATCAAAGAGAAATAGATGAAGTAACAAAGGTTATGCAAAAAGGTGTTCTTTCTAAATATTTAGGAGCATGGCATGAAGATTTTTATGGGGGAGAAAAAGTTCAAGAGTTTGAAAAACTTTGGAGTGAATATTTTTCAGTAAAACATTCTATTTCTGTAAACTCAAATACATCAGGGTTAATTACAGCCTTAGGTGCTTGTGGTATTGGACATGGTGATGAGGTAATAGTCTCTGCATACTCAATGTCTATTTCTGCAAGTGCACCTGTGTTTTGGAATGCAACACCTGTATTTTGTGATTTAGAAGATAATACTTACTCTTTTTGTATTGAATCATTAAAAAAAGCTATAACAAAAAATACAAAAGCTATAGTTGTTGTACATATTTTTGGTTGTCCTTCTAATATGAAAGAAATAATGAGTTTAGCAAAAGAGCATGACTTATATGTTATAGAAGATTGTGCACAAGCACCTGGTGCAAAATATGATAATAAATATGTTGGTACAATAGCAGATATTGGGGTTTTTAGTTTAAATTATCATAAACATATTCATACAGGTGAAGGTGGAGTTTGTACAACAAATAATGATAAATTAGCTAATAAAATGCAATTAATTAGAAATCATGCTGAATCTGTAGTTGAAAATAAAGGTGAAAATGAACTTGAAAATATGTTAGGTTTTAATTTTAGACTTACAGAAATTCAAGCTGCAATAGGAATTGAACAGCTTAAAAAACTTGATGATGAATTAAAAATAAGACAAAAATATGCAAAAATGTATGATGATGCTTTTAGCAAATATCCTTTTATTAAAACAACTAAACTAGATAATAGAACACACTCTTATTATGTTCAAGCTTTTGAGTTTTTAGAAGATATAGCACAGGTTTCTAGAAATAAATTTATTACTGCTGTTAAAGCAGAACTTGAAGCAGTTGAAGGAAGAGAAAATGAGGGAGTGCCTATAGGTCAAGGTTATGTTAAACCTATTTATTTATTACCTATGTTTCAAAAGAAAATTGCATATAATAAACAAGGTTTTGCTTTTAAAGATGAAATATCTTATGAAAAAGGAACTTGTCCAAATGTAGAAAAATTTCATCATAAGACACTTTGGACACATGATTTTACAAGAAGTCCTTTAGATGAAGAAGATATAAATGATGTAATAAATGCATATATAAAAGTATGTGAAAATTTAGATGAACTTAAATAAAAAAATAAAAGTTTTTTCTTACGATGCAGGTGGTGCAAACCTGGTAATGGCTTATGCATATTTTATGTACAAAAAAGGTTATAAAGTGGAATGTTATCCACAAGGCCCTGCAATTAATATTTTCAATAAACATATTCCTTTTTTAGTGAATAAAAGTAAAGCAATTTTACAAAATAATGATAAGATTATAATATCTACATCTGGAATTCATTCTGATTATGAAATAGAAAAGTTAATTGAAGCAAAAAAGAAAGGCTTAGAGGTTTTTTGTTTTTTAGATTCAGTGTTAAATTTAGAAAAAAGATTTTGTCTTAATAATGTTTTTTTGGAAGAGTCTTTTCTTCCTGATGTCATTTATAGCCAAACCCCTGAAGAAATCATAGATAACAGAATTCGAAAAAGAGTTGAGTTTAAAGAAGACTTATATATAAAATATATAAAAGAAGTTTTTTATCCTCAATTGAAAACAAAAGATGAACTTATTTTAGAAAATAAAGGAAAGTATTTTTTATTTTTGTCAGAATATATTCTTGAGCTTTATGGTGATAAGTTTGGATTTAATGAATATGATTCTTTAAAACTATTTTTAGATAGTATGGAAGAAGAAAAAAACACTACAAAAATTTTCATAAAACTTCATCCTGCTGAAAATAAAAATAAATTTGATGATATAATAAATAATTATAAAAATTTAAATATATATTTAAAAGAGTTTGATCTTCATGAAGTTCTTTATAATTGTAAAGTAGTTTTTGGTATTAATTCTTCTGTCTTTAAAGAATCACTTTTATTGGGTAAACCAACAGTTAGTATTCAAGTAAAAGCAAATATTAAAATACCAAAGAATATAAAACTAATAGATTCAAAAAATAAATTAAAACAACTATTAAGGCAAATAAATGAGTAGAAAATTTTTAGAAGCAAGTAAAATTTATTTAAGACCTTTATCTTTAGAAGATGCAAAAAGTAATTATGTAAATTGGTTAAATGATGAAGAAGTTTGTAAATATAATGCTCATCATAGGTTTGTAAATACAGAAGAAAAAACAAGAGAGTATATACAAAGTATCAATAGTTCCAAAAATAATCTAGTTCTTGCTATTTGTTCAAAAGAAGATGATAAGCACATTGGTAATGTTAGTATTCAAAATATAAACTATATAGACTCAAATGCAGAGTTTGCCATAATAATGGGTGAAAAAGATTATCATGGTAAAGGTTTAGCTTATGAGGCTTCTAAATTAATAATTGATCATGCTTTTAATAGTTTAAATTTACATAGGATTTATTGTGGTACAAGTGAAAAAAATATTTCAATGCAAAAACTTGCTACTAAGTTAAACATGAAAAAAGAGGGTGTTTTAAAAGAAGCAATTTTTAAAGAAGGTAGTTATTTAGATATAGTTTTATATGGACTTATAAAAGACACTTAATTAAGTGTCTTTTATTGCTTGTTTAAGCTCTTTAAGAAGTTTTATTAAGGCATCTGACCAATAGTTCTTAATAGAATTTAGATTCTTAGGACTATTAAGTCCTTCTTGCTTTAAATTTAATGTGAAATTAATATAAATATCAATAAGTTCAATAAACTTTAGAAAAATATTACCAAATATATGTTTTGACATAATTTTATTTTGTTCTAATATCCAAATCATAATATCTAATTTCTTTTTTAAAAAATCATCTTTATTTGAAACTTTTTGTTTTTTAAATTTAGATACTTTATTTATGATTCTATTAATTATAAGAATATCATCTTCAAATTTAATATCTGATATATCAGATATTGAAATGGAATCTATAATCTCTTTAGCATTGAAATCTTTTTCTTTAAGTGATTTAGTATCAATTGATTCTACTTTTGTTGGGATTAATCCTTCAATATAAGCTCCATCTGATAAGTTATAAATATTAAAAACATTTTTTTCTCTATCAAAACCATGTAAATATGATTCATAATCTCTTTTGAATGTCAATAAACTTCTATTTGTTTTAACTTTTTCTCGTAGATTACCTTTTACTTCTAAAATATCATCAGAAGATATAATCCCTTCTTTAACTAAATCATTTGTACTTTTTAAATCATGAGTTTGAGAAACAGAACTTCCTTTTGAATATCTACTTCCTGTTTCTTGATCAAAAGCTGCATCACTACCAACTAGGTATAATTCATTTGCATTTAAAAATAGAGAAATAGCTAAAGAGAATGTTCCTACATTTGGTAGTGAGAATGAGTATCCAAGTTCTTCTGATAAATAAAATACTTGTGAAAAGTATACATTAAGATCTTTTACTGTTTCAATTACACTCTCTTCTTGTTGAGATAAAAATATAATAGCACTATTTTTTAAAAAATCTTTATCTTGCGTTTTAAAAAAGTCTGCAACTAAATGAGAAGGGTCTATTGATACAACAATATCAGGAGTAATTTTATGAGATTCAAGTTTTTTTAAAATAACATCTACACATAAAATGATAAATTTATCTTGATTTTCATAAATCCAATCAATATGCTTGTCAACAGATGGCCCACCACTTACAATTAAAACTTTTTTATCTTTAAGAGGTTTTACTTCTTCAACTAAATTTTTCTTTAAAAAATTAAACTTTCTATGCATAAAGTCTATTGTTCTTGTAAATACTTGAAGAATTATTCCATAAGAAAATGCTGCTGCATGTGTATGTGAATAAAAATCTATAATTTCATTTAGAATATATTCATATTCAATCCAAAAAAGATGATGTTTAATATTATAGTTCATGTAGCCATGATAGTTTGTGAATTCTTCTAAGTCTCTTTGTCTTTGTGTTTCAGAATGTCCTATTGAAATAAAAAGTTTTTTATTACCTTCTTCAAATATTGAGTAATCAATAGTAAATAAAGATAGTCTAAATAGTTCAATTTCAGGTTCAATTATTAAAGTGTTCATTGAATTGATTTTTTTATATATTTCGTGTATATGTACACCAACTCCTACACCAATAAAAATATATTTGAATATCTTTGAAAATGTAATATCTTTAAAATCAATTAATCCATTTAAATAAGTAACTAGTTCTGTTGTATCTCCCAATGAACCCATTAAAGCAAATTTTTGAGTGTTAGGGTCTACTCTTAGTAAATCTAAAGAGTGTGTCTTTTTAAAGTTGGCAAGATCCCTTCTTTTATCAGCTTCTTGATAACTATTAAATCCATAAATAAACTCATTTGTTTCTAAATTTAAAATATCAAAATAGCCTTCTTCTTTATACTCTAATGAATATTTTTCTTTATAAGTTCCATTTTGAATATTTTCAGATAGAAATTCTACTTTATCATATATTTTTTTATGGTTTTTCTTTAAAAATTCTAAATTTTTTAAGTACAAACTAATTAAGTTATTATTTAAATCTACTAATTCATCTTCCATTAAATACCCCTACTATAAGTATTTAGATTGTACATAAAATCAAATAAAATACGACATAAAAATAAGTTATAAAATGCAAAAGATCTAATTTTAGATCTTTTGCGAAGAGAAAAATGCTTATTGAAGTAATCTCATAACATTTTGTTGTACATTATTAGCTTGACTCATAGCATAAGTACCAGCTTGCGCAATAATATTTTGTTTGTTGAAATTAGCGCTTTCAGCAGCATAATCAACATCTCTAATAACAGATTCAGCAGCTTTAATATTAGTTTGCTGAGTCATTTGGTTTCTAATAGCTGATTCTAATTGGTTTTGAGTAGAACCGAAGTCTGCTCTCCATCCATTTAGAGTATTTAAAGCACTATCAACATCATCCAAAGAGTTTCTAGCATAAGCAGCATTAAAAGTAGCCGAAACTAAAACATCAGCAGCAATAGTATCAAGTGTTAAACCTGTTGTAGTAGATTGAACACCAGCAGTTGTTGCAATAGTATCAGTAGCTGTTTCACCCATTTGGAAAGTTAACGCA
>NZ_JBJBSI010000008.1:0-163129 GCF_044841725.1 Arcobacter sp. YIC-80 | reverse complement strand
ATATAAGATAAAAAATGTCCTATTTTAGGAGAACTTATTAGAATTGATTAAAAAAAATATTTTTCATATAGTAAAAAATAATCTTTTAAAATTTTTTAATTTTTTTTAATAAGCTTTATATGATATAATTATTGATTATAATAATAAAATTTAAAGGATATAAAATGGAGTGCGAATTTCCAAGTGTAAATTCTAATAATGAAGAAATAATTGAAATATTTAATAATACAAAAACAATAGCAATAGCAGGATTATCTCCAAATGAAGAGAAAGCTTCAAATAGAGTTGCTAAATATTTAAAAAATGCAGGTTTTAAAATAGTTCCTATCTATCCTAAAGAAGATGAAATCCTAGGTGAAAAAGTATATAGAAGCTTAGAAGAAATTCCTTTTAAGATTGATATGGTTGATATTTTTAGAAAGCCTGATGCTATAGCTGCTGTTGTTGATGCTGCTATAAAAAGAGGAGATATTGATACTGTATGGACTCAATTAGGTTTAGTAAATAATGAAGCTGCACAAAAAGCAAAAGAAGCAGGTATGAAAGTAGTACAAAATAAGTGTACGAAGATAGAACACGCAAATAATTTTTAATAGAAAAATTTTAAAGGTTTTTTAGTTTTGATGGGTTGTTAAGTACAAGCTTAGCAACACATCCTGACTTATTATCTTTTCTATTTTTTAGAGTAATTTTAGCTCTTAATGCATCTGCTGCATTTTTTGCTAAGAATAAACCAAGTCCTACTCCACTTTGATTACCAACTCTTTTAAATGGAGCGAATAAATCTATATTTTCATCAATACCTTTACCCTCATCAGTTACAGTGATAATGATTTTTTCTTTACCTTTTTTAAGTCTAATAGCTATTGATTTATCCTCAGGAGTAAACTTAATAGCATTTTGTACAAAGTTTTGTAATATTTGATTAAATAGGGTAACTTGTATAGATACTTTTAAATGATTTACATTAGAAAAAAATGTAACGATAATATTTTTTTGGGCACTTAACATTCTATAATCATTTGTTTTTTTCTTCATGAATTCAACTAAATCTAAATCTTGAGTTTGTTCAAATTGTGCACCCTCAGCTCTTCCTATATCTAAAATTGAAGAGATCATAATATTCATATCATCTATTTGTTTAACAGTTAATTTTAAAGTCTCTTCATAAGCTTCTACTTCTCTTTTTTTTCTAAGAGTTACTTCATTTTTTAATTTCATAACTGCAAGTGGAGTTTTTAATTCATGAGCAGCACCAATAAAGAGTTCTTTTTTAAATTTTACATAAGTCTCAATTCTATTTGTAAGGGAATTAATAGAATCTGATAAAGAGTGAAATTCTATAGGTAAATCTTTTTTGTCTATTTGTGTTAATGAATTTTCATCCATATTTGATAGTTTTTTATTAATTTGAATAATAGGTTTTAATAAAGACTTTGAAACTACAAGTGAATAAATAAGCATTAGTAAAAAACCAGGAATAGCTAATATAAATAAATTTTTGAAAATAATAGAATATAAGATTTCTCTTTCAAAGTTGATATTTCTTATAAGTTGAATAAATTTTCTTTTTTCTAAATTGTAAGGATAAAGAAGCTTTATATAATAGTTGTCATTTTTTTTATATGTAAAAAATTTATAACTTTTAAGTTTTGGATTATTTACTAATCCAATGGATAAGTCATCATCTTGAATTGTTTTAAAGTTTTTAAAGTTAAATTCTTTATTTACATGTGAGATTTTATATATTTTTTTTGCGTCTTTTAACATGTTTTTTTGAATATTTTCATAAGTTGTACTTCTTGAATATTCATAAAAAATAAAAGATAATGCAATAATAAAAAGCGAAGTAGCAATAATTAGTTTTGTATAAAACTGTTTATATATGCTCTTCGCTTCCATTTATAACCTAAAGGAAAAATTATTTAGTAGTTTCGTCTTGTGTATCAGGGTAACAGAATCTGTAACCTCTTCTTCTGATTGTTTCAATTGTAGAAATATTTAATGGTTTATCCATTTTTTGTCTAATTTGGTTAATTGCAACTTCAATAACATTTGGAGTTACTAATTCTGGTTCTTCCCAGATTGCGTCTAATAATTGCTCTTTAGATACAATTTGATCTCTATGTCTAGCTAAGTGAGTTAATACTTCAAAAGGTTTACCTTTTAATTCAATTTCTTCACCGTTATACTCAATTTTTTCTTCATCAGGATTAATAGCAAGACCTTCAATTTCAATGATGTTTGTTCCACCAAATCTTAATCTAGCTTCAATTCTTGCTAATAAAATATCAAAATCAAATGGTTTTTTTATAAAGTCATCAGCTCCTGATTTTAAAGCTTCAATTTCAGACTCTTTATCATCTCTTGCAGAGATAATTACTACAGCAGTTCTTGAACTTCTGTTTTTTACAATTTTACATAGCTCAATACCATCACCATCTGGAAGCATCCAATCAGTTAAAACTAAATCATAATTTCTAATATCAATAAAGTATTCAGCATCTTTATAATTTTCAGCAGCGTCTACTTGATAACCAAAATCAGTAAGACCCTCTTGTAATGTTCTATTTAAAGTTATTTCATCTTCAATTATTAAAATTCTCATATATTTGTTATCCCTTAAATTTAAGTTAAGTTTAAATTTTTCGGAATTATATCATAAATATTTTTAAATTTAAAGGTTTTTTAAGGTAAATTTATGAATTTATTAAAAAAGTGTGTTTTTTAGGTATTTAGGCTTTTTATTAATTTTTTATTAACAAAGAAAAGTTACAATACTTTAAATATTTATGAAGGAAAATTATGAAGAAGATTATTTCAAGCGTTGTAGCAACATTAGTATTATCTACAGGATTAAGTGCAGCTGATTATTATGCAACAGTAGATGGAGAAAAAATTACTAAAACTGATGTAGCTATGGTTTTACAAGATCCAAGAATGCAATTTGAAGCTTTACCAAAAAAAGCTCAAGAACAAGTTTTAACTCAAATTATTAATAAAAAACTTCTTGCTAAAAAAGCAATGAAAGAAGGAATTGAGAAAGATAAACAATTTAAAGATGCTTTAGAAAGAATGAAATCTGATTTAGCATTTCAAGTTTGGCAACAAAATCAATTAAGAGCTATGAAAATTTCTGAATCAGAACAAAAGAAATTTTACAATGAAAATAAATCAAAGTTTAAAACACCAGCAACATTAAAAGCTAGACACATTTTAGTTAAAACTGAAAAAGAGGCAAAAGATTTAATTAAACAATTAGATAAAGCTTCAAAAAAAGAAGTAAAATTTATTGAATTAGCAAAAACAAAATCTCAAGGGCCTAGTGGTAAAGATGGCGGAAATTTAGGTGAGTTTAATGCTCAACAAATGGTTCCTGAATTTGCTAAGGCAGCTCAATCTTTAAAGAAAAACACTTATTCTAAAACTCCTGTTAAAACACAATTTGGATATCATATTATCTATTTAAATGATAAAAAGGCGTCTAAGTCATTATCTTTTAATGAAGTAAAGGGTAATATTTCAAGAATGTTATTACAAAATAAATATAACAAAAAAGTTAAAGACATCACTGACGAATTAAGAAAAAAAGCAAAAATTGTAATTAAATAATCTTAATTAATAAAACACAAGGAGAACAAGTTGGGTGTATTAGATATTGTAAAGCCAGGGGTATTAACAGGAAGTGAAGCTAAAAAGCTTTTTGCTTATGCAAAAGAAAATAAGTTTGCTATTCCTGCTGTAAATGTAGTAGGAACTGATTCAGTAAATGCGGTATTAGAAGCAGCAGCTAAAGTAAATTCACCAGTTATTATCCAATTTTCAAATGGTGGAGCTCAATATTTCGCAGGAAAAGGTTTAAAAGTTGATAATGCAGCTATTTTAGGTGGAGTAAGTGGAGCACAGCATGTGCATACTATGGCTGAGGCTTATGGTATTCCAGTTATTTTACATACTGATCATGCAGCAAGAAAACTTTTACCATGGATTGATGGTTTATTAGAAGCAGGTAAAAAACACTTTGAAAAAACTGGTAGACCTTTATATACATCTCACATGTTAGACTTATCAGAAGAATCTTTAGAAGAAAATATTTCTACATGTGTTGATTACTTTAAAGTAATGAATGAACTTGATATGATGATAGAAATTGAACTTGGTATTACAGGTGGGGAAGAAGATGGTGTTGATAACACTGATGTAGATAATGCTTTATTATATACTCAACCTGAAGAAGTTTGTTATGCTTATGAAAAATTAGGTGAAGTTGGACCTAACTTTACAATAGCTGCATCTTTCGGAAATGTACATGGTGTTTATAAGCCAGGAAATGTTGTACTTTCTCCAAAGATTTTAGAGAATTCTCAAAAATTTATTCAAGAAAAACACTCAACTGAAGAAAAAGCAGTTGATTTTGTATTCCATGGTGGGTCTGGTTCTGAACTTTCAGAAATTAGAGAAGCTATTGATTATGGTGTTATAAAAATGAATATTGATACAGATACTCAATGGGCATTTTGGGATGGTGTAAGAGCTTATGAAGCTAAAAATCATGATTATTTACAAGGACAAATTGGTAATCCAGATGGGGAAGATAAACCAAATAAGTCTTATTATGATCCAAGAAAATTCTTAAGAGCAGGACAAGAAAGCTTAATTTCTAGATTAGAAGTAGCTTACAGTGATCTTTGTTCTTTAGACAAAAACTAACAAATCTAAAAACCAGCTTTTGGCTGGTTTTACTCTATAAATTAAAATCTAATTTTATTTTAAAACTATATAATATTTCCTAAAGGAAAGCAGATGAATATAGTTTTAGAAAATCGTAAAAAAAAAGATGATGAAATAGAAATAATCTTACTTAAAAATACAGAAAAACTACCTAATAAAACACAAAAAATATTAGACAAAATAAATTTTAAAAACTCAAATTTTAATACATATTTTGAGATAAGTTCAAAAAAAATATTTGTATATATGAAAAATAAAGATAGAGAATCTATAAAAATAGCACTTAGTAAAGCTCTTAAAGTTACTAAAAAACATATTGATTTTTACATAGGTATAAAAAGTTTAAACAAAGAGTTAAAAATAGAAGATTTAGTTCAAGGTTTTATTTTAGGTTCTTATGAATTTCTAAAGTATAAAAAGAAAGAAAAAAAAGAGAAAAGACTTTGTATAAATATTAAAAATTCTAAAGAACAAACTAAAGACTTACAAAAAAGGCTACAAGATAGTTTATCTTTATGTCAAAGTGTAAATTTTGTAAGAGATATTGTAAATACTCCTGCTCAAGATTTTTATCCAAAAACTATGGCAAATGAAGCTTTAGAAATAGCAAAGAAAAAAAATATGAGTTGTAGTATTTATGGTGAAGATTATATGCAAGAAAACTCTTTAAATGCTATATATGCAGTAGGAAGAGCTTCAAGACATGAAAGTCAATTGATTCATTTATCATATAAAGCATCTAATCACGCAGGTATGAGGACAAAAAATCCAAAAGCCAAGATAGTTTTAGTAGGTAAGGGTGTTACTTATGATACTGGAGGATTGAGTCTTAAAAGAGGTGATGGTATGGTTTCTATGAAATGTGATAAAGCAGGAGCTATATCAATTTTAGGAGTTATGAAATATTTGAGTCAATCAAACTTAGATATTGAAGTTCATGCTATTTTAGGTGCAGTTGAGAATATGATAGGTTCAAATGCTTATAAACCTGATGATGTGATTAAAATAGGAAATAAAACAGTAGAGATTACAAATACAGATGCAGAAGGAAGGTTAGTTCTTGCAGATTGTTTAGTATATGCACAAAAAAATATAAATAATATAGATTATATATTGGATTTAGCAACACTTACAGGTTCTAGTATAGGAGCATTTGGTGGATACACTAGTGCTGTTTTAGGTCATAGTGAAAAGCTAAAAAATAAGATCTCTAAGGCTTCAAAAAGAAGTGGAGAATTAATAGGCTTTTTACCTTTTAATATTTATATGCAAGATATTTTAAAAAGTGGTGTTGCTGATATTTTAAATTCAAGTGCAAATAAAAATGGTGCAGCAATTATTGGAAGTATGTTTTTAGATAATTTTATAGAAAAAAAATATAAGAAGAAATGGCTACACTTTGATATAGCAGGGCCATCTTATAGAAAAGTAAACTGGGGATATAATCCTTATGGTGCAACAGGTGCAGGTGTAAGACTTGTAGTAGAGTTTTTAAAAGATATAAGTGTGAAGAATCAATAAATTATTGATTCTCATACTTAGGGTATAGATTTATAATACTTCTTTCAAACTCTTCTTTAAACATAGAATAATTTTGAACTTCTTTTGGGTGTGCTTGCTCTAAAATTTCAAAAGTATCAAATCCTTGTTTTACTGCATTTTTTAAAGTAGTATCTAAATAGTTTAAATAAAAGATATTTTCATCTAAAACTTTTTTATCATAAGAAGCCTTTCCATGTCCTGCAACTAAAACCTTAAAATCAATAGTTTTTAGTTTTTCCAAGGTCTTTATCCAATCATGAAGATTTGCATGGGGTGTTGCTAAAGCACGATTATTAAAAACTAAATCAGAAGCATAAAGGATTTTTGTTTTTTCATCATAAATTACAATATCACTTTTTGTATGACCATTTAGATATAAAACTTTTAGCTTATATCCATCTAAAACAAGCTCTTTTTTTTCAAGTAAACTATTTGGAGCTTTTACTTTTGTAGTATAAGCAGCTTTTCCCACTAGATTTACTATATTACTTATATATAATTCACCATTGTTTTTTATATCATCTTTTGTATGTTTTGTTGCATAGATTTTTACATCTTTAAAAGCATAATTTCCTAAAAAATGATCAGGATGATGATGTGTATTTATTATATATTTTATGGGTTTGTTTGTGATTTTTTTGATAGCTTTTTTTAGCTGTTGTCCATACTCTACACTTGAACCTGTATCTATTAAAATCACAGAGTTTTTAGTAATTATAAAAGCACTATTTGCAATATCTCCGCCATTTTGTTTTGAAAAATATTCTTCTTTTCCATATACATAATAGCTATTCTCAGTTAGTTTTATAGGTTTTATTTTAAAGTCAAAACTATTTGCATAGCATGAAATAGAAGCTATGATTAATAATAAAAGTTTCATCATAACTCCAATTCAAAGTCATTTCCATCATTATCAAGAAAATTAATTTTATATGATTTACTATTATCTTTTATTTCAAAAATAAATCTTGGATTTTCACTAATAGCTGAGCTTGTTTTTATAGTTGATAAAAGTTCTTTATCATTTTGAATTTTAATAGTATTTATATAAAATTCAACATTTCCAAATATTAGACCAGTTTCCATTGGATGAAAAATAGAAGCTTTAATTCTATTTTTATCCTTTTTTTTAAAAACTTTACCTTTTGTTTTTCCTAAGAATTTAGCAAAATCACTATTTGTTGAAGCTTGACTTGAGACATCACATCCCCCACCATTACTTCTTATATTTTTACTTCCAATATGCCAAATACCTTTACTATCTAATACTAAGGCTCTTAAAGGTGTTTCTTGAGCTACTTTTATATTTATAGAAATTACTGGAAGGATCTTTGTTGTTTGCATATCAATAATTCTGGGAATTGGATTTAAATCTGCAAATAAAATCATTTTTTGTGCATCTTTTATTTTAGAGGCATTTACATAAATTGGAACTTGTACAGGATTATCTGCAAAGTTTGGAACCTTGATTTGTATATTTTTATCATCAAAAATATATTTTTCACTACCTATAGTTTGTTTTATCAAATCATCAAAAGTAGGTGAAAAAATAGGGTTTTTAGCAAAAAGACTTGAACTTAGTAAAAAAGTTGAAATAAAAAAAAGCAATAATCTCATATTAATTCCTTATTGAGTTTTTGAAATTGGAGGCATATATTCAACTCCATATTTTTCAAATATTTTTTTTATAGATCCATCTATGTAAGCTTTATGAAGTACTCCATCTATATGATAACTTAGAGGTCTATACATACTAGAAACTGCCGTAGCTAAGTCCCAATGTGATTTAACATTTGCTAAAGCTTCACTTATGTAATACTTGTTTTTATTATTCTTATAATCTAAAAGATACTCTAATTGTGATTTTAAACCTGCAATAGCATCAACTTTTTTATTTTTAAAATCCTTGATTGCTTTATCAAGTTTAAAATAGTGTTTAACATTTTTACTGATTAATCCTCTAGCAAAACCTGTAATATGTGTATCAGGTAAGGTATCTAATTCGACTGCTATTGTATGATATGCAAAAGTCGCAAGTGTTTCAAATTCGGGAATTATATCTTTATGGGTTGCAATAACCCACTTTTCACTTTGGTAAGGACCTTTAACTGTAACCATTTCATTTTCAAGTTCACCTGTTGATTTATCAGTCATTCTTAAGTAATCATAATCATAAGGAATTCTAAACATAATATCGGCTTTTGTTTTATGGACTAAATTACCTTTCCAAATTGTATTTCTTAAATCATCAGATAAGTTTTCATCAGAACCAGTAACATACCAAATAGGGTTAACATTAAGAGATTTTGCTATAATTTTGCCAAGCTCTATATCAATACCTTTTAATTTGCCATTTTCTTCAAAAGAATAAGGTGGAAAGTTTTCGTAAACTGCAATTACGATATTTCCACTTTCTTGAATATGTTCAATACTTCTTGCATTTGCGAATAAAGTAAGTAAAACTATTAGCACTGTTGATTTAAGTAAATTCATTTCTTACTCTTTTGGTAAAGATTGGATATACGTTCTAATTGCCCACATAGCTTCTTGATTTAATACACCTTCAAATGGAGGCATATAAACATTGCCATTTCTAACTGCACCATTTCTAACTCTTTCCATAAACCACTCATCACCATCCATACCTGCTTCTAAAGCTCTTAAATCTGGAGCAATACCACCTGAAATAGCATCAAGTCCATGACACCTTGCACAGTTTTCACTATATGCATAGGCACCTATTTCAACTGCTTTTTTATTATTAGTTTTATATGGATTCTCATCTAACCATTCTTTTCCTAAAGACTCTAAGCCTTTTGTATCAATTTTTTGAGGTGTAACACTTCCATGTCCAAATGCAAACACTGTTGAAAATAGTGTAGCTAATCCTATTTTTTGAATTTTATTCATCTCTTCTTTCCTTTTATTTTTTAGATTCTGAAATTATAAACAGTTTTTATAGCCTGATTATAGCAATGAAAAATAGGGGTTTTTCGCTAAATTCATGCTATAAAACTCTTATACAATGTTTTAGAGTTTTAGTCTTAAAGGATAAATATGTATAAAGTTTTTTTAGTAATTTTATTTTTAATAATAAAGGTAAGTGCCCAAGAGAAACTTAAGGTTGGAGTTTTAGCTTATGGAACTGTAAATTGGGAATTAAATGTAATAAAATATAATAAATTAGATAAAAAATATGGTTTTGATTTGGAGGTTTTAAAGCTTGCTTCTAAAAATGCTTCATCTGTTGCACTTCAAGCAAACTCTGTAGATATGATAGTTACTGATTGGCTTTGGGTAAATACTCAAAGAGCAAATAAAAAAGATTTTACTTTTTATCCATATTCAAAAGCTACAGGAACAATTTATACAAAACAAAATACTAAAAAAATTTTAGATTTAGAAGGTCAGGAACTTGGAGTTGCAGGTGGACCTTATGATAAAAGTTGGTTACTTTTTCAAGCATACACTAAATATAAATATAAAAAAGACTTAAAAGATTTAATAACTCCTGTTTTTGCTAGTCCTGTAATCTTATATAAAAAAATACTTGATGGTTCTTTAGATTCTGCTATTAATTTTTGGCATTTTAATGCAAAGTTAAAAGCAAAAGGAGTACAGCCTTTAGTTGAAATGAGTGATGTTTTAAAACAATTAGGTGTAAAAGAGAATATTTCACTAATTGGTTGGACGTTTAGACGAGATATTGCTTTAAAAAATAAAAAGCTTTATAACTCATTTATAAAAGCCAGTCATGAAGCAAAAGATATTCTTTTATCAAATGAAAAAGAATGGGATAGAATAAGACCTCTTATGAAAGCAAAAGATGACAAGCTTTTCAAGGCTTTAAAAGAAGGCTTTAAACAAGGAATTATAAAAGAGTTTAATTCTAAAAATATAGAAGATTCAAAAAAAGTATTTGAAATACTTTTAAAAGAAGGTGGTAAAAATTTAGTATCAAATGCAAAAAGTTTAGATGAAAAAACATTTTGGAATTTTCAAAAGTAAGAAGTATAAAAAGTGTTAAGTAAGAATATCAAAATCCTATCAATAGTAGCTTTTTTACTTATATGGGAAGTGACAGCTTTTTTTATAGCAAGTTCTACTTTCCCTTCTATTTCTCAAATAGCTACTAGTTTATATGATCATACTTTTAATTCAGATTTACTTTATAATTTAGGAGTTACTTTATATAGAGTATTTGTTTGTTTTTTTGTAGTTATGTTTTTAGGGATTATTTTTGGTATTTTAATGGGAATATCAAAAAAAATAGATGATATTTTTGATTTTATTTTAATTCTTGGATTAAATATCCCAGCACTTGTAACAATTGTAATTTGTTATATTTGGTTTGGACTTACAGATTTTGCAGCACTTTTAGCTGTGATTTTAAATAAACTTCCAATTGTAATAGTAAATGTAAGAGAAGGTACTAAGGCAATTGATAGAAAATATATGCAATTAGCAAAAGTATATAAAGTATCAAAAAAAGAGACTTTCTTTAAAGTTTTTTTACCTCAAATATATCCTTATATTATGGCTTCTACAAGATTGTGTTTATCACTAATTTGGAAGATTGTATTAGTTGTTGAACTTCTTGGAAGAAGTGATGGAATAGGTTTCAAAATCTCTATGTTCTTTCAATTCTTTGATATTACTTCAATTTTAGCTTACTCTTTTGCTTTTGTTTTAGTAATTCTTTTAATTGAAAAACTATTTTTAAAACCAATAGATTTATATATCAATAAATGGAAATAAAATGTTAGAAATTTGTATTGAAAATAAAAGCTATAAAAATAAAAGAGTTTTAAAAGATATAAATATAAGTCTTAAAGCAAAAGAATTTATCTCAATTATTGGTCCATCAGGTTGTGGAAAAACAACACTTCTAAATATTTTAGCATCACTAGATGACGACTATATTGGGGAAGTTAAAAAAGATAGTGAAGAAATATCTTTTATGTTTCAAGATGATAGATTAATACCTTGGTTAAGTATAAAAGATAATCTTTTATTGGTTTGTAAAGATAAAGATGAGAATAAAATAAAAGAGTTTCTAAAACTAATAGAGTTAGAAGATGTTTTAGAGTTTTATCCCAGTGCTCTATCAGGGGGAATGAAAAGAAGAGTAGCTTTAATAAGAGCTTTTATAAATGAACCAAAACTTATACTTTTAGATGAGCCTTTTATTTCTCTTGATTATCCAACAGCAATGCAGTTGAAAGAAGAGTTTTTAAAACTATGTGAAAAGTTTAATCCCAAAGTAGTTTTAGTAACTCATGATTTAAGTGAAGCACTATACTTTTCAAATAGGATTTTCTTTTTATCTAAAAATCCTGCAACTATAATCTTAGAGTTTGAAAACAATAAAAATAAAAAAGCCAATCAACGAAGAGTTGATGAGATAAAAAATGAGATATTTGAAAAATATCCAAATATATTAAAAGGAGAAATATGAAAAAAATAGTTTTAATCTTAATGCTAGGTCTTACTTTATTCGCAAGTGAAAGTAAAATGCAAGTTTTTCAACCTATGACAAGCACTTGTCCAAAATCATGGTTAGATGATATGAAAAAAATAGCCAATCAAGTTGAAATAGTTCAAATGGTAAATGTAAAAGGTTTGAAATATAGTGTAGGTGTTCCAAGAGAAGTTCAATCATGTAATACAACAATTTTTAAAGATTATGTATTTGAAGGAAATGTTCCAGCAAAAGCTATAAAAGAGTTCTTTAAAAGTATTCCAAAAGATTCAATAGGTCTTTCTTTACCTTCTTATGAAAATGATAAAGAAGTAAAAACAGTATTTTTACTTTTAGATAATGGCACTTACAAAGAGTTTGGGAAATATTAATCCAAACTCTTTAATATTAGATTTTTTAACTTCTCATTTACTTCTTTGTAAATCATATCTTCATCTTTTAAGTTATGATACTTTTTATAAGATATAAAAACTTCATTTTTAAGCTCATAAACAGAAATTCCTAAAGGACAATATGTAATATTTGAAGAGGTTTCTTGAATCATTTTCAAAGTAAAGCTACTTTTACACATAAGTAAATTTATGCCATTTGTTAAAACAGGGTTTTGCTTTAAAGCTTTGGCTACATTTGATGTAGATTTTGCAAGGTTTAGTTCATGAACTATTACAAAGCCTTGGAAGCTGATTTCATCTTTTAGATTTACTAATACTTCTTGAAAACTCTCATCTTCAACTTTAACGCTAAAAAGATTTTCATTCTCTATTATTTTATAGTTTGCACTTAAACTACAAGCTATAAAAAAAAGAAGTATTAGCTTTTTCATTACTTCTTACACTCCATTTCAAATGACGCAATACCTAAAGTATCTAAGTCAGTTTTTGGATGTAGAAATCCAACTTGAGGAGATGTTGATACTAAGGCTCTTGGTTGAACTAGTGCTACAGGCATTCTAATTTGACCATTAAATTCCCTAAATGTTAACTTTCTTCCTTTGTATGCTGCTAGTTCAAAATCCTTTGAATAGATGTAATTTATATTTGTTTTTAGATCAGCTGTTTTTGTATGAGTTAGTGCTGTAACTATTGTTCTAATAGCAACCCAATTTGAATAATCAACTGATTGCATCCATCTTTTTGAAAACTTTTCAAATCTACTTTGCATTTGTGCTGCACCCCATGCTTCAATTACTTTATACCATGTAACAGGTGTTAAGCCTTGCGTTCCAGCAACTGGTCTTGGAAGCCAAGTATTAAAATACATAAACTCTCCAAAATCACCATGGTAATCAGCAAGTAAGATTAAATCATAATCTGAAGCTTGAGTAAATGAAGGAAATTCAGTACTTGCTTTTCTTCTTATATCACTATTATTATCCCAAGTTTTTTCTTTTACAATTTTTGCACCAAATTTTTTAATTGATCTTTTAATATCTTCTTTAATAAGCAAGTCTTTTTCATGCTCACCACTAATTAAAAAGATGTTTTTAAAGTCTCTTTTTACTAAAAATTGAACTAATCCATCATATAGCATGGCATTACTTGATATTGTATGTAAAAGATTGTTATTACAATAGTTTTTTCTAAGATTTGAGTTTTGACTTTTTGCGTTTACAAATAGAGTTTTTGAAGAGAAATTATGTGCTAAAAGCTCTTTTAATAAATCATCTTCAACATTTAAAACAACGTAATTGTTCCCTTCTTTTACAAACTTCTCATAAGCACTAATAAGCTCTTCTTTTTTATAAGAAATAGCTTCAATTAGCTTGTATTTTTGATTTAAAAATTTGGCACTTTTATTGCTATCTTTTATAGCTATTTGAGCACCTTTTAGTCCTAAATCATTAGGGTCTTTTATAATATTTGAAAGTACTGGTGGCTTTTTGATTTTTTCTTCTAAGTATAAAATGTTTACTTCTAAAATATTTGCATTTATAAAAGTAGCAAATATAAATAATAATGGTAATAGTTTCATATATTTTCCTTCTTGATTTTTTTAAGTATACATAAGATTTATAGCTTAAGTTTAGCAAAAAACTATCGCTAAACTCAGGCTATAATCATTTACTACAATTTTAAAACTATTCAACTAAGGAGAAAAAATGAAAAAAATCATAGCACTTTCAATTATGCTATTTTTAACAGCTGAGTTTGCTTTTGGAAATATCAAAGGTTTATTACATTCAAGAACAACATTAGCACCTATTACTATTGGTGCAGGTAAGACTTTGGCAGAGAAGCCATATAATTTAAAAGCAGGTAAGTATTATAAACTTGTATTAAAAAGTGATGGTTCAAGAGAAGTTCCTATTGTAGGTCCTGAATTTTTTAGAAATATTTGGGTAAATCAAGTATCTATTAATGATATTGAAGTAAGACCATTAGGAATTGATAGTTTCGAATTTGATGATGAAGGTGAAATTGAACTTACTTTTATACCTATTAAACCAGGTACTTATACACTAGGTCTTCCATCAGCTAAAAGCGATAGAGAAAGAGCTATTTTTATAGTTAAATAAACAATATATTTATGGGATAAAGCAGTTTTTGCTTTATCTCTATAATTTTCAAAACTTTTCTTATTACAACAAATCTTTGCTAAACTCAAGCTATAAATATAATATACAATGCTTAAATTAATTTAAGGAGTAATTATTATGAGAAGGTTATTTTTAAGCTCGCTATTATTATCAACAAGTTTATTCTCAGATACTATTTTTGTATCAAATGAAAAAGATAATACTATTTCTGTTATTGATTCAAAAACAAATAAAGTTATAAAGACCTATGAAGTTGGACAAAGACCTAGAGGTATTTTACTTAATAAAGATTATTCTAAGTTATATATTTGTGCTAGTGACGATGATACAGTTCAAGCTATGGATACAAAAACGGGAAAAATTTTATATAATCTTCCATCAGGTGAAGATCCAGAACAGTTTGCTTTACATCCAGATGGTAAAGAACTTTATATATCAAATGAGGATGATGGTATTGTAACAGTTGTTGACATAGAAAAAAAAGATGTAATTGCTCAGATTGAAGTTGGTATTGAGCCAGAAGGTATGGCTGTAAGCCCTGATGGAAGTGTTGCTATCAATACTTCTGAAACATCTAATTTTTTACATTGGATTGATACAAAAACAAAAAAGATTGTTCATAATACATTAGTTGATCAAAGACCTAGACATATAGAATTCACAAAAACAGGTGATAAAGTTTGGGCTTCTTCTGAAATTGGTGGTACAGTGATGGTTATTGATACTAAGACTAAAAAAGCACTTTCAAAAATCTCTTTTAAAATTCCAGGTATTTTTAAAGATTTAATTCAACCAGTTGGAATAAAACTGACAAGCAATGGAAAATATGCTTTTGTTGCATTGGGGCCTGCAAATCATGTAGCCGTTATTGATGCAAAAACATATAAAGTAATAAAATACTTATTAGTTGGAAATAGAGTTTGGCAACTTGATTTTGCAGAAAATGAAAAGAAACTTTATACAACAAATGGAGTAAGTGGTGATATTTCTGTCATTGATGTAGAATCATTAAAAGTTAAAAAAACTATTAAAGTTGGAAGGTATCCTTGGGGCTTAGCTGTAGTTCCAAGTAAATAATTATGACTAGTGATATTTTAGAGTTTAAAGATGTAGACTTTTTTTATGGAGATAAAAAAGTATTAAATAATGTATCTTTTAGTATAAAGCAGGGTAGTTTTTCTGTTTTACTAGGATTAAATGGTGCTGGCAAATCTACTATTTTTTCTTTAATCACAAGACTTTTAAAAGTTGAAGTTGGAACTATAAATATAAATCAATATTCAATAAAAAATTATACAAAATCCTTAAAAGATATAGGTATTGTTTTTCAAGAGCCAACTTTGGATTTAGATTTAACTGTACGGCAAAATCTTTATTATTATGGATCTATTAAAGGCTTGAATTTTAAAGATACTATTAAATCCATAGAAAATGAAATAGTAAGACTTGAACTTCAAGATAGTTTAGATATTACGGCAAGAAAATTAAATGGTGGGCATAGAAGAAGGGTTGAAATTTTAAGAGCTTTAATAAATAAACCAAAACTTTTACTTTTAGATGAACCAACTGTTGGACTTGATTTAAAAAGTAGATTTGATATTTTGAATTATGTTAGAGATTTAGTTAAAACAGAGAGTTTGAGTGTTTTATGGATTACACATCTTTTTGATGAAGTAGAAGAAAATGATGATATATCTTTTATAAAAAAAGGTGAAATAGTAGAAACAGGAATTGTAAAAGATATAGTTAAAAAGTATGAAAAAGACAAATTAGTTGATACTTTCAATCAAATAGTAAGGTAAAACATGAATATTTATATAAATTGCATGAAAGGAATTATCTATAAAGAGTTAATTCGATTTGTAAAACAAAAAAGTAGATTCTTTTCAGCTTTAGTACGACCTTTATTATGGTTATTTATCTTTTCAGTTGGCTTTAAAACAGCCTTAGGTTTAGCTATTATTCCACCTTATGAGACATATATTACTTATGAAACATACATAGTTCCTGGACTTGTTGGTATGGTTTTACTTTTTAATGGTATGCAAAGTTCACTTACTATGATATTTGATAGAGAAATGGGAAGTATGAAGATTTTACTATCTTCATATATAAATAGAAATTATTTACTATTTTGTAAGATGTTTGCCACAGCAATTGTATCTACAATTCAAGCAGTAACTTTTTTATTAGTAGCAAAAGTTTATGGAGTAGATATTTCATATTTAGCTATTTTATCAACTATTCCTATTATTATGATTTCTTCAATTATATTAAATGCTTTTGCTTTATTTATTTCTTCTGTAATTAAGCAGTTAGAAAATTTTGCTACTGTTATGAATTTTGTTATATTTCCAATGTTTTTTTTAAGTAGTGCTTTATATCCTTTGTGGAAAATAAAAGATTCTTCCTTAGTTTTATTTAATATATCATCTTATAATCCATTTACTTATATAGTTGAATCTATAAGGTTTTCTTTGTATTTAAAAGTTGATATAAATTCTTTAATAATAGTAGTAATTTCTTTGTTTATAGCCCTAATAATGGCCTTTGTAGGTTTTAAGTCTAAAAAAATAAATCATAGCTAAACTCAGGCTATATTTCTCATGTATACTTCTTTTAAGACAAATTTTCAGGTTTGTTATCAAGATTTAAAAGGAGAGAAGATGAATAAAAATAAATTGCTAACTAGTGCAGTTGCCGTTACACTAGCTGCACTAATTAGTGGATGTGCTATGTCTAGCAACATGGAAAATGATAGCATAACAAAAGTTACAAAACCATCATTTGCACCAGTTACTTATGATGAAATTGTAAATGATGCAAAAACACCTGGTGATGTAGTTTCTTATGGTTTAGGACCAAAAGGTCAAAGATACTCAACATTAACTCAAATAAATAAAGATACAGTTAAAGATTTAGTTCCTGTATGGAATTTTAGTTTTGGAGGAGAGAAACAAAGAGGACAAGAGTCTCAACCTATTGTAAAAGATGGTGTTATGTATGTGACAGGTTCTTACTCTAGACTTTTTGCTATAAATGTTTTAACAGGAGAGGAACTATGGCAGTACGATGCAAGACTTCCTGATGCAATTTTACCTTGTTGTGATGTTATCAACAGAGGTGCTGCAATATATGATGATTTAGTAATTTTTGGAACACTTGATGCGAAACTAGTTGCTCTTGATAGAAAAACTGGAAAAGTAAAATGGAAAAAAAGAATTGCTAAATATAAAGATGGATATTCATTTACAGCTGCTCCACTTATTGTAAAAGATATGTTAATCACTGGTGTTTCTGGTGGTGAGTTTGGTGTTGTTGGTAAAGTAGAAGCTAGAAATCCAAAAACAGGTAAGTTAATATGGACTAGACCGATGGTTGAAGGTCACATGGGATATTTAAATGGAAAAGAAAATGGTATTTCAGGAACATTAAATGCAACATGGGAAGGTGATAATTGGAAACATGGTGGAGGTGCTCCTTGGAATGGTGTGACTTATGACCCTGAAACAGATTTAATTTATGTTCCAACTGGAAACCCTGCACCTTGGAATTCTCATTTAAGAAAAGGTGATAACTTATATACTGCTTCAAGAGTTGCTGTAAACCCTGATACTGGTAAAATTGTATGGCATTATCAAACTACTCCAAATGATGGATGGGATTATGATGGTATGGCAGAATTTATACCATTTGATTACAAAGATAAAAATGGAAATGTTGTAAAAGCAGGTGCTACTGCTGACAAAAATGGATTCTTTTATGTATTAGATAGAGTTACTGGTAAGTACATTAGATCTACTCCTTTCGTTGATAAAATTACTTGGGCTAAAGGAATTGATGAAAATGGTAGACCTATAGTAAATGAAGATAATAGACCTGGAGCTCCTGTAAATGGAAAGAAAGGTAAATCTGTATTCTCAGTACCTTCATTCTTAGGTGGTAAAAACTGGAATCCAATGGCTTACTCTAAAAAAACAGGATTATTCTATGTTCCTGCAAATGAGTGGGGAATGGATATTTGGAATCAACCTGTTTCTTATAAAAAAGGTGCAGCATACTTAGGTGCTGGATTTACAATCAAACCTATTTATGAAGATCATATAGGTGCTATCAAAGCTGTTGATCCTGTAAGTGGAAAAATTAAGTGGATTTATAAAAACAAAGCACCTCTATGGGGTGGAGTTTTAACTACTGCTGGTGGTTTAGTAATTACAGGTAATCCAGAGGGTAAACTTTTAGTATTAGATGATGAAACTGGTAAAGAGTTATACTCATTTAATGTTGGTTCTGGAATCGTTTCTTCTCCTATTACTTGGGAGCAAAATGGTGAGCAATATATTGCTGTAGTATCTGGTTGGGGTGGAGCCGTTCCTTTATGGGGTGGTGAAGTTGCAAAAGCTGTTAAGCTTTTAAACCAAGGTGGTTCAGTACACGTATTCAAATTACATAAGTAATCTGAATATAAAAATCTTACAAAGGAGGTAATTGTTATGAAATGGGAAACACCTATGTTTGTAGATAATAGATTTGGTTTTGAAGTAACAATGTATATTTGTAACGAGTAGAACCTAAGGTGAGTAAACTAGCTTTGTCTAGTTTGCTCTTTTTATAATTAAGTCTAAACTAGACTTAATTATAAAAAGAGTTAAGGGAAGATTATGAAAATAGAAGTTTTAGGATCAGGTGCAGGAGGAGGGCTTCCTCAGTTTAACTGTAACTGTGATAACTGTAAGGGTTATAGAGAAGGTAAAAAAACTATTAAAAGAAGAACACAAAGTTCTATTACTATAAGTGAAGATGGTGAAAACTGGGTTTTATTTAATACTTCACCTGATATTTTAGAGCAAATTCATAATTCCCCCTTTTTACACCCAACACAAAAAAGAGAGACAAAAATAAAAGCTATTGTTTTTAATGATGCTCAAATTGACCATACAACAGGTTTACTTATGTTAAGAGAGGGATGTCCTCATCAAATTTACTGTACAAAAGAAGTAAATGAAGAGTTAAATACATCTTTTCCTACTATGAAAATGCTAAAGCATTGGGATGGTGGAGGAACTGCTTGGCATGAAATTATACCAGATTCAACTACAAAATTTGAAATTCCAGTTATGCCTAATTATGAGTTTTATGCTCATGCACTAATCTCAAATGCTCCTCCATATTCAGCCCACAGAGATAAACCAAGAAAGGGTGATAATATTGGAATAACAGTTGTAAATAAAAATACTGGAAAAAGACTATTTTATTTACCAGGACTTGGTGTTATGGAAGACCATGTATTTGAAGAAATGAGAAATGCAGATGTTCTTTTAATAGAAGGAACACTATGGACAAATGATGAAATGATTAAAGGAAACTTCTCAAATAAACTTGGAACTGATATGGGACATATTCCATTAAGTGGAGAAGAAGGGCTTATCAAAGTTTTAGATAGTTTAGAAAAACCAAGAAAAATACTAATTCATATAAATAATACAAATCCTATTTTAGATGAGAGTAGTGATGAGTATAAGGAGCTTATTTCACACGGAATTGAAGTTTCTTATGATGGTATGAGTATCGAAATATAATTAAGGAGAGAATATTATGACTAAAAAAATTGACCAGTTACTTTCAAAAGAAGAGTTTGAAGCTAAATTAAGATCTATGGGTAAGATGTATCATATTCATCATCCCTTTCATATAAGAATGTATAAAGGTGAATGTACTAAAGAAGAGATTCAAGGATGGGTAGCAAATAGATTTTATTATCAAACAGCAATTCCTATTAAAGATGCTGCAATTATGTCAAATAATCCTCCTTTAGAAGATAGAAGAAAGTGGATAGATAGAATTATTGACCATGATAGTGTTGGTGGAGGAATTGAAGCTTGGCTTGAACTAGGTGAAGCAGTTGGACTAAATAAAGAGGATTTAATATCTCATAGATATGTATTACCATCTGTTAAGTTTGCAGTTGACGCTTATGTAAACTTTGCAAAACAAAGACCTTGGAAAGAGGCTGCAATGTCATCTTTAACTGAGATGTTTGCTCCTGAAATTCATCAACAAAGACTTAATACTTGGCCTGATAATTATCCTTGGATTGAACCAAAAGGTTTAAGATATTTCCAAAAAAGATTAAGTGAAGCAAGAAGAGATGTTCAGCATGGATTATCATTAACATTAGAAGAGTTTAATACAATTGAGCTTCAAAGTAAAGCTTGTGAGATATTACAATTTAAATTAGATATTTTATGGACAATGTGTGATGCTTTATATTTAGCATACGAATTAAAACAACCTCCATACTTTAATATTGAAGGGGTAGAAGATGCACAAAGAAAAATTACTTGTAGTGAATAATCACTTTCAATTACAGTTTGAAAAAGCACAAGACTGTTTTGTATTATTGTACCCAGAAGGTATGGTTCAATTAAATCAAAGTGCCGGTGAAATAATGAATCAATGTGATGGAACAAAAAGTTTTAACCAAATAGTAGAGACTTTAGAAAAAAAGTTTGAAATGTCTGATTTATCAAAAGATATAGAAGCATTTTTTAATGAAGCATTTGAAAGAAAGTGGGTGCAGTATGTCGATTAATGATAAATCAAATAATGAAAAATTAGAAATAAAGCCTCCACTTTGGGTACTTTTGGAGTTAACTCATAAGTGTCCTTTAGAGTGTTCTTACTGTTACAATCAACTTGATTTTGTAAATACAAAAGATGCTATGAGTAAAGATGATTGGTTTAGAGTGATGGATGAGGTTAGAGAACTTGGAGCTGTTCAACTTGGTATTTCAGGTGGTGAGCCTTTACTAAATAAAGATATTGTTGATATTGTTCAAAAAGCAAATGACTTGAAGTTTTATACAAATCTTATTACATCAGGAGTTGGTGCTCCAAAAGGAATAGTAAAAAAATTAAAAGAAGCAGGGCTTAAAACAGTTCAGCTAGGTATTCAATCACATGATGAAAATACTATGACTTTAATTACAAACAATAAGAACTCTTATAAAGAAAAAATTGCTTTTGCAAAAGAAATTAAAGCTGCGGGCTTACAACTTATAGTTAATACTTGTATTACTAGACAGAATATTCATCAAGTAGGGGAAATTATAGAATTTGCCGAAACTTTAGGGGCGAACTATTTAGAAATAGCGAATATCCAATATTATGGTTGGGCTTTAAAAAATATAAATGCACTGCTTCCTTCAAAAGAGCAATTAGATGAAGCAAAAGCAAAAGTAAATGAGTATAGACAAAAAGATGATGCAATGAAAGTATTTTTAGTTGTTCCTGATTATTTTGCAGATAGACCAAAAGCTTGTATGAATGGATGGGGAACTACATTTTTAACTATCAATCCTGATGGGTTTGCACTTCCATGTAATACAGCAAATACTTTACCTTTAGAATTTCCAAGTGTTAAAGAAAACTCTGTAAAAGAAGTATGGTATGACTCAAAAGCTTTTAACTATTTTAGAGGGGATAGTTGGATGAGTGAACCTTGTAGGACTTGTGATGAAAGAGACAAAGACTTTGGCGGATGCAGGTGCCAAGCCTTTGCTCTAACAGGAGAGATGAATGCTGCTGATCCTGTGTGTTCAAAGTCACCTGATCATGCAGTTATTACGCAAAAAATCCAAGATAGCATTACATATAGCAATCAAAAGATTTTTTATAGAAATAGAAAAAATTCTATTTCATTTTTAGAAGTTTGATAGGTTTTATCTATCTTCTTCTTTTTTTTCTAGTTTTTGAAACTCTTTTTGTATTAATTTTAAAACTGTAAGATAAATATTTTTTAATCATATATTCAGATAAATCATACATTTCATCTAAACTTGTTTTAACTTTCCATGTAGGAATTTCTTCTTTTTGTGAAATATTTTTTTTCACAGCGATATTGTTTTCATTGTATATATTTAGTATTTTTTCAATAGGGAAACTATCGATAAAAGTATACGAACAAAAAGATTTTTCAAACTCTTTTTTGTAATTGTAAATCAAACTAAAAGCAAGGAGTTCAGGAATCCAATATGAACCTTTCTTTAGTTGGGAAGAAAAGATTGAGGTTAGGAATTTATAATAAGCTCTCATTGGTTCTAAATTTATTGATATTTTTTTAAGTGTTGAGGACTTATTTTGGTTCTTAAAAACGTATGAAAGTGTTTCACTTGTAACTATATTATTGTCTAAATAGATTTTCAAATTTTTAACATTTTCATGAATAAACTTCATGTCATTTTCACTTTTAGGTAATTGCATTTTTTTGTAATCACTTAATAAGTGATGAACAATAATAAGTAATGTATCTAATTTTAATTTTTGTAAATTTATAGATTCACATTCTTGTAAAACTAAATTCAATTGTTTATTTAAGTTCATATTTTTTCCTAAAAACCTTACTTATATTTTGAATTGTGATTATTGTATGAAAAATTTAAAAATAATTCTTCTTTTTAAGTGCTATTATAATTGTTTATTAGTGCTAATTTTATATTTTATTTATGCTATAATTGATTTTATGAAAAAACAAACTCTTCAAAAAAGAACAAAAATAGCCAATGATATAATGTTTTATATTTATACTCATATTGAGACAAACATCGATATAGAAGAACTTAGTATTGATTTAAATATAAGTAAGTTTCACATGCATAGAATTTTTAAAGAGGCTTTTGGAAAAAATATTTATGAAAGCATTAAATCTATTAGATTACAAAAAGCATCTAATTTATTACTTACAAATAAATATTCAACAATCTCTGATATAGCAAATCAGTGTGGATATTCATCTCAATCTTCTTTTATTAAAACTTTTAAAGAAAGATTTGAAATGACACCAAAACAGTGGAGAAGTGGAGGTTATAAGCAGTATTCAAATAATATTTTACAACAATCTCCAAAAGCTATGGAGTCAAAAGCAAATTTCAATGAAATAACACCAACTATAGTAAAAATGCCTTTTAGAAAAGCATATTACATAAGAAATAGAGGATATAATGTAAATATAAAACAAGCTTGGCAAAAACTACAAGTTTGGATTTTGTCAAATAATATTAAAGAGTACAAAGAAATTGCACTTTTTCATGATAATCCTTCAATTACTCCTTTAAATGACTGTCAGTATATCGCTTGTATTGAAACAAGTGAAAGTGAAGAAGTTCAAAGTGATAGATTACCTGATTTTAAAATAGCTGATGGAGTTTATGCAAGATTTGATATAAAAGGTGTTCATGGGGATGTCTTAAAGTTTATTCATTGGGTTTATCATGAATGGCTTCCAAGAAGTGAATTTGAAACAACAACAAAACCCTCTTATGTGGAGTATAGGAAAAACAATTTTTTAAATGATAATAATGAGTTTGATTTAAGTTTTTTTGTATCCATTAAGTTTTAGAAGTGGGGTTAATTTGGTCTTTCAACCATATAACCACTTCCTCTAATATTTTTGATAAAGTCTTCTTTTAATACTTTTTTTACTCTATTTACTTCTGCTCTTATTGTGGCATTATCAATAAAATCATCATTCCATACATAAGTTCTAAACATATCATATTGAACTACTAAGCTTCTATTATGAGCTAATAGTTCTATTATTTGAAGTTGTCTTTTAGGTAAAATATGTGGTTCATTATTAAAATACAAAGTCATGGTTTCTGCATCAAAACTATAGTTTTTTGATAATCTTTTATGTTTTTGTGGTGCTATATTTGTTTTTAATATTTTGTTTATTCTAAGAGTTAACTCTCTTAAATGAAAAGGTTTTTTTAAGTAATCATGACAGCCAATATTAAAAGCTCTATCAATATCTTCTATATCAATAAGAGCTGATATAAATATAGTAGGTATCATTCTTTTATTTTCATGAAGTTTTTCTAAAACACTTAATCCATCAATATTTGGAACATTAATATCAAGTATTAATAAATCAAACTTTTTTTCATCTAATATATCTAAACACTCATCACCTTTTGTTGTATTTGTGATTGAATGCCCTGTAGATGTTAAATACTCTGTAATCATTTCATTTAACATAATATCATCTTCTAAAAGTAATATTTTCATTTTTCAACTCCTTTAAATGTGTAAGTAAATGAAGCCCAGTTTTCACCTGATTCTAATTTTATACCAACATTTTCTTCACTACAAATTCTTTTTACAAGATTTAAACCTAAGCCAAAACCATCTTTTGATTCTTCTTCTCTATAATACTCTTCAAAAATCTTTTGAGGTTCAAGAATTTGAACAGATCGACTCTCTATTATAAAATCACACTCATTATTTATATAAATTAATTTTACATTTATAGTTTCATTAGGCAAAGTATATTTTATTGCATTAGTAAGATTATTATCAACTATTCTTTGGAGTTTGATTTCATTAAAATTAATTCTTATTTCATCTACATTATGAATAAAATTTAATTTTGATTTGAATTTTAAAGCCGTTTGTGTAAAAAACTCAATTCGGCTTCTAATAAAATCAACTAAGTTAATCTCATGTGTTGCTTTATTTACTTGGTCTTTTTTTACTAAATAACTTAAATCATCATATATACTAAAAACATTTTTCATAGCAACTTCAATATTTGATAAATACTTATTTTTACCATGCTCTATTTCATACATATCAATATTTCCCATAATAATAGAAAGAGGAGTATTTGTCTCATGAATTGCATATTTCAAAAATTGTTTTTGTGATTCTACTAAATTTTGTGCATACTTATTGCCTTCTTCCAATTTTTTTGATTGATGCTTATAATCATGGGAAGACTGTTGTATTAAGTGTGTTAAAGCTTGTAAACTTCTAGCATGTTCACTTATTATATTTTCAGTTTTTTCAATTTTCTTTTTTTCTTCATAAGAAATATCATCATTTTCACTAAGGCCTACTACTGTTAGTGTTTGATTTAGTAATTCATTATATCCTTCGTTATGATAAAACTCTCCATACGTAAAAAATCCAGAAGTATTAGCAATCTTTGAAAATGGTTTTATTTCAATATCTATTAAATCAGGAATATATCTTCTTCTAGCCATACAAGTATAAATAAAAAATGATTCTACCCCTGATACAGAACATTTATTAAATAAGGACTGTAAAGGGTTGTTCATTATAAGTTCAACATTACCAAAGCCTAACTTTACAATATCCCCTTTATTTAAGTTACCTGCGAAACTTAAGCTTCCATCATTATGTTTTTGAATAACAGCTCTTGCTACAGGAATTCCATTTTTTTGAACAATCAAAGGAAACTCAATTCCTGTTGCAGGTAAAGACTTGGCTACATACTCTCCTAAGTACTTTTCATAAAAATCTAAAGGGCTTAATCCAGAGATTTTATATACTCTATTTTCTTTAACTTCTTCAATCTCATGATCTATTCCTATTGGTGACCAGTTAAAATTATAAGCATTACAAATTTTTAGTTCTTTTGAATTTAATGAAACACCTACTGCACCTTTTGTAATAATTTTGTCTTGACATAAAATAAAGGTTTCTTTAAAGGTTGCATTATCAGCAGCCATTCCTCCACTTACAATAACATTATTATTAATAGAACTAATCCCATTTAGAAACTCTTCTCCATTAGTAGTTTCTCCATCTGTAAAAGTAATAAGTAGTTTTGTATCTTTTTTACATAGTTTTTTTGCTAATTCTTTTCCATTTTCAAAGGAGTTCTTATTTTGTACAAAAGCTATTTCAAGTTGAGTTTTTTCAAATATAGATATTGATATTACAATTTTTTTAGTTGTAATAGTTTCATTATTAATCTCTCCATCTGTAGATGAACCAATACAAATGGCTTGAGGTAGCTTTGTTTTTAATTTATCTAATATAGTTTTCATTGCTTCTTTAGATTGGCCACAAAAAATTTGTATTAATATGTTTTTTTCTTTTTTTAAAGTATTAAAATCTATTAACAGTTCTAAAGATTGGTCTTCTATTGTATAGTTAAATGTTTTCATAAAAAAATTGTAGCAGATAAATTAAAAAAAACAAAGAAAAAAAACTCTTTAAAAGTGCGTTTTATTGGGAATTTGTAACAAAAAAGTACATTGCTATACTGAGGCTATACTTAGGCTAAATTCATGCTATATTTATCATGTAAACTTTCATCATGCAGAAAAATTATGCAAAAGCAAATAGTTTTTCAAAACATATAAAATAATAAAAAGGATTAAAAATGATTTACAGTAAGCCGGAATACAAAGCTCAATATGAGAACTTTATTGGTGGAGAATGGGTAGCTCCTAAAAGTGGTGAATATTTTGAAAACGTTTCACCAGTAGATGGAGAACTTTTAACAAGAATTCCAAGATCAAATGAAGAAGATGTAGATGCAGCAGTAGCTGCTGCAAAAAAAGCTTTTGAATCATTTAAACATACTTCTGTAGTAGATAGAAGTAATTTATTAAATAAAATAGCAGATGCAATTGAAGCAAATTTAGAAGCATTAGCAATAGCTGAAACTTTAGATAATGGTAAAACAATTAGAGAAACTTTAAATGCAGATGTTCCTTTAGTAGTTGATCACTTTAGATATTTTGCATCAGTAATTAGAGCTGAGTCTGGAACTGTATCTGATTTAGATGAAAATACAATTTCACAAGAAGTTTATGAGCCTTATGGTGTTGTAGCACAAATTATTCCTTGGAATTTCCCATTATTAATGGCAGCTTGGAAATTAGCACCAGCTTTAGCAGCAGGAAATTGTGTTGTTATGAAACCAGCAAGTGCAACTCCAATGTCAATTTTATTATTAATGGAAACAATATCTGATGTATTACCAGCAGGTACAATTAACATTATTAATGGTGCAGGTGGAAAAATTGGTAAACACTTATCAACTCATCCAGATGTTAAAAAAGTTGGATTTACAGGTGAAACTACTACGGGTCAGTTAATTATGCAATATGCAACTGAAAATATTATTCCTTCAACATTAGAATTAGGTGGTAAATCACCAAATATCTTTATGCCATCAATCATGGATGCAGATGATGAGTTCTTTGATAAAGCAATTGAAGGTTTAGTATTATTCGCATTTAACTCTGGTGAGGTTTGTACTTGTCCATCAAGAGCATTAATTCATGAAGATATCTATGAACCATTTATGGCAAGAGTATTAGAAAGAGTTAAAGCTATCAAATTAGGTGATCCTCTTGATACTGATAATATGATGGGAGCTCAGTGTTCTTTAAATCAAAAAGAAAAAATTACTGAGTACATTAAAATTGGTAAAGAAGAGGGGGCTGAGTGTTTAATTGGTGGAGATGTATTAGAGTCTGAAAAATATCCAAATGGATTCTATATTCAACCAACATTATTTAAAGGTCATAATAAAATGAGAATCTTCCAAGAAGAGATTTTTGGGCCAGTACTTGCAGTAACTACATTTAAAACGGCAGAAGAAGCACTAGAAATTGCTAATGATACTATATACGGATTAGGTTCAGGTGTATGGTCAAGAGATGCTCATGAGTTACACTATTTCTCAAGAGGAATCGAAGCTGGTAGAGTATGGGTAAATTGTTATCACTTATATCCATCACACGCATCATTTGGTGGATACAAAAAATCAGGTATTGGTAGAGAAACTCACATGATGATGTTAAACTCATACAGACATACTAAAAATATTTTAACTTCTTATAGTAAAGATGCTTTAGGATTCTTTTAATAGTTAGATTCAATTAATATACCCCTTGTTTTAGTACAGAAGGTTAACCCCTTTTCCTTCTGTACTTTTTTATTTTTAACTTTCAAAAAGGATAAATTATGTCAATAAAAAGAGTTGATGTTACAAAAGAAGCTTGTGATGTTATAAAAAAACTTCAAGAAGAACATGGTGAATTAGTCTTTAATCAAAGTGGTGGTTGTTGTGATGGAACTGCTCCTATGTGTTATGCTAAAGATGATTTTTATGTACCAAGTAGAAATGTAAAGCTTGGAGAAATTTGCGGTTGTGAATTTTTTATAGATAAAGATCAGTTTGAATATTTTAAACACTCATTTATTACTATTGATGTGAGAGAGGAAAAAGCAGCTTTTGGAAACTCATTTTCATTAGAAATAGATTTAGGTTATCAGTTTATTACAAAATCAAGAATTTTTACTGATGAAGAGTATAATCAATTAAAAAAAGAAGAGGGCAATTAATCCTTCTTCTTTTCATTTTCATTTGTTACTAAGGCTAAGTTTGTGAGATTGTGTTTTTGTAATAAGTCTAAAACTTTCACAACTCTTTGATATTCTACTTTTTTATCTATTCTTACAAGTACAGCTTTTTGTTTATTTTCAATTGCTTTTAGATTATCTTCTAATGATTCAAAAGATACTTCAATTCCTTTTATAGCAAGTTTACTTGAGCTAAGTTCTATAAAAATTTGTTCTTCATCAACTTTTAATTCTTTTGCATTTGAACTTGGTAAATCAAGAATTAAAGCTAGCTCATCTTTTTTAAATACTGAGCTTACTATAAAAAATAAAAGGAGTATAAAAACTACATCAATAATCGGGGTTAAATCTAAACCTAAAGGTTCTCTTCTTTTCATACTATTTAATTGTACTTTTTGCTTTTAACTCTATTGAGTCAATTTGAGAAATAAAATGATTATATGCAATATGATGGGGTATTGCTACAATCAAACCTGCAATTGTTGTAATAAGTGCTATTGAAATACCATTTGAAAATACACTTGGATCTCCTAAGCCATTTTTAGTAATCGCATCAAAAGATTGATAAACTCCTATTACTGTTCCTAAAAGTCCTAAAAGTGGTGCAATTGTTGCTATATTTTTTATATAAGTAAGACCACTTTCTAGTTTTTTCACTTCATATTCTATTTGAGAAAAAATTGAGTTAGAAGAGCTTTTGTCAAGTTTAGTTTCAATTTTTTTAAGCATGGCATTTTTTCTTGGAAGAGTAAATAATTTCCATAGTATTATTGTAAAGCCAATAACATTTAGTGCAATTAATATATAAACAATAATTCCACCTTTTTGTATATAAAAAAGAATATCCATATTTGTCCTCTTCTTGTTTTTTTGTTATTGTACAAAAATTTTATTAATAAATGGTACAATCACAAAATGAATTATAGAAACTCCCCAATAGAAAAAATCACTTTTAATAAAAATAGTTTTTATATAAAAAGAGATGACTTATTACATAAAAACTTTTCAGGTAATAAAGCAAGAAAATTCTACTATTTTTTACAAAAAGATTTAGAAAATATAAAAAAAGTTGTATCTCATGGTTCAGCTCAATCAAATGCTATGTATTCTTTATCTGTTTTAGCAAAAATAAAAGGTTTGCAGTTTGATTATTATGTGGATCATATTGCGTCTTTTTTAAAGCAAAACCCTACTGGAAATTATAAATATGCTTTAGAAAATGGTATGAATATTTATGAAAGCCAAATTCCAAAAAGTTTTGATGAAGAAACACTTTTTATAAAAGAAGGTGGAGCTTTAAAAGAGGCTCAATATGGTTTAGAAATTCTTGCTAATGAGATAATAGTTTGGGCAAAAGAAAATAATATTGAAAATTTAAAAGTTTTTTTACCAAGTGGTACTGGAACAACAGCTTTATATTTACAAAAGTATTTACCTTTTGAAGTATTAACTTGTGCTTGTGTAGGAGATGAAGAATATTTAAGAAAACAGTTTTTCCAATTAGAAGATTCAAATCATCCTACGATATTAAAAAGAACAAAAAAATATCATTTTGGGAAACTTTATAAAGAGTTCTATGAGATTTATCTTGAACTTTTAAGTCAAACAAAGATTGAATTTGATTTATTATATGATTGTTTAGGAATCAAAATATTTGAAGAATATATAAGTAAATATAATAAAACAACTAATAATTATCTTTATATTCATCAAGGTGGAGTTCTTGGTAATGAATCAATGCTTCAAAGATATGAAAATAAATACAAGGCATAATAAAACTTATGATAAAATAGCGACATGTTGCACACAAACGAAAAAACTATATTAAATTTAATAAAATATGCTCCAACATTGATTGTTATATTACTTTTATCAATTGTTAGTTATTTTTATTTTTTAGAAAAAGATTTTCAAAATAAAAATGATATAAAAGAACTTAAAGAACAGTTTATTTTAAAAAGTAAACAAAATATAAAAAATGAAGTTGATTTAGTTTATGAATATATAGCTTATGAAAAAAATAATAGTACTAAAAACTTAAAGCAAAACTTAAAAAAAGAAGTTCAAAAAGCTTATAGGGTTATGAATTATATTTATAATAGATATAAAGATACTAAGACAAAAGAAGAAATCACTGTAAAAATAAAAGATGCTTTAAGAAAATTAACCTTCAATGATGGAAGAGGTTATTTTTATATTTATGATTTAAATGCAGTTAATATTCTTCATCCTTTAAAACCAAATATTGAGGGTAAAAGTCTTATAAATTTCAAAGATGAAAAAGGTAATTTCCCTTCAAGAGAGATTATTAAAGGTTTAGAAAATAGTGATGAGTTTTTTTATGAACTTTATTGGAATAAACCAAAAACTATTGATACTCAATATAAAAAAATCACATATAATTATCTTTTTAAACCTTATGGATGGTTTATTGGTACAGGGGAGTATGTAGATGAGTTTGAGAGTAGATTACAAAAAAGAATATTAGAATATATTCAAAAAATTAATTATAGAAATGACTCTTATGTTTTTATAGTAGATTATAAAGGAAACTACCTATCTCATATAAATAAAAATTATATAGGTTTAAATAGAATAAATTTAAAAGATTCAAACTCTTTTTATATAACTAAAGAATTAATAAAAACTGCTCAAAATGGTGCTGGATATATTTCTTATTTCTCTTCTGTAAGACCAAAAACAGGAAACTCTTATAAAAAAATTACTTATGTAAAAGGCTTTGATTATTGGCAATGGGCAATTGCAACAGGGTTTTATGTTGATGAATTGGACAAAAGTTTAAAAGATATAGAAGATAAAGTAAAAAAAGACAATAAAGAGGATTTAAAAATAATTTTATTATTTGGATTAATGTTGAGCTCTATTTTTATTTTAATTTCAATATTTTTATCTAAGCAATTAAGATTAAGATTTTTGAAACATAAAAAAGAGTTAATAAAGCAAATAAAAGAAAATAATGAAAAAGATTTGATCCTTTCTCAACAATCAAAAATGGCAGCAATGGGTGAAATGATTGGTAATATTACACATCAGTGGAGACAACCTTTAAATGCTATTAAAACACAATCTTCTGGAATTAAATTTAAAAGTGAATTTGGTGTTTTAGAGAAAAAAGATATAAATGAAGGAATGGATAATATCTCAAATACAGTAGAGTATTTATCAACTACAATTGATGATTTTAAAGATTTTTTTAACCCTAAAAAACATCATGTAACTTTTACTATTGAAGAGCTATTCCAAAAAATAGAAAAGCTTTTAGGTAGTCATTTTAAAAATGCAAACATAAATATTGTAAAGAATATTGATAATATTGAAGTTATAGGTTATGAAAATGAACTTTTACAAGTTTTGATAAATATATACAACAATGCAAAAGATGAGTTTGAAAGACAAAATATAAAAGATAGATATATTTTTGTAGAAGCAAAAGAAGAAAATGAGAATATAATAATCAAAATAAAAGATAATGCCAATGGAATACCAAAAGAAGTTATAAAACATATCTTTAAGTCTCATTTTACAACAAAAAAAGATAAAAATGGAACAGGTATAGGGCTTTATATGTCTAAGCAAATAATAAAACGATTTGCCAAAGGTAATATTGAGGCTTATAATGAAACTTTTGAATATAAAGATAGTAGTTATACAGGAGCTTGTTTTAAGCTAACTATCTTAAAGAACTTTTCTTTATGAGAAAATTACAAACTTTTAGATATAATCTTTAACTATGAAAAAGAAGAATATTATATTAATAGGTTTTATGGGTGTTGGTAAGGGTACAGTAGCAAGAGGATTAGTACAATCTTCTGATATGTTTGCTATTGATACAGATGACTTAATTGAGAGTATGGAAAATAGAAAAATTAAAAAGATTTTTGCCCAAGAGGGAGAGCCATACTTTAGAGCATTAGAAAAGAAAACTGCATTATGGTTAGAGCAAAGTGTAAATAACACTATTATCTCAACAGGTGGTGGCTTTTATAAGCAAGAAAATATTAAAAATATTGGTACAGTTGTTTATCTAAAATCTTCATTTCAAGGAATTTTAGACAGAATAAATGCTGCACCAAATGCTGCTAATAAACTTAGAAAAAGACCACTTTTACAAAATTTAGATGAAGCAACAAAACTTTATGATTTAAGAGTACCACAGTATGAAGAAGTTGCTGATATTATTGTAGATGTTGAGAAAAAGCCTTTAGAAAATATTGTAGAAGAGATATTAGGACAAATTTAATGAAAATTATAAATACAAAAGACTCAAACTTCAAAGAAGAGTTTGATGGAATTCTAGCTAGAGCAAAAAGTGATATAAAAGGTGTATCTTCAATCGTTACAGGAATTATTGAAGAAATAGTTGAAGAAGGAAATGAAGCTTTAAAAAGGCACATTGAAAAATTTGATAAATGGGAAGTTAAGGATAATTCTGACTTAATGATTTCTCAAGATGAGATGAAAAAAGCTTATGATAATATCGACGATAAATTAAGAGCTGCTTTACATACAGCTTATGATAGAATCAAAGCTTATCACGAAAAACAACTTCCAAAATCATGGTTAGATTTTGAAGCAAATGGAACTATTTTAGGTCAAAAAGTAAGCCCTGTTGATAGAGCTGGGCTTTATATTCCTGGTGGAAAAGCAGCATATCCAAGTTCACTTCTAATGAACGCAGTTCCTGCAATAGTTGCAGGTGTTGAAGAAATAGTAGTATGTACTCCAACTCCTGATAATGAAGTTAATGAATTATTACTTGCAGCCTGTCATTTATGTGGAGTTTCGAAAGCTTATAAAGTAGGTGGAGCTTCTGCTATTGCTGCTATGGCTTATGGAACTGCAACTATTCCAAAAGTAGATGTTATCACAGGGCCTGGAAATATTTTTGTTGCTACTGCTAAAAAGTTAGTTTTTGGTGAAGTAAATATTGATATGATTGCAGGACCTTCTGAGATTGGAATTTTAGCTGATGAAACTGCTAAACCAAACTATTTAGCAATTGATTTATTATCACAAGCTGAGCATGATGAAATGGCAAGTTCTATTATGATTACAACTGATGAAAATATTGCAAATGAAACATCAGTAGAAGTTGAAAATTACTTAAAAACATTAAGTAGAGAAGAAATAGCTAGAAAATCAATAGAAGATAGAGGTGCAATTATCGTAACTTCAACTATGGAAGAAGCCTTAGAACTTATGAATGAAATAGCTCCTGAACACTTAGAAGTTATGACAAAAAATGCTTTTGAATTACTTCCTTATATTAAACATGCAGGTGCAATTTTCTTAGGTGAGAATACTCCTGAACCTATTGGTGATTATATAGCTGGACCAAATCACACTCTTCCAACAGGAAGTACAGCTAAGTTTTATAGTCCATTAAATGTAGAAAACTTTATGAAAAAAAGCTCGATTATTAACTTTTCAAAAAATGCAATTGATGAGTTAGGTGAAGCTTGTGCCTTACTTGCAGATACAGAAGGTCTAACAGCACATGCTAAATCAGTTAGAGTTAGATTAGAAGATAAATAAAAAGGAAATTATATGTCAATGTTCGGTGATTGGTTTACAGAAGATGAAGATGATATTTTTATGGGAAGTCCTAAATCAAAATTTTTTGATGTAAGTAGAGAAGCTTCTCAAGATATTGTAGAAGAAGAATGGGATAAAATTGTAGAAAAAGTTGCTGCTTTAGAGATGATGTTATCTCAAGGTAAAGATGAAAACTTTGATATTAATGAAGAAATTAAAGAATTTAAACTAAATAATGAAAAAGAACTAGAAGCTATGAAAAAAGGTCTTTACGTAGAGTTTACTGGTGAAATTATTTGTAGATTAGATTCATAAGGTATATTTGTGGAAGAGTTACAACAAGTTAAAGATCAAATAAAAACATTTGTAAAAGAGTGTAATGATGAAAAGAGTTTAGTTCTTTTAGATAAATTAGCAAATGGAAAGATGTTAAGGTCTAAATTAGTTTTAAAAATTGCAGGAGTATCTGAGCAATCAGTTAAATTATGTGCTGTTATTGAAATGATTCATGCAGCATCACTTTTACATGATGATGTAATAGATGAAGCTGATACTAGAAGAGGACAGCCTTCTGTAAATGCTTTATATGATAACAAAACATCTATTATGTTTGGAGATATTTTATACTCTAAAGCTTTTACAGAGTTAACTACAATGCCTTATGAAATAGCCCATACTGTTTCAAGTGCAGTTACACTTTTAAGTATTGGTGAGATGTTAGATGTAGATTTAACAAATAGTTTTAACACTTCTTATGAAAAATATAATGATATGATTTATAAAAAAACTGCTTCATTAATTGAAGCTAGTGCAAAAAGTGCAGCTATTTTAGCAGGCTTATCAAAAGAAAAATATGCCTTATATGGTAAAAATCTCGGTCTAGCCTTTCAAATGATAGATGATATTTTAGATATTACACAAGACAGTACTACTTTAGGAAAACCTGCAATGCTTGATTTTGTTGAAGGTAAGGTAACAATTCCTTATTTATTACTTCATGAGAGACTTGAAGATAAAGCAAAATTAGAATCTTTATATAAAAAAGAGTTGACTAGTGAAGAGAGTTCTTGGATAAAGCAAATGATGAATGAAACAAATGCTCTTGAAGACTCAATAAAATTAGCAAAAAAATTAGGAAATGAAGCTATTGAAGCTGTAAAAGATGAGCCAAATAGTGAAACGCTTATTTTTATTATGAAAGCGATGATTGAAAGAGAGTTTTAAATGAGTTACTTAATAATTAGTTTCTCTCATAAAAATACAGATATTTCTATGAGAGAAAAACTTGCATTTGGAAGTGATGAAGATAAAGATAGATTTCTTCGAACCCTTTTAGATTATGAACATACAAAAGAGGCTGTAGTTTTATCTACTTGTAATAGGGTAGAGATCATTACAAGATCTTCAAATGTAAAAGAAAGTTCGAAAGATATTCTTTTAAAGCTAGCAAAATACTCTTCTTTAGATTTTGACAATTTATATAATAGAGCTGATATATATGATAATAATGGTGCAATACATCACTTGTTTTCTGTGGCATCAGCACTTGATTCTTTAGTTATTGGGGAAACACAAATTGTTGGTCAATTAAAAGATGCTTTTAGATTCTCTCAATCAAAACATTATTGTTCATCAAATGTAACAAGAGCAATGCATTTTGCCTTTAAGTGTGCAGCAGCAGTTAGAAATGCTACGAGTTTAGGTACTGGTTCTGTATCAGTTGCTTCAACAGCAGTTGCTAAAGCAAAAGAACTTGTAGGTAATACTAGTGGAGTTAAAGCTTTAGTTATTGGTGCAGGTGAAATGAGTGAACTTACTATAAAGCATTTGATTTCATCAGGTTTTGATGTTGTTTTAACAAGTAGAAATAAGAAAAAAGCTCAAATCTTAGCCGATACATTTGAAGCAAATGTTGATGTAAAAGATTATTCTAATTTAGTAGAGTTATTAAAAGAATCAAAAGTTATGGTAACTGCAACTGCTGCACCATATCCTATTATTACAGAAGATATTGTAAGTCCTACCTCTTTTGATAGATATTGGTTTGATATAGCAGTACCAAGAGATATAGAGGACATTGAAATACCAAATCTTGATATTTATGCAGTTGATGACTTACAAGATATTGTAAATGAAAATATGAGTTTAAGAGCAGAACAAGCAAAAACTGCATATTCAATAGTAAGTAAAATGTCAATTGAATTTTTTGATTGGTTAAAGTCTTTAGAGATTGAACCAATTATTAAAAGCCTTTATGTAAAAGGTGATAAGGTAATTGATAAGAAAATTGATAATGCAATAAAAAAAGGTTTTATTAACCCCAAAGATGAAGAAAATATTCGAAAACTTTGTCAAACAGTGATTACTGAATATTTACATACACCTTCTAAAAAATTAAAAGATATTTCCAAAAATATGGAGTGTGATGTAGTAGTAGGCACTATTCAAAATATGTTTTCATTAAAAAATGAAACAGCAGTATTTAACAGTCACAAATGTGAACATTTAGAGAAAAATAAAAAATAGGAAACAATTAATGAAATTTAGTAATATGTTTATTCCAACGACAAAAGAAGCTCCAAAAGATGCAACTTTACCATCTCATCAATATTTAGTTAGAGGTGGATTTGTAAGTCAAACTGGTGCAGGTATTTATGATTTTATGCCTCTTGGAAAAATTGTTTTAGAAAAAATTAGAGCAGTTGTAAAAGAAGAAATGGATAAAAGTGGAGCAAATGAAGTTCAATTTGGTTTTGTAACTCCATTATCTTATTGGGATGAATCAGGAAGATCAACTACTATGGGTAATGAACTTTTAAAGTTCAAAGATAGAAAAAATACAGATTATGTTTTATCTCCAACAAATGAAGAAGCAGTTGTAAATATGGTAAAAAATAGAATAACTTCTTATAAAGATTTACCAGTAAATTTATACCAAATAAATACTAAATTTAGAGATGAAGCAAGACCAAGATTTGGTCTTATGAGAGGTAGAGAATTTTTAATGAAAGATGCTTATTCTTTCCATGCTTCAAAAGAGGACTTAGTAAGAGAATTTAATCTTATGGAAGAAACATATAAAAATGTTTATAATAGATTAGGATTAGATTTTAGAGTTGTTGAAGCTGATAGTGGTGCTATTGGTGGAAGTGGTTCAAAAGAGTTCCATGTATTAGCAAACTCAGGTGAAGATACTATAGTTGTTTGTCCTGATTGTGAATATGGAGCAAACATTGAAGCAGCAGTTAGAAAGCCAAATAAAAAAGAATCACTAGAGACTATTGCTCTTGAAAAAGTAGAAACTCCTAATTGTAAAACAATTGAAGAAGTAAGTGAATTTTTAAACGCAGATGCTTATTATTCAATGAAAGCAGTAATGAAAAAAGCAGTTTATGAAGATAGAACAGAAGTAGTTTTATTTTTTGTAAGAGGGTGTGATGAATTAGAAGAAACAAAAGCTTGTAATGCAGTTAATGCTTTAGAATTAGAAGATGCAAATGATGAAGATTTAGTAAAAGCAGGTTTAGTTGCTGGTTACTGTGGAATAGTAGGACTTCCTGAAAATATTCAAGTTGTAATTGATAATGAATTAAAAGATGATAATAATCTTGTTTGTGGAGCAAATGAAGAAAACTATCACTATAAAGGTGTAGATTTAACTTCAATGGAAAATTTAGTATTTGCTGATTTAAATACAGTTCAAGAAGGTGATACTTGTTCATGTTGTGGTGGAAAATTAGAATATACTAAAGGAATTGAAGCAGGACATATTTTCCAATTAGGTTCAAAATATAGTGAAGCAATGGATGCTAAATTTTTAGATGCAAATGGAAAAGCACAGCCTTTTGAGATGGGATGTTATGGTATAGGAGTTTCAAGATTAGTTGCTGCTGTAATTGAACAAAGTCATGATGATAGAGGTTGTATTTGGACTAAAGATACAGCACCATTTTTAGTTGATATTATTGTGTCAAATGCAAAAAAAGATGAAGAACTAGAAATTGGTGAAAAAATCTATGAAGAATTAAAAGTAAATGGAATTGATACTATTTTAGATGATAGAAAAAATGCAAGATTTGGTTTTAAAATGGGTGATTTTGAACTTATTGGTTTTCCTTATGCTGTTGTAATTGGAAAGAAACTAAAAGAGGGTAAAGTTGAAATTGTAAATAGAAAGACTTTAGAAAAAACAGAAATTGAAATCGAAAATGCAGCTTCGAAACTTTTAGAAATTATAGGATAATTTCTAAAGTTGATTGTGTTATAATTTTATAAATTATTATAAGGAAAAAACTTGGAAAATAAAGTAAATGAAATAGCTGATAAATTTAGTTCATATCTTCCAGATAATATCGTAGAAATTGTAGGTTCTTATGCTTTCTCATTATTAATGGCTATATTAATTTTTGTAATTGGTAAATGGTTTGTAAATAGAGTTACAAGTGTTTTTGTTAAATTATTAAGAAAAGTAAAAGGTATGGATGAAACTTTAGTTAGGTTTCTTGAAAATATAGTTTACTATATCTTAATGGTTGTTGTTATTTTAACAGCATTATCAGAATTGGGAGTTGAAACAACTTCATTCTTAGCTATTTTAGGTGCAGCAGGTCTTGCTATTGGTTTAGCTTTAAAAGATTCATTAGGTAACTTTGCTTCTGGTGTTATGATTATTTTATTTAAGCCATTTAGATCAGGTGATTTTGTAACTGCTGCTGGTGTATCGGGAACTGTAACAGAAGTTGGTATATTTAATTCAGTATTTACAACACCTGATAACCAAAAAATCATTGTTCCAAATGGTGCAATTACAAGTGGTTCTATTGTAAATGTAAATGCACATGATACAAGAAGGGTTGATTTAGTAGTTGGTATTGGTTATGATGATGATATCAAGAAAGCAAAAAATGTTTTAAATGATATTATTAATTCAAATGAAAAAGTTTTATTAGAAAAAGGTGTAACAGTAGCAGTATCAGAACTTGCAGACTCTTCTGTAAACTTTGTAGTTAGAGCTTGGGTTAAAACACCTGATTATTGGGCTGTAAAATTTGATTTAACAGAAACTGTTAAATTAAGATTTGATGAAGAAGGAATTTCTATTCCTTATCCTCAACAAGATGTACACCACTACAACAACGATTAATATACCTAAGGTATTAAAACAAATTCTAATTGCACTAAAAGAAGAGGGAATAAAACCTCTTCTTGTTGGTGGCTGTGTTAGAGATTCACTTTTAGAAATTCCCTGTAAAGATTATGATGTAGAACTTTTTGGTATTGATACTTTAGTTGAAGTAGAATCAATACTAAAGCGTTTTGGAAATGTAAAACAAGTAGGTAAATCTTTTGGTGTTTTAACTTTAAAAATTAACTCTTATGATTTTGATTTTGCCCTTGCTAGATTAGAGAAAAAAATAGCATCAGGACACAAAGGTTTTGAAGTAATAAATGATAAAAATCTACAGTATGATAAAGCAAGTTTAAGAAGAGATTTTACTATAAATTCAATTGCTTATGATTTTTTTGAAAAGAAGTTTTTAGACCCAAATAATGGAATCAAAGATTTAGAAAAAAAAGTTTTAAGACATATAAAAGATGATACATTTATAGAAGACCCTTTGCGAGTTTATAGAGCTATCCAGTTTTGCGCAAGGTTTTCTTTGACTTTGGATGAAAAAACGATACAACTTTGTAGAGATATGGTTCAAAGAGATGATTTAAAAGAACTTCCTAAAGAAAGAGTTTATGAAGAGTTTAAAAAACTATTTTTAAAGTCTTCTAAACCTTCAATCGGTTTAAAGCTTTTAGATACTTTAGGTATTTTAAAACATTTTCCTGAACTTGAAGCTTTAAAAGGGTGTATCCAAGATAAAGAGTATCATCCAGAAGGTGATGTTTGGGTACATACTTTAATGACAGTTGATGAGTTGGCAAGGATATTAAAAGAGTCTGAAATAGAAGACGAATATAGAAAGCTATATCTATTTTATGCAATACTTTGTCATGATTTAGGAAAGCCATTTTGTACTCAAACTACAGATAAAGGAAGAGTAACTTCTCATAAACATGAGACATTAGGAATAGAGCCTACAATCAAGTTTTTATCAAGACTTACAAATGAAAAAAAATTTATTGATTTAATTACTCCTTTGGTAAAGCACCATTTAGCACCTTTTCAATTATATTTAGCAGAGTCATCATTAAAAGCGGTAAAAAGATTGTCTTTAAAAGTGAATATTGAAGATTTGTGTTTTATTTGTTTAGCTGATTGTTTAGGACGAGATATAAAAGATAAAGAAAAATGTCCAAAAGCTACTTCTTGGCTTTTAGAAAAAGCAAAAGAGTTAAATATAGAAAACAAAGCTTTAAAACCATTAGTTCAAGGTCGTGATTTAATAGCTTTAGGGTTGACACCTTCAAAAGAGTTTAAGAAAATTTTGGATTATGCAATGGATTTACAAATTGAAGAAGATTTAGATAAAGAATTAATTCTTTCCAAAATTAAAGAATTAGTTTAAGTAAAAATATAGATTATAAAGTTATAATTCCATTATTAAAAAATAAAAGGATATAAATGAAAAAATTATTATTAAGCGCTATTGCTGTTGCAGCTTTAAGTTCATCTGCATTTTCTAATCAAAATACAGGTTGTGGATTAGGTTCAGTTTTAATTAAAGATCAAAGTACAACAGTAATGCAAGTTCTTGCAGCAACTACAAATGGTACTTCTGGGAACCAAACTTTTGGTATTACTTCTGGTACATTAAATTGTGAAGAACCAGCAAGTTTTGCTTCAAATGACAAGTTAAATCAATTTGTTGCTGATAACATGGATGAATTAGCTTTAGATATTTCAGCAGGTAAAGGTGAAACTTTAAATACTGTAGCTAAATTAATGAATGTTCAAGATTCTTCAGCATTTAGTGCAAAATTAAAAGCTAATTTTTCAAACATTTATGCAAGTCAAAATGTTACATCTTCTTCGGTAATTGATTCTATTGCTAAATATATGTAATTTTTTTATAAATAAAGTAACTAAGATAATACTTCTTAGTTCTTTATTTATTTCATTTTCATTTTCTTCTACTTCTATAGTAAATCTTATTGAAAAAAATAAACTTTATGATAATACATATTGGGCAAAGCTACTACATTATAAAAATGGAAAAAGTGAAGTAGATTCTAATAATTTTTTTATTTCTAAAAATGGAAAAACTAATTTAAAAGAAGAATTATTAGAAACTATAAAATCTTTAGAAAATGGAACAAAAAATACTTTATGTAGGTTCCCTTTAAGAGTAAAATGGTTAAAAGAAAAACTGCCTTCTCTTTCAAGTAAAATAAAAGAGTATGAATGTAAAGATTTAGATTTATATCTAAAAGAAATAAATGCAAAATATGCAACACTTATTTTCCCTACTTCCCATATAAACTCTCCAGCTTCTATGTATGGACACACCTTTTTAAGACTTTCAGGAGATGAAAAAACACCCTTATTAGGAAATGCAGTTAATTATGCAGCCCAAACAGAAGAAACAAATGGTTTGATTTTCGCATATAAAGGTTTATTTGGTGGTTATGAAGGTAAGTATTCAATTTTGCCATATTATAAAAAAATAAAAGAATACAATAATTTAGAACAAAGAGATATATGGGAATATAAACTTGATTTAAACCAAGAAGAAGTTGAAAAAATTGCTTTACACTCTTATGAGCTAAAAGATTCTTACTCTTTTTACTATTTCTTTTTAGAAAACTGTTCATATAATCTTCTTTGGTTACTTGAAATAGCTAGAAGTGATTTAGAGTTGGTTAATAATTTTTATTTAAAAGCAGCACCTCTTGATACAATAAAAATTTTAAAAAAATATGATTTAATTAAACAATCAGAATATCGATACTCTAAAATGACAAAAATGAAACATATTTTAAGAAATGAAATTTCAAATAAAAAATATATAAAAAGCTTTATAAAAGAGAATAAAAAACTACCAAATAGTTTAACTCTAAAAGATAAAGCAGCTTATTTAGATTTAAAAATTGAGTATACTCAATATTTAAGAAGTAAAAATAAACTAGATAAAAAAGATTATTTAAAAAAATATTTAAAACTTTTGAAGGAAAGAAGCAATATATCAATTGTTTCTGATTATAAAATTAAAAAAGCAAGCAATCCTCTTTATTCTCATGATTCTGCGAGGTTTAGTTTATCTTATAATAGTGATAAAACCTATGAAATTTCAATCAAACCTGTTTATAGTAATATTTATGATATCTCTTATGGATATTTAGATGGTGCTTATATAGATTTTTTTGATTTAAATTTAAAAAAAGATGACAATAAAGTTTTTATTGATAAATTTAAATTATTAGATATTAGCTCTTTATCAAAAAGAGATGAACTTTTTAAGCCTTTATCTTGGGGTATCGAAATCTCTTATGAAAGATTTAAGAGTCAAGAAGATTATTTAAAAATCAAGCCTAGTTTTGGAATAACTTATGGAAATAAAGATTATTTTTTATATTTGCTAGGACAATCAAAGTTATATAATAAACTAGGAGATAACTTATTTTCCTTAGGTTCAAAAGTTGGATTTGTTGTCAATAAATTTAAGGATATAAAAATAGGCTTATCTTATGAATATGATAAATATTATAAAGATTTTGAAAATAGAAATTTTGAAGTATTTTCAACTTATAAGATAGATGATAATTTATCTTTTAATTTAAAATATATTAATGACAATCTAACGAAACAAAGAGATGTTAGCTCTTTGTCTTTGTTTTATTATTTTTAAAATCTAAATTATTTTAAAATCAGGGTCTTATTATATAGTTTTTACTTCCATTTACAACATGATAAATAGTTACATTATATTTTTTTGCATAATATTTCATAAGTAGTTTTTGTAATGTTGGTTCTATTGATGGAGTAAACCAAGCATTATTTGAAATAGCAATCATATATTTTGTATCACCTAAGTTTTCAAATATTTTATCAGTTGTTGCCTCATAACAAATGGCATTTCTTATTTTTGTTTCATTTATTGTAAAATCAGTAGGATTAGTTGCCTTAGCATAATCTTGAGCACCACCATAAAAAGTATTATTGATTAAATTCACAAAAAACTTTGGTAGAGGAATTTCTTCTCCAAAAGGTACTAAAACAACTTTCTTAGCAATTTGTACTTCACCTTTTGAAAATAAATATGTTGCATTATAAATTTGATTATTTTCAAGATATAAAGCTCCCGTGAAAATATTTATATCTAAAGATAGCTCTTTTAGATACTTAAATAATTCCCTTTGATTATTTAAAACAGTAGGTATTGATGTCTCAGGTAAAACTACTAAATCCTTATTTAAAGAAATAGCATTTTCTATTATATTTAGGTTTTTATCTATAATATTAGCTCTGTTTTCTTTTTTCCATTTTAATTCTTGGGAAAGATTCAATTGTGGCATATAAATATCTAAGTTTGGATTATCAATAATTTTTCCATGGGGCATTTCAAAGGCAATAAAAAGAGGAATTAGTGCAAGTATTTTTAATCTTTTTAATTGTGAAATGATTAATATTGCTGCTAAAATTAGTGCAAAACTCTCTTTAGAAGTATTAAAATATGAATCAATAAATAAAAGTTCAAATTTCATCCAATTAAAACCAAATGGTGTAATAAAAGTAAATGCAAATATGGCAATCACTCTATAGATTATATTATTTATTAGTCCTAACAGTAAAAATAATAAACCATATCCTATCCCAATAACAATTAAAAGCACTGGTATTAGGTATGTAAGCTCATAATATTGAAGGGATATCCCAATCCAATAAAACCAAAAAATTCCTGTAGAAAAACCTGTAATAAAAAGTGATTTTCGTGGAATTGTAACTAAAAAATAAATAGCTAAAAGCCCTAAAACTGTATTTAAAAGTAAATATTCAATATTAAAATGACTTAAGTATATAAAAGCGCTCAATAATATAGATGTAATGAAGCCTTTTATTATAAAGTTTTTGTTAGAATTATCGCGTTTTACTAAAAACATACTAAACTACTTTTGAAAAGGAATTTTGATGGAAGGTTCAAGTGCTGATTTAATAAGCTCATTACTACCCCTTGTTGCATTATTTGCAATTTTTTACTTTTTGATTATAAGACCACAACAAAAACAAGCTAAACAGCATAAAGAAATGGTTAATAATCTTAAAAAAGGTGATAAGATTGTAACAAATGGAGGCTTAATGGTAGAAGTTACTAAAGTAGAAGATGACTACTTTGTAGTAAAAAATAGTGACGGAACTGAAATGAAATTAATCAGAGAGTTCGTAGCTAAACTTATAGAAGACTAAAAATCTTTTTTTAAGACATGTAAGTTTCTTACATGTTTTATCTTTAAAATCAAAAAAACCTTACTAAGGATTAAGATTGAAAATCTTTAATTATAGACTTATTATATTTGCATTAAGTATTATTTTTGGTGTTGTTTTTTCAATTCCTTCACTTATGCAAACAGATAGCGGTAAAAAAATCTCATTAGGACTTGATTTACAAGGTGGATTGCACATGCTTTTAGGTGTTAATACACATGAAGCAGTAACATCAAAAATAAAAACAATTGCAACATCAATTAAATACTTTGCAGAAGATGAAGATTTATTAATTGATGGCTTATCTCTTGATACTGAATCTGTTAAATTTACAGTTTTAGACCCTGATGAATTACCAAGAATGGATGAAATGTTAGCCAAAATAAAAGGTTTACAAATTTCAAAAGTAAATACAGATTATACTGTAAAACTAACAAGTGAAGAAATTGAAAGAACAAAAGACTTATCAGTATCTCAAGCAGTAGAGACTATAAGAAATAGGCTTGATCAGTTTGGCTTAGCAGAACCTACTGTTGTTAGACAAGGTGCTACTGATATTGTTGTTCAGTTACCAGGTATTAAAACAGCAGAAGATGAAAAAGCTGCAAGAGAACTTATCTCAAAACCTGCAAACCTAGAACTTATGGCAGTTGATGAGCAAAGAGCAGATCAAGTATATACTATGAGTGATGCACAAGCAGCTGAATATGGTGATATTATTTTAGAAGATACTAAAAATGCAGCTGTTAAATATCTAGTAAAAGAAATACCGATTTTAAATGGTAGCCAAGTAATAGACGCACAAGTTGCTTTCGATCAATCTAATCAAGCAATTATTAACTTTACACTTAATTCAAGTGGAGCTAGAATCTTTGGTGATTTTACGGGTAAAAACGTAGGAAAAAGATTAGCTGTTGTTTTAGATGGAAAAGTTTATTCAGCTCCAAATATTAGAGAAAGAATTGGTGGTGGAAGTGGTCAAATTTCTGGTGGTTTTACTGTTCAAGAAGCAGGGAATGTAGCTATTGCTTTAAGAAGTGGTGCTTTACCTGCAACTGTAAAATTACTTGAAAAAAGAAGTGTTGGGCCATCTTTAGGTGCTGATTCTATTAAAGCTTCAACTATTGCATTAGTTTCTGGTTTTATAATCGTATTTATTTTTATGATTATTTACTATAGAAGAGCTGGTATTATTGCTAATGTTGCACTTGTAACTAATATATTTATTATCATTTCAGTAATGGCGATGTTTGGAGCAACTCTTACTCTTCCTGGTATGGCAGGTATTGTATTAACTGTAGGTATGGCAGTTGATGCCAATGTAATTATTGGTGAAAGAATTAGAGAACTATTAAAACAAGGTGTATCAGTAGCTAAAGCAATTGAAGATGGTTATTCAAATGCAATGAGAGCTATTTTAGATGCAAATATTACTACTTTATTAGTTGCTGTAATCTTATATGCTTATGGTACAGGTCCTATTAAAGGATTTGCTATTACTATTTCTATTGGTATTTTAGCTTCAATGTTAACAGCTATTTTAGGTACACATGGTATTTATGAAGCTTTAGCTAGTAAAATTTCAAAAGATAAAGACTTAAAAAAATGGTTTGGAGTTAAATAATGGAATTTTTTAAATCAGATAAAATACATAATTTTATGGGTAAAAGACTTCCTTTTTTAGGGATTTCTTCAATTCTTGTTATTGCTTCACTTGTAATACTATTTACTAAAGGGCTTAATTTTGGTATTGACTTTGCTGGTGGTACTTTAGTTCAAGTTCAATATGAGCAAAAAGCTCCTATTGATAAAATCAGAAATGTATTAAATGAAACTAAATATAAAGGCTCATCAATTACAGAATTTGGTAGTCCTCAAGAAGTAGTGATTAGAATTACAGGAACTTCTTCTAATTTAGCAAATGATATTGGCGATGAAATGCACAAAATTTTGGATTCAACAGGAAACTTTGAAGTAAGAAGAGTTGATATGGTTGGGCCAAAAGTTGGTGATGAGTTAAGGGAAAAAGGTCTTATGGCTTTAGGTTTATCTTTACTTATTATTTTAGCTTATGTGTCATTTAGATTTGAGTGGAGATTTGCAGTTGCTTCAATCTTAGCTTTAGCACATGATGTTACTATAGCTCTTGGAGCAATTGCTCTTGTAGGAGTTGAAGTAAACTTAGACATTTTAGCAGCTATTCTTACAATCCTTGGGTATTCACTAAATGATACAATTATTGTATTTGATAGAATTAGAGAGGGTGTACAAACATCTAAAGAAACAGTCCTTGATAAGGTTGTAAATGAGTCAGTAAGTAGAACACTTTCAAGAACAACTCTTACTTCATTAACAACATTCTTTGTTGTTATTACACTTTATTTATTTGGTGGAGAAATCATCAATGGATTCGCATTTACAATGCTTGTTGGTGTAGTAGTTGGTACTTATTCATCTATATTTATTGCAGCATCTTTCTTAGTTCAGTTAAAATTCTCAATAAATGATTTTAGAGCTAAAGAAGCAGAAAAATTAAAAAAACAAAAAGAAAAAGATAAATTAAGAGCTATGTACGAGCAAGGTACAGTTTAGTTCTTTATTATTTGATTCTAAAAGGGAAAGAGTTTTTACTCTTTCCCTTTTTTTATGGCTACATTAAAGCTATTTATGGGCTATAACAAGGCTATAAACTTATTTTATAATGGTTTTAAAATAAAAGATTTGAAAGGAAAAACATGAATTTGATTAGTTATATTTTATTTGTAATTGCATATTTTATTTTTGTTTGGAAGCTAGGCTTTTCCTTTTAATAAAAAAAAGAGTTTATAGAAAGTTTATATAAGCATAAAAAGATAAAATATAGACAATTATTTAAATATTAAAGAGAATTTATGAAATTAAAGATATACCAAATAGACGCATTTACAAATACTGTCTTTAAAGGAAACTCAGCTGCAGTTATTATTTTAGATGAATGGCTTACTGATGAAGTTATGCAGTTAATTGCAATTGAAAATAATCTTTCAGAAACTGCATTTACAAAAAAATGTTATGGAAATAATTATGAAATAAGATGGTTTTCTCCACTAAAAGAAATTGATTTTTGTGGGCATGCAACTTTAGCTACAGCTTTTGTGTTATTTGAAGAGTATAGTTATTTAAAAGAAGTTACTTTTATTGCTAAGGCTGTTGGAGAACTAAAAGTTAAACAATTAGAAAATGAATATATTCAAATGATATTTCCTAATAGAAAACCAAAAAAAATAAATGATATTCCAAAAGAATTAAAAAATGGTCTTTCTATTGAGCCTAAAAATGTTTTTATAAATGAACAGACATATTTTGTAGTTTATGAAAATGAAGATGATGTATATAATGTAGAGGTTAATTTAGATGAAATAAAGAAATTAGGACCTTTAGATGTAACTGTTACTGCAAAATCAAATGATTATGATTTTATTACAAGATATTTCTGGCCTGCAAATGGTGGAGAAGAAGACCCTGTTACTGGTTCTATGCACACAGGAGCAGCTCCTTTATGGGCAGAAATATTAAATAAAAATGATTTAATAGCTTTCCAAGCCTCTAAACGTGGAGGTATTTTAAAATGTAAAGTAGATGAAAAAAATGTTACTATTTTAGGTCAAGCAATTAAATATTTAGAAGGTTATATAACAATTAAATAGAAAATAATCAATAACATATAAAATTAATAAGCCCATAATATTGGGCTTTAAAGAAATTTTATATAAAATACATATCTTATATTTATAGATTATAAACCGGAGTTAATTATGAAAACAAACAAACAAGGATTTTTGTATCAATTCAATGATCTTACTTCAAGAAATGGTACAGATTGGTTTTTAGCTCTTACTTGGATTTTTGTATTTGAAATCATTTCTTCTATTATTGAATACAAGTTTTTAGACTACTCTCGAACTTATGTGATTGAAGTAGAACAAGGTATTTTTAGAGAGTTTATAATAGCTGTATTTGTTACTTTTTTCGTATGGCATTTTGTTTATAGTATTATACAAATGCAAAAAAATCAGTTTTATTTCTTAACTATGTATATTGCTTTAATTTTCTATTTTATTATTACAAATGATATGACTTTTAATCTATTATTTCATAATATTATAAACCCTTTTGAGTATAAAATAAATGGATTCACTCCATATACAATGGTGCAGATTTTTATAAAAATTATTATGTTTTACTTATTTATTATGATGATTAAAAGTTTTAAACATAGATTTTTAAATAATTCATAATATCAACAACAAAGCCATTTTTTACCTTTTATTAGATAATATATTTGTTTAAAATTTAAAATAGTACAACTATAAAAGGATAAAAATGGATTGGGGTAAAGTTACTTATATATTCTTTTCACTAATGTCACTTACTACAACAGCAGGTTTTTTATATGAACCAAATGCAATTGCATTATTTATTGCAGCAGGAGTAAATGTAATTTCAACAATTTTAAAAATTGGAGTTAGAAATCTTCTTGCAGCAGAGTTGTTAGCAAGTTCGTTAGTTGCTGATTTACACCTAATTCCAGCATTTATGGTATTAACTTTTATGCACGACTTACCTCTTGCAATTTCTTTAGCGATTGGTGCAGTAGTAGCAAATGTTTTCTCAATAGCTTTAGCCTTAATTGAGAGTGCAAAAATTCAAGATAAGGATGACTTTTAATGGAGTATAATTCAAAACAAGTTGAGCAAAAGTGGCAAAACTTTTGGTCAGAAAATAAATCATTTGAACCAAGTGATGAGCAAACAAAAGATAAAAAATATATCTTAAGTATGTTCCCATATCCAAGTGGTAGGATTCACATGGGACATGTAAGAAATTACTGTTTAGGTGATGCGTTTGCTAGATTTTATAGAAAAGAAAATTTTAATGTTTTACATCCAATTGGATGGGATAGTTTTGGTATGCCAGCAGAAAATGCAGCTATTAAACATAAACTTCATCCTAAAAAATGGACTTATGAAAATATTGACTATATGAGAGATGAACTTAAAGCACTTGGTTTATCTTTTAGCGAAACAAGAGAATTTGCAACATCTGATGAATTATACACAAAGTGGGAACAAGAGTTTATTATAAAAATGTTTGAAGAAGGACTTTTATATAGAAAGTCTACTACAGTAAACTGGTGTCCTCATGACTTAACAGTTTTAGCAAATGAGCAACTAGAAGAGGGTTGTTGTTGGAGATGTGGAACAGAAGTTGTACAAAAAGAGATGCCTGGTTATTATGTAGGTATTACTAAATATGCTCAAGAGTTATTAGATGATTTATCTTCTTTAGAAGATACTTGGCCTTCTCAGGTTTTAACAATGCAAGAAAATTGGATTGGAAGAAGTGAAGGATTAGAGTTTGAATTTGAATTATCAAAAGACTCAAGATATAAATTAAATAGAGAATTTAAAAAATACTCTGTATTTACAACAAGACCTGATACTATTTATGGAGTTTCATACTCAGCTTTAGCACCTGAACATCCAATTGTAAAATATATAGTAGATAATAACTTACTTCCTGATAACAAAATCAAAGCTATTAAAGAAATGCAAAAGGTAAGTGAAAGAGATAGAGCTACACAAGATAAACAAGGTGTTAGTTTAGAGATTGATGTAATGCATCCATTAACAGGAGAAAAAATTCCAGTATGGGTTGCTAATTTTGTATTAGCATCTTATGGTGGTGGAGCAGTTATGGCTGTACCTGCACACGATCAAAGAGACTTTGAATTTGCATCTCAATATTCATTACCTATAAAACAAGTTATAAATACACCAGAAGGTGAGATGATAAACCCAACAGAAGCCTTTACAGGTGAGGGTGAACTTATAAATTCTGAAAGCTTTACAGGGCTTAAAAATACAAAAGCTAAAAAAGCTATCATTTATCATTTTGAACAAAACTCAATTGGTACTAAAAAAATAAATTATAAATTAAGAGATTGGGGTGTTTCAAGACAAAGATATTGGGGAGCACCTATTCCATTTGTACATTGTGATGATTGTGGATTAGTTCCTGAAAAATCAGAGAACTTACCAATTGCTTTACCAGAAGATGTTGAAATCACAGGTGAAGGTAACCCACTTGATACACATCCTACTTGGAAACATACAACTTGTCCTTGTTGTGGAAAACCAGCAGTAAGAGAAACTGATACTTTAGATACATTTGTTCAGTCTTCTTGGTATTTCTTAAGATATGCTACAAATCCAAAAGTTTGGAATGAACAGGGTATTTCTAAAGCTGATAGTGATTATTGGATGGATGTTGATCAGTATATTGGTGGTATTGAACACGCTATCTTACACCTTTTATATGCAAGATTCTTTACAAAAGTATTAAATGATTTAGGATATACAAACTCAAGAGAGCCATTTAAAAGATTACTTACTCAAGGTATGGTACTTAAAGATGGTGCTAAGATGTCAAAATCTAAAGGAAATGTAGTTGATCCTGATTTAATCGTAGAAAAATATGGAGCTGATACAGCTAGAATGTTTATTTTATTTGCTGCACCTCCTACAAAAGAATTAGAGTGGAATGATTCTGCTGTTGAAGGTTCATTTAAATTCATCAAAAAGTTCTATGAGAGAGCTTCTAATGTAACTGCAAAAGGTATTGAAGAGTTTAAAAATATTGATCATTCATCATTATCAAAAGAAGAAAAAGAAGCTAGAAGAAAAGTATATGAAGCACTTCAAAAGTCAAATGATGTATTTGAAAAAACTTATGCTTTCAATACTCTAATTGCAGCTTCAATGGAAGCTATGAATGCACTTCAAGCACAAAAAAATGAAGCAGTATGGGCAGAAGGATATTATATCCTTACAAATATTTTAGAGCCTGTTATTCCTCATGCTTGTTGGGATTTAGCAAACGGCTTATTTAAAAGAGAAAACTTTAACAACTCTTTAGAAGTAAAAGAAGAAGTATTTGCTTTAGATTCAATTACTCTTGCTGTTACAATCAATGGTAAAAAAAGAGCAGAAATTGAAGTAGTACCTGATGCTTCAAAAGAAGATATTTTAGCCCAAGCAAAAGAAGAAGCTTCAAAATGGCTAGAAGGTAAAGATATAATCAAAGAGATTGTAGTAGCAAATAAATTAGTAAACTTAGTTATAAAGGGATAAAGAATAATGAAAAGTATGAATAATCTAAGGAAAGTACTATTTGTACTTTTCACTTTATTATCTACATCTTTTATTTTAAATGGATGTGGATACAAACCCTCAACATATTATGCTAAAAAAGAGATTGGTCAAAAGGTTTTTGTAAAGTTATTTGTAGATTTAAAAGATCCTAGAAATGCTGTAATTATAAAAGATTCTCTAAATCAAGTATTACTTCAAAAGTTAAATACAAATTTAGTTTATGATGAAGCTTTAGCTGATACTATTATGAAAATTAAAATTGGTTCAGTTAATATGCAAGAGTTACAGTATGATAAAGAGGGATATAATAAACTTTATAGAGCCCTTGTTACACTTAATATACAGTATAACAAAGTAAATGAAGAAGTGAAAAATATATCTTTAGAGGGGGAACATAACTTCTCTATTGACGATGGTACAACAATTACAGATACTAAAAGATTTGAAGCTATTAAAAGTGCTGCAAATGATGCTTTAGATGAATTTTTATCAAAGTTAGCAGTTTTATCTTTTGATAAGTAGTTTTTATGACTACTGATTTAAAGCAAGCTAACTTAGAAGAGTTTTTAAAGTATAAAACTCTTTATTATGACAAGATAGACTTTAGTACGGTAAAAAATTCTTGGGAAATACTAAGCCAAAAAATAAAACTTCCTTTTGTAATACATATTGTAGGAACAAATGGAAAAGGAAGTACTGGAAGGTTTTTATCTCATTATCTATATAAAAAAAATTATAAAACATTACACTATAGCTCACCTCATATTGTAAAGTTCAATGAAAGAATATGGATAGATGGAAGTGATGTAAGTGATGAAAAGCTAACTGAAGCTCATAACTTTTTACAAAATATATATGATGTAGATTTACTTTCAAAACTTACATATTTTGAATACACAACACTTCTAGCTATTTACTTATCAAAAGATATGGATTATTTAGTTTTAGAAGCTGGACTTGGTGGTGAGTTTGATGCTACAAATGTAGTACCAAATGATTTGTCTTTAATTACTACTATTGATTTAGACCATCAAAGTTTTTTAGGAAATAGTGTTGAGAAAATAGCTATTACAAAAATGCGTTCAGTTGATACTAAAATGCTTGTTGGCTATCAAATTCATGATGAAGTAAAACAAAGTGCTTTTGAAGTTCAAAAGCAAATTAAAGATGAAAGAAATAAAAATATAAATATAGAATTTGTAAAAGATTTTGATAAATATAATCTAAATGAAAAATTTGCATCGTACTTAAAAAGAAATTTACATTTAGTTATAAAGTGTTTAGAGGAACTTAAAATAGATATTGATATTTCTTTATTTGATGACGTAAAACTTTTTGGTAGATGTCAAAAAATAGCATCTAATATAACTATTGATGTAGGACATAATCCTCTTGCAGCAAGAGTTTTAAAAGAAGAGTTTAAAAATAAAAAAATTACTTTGATATATAATTCTTATGCCGATAAAGATTATGAAGAAGTTTTAAAAATCTTAAAACCCATAATAAAAGAAATATCTATAATTGATATTGATGATAAAAGAATGGCTGAAAAAAATAATTTATTGAAAATTATAAAAGATTTAAATATAATAAATCTTCAAACTATTGAAATAAAAGATGATAAAGAGTATTTAGTTTTTGGGTCTTTTCTTGTAGTAGAGAAATTTCTATCAATGATTGGTTTTAATGAAAAATAGATTAATAATTACTGTTTCGGATATAAAAGGTACTAAGTCATATAATTTACATCAGTTTATAAAAAAAATACTTTTATTTGTTATTATAGCAATTCTTCTTATATTAACTGGAAGTTTTGCTTTTATATCTTATTTAAGTAATGAAGTTGATGAAGTTAGAAAAGATAAAGAGAATCAGCTAAAAGTATTGGCACAAAAAGAAGAAAAACTTGTAGCACAAAATAAGTTTTATTCTATTCAAATAAAAAGTAAAATAAATGATATCGAAGAGTTAAGTTCAAAGCTTGATGAAATTCATACAATTATTGGTGTTGATAAAGACGCTACAACAGAAGAAATTACAAAAAAAACTCTTGAAGCTATGAATATCAATAAAAAAAGATATACCTTAAGGGTTATTCCAAATGGAAAACCTTTAGATAAAATTACAACTTCCTCAGGTTTTGGTTATAGAATTCATCCAATAACTAAAAAAAGGCAGTTTCATAGAGGTTTAGATATACCAGCAAGTAAAAAAACACCAGTTAGAGCTACTGCTGATGGTGTTATAGAATATGTACAATCAAGAAATATAGGCTCTTATGGTAGAGTTATTAGAATAAGTCATAACTTTGGATTTAAAACTGTATTTGCTCATTTAAATAAAACTATGGTAAATGTAGGTCAAGTTGTAAAAAAAGGTGAAATTATTGGTCTTACTGGTAATTCAGGTAGAAGTTCAGGTCCTCATTTACATTATGAAGTAAGATATGCAAATAAAGTTTTAAATCCTAAAAAGTTTATAAAATGGAATTTAAATAATTATAATTACATCTTTAAAAGTGAAAGGAGAGTGCAATGGGAGTCTTTAATAAGTCTAATAAAGGATCAACATCAAATGGAGCAACAGTAGTTGCTGCAGGCACTTGTATAATTGGTGGTATTAGTACAAAAGGTACAGTTCATATTGATGGAAAATTTGAAGGTGTTATTTTAGAAGCTGATGTTATATCAATTGGAACAGAAGGTGAGGTTATTGGAGATATTAAAGCTAATAACTTAGTAGTAAATGGTCTTTTTGATGGTAAGATTGATTGTAATGAAGTTCAAATTTTAGAAGAGGGTAGAGTTATAGGTGAAATGCGATATAACGAACTTGTAATTGACCCTAAGGGAAAGTTTGAAGGAAGAGGAATTAGAAAAAATTCAGAGCTTAAAAGTAGATATAATGAGATTGAACAAAAAATCAATAATATTGTAGTTGGTCCATCAGCAATTGCTCATGAAAAATCTTAAAATAAAACTAGAAGCACTTTATTCTCAAAAGAAGCAAATAGAAGAAGAGATTAATGCTGTAGAAGAACAAATTAAAGAAGAGCTAAAACAGAAAAAAAACTTTACAAAAGATGAAAAAATAGAAATTTTTAAATCTTTATTTGTAGCTAGAAGTGATATTTATGCGAAAAAATGGATAAGTAAAGATGGAAATAAACAAGGTTTTTATCCTGTAACTCAAACTTTCAAAGGGGAAGATTTTCTTCCTTTAACAAATCATGATATAGAAACACACTTAAGAGGCTTATCTCACTTAGCTACTTATTGTATAGACTCAAACAACAACTCTAAATTTATAGCTTTTGAAATACTTGATGAAGATAAATTTAAATTACAAATAGCATTAAACTCTTTAAATATTAGAGCTTATTATGAATTGAATTCGTATAATAGTTTAATAGCATGGATATTTTTTCAAGAGCCAGTTAGTTCAAAAATAGTATATAACTTTGGTAAATTTATAATGAAAAAAGCAAATATTTCTGCTAAGCTTTATCCTAATAAAGAGTTTGCTACAAAAGCCAGCTTAGGATATAGTCTTGAACTTCCTTTGCATTTAAATTATAGAAAAAAGAATAAAACTGTTTTTATAGATGCAAATACAAATAAAATATATGAAGACCAATGGATGGTTTTAAATAGTGCATTAAAAGTAGACAAACAAACTATTTATAAGTTTTCTCAAGTTAGTACTTCTGCTAATGAAGAAAAAGATTTTGGAAATATTGAGTTTCCACTTGATATGATTGAAATGGTTTTATTTGATTTTATTTATATTCCAACTGCTAAGCTATCAAAATCTTTAATAAATAAACTAAAATCTTTTGCATCTTTTGAAAATCCTCAAATAAAAGTATTATTAAGTTTGAGAAAACCTTTGTATAATACTCCTCGAATGATTCAAGGTTTTGAAGAAGATGATACTCATCTTATGTTACCAAGAGGTCTTAAATCAAAAATTATTGATTTCTTTAATGAAAATGCAGTTAAATATACATTTGATGATAAAAGACACTATGAGCAAATACAAACAAAAAAAGTAAAATTTACTTTAAGACCTGAGCAAGATGAGGCAATAAAACAGATTTTGAAGACAGATTTTTCTATTTGTGTTGCTCCTCCTGGTTTTGGAAAGACTTTATTGGGTGCTAAAATGTTTGAAAAAAGAGCAGTTAGTACGATAATAGTAGTAAATAAGAATATGCTTTTAAATCAATGGATTGAAAGATTTGTAGATTATTTTGAATATAATAAAAAAGATATAGGCTATTTAGGAAAAGGTAAAAACAAACTAAATGGCATAATTGATGTGGCAACTATGCAAAGCTTGAAAAATTCTCCTGAGGTAATAAATAACTATTCTTTTGTAATTGTTGATGAATGTCATCATATTCCAGCAGTTACTTTCGAACAAATAATAAAAAACTTCAAAGGGAAATATCTTTTAGGCTTAAGTGCAACACCAAATAGAAAAGATGGTTTACAGCCAATTTTATTTCAGCAATTAGGTGATGTAGCTTATGAATATAAGAAAAAAAGAACCCATAATAACAAACTAAAGATAGTAAGAACTAATTTTGTAAGTCAAGGTGATAATTATGCTACTATAATTAATGAACTTTGCCTTGATGGTGAGAGAAATAACTTAATAATTCAGCAAATAAAAGATAATATAACTAGAAAGATTTTAGTTCTAACAGATAGAATTGAGCATATTAATATTTTAGAAAATATGTTAAATAATGAAAATATTGAATATGTTAGCATCCATGGAAGTATGAATAAAAAAGAACAAGTTGAAAATATGAAAAAAGTTAGTAAGTCTTCTTTGATTTTAGCTACAACCTCATATTTTGGTGAAGGAATTGATTTTCCACATTTAAATACAATTTTATTTGCAACACCAATCTCATATTATGGAAGACTTGTACAATATTTAGGAAGAATTGGAAGAGGAAATCAAGAGTGTTTAGCCATTGATTTTTTAGATTCTAAAAATGCTATGTTAAACTCTGCTTATAAAAAAAGACTTGAAGGTTATAAGCAGATGCACTATAAATAAAGGAGAATATAAATGTTAGGGATTATTGTCTCAACAATTGCAATTGCATTAATAATAAATCTTATTTTAAAAAGATTTCATTTACCTACAATTATCGGATATATTTTTACAGGGACAATTATAGCTTATGCCTTTGAACTTCATGATGCTGTAAATAATCATACTTTAAAAGAAATAGCTGAATTTGGGGTTGTTTTTTTAATGTTTACTATTGGATTAGAGTTTTCAATAGAGCATTTAAAAAAGATGAAAAAAGAGGTTTTTGTTACAGGTAGTTTGCAAATAAGTGTAACTGCTGTATTTGTATTTTTAGTTTGTTATTTTGTAATAGGTCTTTCAACTGAAACTTCTGTAATTATTGGAGCTGCTTTAGCTTTATCTTCTACAGCTATTGTACTTAAAACTTTTAATGAAACGAAAGAAATAAATAGGCCTCATGGTAGACGTGTTTTAGGTATCTTAATTATGCAAGATATTGCAGTAATTCCTATTCTTCTTATGATATCTTTTTTTACAATGGGTGATGATAAAAGTGTAGGGTATATGATATTTGAAACTTTAATTGCAGCGTTTATTTTATTAACACTTCTTTATGTTTCAGGAAAATATTTACTTGAACCTTTTTTAACACTTGTTTCAAAAACAAAAACAGATGAACTTTTTGTAGGTTCAGTTCTTTTACTAGCAATTGGTTCTTCTTATATGGCTCATTATTTTGGTTTTACTTATTCTCTTGGAGCATTTGTAGCAGGTATGATGATAAGTGAAACAAAATTTAAACACCAAGTTGAAGCTGACTTAATACCTTTTAGAAATATTTTACTTGGGGTATTTTTTATTACAGTTGGTATGCAAATAAACTTTACTGTAATTGCTGAATATATTTGGATTATTTTACTTTTACTTCCAGTTTTAATGGGATTAAAATATATTATTATCTACACAATTGTAAGATTTGAAGATAATAAAAGAGTTGCTTTTAAAACAGCTTTATCTTTGATTCAAATAGGGGAGTTTTCACTAGCAATTTTAGAATTAGCTAGAAGTCAGGATTTAGTTGATCCTACTTATTCTCAAATATTAATAGTAACTATTGTAATTTCAATGGTTTTAACACCATTAATTTTAAAGAATTTATCAAAAGCAGCAGCAAAACTTATAAAAGAAGATGTGATGATGATAAATTCAGCACATCATGTTGATGAAGATAAGCAAAACCACGTTGTAGTACTTGGATATGGAAGATTTGGTCAATCAATTGTAAAAGAATTAAAAATGTTAGGACAAGATTATGTTGTAATTGAACATAATATGAAGTTTTATAAAATGGGTGAGCAAAGTGGTGAACCAATTGTATTTGGAAATGCTGCCCATAAACATATATTAAATTCTGTAAATATTAAAAAAGCTTCAGCTGTTATTGTTGCTGTTAATAATCCAGAAGCCTTACAGCTTATATGTCATGCTGTAGATGAGTTAACTCATAATGCAAAAACTATTATAACTGTTACAAGTGAACAAGATAAAAAAGTACTTGAAGGCTTACACTTAGAACATATTATTGTAGAAACTGATCAAATAGCTAAATCAGTTGTTGATGAAGTTATGTATTGTAGATTGGATTAATTTTATATAGATAAGGACTAATCCTTATCTATATATCTTTTTCTAGCACTCTCTTTTATTTTTGCTACTTCGACTATAATAAACCCATCGATACAATCAGCAAACTCTTGATCTATATTAAAATCACAAAATTTTACACCATCATCTTGTGCAATATCTGAGTATTGTTTATAAAGTGTAGGTACTGCACAATTCATATTTGAAAGAGTTGATTTTAGAAACTTAAAATCGCTTTTTTTATCATTTAAATCAAATAGTTCTTTAACTTCATTTATATTTGTAGAGTATTGATATGGAAGTTTTGCTGTTACTGGTGTATTTTTACACTTGAAGTAATGTGAATAATAATAAACCATCATATCTCTGGCTACTTTTGGTAAAGAAGCACTCATTGATACGGGGCCAAACATATATTTTATTTGTGGATTCTTTTTAAGATAAGCTCCAATTCCATACCATAGATAGTCTAAAGCTCTTGTACCCCAATATTTAGGTTGAACAAAACTTCTTCCAAGTTCAATTGAATTTTGTAAATATGGTATCATATCCTCATTGTAATTAAATAGTTTATTTGAATAGAAACCTTTTACCCCAATGTTTTTATAAATAAAATTAGAATTTCCAATTCTATAAGAACCAACTATTTCTAAATCGTTTTTATCCCATAAAATAATATGTTGGTAATATATGTCAAATTTGTCTGTATCTCTTTTTTTATTTATACCTTCACCAACTTTTCTAAAAGATATTTCCCTTAGTCTTCCTAACTCTTTTAATACAACAGAGTCTTCTGTATAATCATAAAGATAGATTTCTTTTCCATCTTTTGTTTCACCTATTAATTGTGAGTTTTTAAGCTCACTTAAAATATCAGCTCTTCTTTGAGGATGGGCAATTGCAGATTGAGTTTGGAAAAAAGATTTTCTCCCTTTTTTTAGAGCGTATAAGTGTTTTCTATATAAATTTACTAAAAATTTTTTATTTATACCTTTTGGTATGATATTTTCATTTGGAATAATCTCCCCAATTTTTATATTGATTCTTTTTGATTTCTTTTTGAACATTTCATTTGATAAAAGAAGTGTTGAGAAAGTTTTATTTAAAACAGAAACCGTATAGAAAGTTTTAGAGTTTTTAGCATTTAAATATATAGGAAGTATTGGCGCACCTGTATTTTGTGCAAAGTTTAAAAAACCTTTACTCCATGCAGGGTCTTTTATACCTTTTGAAGTTGCACGGCTAACTTCTCCTGCTGGAAAAATAATAATGGCTTCTTCATTATTTAAAGCTTCATATATTTTTTTTATATCATTTTTTGATTGTCTAAGTTTGTAATTATCAATTGGAATTAAAAGTGAATTTAAAGCTTCAAATCCTGCTAAAAAATCATTGGCAACAATTTTTACATCTTTTCTTACTTGAGATATTAGTCTTAATAAACAAAGTGCATCTAATCCACCTAATGGATGGTTAGCAATTATTACCACTTTTCCTGAACTAGGGATATTTTGTAAATCATTACTTGACACAGTGTAGTCAAAATCAAAATAGTCTAAAACTGCATCAACAAATTCAAAACCTTTTAGATGGTCATTTTTTGATAAGAACTGATTTATTGAGTCTTCATGAACTATTTTTCTAGCTATTTTAAATAAAGATTTTTTTAAAAAGTTCTGCTTTTTATTTATATTTGGAAACTTTTTTTCTATCTCTTTTTGTACATCTATCATTTATATTCTCCTTAATGTAATTGTAGTTTGCTTTGATTACAAAAAGGTAACAGTAACCTTTTTTAGTGACCATAAATAAAAGTAAATCTTTAAAAACTTTTCTTACAAAAATTATGTTAAAATTTCCTTTTTAAGAAGGGGATTTTACAAATGAATAAATCTGATATTACAAATTTAGCAGCTTTACTGCTTATGGCTTATGGCTACTCAAATGGCTATGATACTATTTTTACAGTAGGTCTTTTTGCATTAAGTGGTTCGCTTACAAATACATTAGCAATTTATATGCTTTTTGAGAAAGTACCATATCTTTATGGTTCAGGTGTAATTGAAAATAAATTCTCACAATTTAAAAAATCAATTCATGATTTATTAATGAATCAATTTTTTACAAAAGAGCATTTAAAAAGATTTTTTGAAGATGAGGTAAGCAGTGCTAAAAACACTGTTGATTTTGAAAAAATCTTAAATAAAACTGATTTTACACCTGCTTATGATTCACTAAAAAGTGCTGTAATGGAGTCGTCTTTTGGTGGAATGTTAGGTATGTTTGGTGGAGAGCAAGCTTTAGAGCCATTAAAAGAGCCTTTTACTAAAAAGCTTAGAAGTTCAATAGTTGATATTTCAAAAAGTGATTCTTTTCAAGCTGTTTTAAATGAAGCACTAAAATCAGATGATTTAAGTGATGATATTTACAATAAATTAAGTTCAATTGTAAATAAAAGATTAGATGAATTAACACCTAAAATGGTAAAAGAAATGATTCAAAAAATCATAAGAGAACATCTTGGGTGGTTAGTTGTTTGGGGTGCTGTTTTTGGTGGACTAATTGGTTTAGTTTCTACTTTTTTATAAAAGTACTATTTTATACCACTTGTTAATCATGATTAGCAAGTGGTAGTGTTATAGTAAACTTTGCACCTTTGTATGTTATACCTTCAAAGTCAAATACTTCATTTTCTACTTTTATATCACCTTTAAGTTTTTTAGTAATAATAGTTTTAGTAATATATAAACCTAATCCTGTACCTTCATCTTTTGATTTTGTAGTAAAATAAGGATCAAATACATTTTCTATTATATTTTCAGGAATACCACCTGCATTATCTTTAATAATTAATTCAATATTGTTATGATTATCTTCTTTTGCTGTAACTATAAAAACAAGTTTTTTTTGTAGTTTTTCGGCTGCTTTTAGAGCATCTTTTGCATTATTTAAAATATTAATTATTGCTTGTGTTAATTGGCTTGGATCTCCATAAGAGTTGATTTTATCATCTACTTCTTTCATTGTTTCAATAGTATTTGCTTCAAAAGAACTATGAACTAAATCTATACATTTATCTAAAAATCTTTTTACATTATAGTTATTATTATGCTCATTTGGTTTAAAAAAATCTGTAAAATCATTAATTGTATTATTTAAATACTCTGTTTGAGTCATTATATTTTCAGAACGTGCAAGAACACTTTCTTTATTTATTTGGTCAAGGTCATGTTCTATTATTAGACTACTTGCACAAGTAGAAATTATTGATAAAGGTTGTTTCCATTGGTGAGCAATATTACCAATCATTTCTCCCATTGAAGCTAGTTTTGAAGTTTGTAATAACATTTGTTCTTTTTCAAACAATTCTTCTTTTAACTTTATATTTTTTATAACACTTTCGATTTTATTTTCTAATAGAGTTAAATCAATAGGTTTTATGATGTATCCATCAACTTGTAGTTCAATTGCTTCTTGAAAAAAATCTATATCACTAAAAGCAGTTGTAAATATAATATGTTGTTCTTTATTTATCTCTTTTATTTTCTTAGACATTTCAATTCCATCCATAATTGGCATTTTAATGTCAGTTATAATAATGTCAGGCTTGTATTGTATAAACTGTTTTAATCCTTGTTTCCCATCATCTGCAAGATATAGGTTTTCACAGTAAAACTCTAATACTTCTGCTAATTCTTCTTGTACATTTTTTTCATCTTCTACATATAATATAGAGTTAACTTTTTGCATTTTTAACTTCCTCTTTATTAAATTCAATCATAATTACTGCACCATCATTTTTATTTGATGCAGATATTTTTCCATTCATATTATCTTCTATAATCATCTTACACATATATAAACCAATTCCAGTTCCTTCACCTTGTTCTTTTGTAGTAAAGTAAGGTTCAAAAACTCTTTCTATAATATCTTCTGAAAAACCTCCTGCATTATCTTGGAAAAGAATTTTATTTTTATCAATGATAATTTTAATTAAAGGTTTTTTGACTTGCTTTGATATAAATGAATCCTTTGAATTACTAAGAAGATTTACAATTACTTGTTGAAATTCTCTTTTAAATCCATTTATTACTAATTCTTGTCCTAAAATTTCTACTTTAATATTATAGTTTTTAAGTTGAGATGTTTGAATTTCTATAATATCTTCAATGGCTTTTTTCACTTTGAATTGTATTTTTTCTTTATCAATTCTAAAAAAGTTTCTAAAATCATCGATAGTTTTACTCATAAAATCTATCGTTTTTTTATTTTTATAAATAAACTCTTGAATATATTCATCATCTATTTTACCTTTTGCATAAGTATATTTAATTTTTTGAATACGTATACTTAATTCATTTAAAGGTTGTCTCCATTGATGTGCTATTGCACCTATCATTTCACCCATTGAAGCTAGTTTAGCTTGGTGTAATAAAACTTTTTCTTGTTCTCTTCTTATATTTATTTCATTTTCTACTTTTATTTCAAGATTATTTTTGTAATCTTGAGTTTGTTTTAAAAGTTCTTTAGTCTCTTTATTTCTTTGTTTATACATATCAGCTGATTGGATTAATTTACCTATATTATCATCATGAGTATAAGAAGGAATTGATACATCATCTTCCCCTTTAGAAAGTTTTTGAAACATTATTGTAAGCTCTTCTAAAGGCTTTTGTAACATACGAATAATAAGAATAAAGCTTAATATAACTAATGATATATAAATTATACTTCCATAAAAATTAAATTTCTTATTCAATTCTGAATAGTATTTAATCATTTCTTGAACAGAATCAATTTTTGTAAGGGTTAATGTTTTTAATTTTTCTGCATAAAAATAAATCTCATAAACATCTCCTGGCATTACTACTTTTGTAAGCATTGAATATGTTCTATAATGTTCAATTGTTTGATTTACATTTTTTTTGAATTCTTTAATTGTATTAGATATTTGATTAATTATCTTTTTATCAATTTTGATTGATTTTTCTAACATCTTAAAATTATTTTCTATAATACTAAAAGTATTTTTTATAAATTTTATATGTACTCTATTATCTGTTTCCAAATATCTTATAACAGCACGTTCTATTTCTAAAGAAGTTTTTCTTATTAAAATTACTTTTATTAATGAGTCTTTTTTCTCAGTAAATTTATAGATTTGTTCAAGTTCATTTTCTAGTTTTTTACTGTTATGTCTTAAGTCTTCTCTTAAAGTGAAATTTAAAGGTATTTGTTTTTTAGCTATCTCATAATTTTTCTTATACTGCTTTATATTATCTAAGAGCTTTTTATAGATATAAGAGAAATTATTGTTTTTAGAAATATTTGGTATAGAATGATTTGAAACTTTATTAAAATATTTTTCTATTGGCTCAATTAAACCTTTATCTGAGGACATTGTGTATTCTATTATTAACCTTTGTAAATGTTCAACATCTGATAATAAAATCAAAGTTGATTGTAGTGAAGAATTAGTATTTTTCAAGTTTTCTAAATTTTCAAATATATGTTTATTATTTAAATTTGAAATATAAGTTATTAAGATAAAAAATATTATTAATATAAAGGTAATTATATAGATTTTGTATTGAAATTTTATATTTTTAAATATCATATTTAATCCTGTTTAGTATGCTCTTCTAACAAGTTTATTCCACTTGTATAAAGTGTAATCAAAGTTAGGCATTACTGTATTCCAAACGGCAATATTATTAAATCTATTTATGTAAGATCCTCCACTTCTTTGCATACCTTTTTTCACTGATATTTTTCCATTAGTTCCATATAAATGAGTTTTTGCTTTTTTACCTTTGTACCAATAGTTCCATTCCTCTTGACTCATTAATGGTTTTGATCGTTGAGGGTTTGAAATATAATATCCTTGTCTTGCTATAAAAGCACCAGGCCACCCAGATAACCACCAATTCATGTAAGAATAAGCAGCTTCTTGTTTTTCTCCTTTTGATTCAGAAGATAAACACATAACTCCATACCAAGCTCTAAATCCTTCTTTAGGTGCTGCATAAATACATGGAATACCCATTTCATTTAAAGTACTAACTCCTGGAGAGAACATACTTTGTATATTCACTTCGTTATTTTTCATAAGTTCAATAGAGTGAGGTACAGAATTCCAAAAACCTCTAAAATGATTTTCTTTTTTGTATTTAAATAATACATTAAATAAAGCGTCAATTTCTTTAATAGTAAGATTTCCTATATCTTTATAATCAACTAAGCCTTGAGCTTTTGTAGCTAGTATTAAATCAAATAATCCAATAGATGGTTCATTTACAATAGCTACTTTTCCATTATACTTTTTATCAAGCAACCATCCCCAACTCTCACTTTCGTAAGGAGTACCTTGTTTAATTATATTTGAGTTATATCCAAATGAATCTACATTATGTACATAGGGCATAAAAGAGATTTGTTCACTAGGAGTTGAACCTAAAGTTTTATCATTTTGAATATATAAAATCTTATTTGGAGAATCACCTGGTGCAGTAGTAGAAGAAGGAGTAATTTTACCTGTTTTAGCTAAACTATTTATTTCATTCCAATAAGTTAACTTTTTTGTATCTATAGCTTGAATACTTCCTGAATTCCAAAGTAGCCTTGTACTGTTTGACCACTGTTCATATAGATCAAATGAACTTGGATCAGCAATTGCTTTTGTTAGAACCTCAGCACTTCCTCCTGGAAAAAACTCAATATTAATTTTTAATTCTTTTTGCGCTCTTAATCTTATTTGTTCTTGTAACGTAACATGAGTACCTAATACTTTTATTGTGGGATATTTGTTTTTTGCACTTAAAATTGCAGGAAAACCTAATATTGCTGTAGTAGCAGTTGCACTTTTTTTTATAAAATCCCTACGTTTCATTATTTATTACTCCTTAAAATTATATTATAACTAAAATAGTAGGTACAGTATAGATAGAAGATTATTTTTTAATAAATTCTTTAAAATTCCAAATTAATGATATTTTAAATACAATACGCACAAAGAAAAAGCAAAAAGGAAAATTTATGGCAGAAGAGAAAGTTGATGTATTAGTTTTACTTGATGTTGGTGGCTTAAAAGATGAAAAGAAATTAGAAAAGTTTTTAAAAAGAGAAAGTTTTAAAGCAGTTGAAGGAGAAAAACATGTATATACTTCTTTTTCAACAACAACTTTTTATACAACAAAAGCTTATATTTTAGAGGTATTTAAAGAAGGTCTTTTAAAAGCAGGTTTTGAAGAAGCAAATCTAGTATTTTTATTAAATGAAACACCTTACCCTCCTTATTATTTTGATAAAAATACTGGATTTTTTGAAGAGTTAAAAGAAGAGAAATAGTGAAAAGTATTTACGAATTTTTAAAAAACTTAAAAGATGAAAAAAGATTAAAAGAGTGTGAGCTTTTAATTGTAAATGATGATAAACAAGCTCAAATAGCAAATGATATTGTTTCTTATTTGGGTTTTACTCCTTTTGTATTATCTGATTTTAGAGCTAATTTTGGAGATGATTTATTATCTTTTAGTGAAGAGTTACAAGATATTACTAAAGCTTTAAATGGTTTTTATAACTATAAAAAGCAAAATAAAATTTTAATCTCACCTATTCGAACAATCTCTTATCCTATGCCAAAAGCACAATGTTTTGATAACTATGAAATAGCTTTTGCTGATACCATAAATCTTGAAGAGTTAAAATCAAAACTTTACAATTGGGGTTATTATTTTGTTGATATTGTAACCTCAGAAGCTGAGGTTTCTATAAGAGGAGATATTTTAGATATTTGTCCTTTAGGAAGTGAGTTTGGATATAGAGTATCTTTCTTTGACGATGAGGTTGAAAGTATTAGAAAGTTTGATATTGAAGATCAAAAGTCTTTTAAAGAAGAGATTGAAAGTTTTACAATTACTCCTGCTTTTTTAGCACTTGATGAAGAAACTTTTGAGGGTATTAATGAACAAGTTCAAAGTGTAGAATCTGATACTTTTGTAAAAGATATTCACTCCCTTGGGTTTTGGTATTTAAATGATTTAGGCGAGTATTTACCTCAAAATATGAATAGCTTTATTACACAAGAAGCTTTAGATGAGTTAGAAGAAGTTTATGTATTTGAAGATAAGAGACTAAATAAAGATAAGTTTTTAGCAACTCCTCAAATTTATAAAGCAAAAAACTATCAAGAAATAGCTCCTGCAAATGTAAAAGAGTTTATCTCTTTTCATGAGGGCAAAAAAGTAAATATTATCTCTTCATCAGAAGCTAAAATAAAAGCTTTTGATTTAGAACTTAGTGATACAAATATAAACTATATAATCGAACCATATATCTTAAATCTTATTGGTGATGATGAAATTATCATTTCTTTAAATAAAGAGATAAAAACAAGAAGAAAGAAAAGAGTAAAACTAGTACTTGATGAACTTCAAGAAAATGATTTTGTAGTTCACGAAAAACACGGTATTGGACAATATAAAGGAATAGAGCCTGTTACAGTTATGGGAGCTAAAAGAGACTTTGTTATTGTTATGTACGCAGGGGATGATAAGCTTTTAATTCCTGTTGAAAATATAGATTTAATTGATAGATATGTAGCTGATGGAAGTTCTTATGCAACTGTTGATAAGCTTGGAAAAGGAAGTTTTGCTAAGCTAAAAGATAAAGTAAAAGACAAACTATTTGCTATTGCGAATGATATTATCAAAATAGCAGCAGCAAGAGAGCTTATAAATGGTGTAAAAATAAATACAGATAAACAAGCCTTACTTGAATTCCAAAATAATGCAGGCTTTGAGTACACAAAAGATCAATCAAAAGCTGTTAGAGATATTTTTACTGATTTAAGTAGTGGCCGAGTTATGGATAGACTTTTATCAGGTGATGTTGGTTTTGGTAAAACAGAAGTTGCTATGAATGCACTTTTAGCTGTTGTTTTAGATGGTAAACAAGCTTTATTTGTGTGTCCTACAACACTTCTTGCTACACAGCACTTTCATGGAATGCAAAAAAGGTTCGAGCAGTATGGTTTTCCTATGGCTAAGCTTGATGGGAAAACTTCAACTAAAGAGAAAAACCATATCAAAAAAGGTCTTGAATCAGGTGAGATTAAACTAGTTGTGGGAACTCACTCACTACTTGGAGTTAAGACAAATGATTTAGCTTTAGTTGTTATTGATGAAGAGCATAAATTTGGTGTAAAACAAAAAGAGAAACTAAAAGCATTAAGAGAAGATGTTCATATTTTCTCTATGAGTGCAACTCCAATTCCAAGAACTTTAAATCTTGCCTTATCAAAACTAAAAGGTATGAGTGCTTTACTTACTCCGCCAAGTGAGAGATTAGGGGTTAGAACTTATGTTAAAGAGTATAGTGAAAAACTTATCAAAGAGATAATCTTAAGAGAGAAAAGAAGGGGTGGACAGCTTTTCTATGTTCATAATAATATTGCTTCAATTGAGGCTAAAAAAAGTGATATTGAAGAGATTATCCCAAATATTAAAGTTGAAGTTATTCACTCTAAGATAAAACCTGCTCAAGCTGAAAAAATTATTGATGCATTTGAAAACAAAGAGTTTGATATTTTACTAGCTACATCTATTGTTGAATCAGGTCTTCATTTACCAAATGCAAACTCTATTATTATTGATGGTGCTGATAGATTTGGTATTGCTGATTTACATCAGTTAAGAGGAAGAGTTGGTAGAAGTGACAAGGAAGGATTCTGTTATTATGTTGTAGAAGATAAAAAACAAATCACAAATGATGCAGTAAAAAGACTTGTTGCTTTAGAATCAAACTCATATTTAGGAAGTGGAACTGCACTTGCTCACCAAGACTTAGAAATAAGAGGTGGTGGAAATATCATAGGTGAAGCTCAAAGTGGTCATATCAAGCAAATAGGTTATGGTTTATATCTTAAGATGTTAGAAGAAGCCTTAGCTAGTTTAAGTGGTGAAACAAAAGAAGAGAATAAAACGGTTGATATTAAACTTGCTATTTCAGCATATTTATCTGATGAGTATATTACAGAAGATAGAGTAAGATTAGAGCTTTATAGAAGACTTTCAAAATGTCATGATAAAGAAGCTGTTTATGCTATTGAAGAAGAGATGGAAGATAGATTTGGTAAGCCAGATATTCCAACGAAACAGTTCTTAGAGCTTATTATGATTAAGATATTAAGTTTATCTAAGAAAATAAAAACTATTTCATCTTATGAAATGAATATAACATTTGTAAAAGATGATGATTCAAAAGAAACTATAAAATCACCATCTAAAGATGATGACGATATTATAGCAACTACATTAAAATATTTAAGAAAGTAGAAGAGAATTTTTCTCTTCTATTAATATTTAAAATCTTGAAGATTTTTACACATATAACAATTTAAGTTAATCTCACTTTTTTGACATGATACACAAGGGTGTTTAGCATATTCTCTTAAGTCTCTTTTTTCTGTACAATTTGGATTTTGTAATGCCATATATGATACATTCATAGATGGATCATAAGCTAAGTAATTAGCTATAGAAGTAGGTAGTTTTGTATTTCTTGCTAATGATCTTCTTACATTTGATGATACATGATGCTTTAATTCTTCCATAACTTTAATATCTTTAGTATTTAACGCTAATTTAATATTTTCGATAACTTCTGTATCTATACTATTTGCACTCATTTATCTTCCTTATAAAGGTATAACGAAAATTATAACATATAAAAATAATTTTGATACTAATGAAAATAAGTTTTTTAAGAATTTTAGAAAAAAAGAGAAAAGTTAAGCACAAAAACTTTTCTCTTTTATAAGGAGGAGTTAAAGGAAGCATACTACTGCTTACTCTATGAATAAATTAATGGGTTTAATTTATCTCTGAGTGTATTATAATATGAACTCATGTATAAAAAGTGTATTTTTTGTTAAGTTTTTAATCTTTTTTGAAATTTAACTCACAAACTACTTGCGCATGATCACTTTTTAAGATTGAACCAGCATGATTTTCTTCAATATGTTTATTGAATAATTCATAATTGCTTACCTTAGCAATTGCATTTTTATTTTTTTTACTAAAATGATTACTTATAAAAATAAAATCTAAAACATTTCCTTTTCCAATAAAATAACTTGTAGCTTCTCTTTGTATTTCTTTTTGTTCGGGATGAGGATTATATATTTTTCTTTCATGTTCATAGTAGGCATCTTTTAAAATAAATGTCTCTTTTCTAGTTTCATCATGATACTTGTTGTTTGATAGGGCATCAATAGTTAGTGCATGAAGTCTATCATTTAAATCACATACTAAAATATAAGGTTTATCTTTTTGTTTTTTCATATCAAAAAATAGTGAAGAAGCCTCGCAAAGTCTTTGTTTTAGTGATTTACTAAAGTTTTCTTTTAAAGCTTTTTGAACTTGTTGGTTTTTTTCTTCAAGGGTATGGTTTTCATTGAAGATATATTCAAACTCATTTTCTCTATTTGATTTTAGATGACAAACATATATTGTAATATCTTGTTTATTTGGAATTGTAATATCAGCTTTTATTGGAGTTCTTGCAAACTTAAAATCACTTTTAAAATGATGTTTTTTTAAACTTGGTGTATGTTTTTTGACACTTTTTATATTTGATATTGGGTACTTAGAAGCAAGTGCAACAGTTGTACTTACATATATGAGTTCATTTTTTTCATGAACTTTTGGTGTATCAACTGTTATAAAGTATTCAAAGCCTAGCTCTTTACATAAATCTTTTAGGGCATTTTGAGAGAATACTTCTTGAAAACCAATAACATCACAGTTCATTGATGTTATTTGGTTTTTAATCCAAGCTCTTTTCTCTATCCATTGTTCTTGGGTGAATTTGTCTTTTTTTTCATACCAACTATATGGTGGTTCTACAAATTGAAATAAATTAAATGTTCCGACTCTTATTTTCATAAATGAAGTATATCAAAGTTTTTAACAATCTTTGGTTATGATTACGCCATGAAAAAACAATATGATGTAATAGTAATTGGTTCTGGTGGAGCTGGAATGATTGCAGCAATAACTGCAAAAAAATTAGGATTTGATGTTTTACTTTTAGAAAAGCTAAGTTCCCTTGGTGCAAAATTAAAAGCAACAGGTGGAGGAAAGTGTAATCTAACTAATACTTTAAGTAAAGAGGATTTTATGAGCTCTTTTGGAAGAAATGGTAAGTTTATGATGACTGCTATTAATATGCTTGATAAAAATGATTTAAGAGAGTTTTTCTCAAGTATAGGTGTTCAAACAGATACAAAAGATGGTTTTAGAATTTTCCCTATTACTCATAACTCTTCTACAATTATAAATGCTTTACAAAAAGAGTTAGAAAGACTTGATGTAGAAGTCTTATGTGATTGTAAAGTTGATAGACTTTTATGTGATAATACAAAAATCACAGGAGTTCAAACACAAAAAGGTAATTTTGAAGCACCAAATGTAATAGTAGCAACAGGAGGACTAGGATTTCCTATGCTTGGAGCAAATGGTGATGGTTATGAGTTTGCAAAAGAGTTAGGACATAAAGTAACAGACCTTTATCCTGCTATGCTTCCTGTTTATACTAAAGAGACTTGGGTAGCAAACTGTACAGCTGATACTATTGCTAAAGCAATTGTGAGAATTGATTTAAAAAAAGCTAAAAAATTAAAAGCTGTTGGAGACTTGATTTTTACATCAAAGGGCTTAAGAGGTCCAGTTATTTTAGATTTTTCTAGGGAAATTACTCCTTTACTTGAAAAGTATGATGAAGTTCCACTTTTAATAAATATGGTAAAAGGTAAAAGTGAAGATGAGATTTTTCAACATTTGAAAAAGCAAGCCACTTTAAAGCCTGATGCAAATGTAGTTGAGCTTTTAAGTACTCTTTTACCAGCTTCTGTATCAAAAGAGTTATGTTTACAAGTAAACGCAAAACTTGATAAAAAGTTTAAAGACCAAGATGGTCAGACAAGAAATGATTTAGTAAAAATAGTAGCAAATACACCATTTACAGTTACTGACTCAGTAGGCTTTAAAAAAGCTATGATTACAAGAGGTGGAGTAAGCTTAAAAGAGATAAACCCAAATACAATGCAAAGTAAAATAGTTGATGGTTTATATTTCTGTGGTGAAGTTATGGATTTAGATGGACCATGTGGTGGTTATAATCTTCAATGGTCTTTTTCAAGTGGATTTTTAGCTGGGCATTTAAAAAGATAGTAAAAGCGTATATTTATACTACTTTTACTACTACTTGGTTTCTTCCATTTTTTTTTGCTTCATATAAAGCATCATCAGCTAGTTTATATAATTCATCTTCATTTTTAACTGTATTAGCTTGTTTCGTAACTAAGCCAATTGAGACAGTGATATTTTTTGATACTAAACTTTCTTTATGCTCAATATTTAAGGCTTCAACTTCTTTTAAAAATTTATTTGCAAACGTTTCTGAACCTTGGGTATTTTCACTTATAAATAAAACACCAAATTCTTCTCCTCCTAACCTAAAAGAATAATCTCCACCTCTTTTACATAGACTTTTTAAAGCTTTTGCTACTTCTTTTAAAGCTTCATCTCCTTTTTGGTGTCCATAAGTATCATTATATTTTTTAAAGTAATCAATATCTAACATCATAAATGTAAGAAAAGATTTATTTCTTTTAGCTCTTAATAGTTCATCTTTAATTACTTCATTAAAGAATCTTCTATTTCTTAATCCTGTTAACTCATCTGTTATTGATAAGTATTCAACTTTCTTTTTATCTGTAATATCATGTCTTATAGCTGTATATCCAACTATTTCTTTATTTTTATATATAGGTTGGATTATTGCATCTACCCAATACTCTTTTCCATCTTTTCTTAGATTTTTTATTTCACCTTTCCATACTTTACCACTATTTAAAGTTTCCCACATTTGTTCATAAAATTTTTTAGGAACATCTGGATGACGGATTATATTATGTGAGGAACCTATAAGTTCTTTTTTTGAATATTTAGAAATATTACAAAAAGCATTACTAGCATTTGTTATTATTCCTTCTTTATCTGTAGAAGAGGTTATAACATTTTCATCTATGATATCTAAATAGTTTTTTTGTTTAAGAATAGCTTTATTTCTTGATTTTAGAGTCTGATTTAAACTATTTGCTAAGTCTTCAAATTCATCATAAGTTAGTAGAGATGTATTTATTTTTTTACTTTTTTTTGATGCTGTTTTAAAGGAACCTATTAAGTTTATTATATTCTTTTTTATTTTGTCAGACATATTTTTTGAGATAAAATAAACTAATATAAATAGACTAATAGAAACTAATACTAAACTAATAATTTGTAATATAATACTATTTTTTACTTCTTTTTGTCTTAGCTCAATATGGCTATTAACTTCATCTATATATAAACCAGTTCCAATAATCCAACCCCATTTATGGTATTGTTTTACAAAAGATATTTTAGGAAATTCTTTTTTTGTATTTAGCTTTCTAAAATTATATTGAAAAAAATCACCTTTTTTCATACTTTCTAGTTGAATATTAAATAATTTAGTATTTGTATAATCTTTGGGTTTATCAAGTTTTACTCCATTAAAAATTAAAGCTTTTTTATCAATTCTATTTACAAAAATATATCCTTCTTTTCCATATCTAATATTAGCAATATCAGTTAAGATAGTATCTTGTATATCTTTGACTACATCATCTATATATTCACCTGTTCCAATATGCCAATTATAAGGTGAAAATAATTTTACATAACTTAGTTTTGGATATTGAATATTATCTTTTAAATCAGGTTTAACAAAGTGAGTTTTTAAAAAACCTTCTTTTTTAGTTAATGCTATTTTTGATTGTTCTTGAATAAAGGCTTTACCTTTTTTATCTTTTAAGTTCCAATTATTTATATTTTTATTTAACATTGATTTTGTATTAAAAAGTATTGCTTCCCCATCATTTTTATTTATAAAAAAGTAAGATCTTTTATTTGTAAAAGAAATATTCTTTAAAGCTGTAACAATTAAATATTTAATTTCTTCATCACTTTTAATGTTTTTATTATCTTCATATATCGAATTAGCTATGGTATGAGCAAGAGCTACTCTTTTTTTTAGGTTTTCTTTTATTTTATTATTAATTTCTTTTTCTTTTTTTTCTATATTTTTATAAACTCTTAAAACTTCAGTTTTTATTTCACTTTTTTTTAGTTCAATAAAATCTTCTTTTACATGTTTTATTTCTTCTTCAAAGCTTTTATATTGAAAATAAACAGAAATAATAAAAGTAAAAGATATAGAGATAAATGCTATTAAAAGATTTGTTCTAGTTGTAATATTTGTTAACTGCATTTTTTTTCCATATAATTTTTTTATGTCTAGTATAGTGTAATACTGTTAAATTTATACTATTTCTATGTAAAGAGTATGTTAAGAGTTTATAATTAATATATAATTAACACATAAATGATATATTATGGAAAAAGGAAACTCCAATGAAAAGAAAATTATTCTCATTACTATTTTTAAGTGCAACATCAATTTTTGCATCAGCACTTAGTGTAAAAGACGCTTATGTAAGAGCAACTCCACCTAATCTTCCAAATAGTGCAGCTTTTATGGAAATAACGAATAGTTCTGATAAAAGTATATCTTTAATTAGTGCAACTTCAAGTGCTTCAAATATTGTAGAGTTACATACTCATGATATGAAAGATGGTATTATGAAAATGTATCAAGTTCCAAAAATTGAAATAAAAGCTAACTCAAGTACTGTTTTAAAACCAGGTGGTTTTCATATTATGTTAATTGATTTAAAGACAAAACCTTTAAAAGAACAAATGCAAGTAGAAATTGATTTAAGTTTTTCAAATGGGCAAAATATAAAAGTTTTTGCACCTGTTAAAAAAGTAATGGCTGGAATGATGATGAAAAATCATGGAATGAATAATAAAGAAAAAATGTCTTGTGGCGCAGGAAAATGTGGAAAATAACAAATGAATAAAACTTTATTAGTTCAAATATTTGTAATTGCTTCAATTGTTGCAGGATATTTTTTAATAGATTTCAACAAAGTGTATAATTATTTTAAAGGTGAAGTAAAATATACAGTTCAAGATAATAGTTGTGATTTACACAAATCTGCTTGTACTATAGTTTTAGAAGATGGAAAAGAGTTTACTCTTGAAGTTTTCCCAAAAGAGATACCTTTGATGAAAAATCTTACATTTAAACTTAAAAGTAGTGAAAAGAATTTAGAAAACATCTCTTTAAATATTTACGCAACAAATATGTTTATGGGATATTTTGACTTAAAATTTAAAAACTTAGGAAATGGCTTATATGAAGCTAAAGGTACACTTCCAACTTGTCCTGTTGGAAATATGAAATGGAATGCTGATATAAGTTTAGAAAAAATAAATCAAAGAGTTGGAGCAAGGTTTCAATTCCAAACAACAAGGTAAAACATGAAAAAATTATCATATTTAATTTCTGCATTAATAGCAGTAGGTATCATAGTTTTAATAGAACCGTATATTAATGATGTAAAAGAGAAAAATAAATACTCTTTTGAAGTAGATTCAAAAGATGGAAAAATAACTTTAGATGATTATAAAGGAAAAGTTTTAGCAATTTATTTTGGTTATACTTTTTGTCCTGATGTTTGTCCTACTTCTTTAAGTTCACTGGCTCATGCTTTAAATAGTTTTGATAGGCAAAAAGTTGAACAAAATTTTGAAGGTTTATTTATTTCAGTTGATCCCAATAGAGATAAACTTGAAGATTTAGCTTCTTATGCTACATATTTTCATCCTACTTTTAAAGGTGCAACTTCAAATAAAGAAAATATTGATGATATTGTTCAAAGATATGGCACTTACTATAAAAAAGTAGAATTAGAGAACTCTTCAATGGGATATTCTGTTGCACATACTTCATATATTTATTTTTTTGATAAAAATGGTAACTTTGTAAAAAAAGTTGATCACTTTTCAAATCCTGAACAGTTAAAAGAGGTTTTAAAGTCTTTACTTTAAACCTTTTTTATATGTTTGTTAAACTTACATTAAACTCATATTCAAATAGTATTAAAATATCAATGTCATAATTTTATCAGAACAAAAAAAGGATAAAAAATGACAACAAAAACAAAAATCTTATCAGTACTAGTTTTAAGTACAACTTTAGCTACAGGTGCATTTGCTTATGGAAATAAAGGTGAGTGTAATATGCAAAATAATCACAAAATGATGAAAAAACATATTTCCCATAAAAAAATGAGAAACCCAATTTTTTCAACATTAAAAAAGTTAAATCTAAGTGATTCTCAAAAAACACAAATTAAAAAAATCATGCAAGATTCAAAAAAACAAAAGCAAACAATAAGTGATGCATTTACTAAATCTAATTTTGATAAAGAAAAATATATTAAAATTATGAGTGAAAAAAGACAGAATATGCTAAAATCAAGAGCTTTAAAAATAGAAAAAATATATGCTGTATTAGATGACACACAAAAAGAACAGTTTAAAACTTTAATAGATTTAAAAGCTCAAAAGATGCAAAAAAAAGGTATGAATTTTGATAAAAATTGCAATGGTAGAGGATGATTTAGAACTTGCAGATGTTTTAACTCAATACCTAAAAAAGTTTAATATAGAAGTTACAAATTATGAAGAGCCTTTTCTGGCTCTTTCATCTTTGAAGTTAAATACTTTTGATTTAGTTATCTTAGATTTAACTTTACCAGGAATGGATGGCTTAGATGTTTGTAAAGAGATTGTAAAAAACTTTGATATACCCATAATAATCTCAAGTGCTAGAAGTGATATTACTGATAAAGTAACAGCTTTACAACTTGGAGCAGATGATTACTTACCAAAACCTTATGACCCTAGAGAACTTGAAGTTCGAATAAAAACAATTCTTAGAAGATTTAATCATACTAAAGATAATGACTTAAAAGTGAAAAAAAAGTTTATCTTAGATGAAGAAAAAAAACAAATAAGTAAAAATGAAAATTATGTTAAACTTACAGCAGCAGAATATGAAGTTTTATCTCTTATGCTAAAAAGAGAAAATTTCGTAATTTCAAGAGAGGAAATTTTTGAAAATTCTGATTTATTAAATCAAGACTATGAAAGTTCAGGTTCACTAGCAGTAATAATAAATAGAATTAGACAAAAGATAGAAGATAATCCAAAAGAACCTAAATATCTTCAAACAATTAGAGGAATGGGGTATAAATTTACACAATGAATAAATCATCAATATTTTTCACAATAACAGTTAGTTTTATAATTTCAATTGTTTTAGTGATTGTAAGTTTCTTTTTATTAATGACACACAATTATAAAACACAAGAAAAAGAGTTAATGGATAGATATATCCCAATAGTAAAAAGAGTAATGCTAAAGCATCATAGAGGTGGTTTAGATATGGATTTTGCAAAGGGCTTAAAAGAGTATAATTATGAACTTTTTACAAATAAAGGCAAAATAAATGCTATTACATATAATCCAGAAACGAAAGTTTTACTTCATAGGAAATCTAAAAAAAGAAAAACAATCTTTAGAGTTTTAAAGTTAAATGATTTTAATTATATTTATATGAAGAAAAAAGGTGAAACAATTCTTGTAAAAGATAATACAGTAAGTTCTCATAATTCAAATATTTATATAATTTTAGTATTTGCGATAGTTATTATAACTATTATTTTGATGTATTTAATCACACTTAGAAAACTAATGCCACTAAAAATCTTAAAAGATAAGGTAAAAACTTTAGGCGATGAAAACTTTGATTTTGAGTGTTGTAACCTTGATGGAAAAGATGAAGTTTCACTTTTAGCTGTTGAGTTTAAAAATGCAGCTAAAAAATTAAAAGATGTAAAAGAATCAAGAAATGTATTTATCAGAAATATAATGCATGAATTAAAAACACCAATTACAAAAGGAAAGTTTTTAGTTGAACTTGAAAAAAATGATGAAAATGATGAAAAATTAAAAGAGGTTTTTATAAGATTAGAAGCTTTAATAAATGAATTTGCCTCAATAGAAGAACTTATTTCCTCAACTAAAAATGTAGAAAAAAAAGTCTATTTTATTGATGATATAGTTGATAATGCAAAAGATATTTTAATGGTTGAAGATGAGTCTGTAATCAAAAAATATGAAAATAAAAAAATTGAAGTTAATTTTAAACTTTTTTCAATTGCTATTAAAAATCTAATTGATAATGCTTTAAAATACTCACCTAATGAGAAAGTAACTATAAAAAGTGATGGTTGGGATTTAATTTTTGAAAATGAGGGAGAGCCTTTAAAGTTTGATTTAGAAAAATACTTTGAACCATTTTTTAGCTCAGAAGTAAATAATAAAGACTCTTTTGGTTTAGGTCTTTATATAATTTTTAATATTTTAAAAGCAAATCATTATACTTTAGAATATAGTCATGAAAATGGCATAAATAGATTTATATGTAAAAAGGATGAAGTATCTACGATATAGCAATTATAGGTGCAGGAGCAAGTGGTTTGATGTTTGCTTCAAATTTAAATAAAAGAGTATTTAAAAATGTTTGTATGATTGAAGCAAACGCAAAAATTGGTGCAAAAATAAAAGTTTCAGGTGGGGCTAAATGTAATATTACAAATGAGCTTGTAAGTGAAAAAAACTATTTAGGTGATAGAAGTCTTGTAAAGAGTCTATTAAAGGACTTTTCAAAAGATGAAACTTTAGAGTTTTTAAATAAAAATGCAGTTTTCCCTACACTTAATCCAAAAATTGTAAAAGGAACATATTTTTGTAAATCCTCTCAAGATGTTATAGATATGTTTACAAAGCTAACTTCTCATATCAAAAAATATTTAAATACAAAAGTTTTAGATATTTCTTATGAGAATGAAGTTTTTAAAATCAAAACAAATCATAAAATAATCGAAGCAAAAAAAGTTGTAGTAGCAAGTGGTGGTTTATCTTATGCAAGTTTAGGAGCTAGTTCTATTGCTTTTGATATAGCTAAGAAATTTGGACATACAATAGAAAAGTTAGAGCCTGCACTTGTAGGTTTTACAGTTCAAAAAGATCAATTTTGGTTTAAAAACCTATCAGGAATTTCAACTTATGTAAATAGTTATATAGATGGAAGAAGATTTGAAGGTTCTTTTTTATTTGCTCATAAAGGATGTTCAGGCCCTGTAGTTTTAACAAGTTCTCTTTATTGGAAGAAAGGAAAGTTAGCAATTGATTTTTTACCTAAAACTGATTTATCAAAGTTATTAAAAGGTAATAAAAAAATTTCATCAGCTTTGCCTTTTGCTAAAAGATTTACGAGTGAATTTTTAAATTCAATAAACTTAAAAGATAAACCTATAAGTGAATTAAGTCAAGAAGAAAAAGAAAAGTTAGAGCTTTTAAAATATTATGAATTTTCACCTGCTGGTAACTTTGGCTATACAAAAGCAGAAGTAACAAAAGGGGGAATAAACACAGATGAAATAAATCATTATAACTTTGAAAGTTTAAAGCAAAAAAATCTTTATTTTATTGGTGAGTGTTTAAATATAACTGGTGAACTAGGAGGCTTTAACTTCCAAATATCATTTAGTGAGGCTATAAGATGTGCTAAAAATATTAAAAATAATTAAAAGATTTAATTATTTTTATATACCATTTATCAAAAATAAGATAATATTTCCTTAAATAAGTACTTATAAGGTTAGTTTATGTTTTTTGGTAATAAAAAATTAGAAAATGAAATAGTTTCATTACACTCTCAAATAAAAGAACTCAAGAAGCAACTTGCTCAAAAAGATAAAGATATTGAGCAGTTAAATGTGCAATTAAATAATAATCCTTATGAAAAAGATTATGATAACTGCAAAAAACAACTAGAACTTTTTAAAGAAACAGCTTTACTTTCTCAGGAAGAAGGTTTAGTAGTTTTCTCTCCTTTGGATGAAATATTTTTTGTTAATAATATCGCAAAAGCAAATATTTCTGATTATTCTGTTGTTTTAGAAGCAGTTAAAAGTAAGAGTGAAACTTTGATTATGGATGATTGTGAAGCTAGTATTTTACTTAAAGAATTTGAAGGTTATAAAATAGCTTCTTTAAGAAAAACATCTATTCATGATAATAAAGAAGGTGGATTATTAGAAAGACATAATAAAAACATGACTAACTCTTTAAGTTCTACTCAAAAAACATATACATCTTTACTTGAAGATTTACAAGCAATGATGAAAGAATCAAAAGATACAGCTACTGGTTCAACAAAAGGACTGAATCTTACAACAGAAATTGTAGATGATACACAGTACCTACAAGAAGAAATCCAAAAAGAAAATGATATTGTAAACTCATTAGTTTCAAAAAGTAAAGATATCGCAGAAGTAATTACACTTATTCAAGAAATTGCCTTCCAAACAAATATATTATCTCTAAATGCAGCAGTAGAAGCAGCAACAGCAGGCGAAGCAGGTAAAGGCTTTGCAGTAGTTGCACAAGAAGTAAGAAACTTAGCAAGTAGAAGTGCTGATGCAGCAACTCAAATAAAAGATGTTGTGGATTCAATTCAATCGGATACAGCAAAAATAAAAAGTAGTTCAGAAGTTGTAGGAAAAGGTGTAGTTGAAACTAAAGAAAGAGTAGATACTTTAAGTGACTTAATGAATTCATTCCAAAGAAATGCAAATAGATCAGTATATGAAGTAGAAAATATATCAAATACAATTTTTATTAATTTAGCAAAATTAGATCATGTTATATATAAAAACAATTTATATCAATTAATTTTTGGAGGAGAACATAGTTTTAAAGCTGTTGATCATCATAATTGTAGATTAGGGAAATGGTATGACACTGGATTAGGAAAAGAAGAATTTAGTTTTGTTCCTTCATACAGACATTTAGAAAAATACCATGCTGTTGTACATGATGAAGCTAATCTTTTAGCTAAAGAGTGTTCTGGAAATTCTGTATCGTGTTCTAAGCAGCTAATTGAAGATAAAATACAATTAGTTGAAGATGCGAGTGCAAATGTATTTGTTTATCTTGATAAAATTTTAGAAGAAAAAAGTCAATCAACTATGAAAGAAGCAGCAAAAAAGCTTTTTGATTAAAGGACAATAATGAGTAAATATAAAGTTTTAATAGTGGATGATGAAAGAGAAATTCTTTCTATGTTAAGTAGATATTTTAACAGAAGTGGAGATTTTGATGTTACAACACAAACTAACCCTGTTTTAGCAATTGATAATTTAAAGAACACTTCTTATGATATTGTACTTCTTGATATTATGATGCCTCAAATGAATGGATTAGATGCCTTAGAAAAAATTATGGAGATAAATAAGAACCAAAAAGTTATTATGATGACAGCATATTCCACTTTAGATAAGGTTTTAAAATCTCATAAGCATGGAGCAACACATTATGTAATGAAACCTTTTGATTCTTTAGGTGCTTTAGAAAAAAAAGTTTTAGAAGTAATAAAGTCATAATTTATGATAGATAAAAGCCTATTAATTAGGTTGTTCTCATGTTTTGTATTACTTTCATTTATTACTGTAATAATAGTTAAAAATAAAGAAGAAGAGAGTTTAAATACTGCTCTTTTTAAAGAAAAACAAAATTTAAAAAAAAGTTATAGTCACTCTTTTAAAAGATTAAAAAATAAAGTAGATTTGATTTTTTTTAATAACTTACATGATGAAAATATCTATACAGCTTTTATAAATAAAAATAAGAAAAAACTTTTTTCATATTTAAAGAATGATTTTTTTTATTTGAAGTCTCATGGTTTAAAACAGTTGTCTTTTTATACTAAAGAAAATAAACTTTTTTTTAAAATGAATAAAAACATTGACTCTAATAGTCTTGATTTAATTCCTTTTTCTCTTAGAAAAAAAGAATTGGATTTTTATGAACTTTTGAAACAAAATAATGTGATTAGTTTTACGAAACCAATTTTTAATAAAGAATTAGATTTTATAGGTTCTTTAAAATTAGAATTTTCTTTAAATAGTTTAATAAAAGATATCTCTGAACATTCAGATTTTAATACTTTTTTTCTTTTATCAAAAAAGAGTTTTAATAGTGAACATTTTAATAAGTTTCTTTTAAATAAAAACTATTTTATAAGTTCTGATAATTTTACTTTAAAAAGATATTCTTTAAAAAATCTTAAGGATATTAAAAAGTCGTATAAACATAATATTGAACTTGATATGAAGAATAAAGAAGAGTTTAGTTTTATTTATTCTTCATCAAAGGTTTTAAATGCAGCTTTTTTTATTCCTATTAAGAATATAAATAGTTATACAGATGTTTATTTATTTGCTTTTATAAATAAAGAAAAAACTATTTATAATCAAATCTCAAATAACTATTTTTGGATATTAATATTAGTTCATTTTATTTATTTGTTTATATTATTTCTTATTTATAAATATTTTAGAATGAAAAAACTTAAGAATAGTGTATCTAAAAAATATGAAGATTTATTATTATCAATAGATAAATATGTAGTTATGGTTCATACAGATACAAAAGGAATAATAACTTATGTATCACAAGCTTTTTGTAATATTTGTGGCTACTCAAAAGAAGAACTTATAAATAGAAATATAAATATTCTAAGACATCCAGATGTTTCTCCTAAGTTCTATGAAGCATTATGGAAACAGTTACATGAGAAAGGTTATTGGGAAGGTGAAATTAAAAACTTAGATAAGTTTGCTAACTCATATTGGGTAAAAGGAAGTATTGTTTCAAAATATGATAGTAACAATAGGTTAATAGGTTATATATCTATTAGAGTAAGCACTACAAATTCTAAACAATTAAAAAAGATAAATAATTTATTAAAAGAGGACTTATCTAATAAACTAAATGAAATAAAAATGAAAGATAAAGACTTATTAGATAATACTAAAGTTGCTTTAATGAGTAAGGTTTTAGATGCAGTAGCCCATCAATGGAAAACACCAATATCTAATATCTCAATTAATTTAGCAAATTTAAAAGGAAAAATTAGAACTAAAGAAATAAATAAAAAAGATATTTATATTTTAAGTGAAAACATTGAAAAAGAGTTAAAAACTTTATCTATAAGTTTAAATGAATTTAAGTCTTTTTTCCCAAAAAATAGTTATGGTGATAAATATGATATTAATAATGTAATTGAAGAAGCAGTTTCAAGTTTAAAAGAGGATATTAGTAGATTAAATACTACTGTATCTTTAAGCTCAAAAGAAAACCTTCTTTGCTATGGGATTCATAATGAATTTAAACATATATTTATTAACCTTTTAAAATATTCTTTGAATAAAGTTGAAGTACATAAAATAAAAAACCCTACTATTGATATCTCTGTTATAGAAGATAACAATGAAATTATAATTAAATATTGTGATAACATATCAGTTGAAAATAGAGTGATAAAGAAAATATTTAATGAAGAGTATATTAAAAACTTTTCACAAGAGGATATTAATATTTATATAACAAAACTATTGATTGAAAAATCTGGTGCAAGTGTATGGTTTGAAAAAAATAATAATGGTTTAGTTTTTTATATAAAATTAGTATCAGAAGATAGAAGAAAAAAAGAAAGGTAAAAAATGAAATTGAATTTTTATAGTAAACTTTTCTTAACTTTTATTTTATTCGCAAGTATTTTACTTACATTTTCTTTATATACATTCAAAAAGTTTTATGAAGAAGATATAAAAAATAGAAATATAAATACTATTTTTAAAAGTTTAGATATACATCAAGAAACATTTAATAATAAACAAAAAAAGCTTGAAAATGTACTTATTAAAATTAGTAAAAGTCAAGCTCTTAATAATTATGAAAATGAAAAAGATGATACTTTAATAAAACAATTACTAGAGCACTATAAAGTAAGTCAAAAAATTATTCATAGTTTTACTCTTATTGATTTAAAAGGAAATGAAAAGTTAAAATATATTTTTGATAAAAACTCTTTAATAAAAGAAGCTTCAAGTTTATATAATATAAAAAGAGAAGAGCTTTTTAGAAATATTATTACAAAAAAAGAAAGCTCTTTTTATCATTCAAATATATATTTAAAAAAGCAAAACAATGAATTATATTTTCCTTTAGTTCCTTTACAAAATATTGTTTTAAGAACAAAGAACTATTTTTTAATGTTAGAATTTGAAATAATGGAAGTTTTTGATGAACAACAAAAAAAATCATTTACTTATTCTTATATTGTTGATGAAAAAGGAAATTTTTTAGTTCATGAAAATAGTAAATATAATTGGTCTTCATATTTTACCCCAAATTATACTTTAGAAAAACTTTTTGATAATCAAGCACAAAATATACTTTCAAAAAATGATTTAATTTTTGATAAATATTTATCTAAAAGATTTTATATCTCAAATGATAAGTACTTGATATTTATAGTAAAATTAAAAAAATTATTTCCCCAAGAGAATTCAAAAAGATTTGAAGAACATTTTGAATCAATTTTATATATAGGATTATTAATTGCTATTGTTTTGACAATACTCTTAAGTGAGCCTATTTCAAAACTAAATAGAAAAATAATAGAAGAAAATAAAGATTTAGATTTAAGTGTAAAAAAAAGTTATTTAGAGTTAAGTGATAGTTTAAAAACAATTGATAATCATATTATGTCAATAAGACTTGATAAAAATGGAATAATCTCAGATGTAAGTAATGCTTTTTGTGAAGTGTCTGGTTTTTCAAAAGGTGAATTAATAGGTCATCCTCATAGAATATTAGTAGATCAAGAATTAGATGACAAAAAATATCAAGAAGTTTTAGATTATATAAAAAAAGGTAACTCTTATAATTTTGAACTTAAATGTTTAAAAAAAGATGGAACTTATTTTTGGTCTGAATCTTTTATTGAACCAAATTTTGATATTAAAAATAAGCTTATTGGCTTTACTATTATTAGAAATAATATAACAGACAAAAAGACTATACAAAAACTATATGATGATTTAAATACACAAGTAAATCAATACAATACTATTTTTGAAAATGTTAATAGTGCTATAGCCTTAGTTGATTTAAATGGAAAGTTTAAAAAAGTAAATAGAAGTGTTTCAGATTTATTTTTATATGACCATCACGAAATTTTATCAATGAACTTTTTTGATTTTATACATAAAGATTCTAAAGTTTTCTTAGAAAAACTATTTGATGAGACATTACAAATTGGTTCAATAAAAAATATAGAAAAAATCTTTATAAATAAAAATGGAGAAGAGATTCATTTAGAATTATCATTGAGTTTACTTTATGATAGAAGACATATCATTTTAGTTATGAATTCATTAGAAGATAAAAGAAAGCTTCAAGAATTAAATCAAAATTTAGAAGATAGAATTAGTGAAGAAGTAGAAAAAAGTAGACAAAAAGATAAAATACATCAAGAAGAACAAATAAAAAACGCAAAATTAAGTTCAATAGGAGCCTTAGCTGCTGGAATAACTCATGAAATAAATACACCTTTGACATATATAAAAGGAAACTTTGAAATGATGGGTTATGATATAGAGGATTTACCATCTAGTGAAATAAAAAATAGAATGCTAGAAGATAGTATAAAAATAAATGATGGTATTGATAGAATAGCAAATATTGTTGAGTCTATGAGAGAAATTTCCCAAAGTTCAAATGAAAAGAAAGAGAGTGTAAATATTTATTCCACTTTAATAACTGCATTAACGATGGCATATAATAGATCTAAACAAATATGTCCTATTTTATTAAATGATGAAGAGTTTTCTTTAGGAAATATTGATAAAAATAAATATGTATTTAATTGTAATGTTCAAAAACAAAGAATGGAGCAAGTATGGATTATTATTTTAAATAATGCCTTAGATGAATTAGTAAAAATTCAAAATTATGAAAATAGATTATTACGAATAAAAGTTTTTGAAGAAAAAGATTGTGTTGTTATTCAGTTTATAGATAATGCAGGTGGAATAAACAATGATATAATTGATAAAATTTTTCAACCTTTTATTTCATCAAAAGAGCATAGTGGAATGGGAGTAGGATTAAATATTGCTAAAAAGATTGTAGAACAGCAAAAAGGTGAAATTGTAGCATTTAATGAACATAGTGGTGCAGTTTTTGAAGTAAAATTAAAAAAAGATAAGGATTAAGATGAAAAAAATTGTATTATTAGCAATAGTATTAATATTATTAGCTTTAGCACCATTAGGAGTTCAAAATATTATTAATGAAGAAGTTAATAAACAAACACTTCTTTTAAAAGACAAGGGAATAAACGTTGAGGTTTTAACTCAAGAAGGTTATTTAGAAACAAATAGAGAATTTAGCTTAACAATCAAAAATGAAAAAAAGTTTAAAAACTTTTTAAAAGAAAGTTTAATTGAGAAATATCCTTCTTATGAAAAATTAATTAAATCTCTTTTTAATGAAGAGAGTAAAGAATTAGATGAATTTATAAAAGGAATTGTTTTTAAAGGAAATATTAATAATTCAAATATAAATTATAACAGTGATATTAATGTGAATATATATCTTGATAAATTTTCAGATGAAATTATGAATAAACTTAGAGAGAATAAAGAAAAAAATCAAGGAATTTTATCCTTTTTACATAGAAAAGCTTTAGCCTTTGATGTTGTTTTAAGTAATAAGGCAAAATTCAAAAAGTTAACACTTAAAGATATAGATGAACAATCTATTGATAAAAGTTCAAACGGCAGAGTAAAAGTATTATCTTACTTTATTGAAAATAAGTCTACAGATGATTTATTAAAAGCTCATATAAACCTTGATAAGTTCTTAGTAGAAGCATCAAATAGAATAAATGACTATCTATTAGAAATAAGCTCATTTAATCATGATATTACATACTTAAATGAATATATTAATAGTTCAGATTTAAAACTTGAACATTTGATTTTTACAGCAAAAAAGTCAAATTTAGATTTAAGTGATTTATCTTTAAAGACTAAAGGTGAAGTAGAAAATGCTTTATATAAATCACAGTTAAATATCAAAACAAATGAGATTTTAATAGGTTCAAAATATAAAAAAGCAACTTTAGATAATTTAGCACTTGATATTGAAGTAGGTGATATGAATTATGAAAATGTTAAAGCCTTAAATAGTGCATATCTTGATGTAGAATTAATAAGTTTAGATACTACTTTAACAAAAGATGAAAGAGCACAAAAGATGTCTTATGTGATTGATAATTTTATTAAATCTATTAATGATGTTTTAAATTCTGGAGCAACGTTAAATGCAAAACTTGATGTAAATAATTTCAAAAATAATATGTTTTTGTTTAAAAAGTTAGATTTAGATGTGAATTTAATTTTAAATAAAAATAAACTTTCTTTCCAAACTTTAGACAAAAAAGATATTTTAGCAAATGTTGATGGAAATGTAGTTTTATTATTACCTAAAGATGATTTTATTAATTTTATGAAAAAAATAAATCCATCTGTAGCAATGCTTGTAAATGCTTATTCTAAAACACAAAATAGTGATGTTTTATTTGATGTAAAAATTGATAAGGGAATGATAACAGTAAATGATAAAAAGCTAAACTAAAACTTTTACTTGATACAATTTGCCAATTAAAAGTCTACAAGGAAAGTTTTGAGATTAGCATTTATAGGTGATATAGTAGGAAGACCTGGAAGAAGAATAATAAAAGAGAATTTAGTAAAAATAAAAGAAGAATATAATATTGATTTTGTTGTAGCTAATGCAGAAAATGCAAGTCATGGTTTTGGTTTAACTATCAAAAACTGTGATGAATTGTTTAAAGCAGGAGTTGATGTAATAACAGGAGGAAATCACTCTTTCGATAAGAAAAAAGAGATGTTTATTCTTCTTGAAACAAAAGCAGTACTAAGACCTGACAATTATCCTGAGGGTGTTCCTGGAAGTGGTATAAAAATTTGCGAAGTTGAAACTTCAAAAGGACTTGAAAAAATAGCAGTAGTAAACTTAATGGGGCAGTTTTCAATGCCAACTGTTGAAAATCCTTTTAACTGGGCAAAAAAAGTAGTCTCAAAGCTTCATGAAGAAGGTGTAAAAAATATTTTTATTGACTTTCATGGAGAAGCTACAAGTGAAAAAAGAGTTATGCTTATGATGTTTAAAAACCAAGTAAGTGCTATTTGTGGAACACATACTCATGTGGGAACAGATGATTTGCAGATATTTGAAAACACTGCTTATTTGACAGATATAGGACTTACAGGTTGTAGAGATAATGTTATTGGAATGGATTCTTATGTTCCAATACAAAAAGCAACAACTGGTCTTGGGGGACATTTTGAAGTACCAAATTCTTGTAAAACTATTTTACAGATGATGATAGTTGATATAGAAGATGGGAAGGCAGTAGATTCTTTCAAAATAAAAAAACTATGTGATAAAAAAGAACATATAATCACAAAGGCAATGCTTGACTGAGATTAATAACTCTTATGATTTATTAGTTTATCTAAAAAATCAAGATTTAATTCCACATAATTTAGAGTATTGGTGGCCTAATAATAATGATTTTGAAATATTACTAGGTTCAATACTTACTCAAAATACTAAATGGCAAAATGTAGAAAAATCACTTGAAAATTTACGAAACCTTGATTTACTAAGTTTAGAAAAAATAAGTGAAGTTGAACTTAGTTTATTAGTAGAAGCAATAACTCCAAGTGGTTTTAAAAATCAAAAATCAAAAAGGCTTATACTTTTAGCAAAAAATATACTTGATGAATTTGGCTCTTTTAATAGTTTCAAAGAAAATGTAACAAGAGATTGGTTACTTAATCAAAAAGGAATAGGTCCAGAAACTGCTGATGCAATTTTATGTTATTCTTGCCATCAAGAATATATGGTTGTTGATTCTTATACTAATAGATTATTAAAAAGATTTGGATATGAGTTTGAGTCATATTACGATATACAGACATGGATAGTATATGGAATTAATGAAAATTACGATAAAATAGCCAAACTTTATGGCTATGAAATTAGTTTAAATAAACTTTATGCAAGGTTTCATGGCAAAATTGTCGAGTTTATGAAACGCAATCCAAAGGGTTAATTGATGATTATAATTCCACAAACAAAAGGTGGTGTAGGTAAATCTACAGTAGCAATGCAAGTAATTGCTCCATATTTATATAAAAAACATGGTAAAAAGATTACTTATATAGAAGTTGATGATGAGAATAATGATAGTAGGTCTTTTACAAGAACAGAAATTGTAAATAAAAGAATGCTTGGAACTAATAGAATAACTGAATTAGATGAGCTGATTTTAATGGATGATAATCATGAAGTTATAGTTGATGTAGGTGGAAATAAAACTTCTACATTAGTACTTGATGAGATTAAAAAAGTAGGTTCATTTGGAAATGTAAAATGGATTATTCCTTTAGGTGATGGTGAGCTTGATGGGAAAAATGCAATAGCAACCATGAAAAAAATCAAAAAAATTGAAAAAAATCCTGAAGAAAATCTGATATTTGCTTTAAATAGAGCTATTTCTATGGATGAAGATTATTATCAAGAACAATATATAAACTTTTTTGGTCATAAATATTTAGACTCAAACTCAGTTATTTGTGATTTTGTAAAAGATCCAAAATATTTCCCTGTTCAGAATGATAAAGTAATTACAATGAGTAGATACTTGGGTTCTACAGTTTGGGAAATGGCTTATAATAACACTGATTTTGGAGCAAAAGCTATCCAAGCAAAAGAGATGGGTGATATTGAAAGTGCAAGAAAATATCTTTTCTTTAGAAGAATTCAAACAGAAGCAAAAGATTATGTAATCAATGTATTAAATAGAATTTTTTGTGATTTAGATCAGTGGATTGATATCAAGAAATGAGTGATATGAGTTTTAAACAAGCAAAAGAGCTTGTTGAACGAATGGAATTTTCAGAACTTTCTTTAAGAAAGGCAACTAAAAATTTAGAAAAAACATCTAAAAACTTTGAACAGTCAAATGATTACTTTCATAAAACACTTCAAAAACAAGAAGATGTTTTAAATATGTTACCAAAAGCAGATAAAAAAATTTCGCTTTTATATTTGGCATTGGCTGTAAATATTGGATTTATTTTAGGTCTTTTAGTTGGTAAATTTATTTTTTAAAAATATGAATAGGATTTAATAAATTATGGGTAAACAAGAAAAAATTGTATCAATGTTTAATGACATTGCTGGAACTTATGATGTAGCGAATAGAGTTTTATCAATGGGTATTGATAAATCATGGAGAAATAAAGCTTGTAATAAAACATTTGAACTATACAACAAAAAAGAGATTGAAAAGATAGTTGATGTTGCTTGTGGTACAGGTGATATGATTATGTTTTGGAAAAAAATTGCAAAAGAAAATAATATTGCTTTAAAAAATATTGTTGGTATAGATCCAAGTGTTGGTATGATGGAAGTAGGGAAAAAGAAACTTCCTGATGTTGAATTTATTGAAGCTTTTGCTACAGATATGCCACTTGAAAATGAAAGTGTTGATATTATTTCTATTTCTTACGGAATTAGAAATGTAGTTCAAAGACAAGAAGCTTTTGATGAATTTGCTAGAGCTTTAAAAAAAGATGGATTAGTTGTAATTTCAGAGTTTACAAAAAATGAAAAAACAAACCCACTTGATTATTTAACAGACTTTTATATAAATAAGATTTTACCAACTTTAGGTGGGTTAATTTCAAGAAATAAAGAAGCTTATACTTATTTACCAGACTCTATTGATGAGTTTTTAACAAAAGATAATCTATGTAAAGAGTTAAAACAAGCAGGATTAGAACCTGTTCATGTTAAATCTTTTTCTATGAATATTTCTACATTAATCATCGCAAGAAAACTATAGTTTCTTGCAATAAGGATATATATGAATTCTCCTTTAAGTGTAAGCTCACTAAATGCACAAATAAAATCTCTTCTTGAAACTACTTTTATTAAAGTGTATGTTGAAGGAGAAGTTTCAAATTTAACTTATCACAATTCAGGACACATTTATTTTTCTGTAAAAGATAGTACTTCTACTATTTCATGTGTAATGTTTAGAGGTAATGCAAAATATTTAAAATTTCAACTTGAAGTTGGTCAAAAGATAGTTATTACAGGAAATATTACTGTTTATGCCCCAAGGGGTAACTATCAGCTTTTATGTAGCAAAATTGAACCATCAGGACAAGGTGCTTTAGCTTTAGCTTTTGAACAATTAAAAAATAAGTTAGAGCAAAAGGGTTATTTTAATCCTGAAATCAAAAAACAACTTCCAAAATATCCTAAAAAAATAGCTTTAGTTACTTCACCTACAGGGGCTGCAATAGAAGATATGAAAAAAGTAGCTCATCATAGATGGCCTTTAGTAGAGTTTATTTTAATACCTACTTTAGTTCAAGGTGAGGGTTCGGCTTATGATATTGCTCAAAGCATAAAATATGCAGATACTTTAAACTGTGATATTATGATTGTAGGTCGTGGTGGAGGAAGTATTGAAGATTTATGGGCTTTTAATGAAGAAATTGTAGCAAATGCAATTTATGAAGCTACTACACCTACTATTTCAGCTGTAGGGCATGAAATTGATTATCTTATTTCTGATTTTGTAGCAGATATGAGAGCTGCTACTCCATCAAATGCTATCGAAATAGCACTTCCTGATATAAATGAACATAGAATATATTTAGATAGTTTGGCAAATGAATATATAAATAAAACAAAAAGAGTTCTTGAAATTAAGCAACAAAATCTTACAAATCTAAAAAGCTTATTTGAACAGAACTCTCTTGATTCAAAATTTAGTTTTATTGAGTCTCAAATCAAACTTTTAAAATCTTCGTTTCAAGCAGATATATCTCAAAAAATTGTAGTAGCAAATAATAATTTGAGCTTTTTAAAGACAAGCTTTTCAAATACTTTTGAACAAACAATCTCAAAAATGCAAAACCAAGTAAATATGTTAAAAAATAGTTATGAGCAAAATCATCCAAATAATAAAGATAAAAAAGGTTTTGTTCAAATAACAAAAAATAACAAAGTTATTTCTCTTGAGGAACTGAAAAAATCAGATAAAATATCTCTTCAAACACCCAAATATATTGCTACATGTACAATTGATGATATACAAAAACAATAATTATTTAAGTTTAGAAAAGATAAAATAAGCATAACTTATAGTATAACATGTAATCTTTGTATTTATTGCATTACATATAATTTATAATTAACTAATAATATAGCTTTTAAAGGAAACCTTATGGAAACTAAAGAACAAGAAAATGTAGAAGTTATTGATTATGCCAATACAAGTGAATTTATGACATTTGAACTTGGCGCAATGAAATATGCAATAGAACTACCTAAAATTAGGGAGATTTTAACTTATCCTGAAAACATTACTGTTTTACCAAATACTTCTGGGTGGGTAAAAGGACTTATTAATTTAAGAGGTGAAGTTGTTCCTATTTTAGATGTAAGAATTAAATTTAATACAAGCGAAGAGCCTGTTTATGATGAAAATACTTCTGTTATCGCTGTAATAACAGAAGATAGTAGAATGATTGGTATTGTTGTTGATTTAGTTGATGATGTTCAAAGATTAGATACTAGTACTTTAGCACCTGTTTCAGAAATGGGTTCTGCAATTCCTGCAAAATATTTAAAGGGTTATGTAAGACTAGATAATAATGAAATGCTTGTAATAATGGATATTGAAAAAGTAGTGGCAAAAGAAGAGTTAAAAGACTAATTATGACAGATATGATAGAAAGACTAAGAGAATTAAAAATTCTATTTGTTGAGGATGAAGTTGATTTATTAGATATTATTACTGATGCCTTAGATAGTTTAGCTGTTGAGTATTTAACAGCTGAAAATGGAGTCGAAGCTTTAGAAATAATAGATAATAATCCAGATATTAATATTATTGCTACAGATATTAATATGCCTCAAATGGATGGTCTTGAATTAATTAGAATATTAAAAGAAAAAAGAAAACTTACTACTTCAATTATTGTAATGTCAGCTCATTCTGAGTCTGAATATATTCAAGAAGCTGAAAAACTTGGAGTAGATCATTATCTTGGAAAACCTTTTGATTTTATAAATTTTATAAATTTGATTTCAAGTATGGAAATTAAATAAAAAACTTATGGATAAAAAACTTTTAAAAAAATTAAAAATATTATATGTAGAAGATGATACTCTTGTAAGAAATGAATTACAAGAGTTATTATCAGATTTTTTTCAAAAAGTTTTTGTTGCCAAAGATGGGCAAGAGGGTTTAGAAATATATTTCAATTATAAAAATGAAATTGATGTAGTTTTAACAGATATTAATATGCCAAGTTTAAATGGTATAGATATGTTAAAAAAAATAAGAGAAGATTCTAAAAAAATTCCTGTATTTATAACAACTGCATATTCAGATAATGATTTATTAGCAAAAGCTATTAAACTTAAAGTATATGAATATCTAGTAAAGCCAATAGATGTAAGATATTTATTAAATCAAATGAATGAATTAGCAAATATTTTATATCAAGAATCATTAATTCATAAACAAAATAAAGAATTAGAAGAATACAAAAGAGTAATTGATGCAAGTAGTATAGTTGTTAAATGTGATGAGTATATGAAAATATCTTATGTAAATGATTTATTTTGTCAAACAACTTCTTATGATAATACCGAATTATTAGGACAAGACTTTAAAATTTTAAAGCATCCTGATGTTTCTAATGAGATTTATACTAATATTTATAATCAAGTTTTAAATGGTAATGCTTGGCATGGAGTATTAAAAAACCTTACAAAAGAACATAAAACTTTTACTACTGATTGTTATATAATTCCTGTTAAAAATGATTTATCAGAAATCACAGGTGCAATTTCTATTCAAAGAGATATTACAGAAGAATTAGATAAAAAAAGAAATATACAATTATCATTGATGAAAGATAAAAGTGAAATCTTTATTAGAAGTAAAGAAGGTTCTGCTGAACAAAATATGATTATCAATAATTTGAAAAAAGAATTAAGTATTTTAAAAAGAGAATTAGATAAATCTAAAAAAGATATTGAAAAATATATTTATTCACTTGAAAAATATAGTTTACATAATAAACATCTAAGAACTGAGCTTGCTGGATATAAAAAACAAGCTAGTGAACATACTAGTATGCTTAAAATTATGAATGAAAATTCTCAATTAGAATATAAAGTTAAAAAATTAAATAAAAAATGTGATGATCTAATTGAGAAGTATGAAAAGCAATTACAACAAATAAAAATAGATTATCAATTAGAAATTGATGACTTAGAAGAAAAACTTACTGATATTACTCAAAAATATGAAGTTATTGAAACTGATGATGCTTTAATTGAGAAACTTGAATATTGGAAACAAAAAGCTCAAACAGAAATGCTAAGAATTGAAAATTTAGAAAAACAAATAATTGCTTATGGAGATAAAGAGTTTATGAAAAAAGTTTTTAAATAGAAGCTAAGTTAGCTTCTATTTAATAGTAATTGATTCTATTTTTTGATCTACTAAAGGTTTGTTTCCTTTTACAGTTGGTACACTTTCTATTTTTTTTACAATATCAAAACCATTTTTTACATAACCAAAAATAGTATGTCTTCCATTTAGCCAGTAAGTAGGAACAGTTGTAATAAAGAATTGACTTCCATTTGTATTTCTACCTGCATTAGCCATTGCTAAAATACCTGCTTTATCAAATAGTGCTTTAGATGAAAATTCATCTTCAAAAGGTTTACCCCAAATAGATTCTCCACCTCTTCCTGTTCCTGTTGGATCTCCACCTTGAATCATAAAGTTTTTTATAACTCTATGAAAAATTAAACCATTATAATAACCATTTTTTGCATGAGTTACAAAGTTTTCAACTGCTTTTGGTGCAAGATTTGGTCTTAGTTCTACCTCAAAAGAACCTTTATTTGTTTTAAATACAGCAATTGGATTTGCTGCTTCTAAAAGTAACACGAATGAACAAAGAATAAATAAAATTCTTTTCATAATTATCCCTTATAATTTTATTTTGTAGGAAATTAGTATATTATGTTTGGTTTAAAAAAAAATTAAAATCAATTTTTTATTAAAATTTAAAAAAAAAGTGTTAAAATTCGCTGAATTATTGTAAAATGCGAACAAAAAGGAAAAATAATGTCTATGCCATCAATTCCACAACCTACATTTTATATATTTAAGTGTGAACAAGCATCACCTCCTGGGATGCCAAAACCTTCATGTGTAAATGAAAATACTAGAGATTTATTTAATCATACAGCACAAAGTATGATGCAAAAAGGATTGATGGGACCTGTACAGGTTGTTAGAACATCATGTTTAGGTAGATGTCAGATGGGACCTGTTATGTTAGTAGAGCCAGGACATTATATGTACTGTCAGTTATCTAAGGAAAAAATAGATAGAATAATTGAAGAACATATAGTTGGTGGAAGCCCTGTTGAAGAGTATTTAATACCAAAACAGTACTGGGGTGAACCAGTTAATTTAGGAAGTTAAAAAGAGGAATTAAATATATGACATTTGATATGCTATATAGTAAAATTCATAGAGCAACTGTTACAGATGCGAATTTAAACTATGTTGGATCAATTACAATAGATGAAGAACTTATGCAAGCTTCTCATTTAAGAGTTGGTCAAAAAGTTGATATTGTAAATATTAATAATGGTGAAAGATTTCAAACTTACGTAATAAAAGGTAAGGCTGGAAGTAAAGATATGTGTTTAAATGGTGCAGCTGCAAGAAAAGTTGAAATTGGTGATAAAATTATAGTTATTGCTTATGCTTCATATAATGAAGCAGAATTAGAAAACTATAAACCAACAGTTGTAATTGTGGATGAAAAAAATAATATTGATATGATAACAAATGAACTAGTAGGATCTGATCATGTTTGATGGAATTGACTTAAAAAATCTTGATTTAAATTCGATGATGAAGCAAGTTCAAGACATGGCTGACAATGCAAAAGAAGAAAATGCAAATAAGGTATTTACTTCAAAAGCAGGCGGAGGAATGGTAGAAATTTCTATAAATGGAAACTCAGAAGTAATTGATTTACAAATCGATGATTCGCTACTAGAAGATAAAGACTCTTTACAAATTCTACTTATTTCAGCAATGAATGATGTAATTAAACAGTCTGATGAAAATAGAAAAATGATGGCTATGAATATGATGGGTGGTATGAATCCATTTGGCCAAAAGTAAATATGAAAGAACTTTTAAATAAATTTGAAGATTACTTACAAAGTAATCTTCCAATATCGAATACATTTCATCCCCATTTTGAAAAAGCTTTAGGTGATATGCTTCAAGCAGGTGGTAAAAGATTTAGACCAATGCTTTTACTTTCAGTTGTAAAATCAAATAAAAGCTTACTTATCTCAAATTCTATGCCTGTAGCCTTAGGTTTAGAAATGCTTCATACTTATTCCCTTGTACATGATGATTTACCATCAATGGATAATGCAGATTTAAGAAGAGGTTTTCAAACACTTCATAAAAAGTATGATGAAGTAACAGCTGTTTTAGTTGGAGATGCTTTAAATACAGAGGCCTTTAGACAAGTTTCAAATGCCCCTTTACATAATGATGTAAAAATTGAATTGATAAAAACTTTAAGTAGTGATGGTGGAATAAATGGAATGATAATAGGTCAAGCAATTGACTGTCATTTTGAAAACCAAAAACTAGAACTTAATCAATTGGAATTTTTACATATTCATAAAACTGCAAAATTGATAGCGTGTGCTTTAAAAATGGGTGCTATTATAAGTGAGTATGATTTAGAAACTCAAGATAAACTTTATAATTTTGGAATTGATTTGGGATTACTTTTTCAAATTCAAGATGATATTATAGATGAAACTTGTACCGAAGAAGAAGCAGGAAAAACAACTCAAAATGATGAAGCTAAAAATTCATTTGTTAATTTATTAGGACTAAAAGGTGCTATAAATGCAGCAGATGAATTAGCTTTAAAATGTGAAAATACACTTGAAACTTTAGATAATAATTTAAAAAACTCTCTTGAAGAGCTACTATTAAAGTACATAAATAGACATAAATAAGAGTTTTTTCAAACTCTTAGTCATTTTAACTCAAAGTACTTGACAATTAATCAAAAATTTTATAAAATTTTAGCACTTAAAAAATTAGAGTGCTAAAAGTACAAATAATAATTATAATAAAACTTAATAAAAGGAAATACTATGAATTTTAAACCACTAGGTAAAAGAGTTTTAGTGCAAAGAACAGAAGTTGAAGAGAAAACTGCAAGCGGAATTATTCTTGTAGATTCTGCAAAAGAAAAACCAAACACGGCAATAGTTAAAGCGATTGGTTCGGAAGTAACTGAATTAAAAGAGGGTGATACTATTGTATTTGAACAGTTCAGAGGAACTGAATTCACTTTAGATGGTGAAGATTATTTAGTATTAGATATTGAAAATATTATAGGAGTTATGTAAGATGGCAAAAGAAATTTCATTTAGTGATAATGCAAGAAATAAATTATATACAGGTGTTGAAAAACTAGCTGATGCTGTAAAAGTTACAATGGGACCAAGAGGAAGAAATGTATTATTACAAAAATCTTTCGGTGCGCCAAATATTACAAAAGATGGTGTTTCAGTAGCAAGAGAAATTGAACTTGAAGATACATTAGAAAATATGGGTGCTCAACTTGTAAAAGAAGTTGCTTCTAAAACTGCTGATGAAGCAGGTGATGGTACTACGACTGCTACAGTATTAGCTAATTCTGTATTTAAAGAGGGATTAAGAAATGTAACTGCTGGTGCAAATCCTATTTCATTAAAAAGAGGTATGGATAAAGCAACAGAAGCAATTTTAGCTAACTTAAAAGCTTCTTCTAAAGTAGTTGCTAATAAAACTGAAATTGAGCAAGTTGCTACTATTTCTGCAAATTCTGATACAGCAATTGGTGCTATGATTGCAGAAGCTATGGATAAAGTTGGTAAAGATGGTGTTATTACAGTTGAAGAAGCTAAAGGTATTTCTGATGAGTTAGATGTAGTTGAAGGTATGCAGTTTGATAGAGGTTACTTATCTCCTTACTTTGTAACTAATTCAGAAAAAATGATTACTGAGATGGAAAATCCATTTATTTTATTATATGACAAAAAAATCTCTAACTTAAAAGAGATGTTACCAATCTTAGAATCAGTTAACCAAGCAGGAAGACCACTTTTAATTATCGCAGAAGATGTAGATGGTGAAGCATTAGCTACATTAGTTGTAAATAGATTAAGAGGTTCTTTAAATATTGCAGCTGTTAAAGCTCCAGGATTTGGTGATAGAAGAAAAGCTATGTTAGAAGATATTGCTGTATTAACAAATGGTACAGTTATTTCAGAAGAAATGGGAATGAAACTAGAAACTGCTGAATTCTCTTGTTTAGGTACTGCTGCTAGAGTTGTAATTGACAAAGATAATACTACTATCGTTGATGGTACAGGTTCAGCTGATATGGTAGCTAATAGAGTTAATCAAATCAAAGCAGAAATTGAAAATACAACTTCTGAATATGATAAAGAAAAATTACAAGAAAGATTAGCAAAACTTTCTGGTGGTGTTGCAGTAATCAAAGTAGGTGCTGCTACTGAAACTGAAATGAAAGAGAAAAAAGATAGAGTTGATGATGCCTTATCTGCAACAAGAGCTGCTGTTGAAGAAGGTATTGTTCTTGGTGGAGGAGCTGCATTAATAAGAGCTGCTGCTAAAGTATCTTTAGACTTAGAAGGTGATGAAGCTATTGGTGCTGATATTGTTTTAAGAGCTATTAAAGCACCTATGAAACAAATCGCATTAAATGCTGGTTTTGATGCTGGTGTTGTTGTAAATGAAGTAGAAAAATCAGATAATGAAAACTTTGGATTTAATGCTGCAACTGGTGAGTATGTAGATATGTTCGAAGCAGGTATCGTAGATCCTGCAAAAGTTGAAAGAGTAGCAATGCAAAATGCAGTATCTGTTGCATCTTTATTATTAACAACTGAAGCAACTGTAACTGATATCAAAGAAGATAAAGCATCTGCTCCTGCAATGCCTGATATGGGTGGAATGGGCGGAATGCCTGGAATGGGAATGTAAGTAAACGTTAAAAAAGAGTGAATATTTTCACTCTTTTAGTTTACGCAGAGGAAGTGGTCGAAGCTTAGCAAAGCCACGAAGTCCGAGAGACAACTCTAGAGTTTCTTGACATTTTCAAGAAACTCACACTCTTATATCTAATTTAAAATAATCACAATTTATAAACTATTCAATTTTGAAGGGGTATATCCATAATATCTTTTAAATACTTTTATCATATATGATTGGTCTGTAAAACCTGATTCAAAAGCTACATGAGATAATGGAATATTTTTTTTGATTAAATCTTTTGATAAGTTTACTTTTTTTATTTGAATATATTGATTTGGAGTAATACCAATATGTTTTTTAAACTCTTTAATTAAGTGATATTTTGTAATTCCTACTTCTAAAGCTATATCTGACAATGAAATTTCTACTTTTTTATCATAGTCATTTATAAATTCTATTGCTTTATTGATTGTATTTTTTGAGCAAGTTATATTTGCTATAGAAGGGATTTTATCATTTGTATGATATTTTAAGATATATTCAATAAACTGAATTATATAAGTCTCAATATCAATATTATTATAATTTTTATTACTTATTAGATTGAAGATAAGATTAAAAAGTTTTACAGCTTTTATATCAGTTATTATAGGATTAAATAAAATATTTTTTACTAGGTTATTTTGTGTTAAGTCTTTTGATATATCATTTATTAGTTCCCTATCAATCATAACATTTAAGTATGACCAACTACTATTTTTTGTTGAGTGTAGTTCATAAGGATTTACAACTTGTAATGTACCTAGTCCTAAGTTAAATTTATCTTTTTCATTTTCATATATGTGCTCACCTTTATATATCAAACTAAAAGAGTATTCTTCATGGAAATGTTTATTTAATGTAATATTTTTAAATTTATTATTGATAAATGATACTTGTTGTTCTATGCTTTTCATTATGATACTTTCTTTTATGATTATACTATATAAAATATTTGCATATCAATATTTTACTATAGAAAAAATTCAAATAAAGGTATATTTGATAAAAAAGGTTTTTTGTGAGTAAATTAACACTTAAGATAGTAGTTTATGGTTTATTAGCATCATTATTCTTTAGTTCAACATTTATTTTTAATAAGTTTATTGCTCAAGATGGAGGACATTGGTTTTGGTCTGCAACTCTTAGATATATTTATATGCTATTACTTTTATGTATTGGATTTTATATTTTTAAAGGATATGGGTATTTAAAATCTTTATTTATAGAGTTTTATAATTACTTTTTATTTTGGAGTATTTCAGGCTCAATCGGATTTGGTGTATTTTATGCTTTGATTTGTTATGTTGCAGATAGTTCTCCCGCATGGGTTGTTGCTACTACTTGGCAGTTTACTATTATAGCTACTCTTTTTATTTTATTCTTTTTTGGTAAAAAAATATCAAAATTAACATGGTTTTTTGTAGTGATTATTTTTATTGGAATAAGCCTTATTAATATTACATACATAAGCATAGATAACATTACAACACAAATTTTTAATATATTCTTGATTCTTATAGCAAGTTTTGCATATCCTATTGGTAATCAGCTGGTTTGGGAACTGCAAAATAATGAATCTCTTTGCCAAATAAGAAAAGATATAATAAGAAATACTTTCTCAAAAGTTTTTTTATTGTCTTTAGGAAGTTTACCTTTTTGGCTTATTTTATTTATAGTTCTTGATGTAGATAAACCTTCTGTTAATCAGTATATTTCTATGCTATTAGTAGCAATTTTTTCAGGTATTATGGCTACTTCATTGTTTTTATATGCAAGAGCAAAAGCAAATAGTTCCTCAAAAATTGCACTTGTTGACTCTACTCAATCAGGGGAAGTATTGTTTACATTAATATTTGAAATAATATTTTTAACAGTTTTACTTCCTTCTTCAATTGGAATAATAGGTATCTTTTTTACAATAATTGGTCTTGTTGGATTATCTTTTATTTAGTCATATATAACTTCTTTATACTCCTATTAAAAAGTTTTAATCAACTAAAATAATTTTAAAGTAGTGTTGATTCTAATCAATAATCATTTGAATTAATTTTGTTAAACTTCAACTTATTAATATTAGGAGAATATATGTTTAATTTAAAATCATTATATTTTAGAATGACAATTATACATTTAATGGGAATCTTTTTACTTCCTTTAAATGCGTTATTATTTACAAGTGATTATATTTCACAAATTATTCAAATACTACTTGCTTTAGCATTGATTGTACATGAATTAGATGAAAGAAAAAATGGAAATAACTTATCAAAAGAACTAATTAAATTTTTAAGAAATATGGATAATAAAAATGTTTCTTTAAAGATAAATACTTCTATGGCTAGTGAATACTCGGAGATAAAAGATGTTGTAGATATAAGAGAAGAACAGCTTATTTTAAAAGAGCAAGAAGAGTCAATTTTGATTCAAGAAGCAAAACAAGTTATGAATAAGCTTAAGCACGGAGATTATTCAGAAATTATTACTTCAAAAACATCAAACCCTTCTTTAGAAGAGTTTAAAGAGAGTGTAAATGATATGATTCTTGAAACAAAGCAACATTTTTCATCTATGAATAATATTTTAGAAAAATATATAAACTATGATTATACAAAAGAATTAAAATTAAATAAAATATCAGATGATAGTGAAATGAAACTTTTAGTAATAGCTATAAATAAACTAAAAGAGGCAATTACACAAATGCTTTTAGAAAATAAAACAAATGGAAAAACTTTACAAAGCTCAGCTGATATATTACTAAATAATGTAGATAAACTTAATAATTCTTCCTATGAAGCAGCTAGTAGTTTAAATAATACAGCTGTTGTTTTAGAAGATATTACTCATAATATAATGGAAACATCAAACAAAACTCTTGAAATGTCAAGTTTATCAAATGCAGTTGTTAACTCTGCGAAGTGTGGAGAAGATTTAGCATTTAAGACAAATAATGCAATGGATGAAATTAATAAACAAGTTACTGATATTAATGAAGCTATTTGCGTTATTGATCAAATAGCTTTTCAAACAAATATTCTTTCATTAAATGCAGCTGTAGAAGCTGCAACAGCGGGTGATGCTGGAAAAGGTTTTGCAGTTGTTGCTCAAGAAGTAAGAAACCTAGCAAATAAAAGCACAGAAGCAGCAAAAGAAATAAAACATCTTGTAGAAAGAGCAAACATAAAAGCTAATGAGGGAAAAAGCATAGCTCAAGATATGATTGAAGGGTATAATTCTTTAAATAATGATATTAATAAAACTATCGACATTATAGGAACAGTATCTAGTATTTCTAAAAATCAACAAACAGGAATTCATAAAATAAATGATGCTATGAATATATTAGAAGAACAAATTAAAGCTAATACAGAAGTTTCATCTCAAACAAATACAATTGCTAAAAAAACCTCAGATATTGCTAATAAAATTTTTAATAATGCAAATGAAAAAAAATTTGAAGGAAAATAATCAAAGAATAAGGATAAAAGTATATGGAAAATAATTTCAAAAAAGTATTAAAACATTACCAATTTAATGAATCTGATTCTAAAGAATTGATGAAAATTAAAGATATTGCCTTAAAGTATATTGATGAATTATTATTAGGTTTTTATGACTTTATTTTTAAATTTGATCATGCAAGAATGTTTTTAAATAATAAAGAAATTCAAAAAAGACATGAAGTGGGAATACAAAACTGGTACTTAAGTCTTTTTTGTGGTAATTATGATGCTTTTTATTTTGAAAAACTAAATTATATTAGTGAAGTACATGTTAAAATAGGTCTTCCTACTCATTATGTAAATGCAGCTTTTAGTTATATTAGAAGATTTATGAAAGATGTTTTGATAAAAGAAAAAATGTTTAACTCTTTAAACTCTTTAGATAAAATAATAGATATAAATTTAGATATTTTAACTGTTGTTTATAAAGAAGAAGAACAAAGTAAACTTGTAGATGAAATTTTATTTCTAAAAAATGCAGTGGATGAGGGTAATATTGTACCTTATTTTCAAGCTATCTTTAATTCAAAAACATTAAAAATTGAAAAATATGAGAGTTTAATGAGAATCAAAACAAAAGATAATAGTGAGGTAGTTTCTATTTTTAAATATTTAGATTTATCTAAAAAAATCAATTTATATGAAAAAATGATGTATCTAATGTTTGAAAAATCTTTTGATGTTTTTTGTAATAAGGGTTTTGAATTTAGTTTGAATCTATGTTATGAAGATATACAAAATGAAAGCTTTAGAAATTTTATTTATGAAAAAGTAAGAAGATGTAAAAATTCAAATTATATAATATTTGAAATTTTAGAATCTGATTGTATAAAAGATTTTTCAGTAGTTCAAGAGTTTATTTATACAATAAGAGCTTTTGGATGTAAAATAGCAATTGATGATTTTGGTAGTGGTTATTCAAGTATGGAAAATATTTTAAAACTAAAACCTGATATTATTAAAATAGATGGTTCTTTAATAAAAGATATAAATACTTCTTTAGAGTCAAAAAAAATAGTAAAAAATATCGTAAGAATGGCAAAAGACCTAAAAGCCTATACTGTAGCAGAATATGTTCATTCAAAAGAGGTTTTTAATATAGTAGTAGATTTAGAAGTAGATTTTTTACAAGGTTTTTATTTAGCTAAACCTCAAAGGTTTATTAAACAAAATAATGAAAAAAATCTATAATTTATGTAAAGGTAACTCAATAGTAAAACAAGCCCCTTTATACTTCTTTTCTTTATGTGTAAAGTTTAAATTATTTACAACAATTGAACCATCCATACTATCTGTTATGATTCTATGAGTCATAAAAAGACCTAGTCCTGTACCTTGAGATTTATGTTTTGTTGTAAAATAAGGTTCAAATACTCTATCAATAATATCATTATCTAATCCTTTGGCATTGTCATATATTCTTAAATAACCATAATTATTTACTTTTTCAAGCTCAATAAAAATATATTTTTCATCAATTTTTCTTTCATCTAAGGCATCTCTTGCATTTGCTATTATATTTACAATTGCTTGTGTTAATTCGTTTGGATAGCCTTTCATTATTATGTCTTCATGTTTTTTATTGATAACAATTTTTATATGGGAAGTTTTTATAATCCCTTCAAGTAGAGATAAGTCTTTTTGAATTATATCACTTAAGTCAAATATTGTTTTTTTCTTATCGTCTTTAATAAAGTTTTTAAAATCATCAATTGTTTGAGATAAGTGAGCTGTTGTATTCATTATTTGATCTAAAGCATTATCTAGTGTTTTTTCATCAAGTTTATTAAGTTCTTGGTATAGTTTTAATCCACTAGCCGTAGTGGAAATTAAACTTAAGGGTTGTCTCCATTGATGTGCAATATTTGCTATCATTTGTCCCATATCTGCAAGTTTTGCTTGTCTAGTTAATAATCTATCTTTTTCTTTTATATTACTTATATCGATAAAAGTTGATATTTTTTTCTTTTTGTTATCAAGTTGAATTGCTTGCCCACTTACTAGTGCAGGAAAAAACGTATCATTCTCTTTTTTTATATAAATTTCATAAGTTCTAATATCATCACAAGCAAGATTTCTTTTAACTAAATCTTTACTTTTTTCACAAACAAAATCTAAAATATTTTTATTTTGTATAGAGTTTTCATCTTTTATTTTTAAAAGCTTTCTACCATAATTATTTATGATTTCGCAGTTACCATCTTCATCAGATATTATTAAACCTTCTGTTAAAGCATTTATCATTCTTTGAAATTCATCATTTTTTTCTTCTAGTTCTTTTTTAGATTTCTTTAATTTATAGTTTGTTTCTCTTAATAATGTTGTGTCATAAACGTATACAACAACTAATTCTTTTTCTAAATCAAAAGGTGAGATAGTAATACTTTGTTGCATATTGTAAAATACAGAATCAGCAATATTATTTAGTTTTATATCAAAAAGATAGTTTATTTGTTCACTATTATAAAAAGTTGATGAGTTTATTCTTAGAGTTGTTTTGATTTTTCTTGTAAGCATTTTAGAATTGATATTTCCGTAGAAGTCTAAAAGATTTTTATCTTTTATTTCATTTGCTTTTATTTTGGTATGTATTTCCATCCATTTATTCCAAAATTTTACATTTAAATTCTTGTCTAAAATTAGAATACCACTATTGATAGTTTCACAAATTAAGTTAAATTGATTTTCAAACATATTAATACTCATCAAGTATTTTATCTATGGTTTGTTTTATATGAATAATAGATTCATCTGTTGCTAACATTAATAAATGACCATAAATATTTTGTTCTGAAAAATTAAGTTCAGTGGAAATAATAATTACTTTTTGATACTGTTCTATTAAATTATCTTCAAGTTGAGAAGCATTTTTTATGATTCTTATGCTGGGTGGTGAAAATGAAACATACGAGTCCATTTCTTTTACAAGTGAGCTTATAGTTGTAGAAGACAAAATGTTTGTAATTTCCAAAATGATATCACTAATTTCTTCATCTTTTAAATCTTCATTATCAATCAAATCAAATTCTTCAGAAAGATTCAGTGCAGACTGTCTATCAATTATAAATAAATTTTCTCCACAAAAGTCACCATTTATTAATTGAGTTGAAACAAAATGTTCTTCATCATTTAACTGTTTGTTTAGATAAGTTTTTAATTCACTTACATTAATAATATTTATATTTGGTATTGCTAGTGTAGCAAAAGCATCTATTATATCTGCAATTGCACTACTTGCAGAGCCATAAGCTATATTCATTAATTCTTGTAAACAATCTTTTTGGTCTTCATTTAAACTTATATCACTCATTCTAAACTCTTCTTATTAATATATAATTATATAAAATAGCATACTCTAAAAGCCTAATTTATAAGATATTAGAATATTATTATTTACTTTTATTTATTATACAAAAAGTTTATAAAAATTGTATCAAAATTTTAAACTATGTATTAACTTAGTTTAATCAACTATAAAAATAAGGAAATTAATAAATATTAGATAAAATAAAAAAAATTTAAAAAGAGTGAATATGATTGAAAAAATAATAGAAATAGTAAAAGAAGCTTCTTTAATTTTAAAAGAGGGATATTATAAAAATAAAGATGTGAATTTTAAAGGAAAAAAAGATTTAGTAACGAAATATGATGTAGCAGTTGAAAACTTTTTAAAGGATAAATTATCAAAAGAGTTTAAAGATTTTAATGTAATAGCAGAAGAATCAGATAATAGTAATTTAGAGTTTAAAAACTCAATCATAGTTGACCCAATTGATGGAACAACAAATTTTGTAAATCAAGTGCCACATACTTGTATATCTTTAGGTGTATATAAAAATAAAAAACCTTTTATAGGTGTAGTTTACAATCCAATTTTAGATGAATTATATACAGCACAAGTTGGTTTAGGCGCATATTTAAATGGTAAAAGAATTGAAGTTTCAAAAGAAGATGATCTTCAAAAAGCACTTTTATCAACAGGTTTCCCATACACAAGTGGTACTTGTGAAAATGATTTAAATGATGTAGTGAAAAAAATAAAAGATATATTGCCTTTATGTCAAGATATAAGAAGACTAGGTTCTGCTGCACTTGATCTATGTTATGTAGCACGTGGCATTTATGAAGGTTATTATGAAATGAATTTAAAAGCTTGGGATGTTAGTGCTGGGCTTATTATTCTTCAAGAAGCAGGTGGTATTGTAAGTAATATTAAAGGTGAAGAATATACACTATTTGAAGATAAATATATTGTGGCTTCAAATAGTTATATTCATGAGGCTTTAATTAAGAATCTAAACCTTTAAAATAATCATTTTGAAGATGTTTTAAAGATTTTTGATGCATCTTCAAATATTTATTATTTGTTTTTTTTACATATTTAAAAAATTCAATCCCTTTAATAGTAATACAAAGTTCTAAATCTTCTTTTTTATTAAACTTATCAAGTTCATGAAATGTTTCTATATATTTATCTTGATAATTATCTAAAATATTTACAAAAAAGTCTTTATTAACTTTCGAATTATTTACAATTAGTTTATCATTTTTATTTTTCCCCACAGCTGGACATAAATAATCAATATAAATATTATTATCAATATTTGCACTAAGAGGATATGTTCTACAAATTGATGATCTTTTCTCATAAATTCCACATCTAAAATCTTTTAAATGTGGACAGAAATCTTTTCCATTGGTAAGTATTATGACAGGTTTTAAATACCCTAACTCACCAAAAATAAAAAGAATAGGGTAGTTTTCATAAATTTCTTCAAAGTCTGATAGTATAATTTGTGAAAAAACAGTACCTTTTCTTCCATCACAACAATTAGCTTCACAAGTTTCACATGAAGAAAAAGTAAAGTAGTCATTATTTGTTTTTATAAATTGTTTCATAATTTGATTGTATCAAAAAAAAATTATGCAAATCTAAATCGATGAATAAGTTAATTTATACTAAAAGGGGTTTTTTAGTAATTCTTAAATATAATCGCACAATATATTTTCACTAAAAAGGTATTTCATGTGCGGAATTGTTGGTTACATTGGTAAACAAAATACAAAAGAGATTTTACTTGATGGATTAAAAGAGTTAGAGTATAGAGGTTATGACTCTGCTGGTATTGCTTTACTAAATAAAGATAAGATTGATGTATATAAAGCATTAGGTAAATTAAGTAACTTAAGGGAAAAAACTTCTTCTTCAACTGATAGTTACGAAATTGGAATAGGTCATACAAGATGGGCAACTCATGGAAAACCAACAGAATTAAACGCACATCCACATTTAGGTGAATACTCTTATGTAGTTCATAATGGAATTATTGAGAACTACAAAGAATTAAAAGAAGAGTTAATTCAAAAAGGTCACAAGTTTGTATCCCAAACAGATACAGAGGTTATAGTTCATCTTTTTGAAAACTATAACAATAAATTAAATGATACAACAAAAGCTTTTCATAATACAATTGAAAGATTAGAAGGTGCTTTTTCAATTCTTTTAATCTCAAAAGCTGATCCTAAAAAAATCTTTTTCTTTAAACATGGTAGTCCTTTAATAATCGCAAAAGGAAATGAAGAAAACGAAGTTTTATTTGCTTCATCAGATGCTCCTTTAATTGGTTTAGCAAATGATGTAGTTTATTTAGAAGATGGAGTAGGTGGTATAGCAACTGCTGAAAATTTAGAGTTTTTTACAGATGATTATTCTTGGTCAACTCTTCCAACATCTAAGCAATATGCTCAAAAAGATGGTTATAGATTTTTTATGGAAAAAGAAATTTATGAGCAAAGTGATGTTGTAAGTGATTGTATGTTAGGTCGTGTAAAAGATGAAGAGATTTTCTTTGATGAGATAGACGCTTCAATTATTGAAGGAATAAAAGAAATAAAAATTTGTGCTTGTGGTACTTCTTATCATGCGGGTATGACTTCTGCTTATTTATTTGAAAGACTTTCAAAAGTTAAATGTAATGTAGAAATAGCAAGTGAATTTAGATATAAAGAGCCTTTATTAACTGATGATACTTTATTTATTGTTATTTCCCAAAGTGGTGAAACTGCTGACACTTTAGAAGCTTTAAAAATGGCTAAAAAAGCAGGACTTAAATCACTTGTTGTATGTAATGTAGATAACTCATCTATGACAAGAGTAGCTGATTATAAGATTCTTACAAGAGCTGGAATTGAAAAAGGTGTTGCGTCAACAAAAGCTTTTTCAACGCAAACTGTTGTTTTATGGATGTTAGCTCTATATTTTGCAAAACAAAAAAATGTGATAGAAAATGATGTTTTACAAAATGAGCTACATGCTTTAAGAGAAGTTCCAAAGTCTTTAATTGTAAATGATAAAATTCATGAAAAAACAAAAAGATTATCAAAAAGATATTTACATGGACATGGTTTCTTCTTTATTGGAAGAGATGTATTCTTCCCATTAGCTTTAGAAGGTGCGTTAAAATTAAAAGAGATTTCATATTTACATGCAGAAGGCTACCCAGCAGGAGAGATGAAACATGGACCTATTGCATTAGCTGATCCAGAGTTATTTACAATTGCATTAATGCCTCAAAATTTACTTTATGACAAAATCAAATCAAATGTTGAAGAATTAAGTGCTAGAGATAGTACTATTTGTGCAGTATCTCCACTTGATTTTGAACTTGCTGATGATTTTATAAAAACTGAAAAAACAGATCATTATATGTTAGAGTTTTTTGAAATGTTAGTTGCTTTACAACTTCTTTCTATGGAAATATCTATTAGACTAGGAAATGATGTAGATATGCCTAGAAACCTTGCAAAAAGTGTAACAGTAGAATAAAAAATTCTACTTTACACATATAAAAGAATATTTTAGATAAAATTTATCACTTTTTTACAATTTTTGTAATTAAGAAAATTCAAACTTTTATTTTTATTTTTATATATTTTTTAACTTTAAACGCAGTTTGAAAACAAAAATGGAAAACAAAAGAATGGAAAACAATAAGACATTGTTCTTTGGAAAACAAAAGGATGGAAAACAAAAATGGAAAACAAGACACAGTATTTATTTACAAGTGAAGTTGTAAGCCCTGGGCACCCAGATAAATGTGCAGATATTATTGCTGATTCAATTGTTGATAAATTAATTATTGAAGACTCAAATAGTAGAGTCGCATCAGAAGTATTTGTAGCAGGAAAAGATATCGTTATTGGTGGAGAAGTAAAATCAAATTGTCAATTAACTAATGAAGATTATGAAAAGATTGTACTTGAAGCACTAGCTAAAATTGGTTATGATGGAAAATCATCATTTACTAATGAACAGTGTTTACACCCTGATGATGTGAAAGTTCAGGTTTTATTAAATCAACAATCAGCAGATATTGGTCAAGGTGTTGATCAAGAAACTGGTGAAATAGGTGCAGGCGACCAAGGAATTATGTTTGGTTTTGCATCTACAGAAACAGCAGATTATATGCCTGCAGCCATAACTTATGCAAGAATGTTATGTGATAAAGTATATAATTATGCTTTAAAACATAATCATAAACTTGGAGTTGATATTAAAACACAAGTTACAGTTGATTATGGAACAAAAGAAAATTTTGAGAATTGTAAACCTCAAAAAATTCATACAATAGTTGTAAGTGCACCTTCTGTTGAAGGTATGCCAATAACAGAAGTAAGAGAGTTAATTCAAGGTTTAATTGATGATACTGGATTACCTACATCTATGTATGATAAAGAAAAAACAATTATTCATATTAATCCAACAGGAAGATATGTAAATCATTCATCATTACACGATAGTGGATTAACAGGAAGAAAACTTATTGTTGACTCATTTGGTGGATATGCACCTATTGGTGGTGGAGCTCAAAGTTCTAAAGATTATACTAAAGTTGATAGAAGTGGTTTATATGCAGCTAGATGGTTATCTAAACATATAGTTGCAGCTGGACTTGCTACAAAAGCTTTAGTACAGATTTCATACGCAATTGGAGTTGCTAAACCAACTTCTGTATCAGTTGATACGTATGGAACATATACTAAATATGATGATGATAAGTTATCTACTTTTGTTATGGAGAATTTTCCATTAACACCAAGATGGATAACTGAAAAGTTTAATTTAGATAAGCCAAGTGCACAAACATTCCTTTATGCAGATGTTGCATCAAGAGGTCAAGTTGGTCAAAGTGATTATCCTTGGGAAAAATTAGACGAATTAGACAAATTTAATAATTTATAATTTACAAAAAAAGGGTCAAAAATGGATTTAAAAAATTTATTTAGCAAAATTTCTTTTGATAGTAGTTCAAAAGAACAACCTACAAAAAAAGATGCTCCAAGTCATTGGGTAAAGTGTCCGGAATGTAGTTCTTTAATGTTTTTTAAAGAGGTGGAAAATCAAGATAATATTTGTCCAAAATGTAACTTTCACATGAGAGTTGGGGCAAAAAGAAGAATTGAAATATTAACTGATAAAGATAGTTTTGTTGAATATGATGAAGATTTAAAACCTAATGATCCTTTAAAATTTGTTGATAAGACTTCTTATAAAAAAAGAGTAGAACAAGCTGAAAAGAAAACAGGCAGAACTTCTTCTGTTGTAAGTGGTGAAGCTACTATAAATGAAATTCCTGTACAAATTGTTGTATTTGATTTCTCATTTATGGGTGGTTCATTAGGTTCAGTTGAAGGTGAAAAAATCGTAAGAGCAGTTGATAGAGCTATCGAAAAACATCAAGGTTTAATTATTGTATCAGCTTCGGGAGGTGCCCGAATGCAAGAATCAACTTTTGCATTAATGCAAATGGCTAAAACATCAGCTGCATTAAAAAGATTAGATCATGCAAAACTTCCTTATATATCAGTATTAACTGATCCAACAATGGGTGGAGTTTCTGCTTCTTTTGCATTTTTAGGTGATATTATAATGGCTGAACCAGGTGCTTTAATTGGATTTGCAGGACAAAGAGTTATTAAACAAACAATTGGAGCTGATTTACCAGAAGGTTTCCAAAGAGCTGAGTTCTTACTTGAAAAAGGTTCAATAGATATGGTTGTAAATAGAAGTGAAATGAAAAAAACATTAGCTGATTTACTTACTATGTTTAAAAAAGAGAAAATTGCTAACTAATGATGAGTAATTTTGAAGAAGTTTTAGGCTTTGAGCTTAAAGCTTCAAACCTTCTTTATGTTTTATGTGATTATGAAACTCTACAAAAAAAATCTTTAACTCTTGAAAAATTTGTTCAAATATGTAAAAATCTTGATGTAAAAATTGTACAATATAGAGATAAAATATCTTCTAATTCTATCCAAAAAGAAAATTTGATTTATTTAAAAAAAAGTTTAAATATACCTATCCTTATTAATGATAAAATTGATTTAATAGAATTTGCAGATGGTTTACATTTGGGGCAAGAAGATTTTGAAAAAATCCATGCTAATAAAAAAATAGCTATTAAATTAATACGAAATAAAATTGGTAAAAAACTTTTAGGTCTTTCAACCCATAATGAAGTTGAAATTTTGGAAGCAAATGATTTAGACTTAGATATGATTGGATTAGGTGCTTATAGAAATACAACTACAAAAAATGTTTCAACTCTTTTAGGAGATAAGATTACATATTTAGCAAAAATATCTAAACATCCAGTTTGTGCTATTGGTGGGGTAAAGATAGATGATAAAATAAAAAATGTTAGTTTCAATGTAGTTGGTTCTGATATTTATTCAAATATTAAGGATTAACTTTGCAGAAAATAAATGTATATATGATAGCAAAACCTTCAAAAGATGAATTTGATAAATTAGTAAATGAATTTTTAAAAATGTCATCGAAATATGCAAAAGTTGAATTTCATTATATTTTTAATAAAACTATTTCAAAAGCACAAAATATAGGTGAAAAAGAAGCACAACAATCTTATAGTGAGGCCTATGAACCTTTATTAAAAGGTTATAATGTAGCTTTAGATGTTTTAGGGAAAAAAGTAGATTCTTTTAAATTTGCTAACATAATTGAGGGTAAAAATGAAATAAATTTCTTTATTGGTGGAGCGTATGGTTTTCAAAGAGAGTTTCTAAAGAAATGTGATAGTATAATATCTTTGAGTGATTTAACAATGGCTCATAAAGTTGCTAATTTAGTTTTAGGGGAACAAATCTTTAGAGCATTAAGCATAAATAATAATCATCCATATCATAAATAACTTATATATTATATAAATTTTTGTATAATTTCAAAATTTAAAAATAAGGGTATATTAAGTGGCAAATACAAAACAGATTGAGGAATTAAAACAGACTTTACTTGAAAGAAAAGAATTAATTACTAATAGTATTAATGATAGTAGAGAAAGTATCAACTCTTTGAAAAATGCTGAGTGTAATGATGAGTTTGATTATGCTGAAGTTTCTAGTGATAGCTTTAAAGAAGGTATTATTGCTAACCAACAAGTAAAAGAACTTGAAGAAATAGAAGATGCTCTAAAAAGAATTGAAAAAGGCACTTATGGTGTTTGTGAAATGTGTGATGAATCAATTGCAATTGGTAGATTAAGAGCAAAACCATTTGCAAAATTTTGTACACCATGTAGAGAGATTTACGAAGTAGAAAAATAGTAAAAAGGATTAGAGATGGGTTTTAAGAAATATGTTATTTTTTCTGTGATATTTATCATAGCTGTTTATGGTTATGCATTTAGTTTAGAGTTGGGAAATTATAAAGTTACAATACTTGATATTTCACTTACTTTACCAGTTGCAGCTTGGATTATAGTACCTTTAGTAATATTATTTATCGCAACAATAGGACATATAGTGTTTTATGGTTTACTAAATATATTTAAACAAAGAGCTATTGATAAAGATCATGAAACTATGATAAATATGATTAAATCAAATTTATTAGAGAAAAGTTTCAACAAAAGGTTTAAGACAAAAGGTTTCAAAAACTTAGCTTCTATTCTTAATCAATTTAACTTAAGTGTTAAAGATAAAACATTCTCATCAAATGATGAAGAACTAAATAAAACTGTTGCAGCTATTCAAGATATAAATGCTGGTAAACATGTTGCTGATAAAAATATTAAATTTAGTGAAATTTCTTCTATAAATAATAGAAATTTAATAAATAAGGTAAATGAACAACCTGATTTTGCTGTTGATGTAGTTAAGAAAAATGAAAATTATTCAGAAAATGTGGTTAAAGCTGCATTTGAAAAAGTACTTGAAGAAAAAAGTATGACTACAGTTAAAAAGATTTATAAAAACATAAAGCTTGATAAACACTTAGCAAAAAGACTTTTTGAAAAAGATGCAGCAAACAATGAGTTTGGATTTACACCTGAAGAGATTTTAAAAATAGTAAAAGATTTAAATTATACAAAAGAAGATTATATGTCTTTAGCTAAAAACTATGAGGCTATTTTACAGCCAGATCAAATTATTGCATTATTTGAAAAGCTTTCATCTGAACTTGATGAAGCAACACCTGCTTATTTACATGTATTATTTGAATATGAAATGATTGATAAAATTAGAGATGTTATAGCACCAACTGCTGATAATGAATATACTGCATTCAAAGCTTTATTAGAGTTAAAAGATGCAGGTAAACACTACGATTTAGAGTCAATTTCTTATAAATAATGAAAAATAAAATAGATTTTAGCAAACCTCTAGTGGTATTAGCACCACTAGCTGGGTATACAGATTTACCTTTTAGATCTGTAGTAAAAAAATTTGGTGCAGATATTACAATATCTGAGATGATTTCTTCAAATGCATTAGTATATAAATCAGAAAAAACTTTAAGAATGATTGAAAAATCTCCAAGTGAAGATCCTTATATTGTGCAAATTGCAGGTAATAAACCTGAATTAGTAAGAGATGCTGTAGAAATACTTAATGATATAGATGGTATTGATGGTATTGATTTAAATTGTGGTTGTCCTGCCCCAAAAGTTTTCAATCATGGTTCAGGTTCAAATCTTTTAGGAGATTTAAAAAAACTTGAAGAAATATTATCAACAGTTAAAAAATATTCTAAAAAACAATATACAACAGCAAAAGTTAGACTTGGAGTAAATGAAAAAATACCAGTTGAAATTGGGAAAGCTGTTGAAGCTTGTGGAGTTGATTTTGTTTCAGTTCATGGAAGAACAAGAGCAGGAAAATATAAAGCACCAGTTGATTATGATGCAATTAAAGCAATGGTAGAAGCTGTTTCTATTCCCGTAATAGCAAATGGTGATATAAAAGACTATGAAAAAGCAAAAGAAGTTTTAGAATATACAAAAGCTAATGGTGTTATGATAGGTCGTGGTGCTATTGGTAAACCTTGGATATTTTATCAATTAAAGCATGGTATTGAAGATATATCAGAAGAAAAGAAAAAAGAAATTATTTTAGAACACTTTGATTCTACTTTAGATTTCCATGGAGAACATGGAGCTTTAATGTTTAGAAAACTTTTACACTCTTATTCAAAAGGTTACAAAGGTGCCCATGAATTCAGAGATATTATAAATCGAGTTTCAGATAAAACTGTTATGAGAGATATGATAGAGAACTTCTTTTAAGACTTTTAATTATATTCAAAAAATTATTTAGATAAAATATCTTATTTTTACGAGAGATAATTCAAATCGTATAAACTATAAAGGATATATTTGTCTGAATATTATTATGAATTAACAATAAAACCAGAAAAAAACTACGAACTTTTTTTAGATTTACTTAGTTCTTTAACTAATCAAGCTATTGAAGAGCTTGATGGTACATTAATAGCTAGAAGTGAAGATGATTTAGCTGATGTAGAAGTAGGAATACAAAAGTTTGCTCAAGCACTTGATACAACTTGCCATACTACATGTTTAAAAAAAGAAAATATTGACTGGATAAAGCAGTATCAAGAATCTGTTAAATCAGTTCAAATAGGTAATTATTTTATTAGACCATCATGGGAAGAAAAAAATGATGACAAAATAAATATCATTATCGATCCTGCATTATCTTTTGGTTCGGGTCATCATGAAACTACATCTTCTTGTATAGAAGCTATTGATAAATATGTACTAAATAAGCAAAGTGTATTAGATGTTGGAACAGGAAGTGGTATTTTAGCAGTTGCTGCTGCTAAAAAACAGTGTAGTGTTGATATCTGTGACACAGATGAAGTATGTATTAAAGATACTCAATCAAATTTTAAGTTAAATGATGTAAGTTTTAATAATTCATGGATTGGATCTGCTAATTTAGCAAAAGAAAAATATGATGTAGTAATTGCTAATATTGTTGCTGATGTTTTAAGTATGATTGCAGGTGACTTAAAAAAATGTTTAAAAGACGAAGGTATTTTAATAATTTCAGGTATTTTAGATAAACACCTTGCTAGAGTTCAAAGTAGATTTAAAAATTTAGAACAAATAGAGTTAATCCATAAAAATGAATGGGTTACAATAGTATATAAAAATAAGGAGTCATAGTTTATGAATAATAAACCTCAAAATAACAATAATGGTGGAGATAATAACAACTTTTTTAATAATAATCCATTATTAGTATTTGTAATTTTTTCAATAGTTACAATTTTTGCTTTTAAAGCATTATTTCCAGAAGATCAAATGGGATCTTCAAATTCACAAGTAGCAGCATTTGGACAATCAAAAAATAAAACTGTTCCATATTCTGATTTAAAACAATTAATTTCAACTGGAAAAATTGAGTATGTTGGAATTGGTAATACTCAAGTTAAAGCTATTTCAAAAAATGGTAATCAAGTTATTACTTATACTGCAAGAAGAGTTATTCCTGATGATACGTTAATTCCTACATTAGAAAAAAATGGAATTGCTTATGGTGGAGTAAATGAAGAGAATGTATTAGCTGATATTCTTTTTGGTTGGGTTTTACCTATTTTTATTTTCTTTGCTATTTGGATGTTTATTGCAAAAAGAATGCAAAAATCGATGGGTGGTGGTTCAGGAGGAATTCTTGGAATAGGGTCTTCTAAAAAGATGATTAATTCTGAAAAACCAAAAGTAAAATTTGAAGATATGGCTGGGAATAAAGAAGCTAAAGAAGAAGTACAAGAAGTAGTTGATTTCTTATCTGATCCAGAAAGATACGTAAAACTTGGAGCTCAAATTCCAAAAGGTGTTTTATTAGTAGGACCTCCTGGAACTGGTAAAACATTATTAGCAAAAGCAGTTGCTGGGGAAGCAGATGTTGAGTTCTTATCTGTATCTGGTTCTGCATTTATTGAAATGTTTGTTGGAGTTGGTGCGTCAAGAGTTAGAGATTTATTTGAACAAGCAAAAAAGTCTGCTCCTGCAATTATTTTTATTGATGAGATTGATGCAATTGGTAAAAGTAGAGCAAGTGGTGGACCAATGGGTGGTAATGATGAGAGAGAACAAACTCTAAATCAATTACTTGCTGAAATGGATGGTTTCTCAACTGAGGCTGCTCCTGTTATTGTACTTGCAGCGACAAATAGACCAGAAGTATTAGATCCAGCATTATTAAGACCAGGAAGATTTGATAGACAAGTACTTGTTGATAAACCTGATTATGAAGGAAGAATTGAAATTCTTAAAGTTCATATTAAAGATGTAAAATTAGGTGATAATGTTGATTTAAAAGAAGTTGCTAAAATGACAGCAGGACTTGCTGGTGCAGATTTAGCAAATATTATTAATGAAGCTGCATTACTTGCAGGTAGAGCAAAAAAAGATCAAGTTGAACCAAGTGATTTTAAAGAAGCAGTTGAGAGACAAATTGCTGGATTAGAGAAAAAATCAAGAAGAATTTCTCCAAAAGAAAGAGAAATTGTAGCTTATCATGAGTCAGGTCATGCATTAATTGCAGAGATTACAAAAGGTGCTAAGAAAGTAAATAAAGTATCTATTGTTCCAAGAGGTTTAGCGGCACTTGGGTATACATTAAATACTCCAGAAGAAAATAAATACTTAATGCAAAAGCATGAGTTAATTGCAGAAGTTGATACATTATTAGGTGGTAGAGCTGCTGAAGAAGTATTTATTGGTGAAATTTCAACTGGTGCAGGTAATGACCTTGAGAGAGCTACTGATATTATTAAATCTATGGCTTCAATTTATGGTATGAGTGATGTTGCTGGTCTTATGGTTTTAGAAAAAAGACAAAATCAATTCTTAGGTGGTCAAACTCAAAAAGACTTCTCTGATGATATGGCTAAAAATCTTGATGAACATGTAAAATCAGTACTTAATGAAAGATATGAAGCTGTTCTTCAAGCCCTAAGAGATAACAAAGAAGCAATTGAACAAATGACACAAGAGTTATTAGAAATTGAAGTTATTTCAGGACAAAGAGTAAGAGAAATTATCAAAGAAAATGGTGGAGAAGTTTTTGAAGATGAAGATTTACATTCAGGACCAATCAAAGATAATGTAGAATCAGAAGAAACTCAACAACTAGACAATGAAGAGAAGATAAATAAAGAAGAAAATACAGAATCTAAAAATGATTAAATAGATATTTAAGAGTTTATCTTCTATAAAAAGTAAGCTAAAGCTTACTTTTTATTTACTATAATTTTTTATATAATATAAAATATTTAGGCAAAATTTGACTTTCTTACTTAAAACAATAATTATTCTAAGCTTAACCCTTAACTTATATTCAAGTGATAAAAATTACAAATTTGAATCTACTTATGGTTTTACTCAAAATGGAACTATTTTAAACCGATTTAAAGATGCAAGAGTAGCTATGAAAACATGGCTGGAAGATATTGCAGAATCTTATGAAGGAAAATTAACTTTGAGGTTCTACGATAATGATAGAGTTTTATACAATGATTTTAAAAAAGGTAAAGTAGAAATGATTGTTTTAAATCTTCCTTTTTATTTTAAATATGAATCTGAAATTAATAATGATGCCATTGATTTATGGTCTATTGCAATGAGTAAAGATAGATATATTAAGTATTATCTTATAACATCTAAGGATAGTGGTATTAAAAGTTTTAAAGATATAAAAAATAAATCAATTAGTATTAATATAACTGACAATGTAGGTAGTATTTGGTTAGATAAAAATTCTTTAGTTTATTTTAAAGCTTCATATAAAGATATATTTTCAGAAGTGCATCTAGCTTCTAAAGAATCAACTGCTTTACTAAATGTATTTTTTAAGAAAAGGGATTTAGCAGTAGTTACAAAAAAAACATGGGATACAATGATTGAATTAAACCCTGGAATATTAGATAAAATAAAAATTATAGAAGAAACAAAACAAAAACATTTACCTTTTATAGGATTTTTTTCTAAATATGCTAATAAAACATCTATAGATACTTTTTTTGAGCTTAGTGAAAATCTTAAAGAATTAAAAGGAAGTAGACAAATTATTGAACTTTTAAAATTTGATTCTGTTTTTAAAGTTGAAAAAAACTCTTTAACTGGATTAAAAAATTATTATAGAGAATATGAGTTTTTAAAAAAGAAATATAAATGAAAAGTATTATAACAAAAGTATTTTTACTGATATTTATTTCTATTTTTGCAGTATTATCAGTCTTTTCTTATCAAGCAGTAGAATTACAAAAAAAATCTATACTTGATAATCTTAAATCAAATGCAAAAAGTATTGCTTCTTCTATTACTTATGTAAATACAGATTATATGGTAATTGATGATGAAATAAAGCTTTTAGAATTTTCTTATGAGTATATTCAAACATCAAAAGAACTTCAAGCTTTAAGTATTTCAAGAAAAAATGGTAATAGTATTATTGTAACTAAGACAAAATGGAGTGTAGAAAAAAATATTGAACAAAACTTTGATTTTGAAGAAGAAGCTAGTATTATGTATTCAAAATTTGCACAAAAAAATGTGTTTGCTTATAAATATCCTATTATTCTTTCTGGTGTTAAATGGGGCTGGATTGATTTAGAACTTTCTTTAGATGAATATGATAAAAAATTAAATAGTATGTATAAGCAATTTATGTATTTAGCTATTACTATGCTTATTGTTGCATTTTTTGTTTCATACTATATAGCTAAAATGGTTAGTAAACCTATTGTAAAATTAGAGCAAGTATCAGAAATTATTTCAAATGGAGATTTAAGTAAAAGAGTTGAAATAAACTCTTCTGATGAAATTGGCCGACTTACAAAGAGTTTCAACAAAATGGTTGATAACTTAGAACAATCACAACAAAAATTAAAGAAATCACATGATGATTTGGAATTAAGAGTACATGAACGAACAAAAGAATTAAGAAATCTAAATGATAATCTTGAATTTAGAGTTAAAGAAGAAATTAATAAACAAAAAGAACAAGAGCAAATTCTTATACAACAATCTAAATTAGCAGCAATGGGTGAAATGATTGGAAATATTGCACATCAATGGCGACAACCTTTAAATGCTTTAGGATTAGTAATGCAAAATATTCATTTTTCTTACCAAATGGGAGAACTTGATGATGAGTTTATGCAAAGATCTATTGACAAAGTTAATACTTTAACTAAAAATATGTCAAAAACTATTGATGACTTTAGAAACTTTTTTAAACCTACAAAAGAGAAAGCTTGTTTTAATTTAAAAGAATTAGTATTAAAATCAAGTTTATTAGTAGAATCTGCATTTAAACATTATGAAATTGATATAAAACATAATCATTTTATTGATATAAATGTATATGGTTTTGATAATGAGTTTTCACAAACTATTTTAAATGTTTTAAATAATGCAAAAGATGCAATAGTAGAAAATAAAGTAAAAAATGGTTTAGTAACAATTTCTTTACAAAAAAGTGAAAAATATGGAATTGTTATAATTCAAGATAATGCAGGTGGAATACCTCTTGAGATAATGGATAAAGTTTTTAATCCTTATTTTACTACAAAAGAGGAAGGTAAGGGAACGGGAATAGGTCTTTATATGTCAAAAATTATAGTTGAACAAAATATGGATGGTAAATTAGAAGTTATGAATGATGATAATGGTGCAATATTTACTATAAGTATTCCTTTATATGAAGAAAAATAGTTACAAAATAAAAATTTCTTATTAAAATATAAAATTATATATCATTTCTATTAACAAATTATATTGTATAAAAAGAATATAATAATAAAAAAGAAAGAAGAGAATTTTAAGACTATAACTAAGAATATTTTACCTACTATAGACTTTTATGCAATTTCAAATTTTATTAGAAAGAATAAAAATTAAAAAGAAAAAACTTATAATTATAATAGGTGTTTATAAAATAAAGTTATATTTCAATTTAAAAAAAATATAAGCTTAAATATAGATAATCTTAATATTATTAATGTTAAAATTAATAAAATAATTAGGTATAGCCAAAAATAATGAAGAAAATTAATAAAGAATTGTTGTCAAGTCTTACTGTACTTTATGTAGAAGACGAAGATATGATTAGAGATGAAGTAACTTATTTTTTTAATAGAAATATACCAAATTTTTATACTGCTAAAAATGGTGAAGAAGGCTTAGAACTTTTTTATAAAATAAACCCTGATTTAATTATTACAGATATTCAGATGCCAAAAATGAATGGTATTGAAATGTTAAAAAAAATCAATAAGAGAAGTTTACCTGTTATTGTAACTACAGCTTATTCTGATTTAGATTATTTTTTAAAAGCAATTGAACTTCAAGTTAATAAATTTGTAATTAAACCTATTGATTTAATGCAATTAATTTATGATATTCAAGATTGTTTTTTAACTACACATTTAAGAGATCAACTCTTTGAAAAAGATAATCTTTTAGAAATAGTTGATGAAAATGTACTTCTTTCTATTACTGATAAAGATGGGAAAATTATTGATGTAAGTTCTGCTTTTTGTGAATTTGTAGGTTACTCAAAAACAGAATTAATAGGAAGCAAACATTCTCTTTTAAGACATGAAGATACTCCTGATGAATTCTATGAAAATATGTGGAGTCAAATTATTTCAGGTAAAACTTTTTCTTCAGAGATTAAAAATAAAAAGAAGAATGGAGATATTTATTGGGCAAAACTTACAATTACTCCTGTTTTTAATAATGGTGAAATAGTTAATTATACTGCAATTAGACAAGACCTTACAGATAACAAAAAATTAGAATTACTATCAATACAAGATGACTTAACAAAACTATATAATAGAAGGTTTTTTAATGAAACAATTGAAAAAGAAATTAGAAGAGTTAAAAGAGAAGGAATTTATTTAAGTCTTTTATCTTTAGATATTGATCATTTTAAAAAATATAATGATACTTATGGACATCCTAAAGGGGATGATATCTTAATGCAGGTAGCTAAAAACTTAGAAGAAACTACTTCAAGAGCAACTGATTATGTGTTTAGAATGGGAGGGGAAGAGTTCTGTATAATATTTTCGAATTTAGATATTGATGAATCAATGGCTTATGCACAAAAAATTGTAAGAAATATTGAAAATTTAAAAATTGAGCATAATCAAAATACAGCAAGTAAATTTGTAACTATTTCAGCAGGTTTAGTTGTTCAAAAATCAGAACATATTGAAAATCAAGAACAATTATATAGAGCTTCTGATAAAGCACTATATAAAGCAAAAATAAATGGTAGAAATCAAGTTTATTTATCAAATGACTCAAAATAGTCTTGACAAATCTTGTTTTATTAATTATACTTAAGCCAATTAATTTATTCAGGAGAGAAAATGAAAATTTTTGATTTTTACAACAATCATTTTATAAAAAGTGTTAACTCTCTTCTTCTACTTAAAATCTCTCTCTAATTTTAATCAAATTAGACTTCATATATTTAAATAATTCAAATATAAATTAAACCGTTATAGTTTTCTTTTTTATAAAATAAAAAAAGATATAATATTGTATATTTTAAAGGGTAAATACAATGGATAAAAATAAAATTATAGTTTTTGATACTACATTAAGAGATGGTGAACAATCTCCTGGTTGTTCGATGAATACAGAAGAAAAGATAAAAGTTGCGTTACAATTAGAAAAGTTAGGTGTTGATGTTATAGAAGCTGGTTTTGCAGCTGCAAGTCCAGGGGATTTTGATGCAGTTTCAAGAATAGCAGAACAGGTTAAAAATTCTTCTATCTGTTCTTTAAGCAGAGCTATTGAAAATGACATAAAACAATCAGGTTTAGCAGTCTCAAAAGCTCCTTTACATAGAATACATACTTTTATTGCTACTAGTCCTATTCACATGCAATATAAGTTAAAAATGAGCCCAGAAGAGGTTATTAAAAGAGCAGTTCATGCAGTTGAATATGCAAGAACATTTGTTGATGATGTTGAATTTTCATTAGAAGATGCAGGAAGATCTGAAATTCCATTTATGAAAGAAGTAATGGATGCAGTTATAAATGCTGGAGCTTCTACAATTAATTTACCTGATACAGTTGGGTATAGATTACCACATGAATTAGGTGCAATGGTTAAAGAATTATCAGATTTTGCAGGAGATAGAGCAATTATTTCTGTTCATAATCATAATGATTTAGGTTTAGCAACTGCAAATACTTTATCAGCAGTTGAAAATGGTGCTAGACAAATTGAAGTAACAATTAATGGTTTAGGTGAAAGAGCTGGAAATTCATCATTAGAAGAAGCTGTAATGGCTATTAAAACTAGAAGTGATGCTTTTGGTGGTTTATATACAAATATAAATACTGCGGAAATTTATCCAACTTCAAGATTAGTTGCTACAATAACTGGTGTTGAACCACAACAAAATAAAGCAATTGTTGGTAAAAATGCCTTTGCTCATGAAAGTGGAATTCATCAAGATGGTGTATTAAAACATCAAGAGACTTATGAAATTATGAAACCAGAAGATGTAGGTGTATTTAAAGAATCAACATTAATTTTAGGAAAACATTCAGGAAGAGCAGCATTTAGAGATAAGATTGTACATTTAGGATTTGATAAGGTAAGTGATGAAGAGTTAAATTCTGCCTTTGAAAGATTTAAAGTCTTAGCTGATAAGAAAAAAGATGTTACTGATGATGATATTAGAATGTTAATAACTGATGAGTCATTAAACTCTGATAAAACTTATGAATTAGTAGGATTACAAATTTCTGACTGTTCAAATGGAATGCCAATGGCAGCAGTATCAATTAAACATAATAATACAGTTATGCAAGATGCAAATATTGGTGAAGGTACAATGGATGCAATCTTTAAAACAATAGATAGATTAACAGGAATAAATGGTAGTTTACAAAGCTATAATGTAACTTCTGTTACAGAAGGAAAAGATGCACTTGCAAAAGTTACAACAAGAGTAATTTTTGATGAAAATTCACCTTCTTTTGTTGGACATGGATTAAGTATTGATACAATGTTAGCAACAGCAAAAGCTTATTTAGGAAGTGTAAACTCTTACCTTTCTCAAAAAGAGAGATTAGCCAAAAAAAGTGAGCATCAAGTTTAATATTATAAAGTAGTTCTTCTACTTTATAATAATTTCTTGTATATTTAAAAATAACTCACAAAAGCCTTTAAACTTTATCCCACAATTCAGTAAAAACAATGTAAAATAGAACTATTAACTAAAATTATTAATAATTTTAGAATTAGTAGGAGACATAAAATATATGATGCAATTTAACTTCTTTTTGAAGCTATTAAAAGAGTCATTTAGGGATTTAATTCCTATTGTTGTAGTTATTCTTTTCTTTCAACTAGCAATTATTCAAGCTATACCTGATGGTTGGGTAAGCACTGCGATTGGATTAGGTATTGTTGGAGTAGGTTTAGCAATTTTTTTACAGGGACTTGAAATTGGTATTTTCCCTGTAGGTGAAGGTTTAGCAAGGGATTTCGCAAAGCATGGTACAATGCTTTGGGTACTATTTTTTGCTTTTTTAATCGGGTTTGGTACAACTATTGCAGAACCTGCACTTGCTGTAATTGCTGATAAAGCAGCTTCAATTTCTAGTGGTCGTATAGATGCAACTATGCTTAGACTTGTTGTTGCAGGTTCTGTTGGGTTTGCTATTTTCTTGGGTGTTTTTAGGATTTATAAGGGACATCCTATTCACTATTATATCATTGCTGGATATTTATTAGTTGTAAGTGTTACTTTTTTTGCACCAAAAGAAATTATTGGTTTAGCGTATGATTTAGGTGGAGTTACAACATCAACTGTAACAGTTCCTTTAGTTGCAGCACTTGGAATTGGACTTGCAACAACTATTAAAGGTAGAAACCCTGTTGTTGATGGTTTTGGTCTTATTGCTTTTGCTTCTTTAACTCCTATGATTTTCGTACAAATTTATGGAATAGCAGTTTACAATTTAGTAGATGCAAAAGATGTAGCAACTGTTGCTGTTGAAGCTGCTGTATCGAGTAATGCTACAATTTCTTTTTCTTCACTATTAATGGGATTAGCAAATGTTGTAAAAGATGTAGCACCTATTTTATTTATTATTTTATTTTTTCAATATGCTGTATTAAAAAAGAGAATTGAAAATCTTAAAACAGTACTTTTAGGTTTTGTTTTAGTTATTTTAGGTTTAGATGCTTTTATTCTTGGACTTGAAATGGGGCTTTTCACATTAGGTGAAACTATGGCTTATCAATTAACTAAATCTGATTCTGTAATGATGATTTATGCTTTTGCCTTTGCTATTGGATTTTCAACTACAATGGCAGAACCTGCACTTATGGCAATTGCTAAAAAAGCAAAAGATATTTCAGATGGTAAAATTAATGACTTTATTTTAAGAATATTTGTAGCTTCTGGTGTTGCTATTGGTATTGCTTTAGGAGCCTTTAGAATTGTAGATGGAGGACATATTCACTACTATATTATTGTTGGATATATGGTAGTAATTATTCTTACATTTATTGCACCTAAATATATTATTCCTATTGCTTATGATAGTGGTGGAGTTACAACATCAACTGTAACAGTTCCTTTGGTTGCAGCACTTGGAATTGGACTTGCTACAAATATTGAAGGAAGAAGTCCACTAATTGATGGTTTTGGTCTTATTGCTTTTGCTTCATTATTTCCAATGATTACAGTGATGTTGTATGGTATTATTACTGAGAAAATTGGTGTAAAATCAGATACTGAAATTGAAAAAGAAGAGTTATTAAAAGATGCATTAATTGATGCTGAGAATATGGATTTAGCAACTGTTAATATTGATGGTTCATCAGTGAGACATTCATTAGATTTAGAGTTTAGTGCTGTTGTTATAATAGTTCCAGTTGATAAAAAGCTTGATGCAATTTCTGCAGCACATAAAGCAGGAGCTTCTGGAGTTACAGTTTTAAGAGCTGATGGAATAGGTTTAGAAGAAATGGCCAATTTCTATAGAACAAACTTTGAAGCAAATGATACTTTACTTTTATTTTTATTACCTAAGTATTTAGTAAATGAGGTAATTAAATCAATAATTCATTCTTTACATATTACAACTACTGGAAAAGGAATTGCTTTTGCTTTCCCTCTAACTCACATGAAAGGTATTTCTTTAAGTAAAGAAGATATTTTTAGAGAAAAAGCTTATGAAGTAAATATTGATGAGCAAGATAATAAAGAAATTGAAAATGATACAAGTAACGAATCTGATACAACTTCAAAATAGTATTAATACAGGGGAACCTGTATTAATATATTTCTCTGGTGAAAATTGTTCTGTTTGTAAAGTATTAAAACCCAAAATTGAAGAAGAAGTAAAAAAGAACTTTTCAAAGTTTAAAATCTATGAAGTAAAAACTGATTTATATAAAGAAATTACAAGCCATTTTACGGTATTTTCTATACCTACAATATTGGTTTATTTTGATACTCATGAGTTTAGGAGATATGGAAGAAATATCTCTGTATCTTATTTTATAGAAGAATTAAAAAGACCATATAATTTAATGTATGAGTAGGTTTTATGAAAAGAACACTTTTGATTTTTCTTATTGTATTTATTGTAATGCAATTTATACAAACTGAACAAAAAAACTTTCCTATCGATAAATCTTTAGAAATCCAAGCTCCTTCTGAAATAATGACAATGTTTAAGCAGTCTTGTTATGATTGTCATTCTAATAATGTAAATTGGCCTTGGTATTCTAAAATTGCACCCTTTTCTTGGATTATTAGTGAACATGTAAATGATGGAAGAAAATGGTTGAATTTTTCTGAATGGGAAGCTTATTCGCAAGAAGAAAAAAACAAAAAGTTAAAAGGTATTTATAGAACAGTATATGCTGTAATGCCATTACATTCATATCTTTGGCTTCATGAAGAAGCTGATCTTACAAAAGAACAAAGAAAGCAAATAAGAGATTGGACGGGAGTTAGAAAGTAAAGTGAGAGAAGAAGTAGCAGAACTTTTAGCTGATAAAAAAACATTATTAACTATTACATATTTTAAACTTCAAGAACTATTTGAAAAAAAGTATGGAGAGAATACTGTAGTTCTTATGGAAATAGGGACTTTTTTTGAAGTTTATGAAGTTAATAATGATGAAATGCAAATAGGAAAAGCTAAGGAAATAGCTGAACTATTAAATATTCAACTAACAAGAAAAAATAAAACAATCCTAGAAAACTCTCCTGAAAATCCTATTATGGCAGGAGTCCCTGCTATATCCTTTGAGAAACATTTATCAAGAATAATAAGTGAACAAAAATATACAGTAGTAGTTATAAAACAAAAGGGTTTACCTCCTAAAGTATCAAGGTATTTAGATACTGTAGTAAGTCCTGGAACAAATTTTGATTTTGTAATAGATCAAGATGAAAATAATATTACTTCTTTAGTTGTTGAACAAATAAAAGGTATTTATTTAGTTGGATATAGTGCTATTGATGTAACTACTGGAAAGTGTTATTATAATGAAGTTCATGGGACAAGTGAAGATAAGTTTTATGCTTTAGATGAAGTATTTAACTATATGAATATGCACAAAACTAATGAAGTAATTGTAAGTTTTGCAGATAAAAATATAAATCAAAAAGAAGTAATTGATTATTTAGAGTTAAACCTAAAAACTTTTCATATAGGTTCTTTTAGACCAAAAATAAATTATCAAAACGAATTATTTAAAAATGTTTTTGATATTCAGTCTTTATTAACTTCAATTGAGCATTTGGATATGGAAAGAGTTCCTCTAAGTACAGAAGCATTAGCTATTTTAATTGATTTTGTAATAGGACATGACTCAAATATAGTTCAAAAACTTTCTCTCCCTCAAAAACTTGATGTAGGAAAATATATCTATTTAGGAAACAATGCACTAGAACAGTTAAATATAATTGAAACTAGTCATAACCCAAGTTTAATAAAACTGATGAATAATACTTCAACAGCAATGGGAAAAAGACTTTTAAAAGAAAGACTTACTCATCCTGTAAAAGATACAAAAGAAATATTAAGAAGGTTTAATCTTTCAAAAGAACTATTTGATTATCACGGGCCTATAGAGAATGAATTAGCAAATATTTATGATATTGAAAGATTAACTAGAAGAATTAAACTAAGCAGACTTCATCCTTTTGAATTAAACTATTTATATGATTCTCTTCTTAGTATAAAAGAAGTTGTAACTTTTATGGAAAATTACAAGTTTTTAACACCTCCTTGTAGTAGTTCAGAACTTAGTTTATTTATTCAATCAATTGATTCAACGTTTGATTTAACAGTATCTGGTAAATATATGTTAAAAGATGTTGAATCAAATATGGTTTGTGAGGGAATAAATGCTCAAATTGATGAATTAAATAATGAAAATATTGAACTTTATTCAAAGCTAGAACTTCTTAGAAAACATATTTTAAGATTTTTAAATGCAAAAGACGACTCAAATTTTGTTAGTATAAATAGGCTTGATAAAGAAGGCTTTTTTCTTTCAATGACTAAAAATAGATTTAATCTTATAAAAGAAGAATTGTTAAATTCTCATATAATTATAGATGATGATTTACTTTTATTTAAAGATTTTACAGTAAAAATGCAAACAAATTCTGTTAAGATATTTTGTAGATTAAGTGAGAGTGTAAGTGATAAATATGTTCATAATTTAAAAAAAATAGTTGAATTAAATAAACTTGTATTTAAAGATAAACTACTTGAATTTGAAAAGAAGTTTTCGAAACTTTTAGAAGAGTTAGTTCAGTTTATTGCAGAGGTAGATTTAACAGTATCAAATATAAAAACAGCAAAAAAGTATAACTATACTTGTCCAAAGATTGTAAAAACTAAAGATGAAGAGAACTTTATTGAACTTATTGATTTAAGACATCCTATTATTGAAGCAAATGAAGATCAAGGTATTTATGTACCAAATGATATTATCTTAGGACAGCTATCTTATGCTTCAAAAGAGTATAAAGATAATGTGATTATCAAAAACTCAAATCCAGTTAATATCAAAGATAATAAAATGCATGGAGTTTTACTTTATGGTATTAATTCATCAGGTAAATCCTCACTTATGAAATCAATCGGAATAGCAGTTATATTAGCACAGGCAGGTTTTTATGTACCTGCAAAATCTATGAGGTTCTCAATCTTTGATGCTGTATATACTAGAATTAGTGGTGCTGATAATATAGCAAAAGGTTTATCTTCTTTTGCAGTTGAGATGTTGGAGCTAAAAAATATTTTCAATAGAGCAAGTAAAAAGTCACTTATTTTAGGAGATGAAATTTCTCATTCTACTGAAACAATGAGTGGCTTAAGTATAGTAGCAAGTGCTATTTTAAAACTAGCAAAATTAGAATCAATTTTTGTATTTGCGACACATTTACACCAACTTCCAGAGATAAAAGAGATTCAACAGCTTAAAAATATTATCTCTTTACATTTATCTGTAATGTATAAAGATGATGAAGATAAACTTATTTTTGATAGGAAATTAGCATTTGGTAGTGGTTCATCTATGTATGGATTAGAGTATGCAAGATCACTTCACATGGATAAAGAGTTTTTGAGTGTTGCTAATGATATAAGAAAAAGATTAACAGATGATTATGATAAAATAGAAAGACTTACTCATAGAAAAACATCTAAATACAATAAAAATGTATTTGCTTCAACTTGTGTGATATGTGGCAAAGCTTGTGATGATGTTCACCACATTAAAGAACAAGCAAAAGCAAATAAAGATGGATTTATTGAGCATATAAACGCAAATCATAAATACAATCTTATTCCACTTTGTAAAGAACATCATAAAATGGTACATGATGGAAGTATTAATGTAAATGGTTTCGTAGCAACTTCAAATGGATTGGAACTTCATTATACTATGCTTGAAGATTAAGAAGATAGAGTATTAATCTTCTTGTACTTCAGGTAGCTTATTTGCTAAAATAATTGCTATTAATCCAATAATAGATAAAACTAAAATAACACCACTAAGTCCAATAAATGAAGTTAATGCTCCAATAAGTCCACTAGCTAATAGAATAAGTCCAATTAGTGTATTACTTACAGCTACATAATCTGTTCTTTTATTTCCCTCAGCTAAATCAACAATATATGTTTTTCTTCCTATTCTAATACCTTGATACCCTATACTTAATATAAAATATATAATAGGCATTAACCAAATATATGAAAATAAATCTTTATAAAAAAAGTCAATAGCTACAACTAAAAATCCCATAGATGTAGAAATACTAGCTCCTAGTATCATAACTTTTCTACTTGATTGATCAGAAAATTTACCCCAAAAGTTTGCTGAAAGCATATCTGCTAAACCATTTGATAAAATAAAAAGACCTAATAAAAAGGCATTTGCATCACTATTTTGTTGAGCCATAACTACAAAAAAAGGTGCACTTAAAACAGCACATAAAAATAAGGCTCTAGTGATTACAAAAAGTCTAAAAGGTTTATCAGTTTTTAAAATTGATAATTTACTTATAGCCACGCTAAAAGCATTTCCTCCTCCATCAGTTTCTCCTTCAAACTCTTTTATTCTTAAATATGTAAGAGATGCTAATATCCAGAAAAAACCTGCAATTGAAAATAAAACTCCAAAGTTTTGAGGAGAAAAAGGTTTTTGTGAATTTACTAAAAGGTATATACCAAAAGCTACAACTAAGATACTTGAAAGCATTGCCGAGTAGCCATTTAGTGTACCTCTTCTGGTTTTGGGTATAGTTTTTCCTACTACATCTTTTGCTGCAACTGAGCATAATCCTCTTGATAAACTCATCGCAATTAATAAAGCTATGATTGTTAATCCAGCATCTAATCCTTCCATCTTCCATGCTACAATAGCAATTAAAATCATACAAACTGCTTGTAAAAAAGTACCAAGTGACCATATATATTTTCTAAAAGGCAGTTTTCTTATAAAAGCAGCAATAAATAGTTGAGGTATTAATGAACCAGACTCTTTTATTGGAACTAAGAAACTTATTAAATACATGGGTACACTAAGGCTTTCCATCAACCAAGGTAGAACTACTTTTGCATTAGCTACAGCATCTGCTATTTTATTAAAAAAATAGCTTATTAAGGTTATAAAAAAGTTTCCAGGAACTACTTTACAAGCACTTTCATCTATTGCTTTACAAACTCTAGCATCTTCTTCATTTACAAGTTTTTCATATATTGAATCTATTTTAGTTTTATTTGACATGATTATTTTTCTTCATTTGAATGATATTTTTAATTAGTAAGCTTATAAATATTAGTGATATACTTATATTTATATAGAAGCCTTGCATATTGTCTTTTCTAAAAAAAGTATATGCTAAGGCTGAGAATATTAAAGAAATCACTAAACACATTTTAGTTTTCCTTATATTAAATTTTATAAGGCTTTAAAACCTTCTTCTAAATCAAGTGTCCCCTCATAGAATGCTTTTCCTACAATAACACCTGCAATGTTTCCATTTTCTTTACAGTTAGTGATGTCATTTATATCTTTTACCCCACCACTTGCTATTGTGTCAACCCCTGAAGCTAATGCAATTGATTCTGTAAACTCAACGTTTACACCACAAAGCATACCATCTTTAGAAATATCTGTACAAATAATAGCTTCAACACCTGCATTTGCAAACTCTTTTGCTAAGTCAGTTGCCTTCATAGTTGAAACTTCTGCCCAACCTTCAACAGCTACCATTCCGTTCATAGCATCTATTCCAACAGCAATAGGATATTTTGCTGCCATATCTTTTACAAATTGTGGATCTTTTACAGCAATTGAACCTAAAATAAGTCTATCAATTCCAAGTTCAACATACATTTTGATAGTTTCTTCATCCCTGATTCCTCCACCAACTTCAATCTTTAAGTTACAATTTTCTTTGATTTTTTTGATTTGCTCTAAGTTTGCTGGTTCACCTGCAAATGCTCCATTTAAATCCACTACATGAACCCATTTAGAACCTAATTCTTCAAATCTTTTTGCAACTTGCCAAGGCTCATCTGAATAGATTTTTGCACTATCCATAAGTCCTTTACTTAATCTTACAGCTTTTCCGTCTTTTAAATCAATCGCTGGTAAAATATCCATACTTTTTATATCTCCTGTTTTTTAATTCTTCTTTTCTTTTAGCATAAATCTTTTATTGTTTCATCAATAGTTTTGTATTTAAATTCAAAACCTAAATCCATAAGGTTTTTAGGAATAGCACTTTGCCCATCAGTTAAAACTTTAGCACCTTCACTAAATATTATATTTAAAACAAATTCAGGTACTGGAAGTATAGTAGGTCTTTTTAGTGTTTTTCCTAAAGCAAGAGTTAGACCTTTATTTGTTGTTGGATTAGGGGCTGTAAGGTTGAAAATATCTTCATGATTATTTTCAATTACAAATTTATAAGCATTTAGTAAATCTTCAATATGAATAAAACTAAAAGCTTGTTTCCCGGTTCCTATAACTCCCCCAAGTCCAAGTTTAAAAGGTGTAATCATTTTTTCTAAAGCACCACCATCTTTTCCTAAGACTATACCAAATCTAAAGATAGATACTTTTGTACTTTCACTTCTTGCTTTTAAGGCTTCTTCTTCCCAGTCCTCAGCTAATTTTCCTAAAAAGTCACTAGTATGAACTCCATTTTCATCATAAGTTTGCTTATTATCATAGATACCAACTGCAGACGTTGATATAAGTTGTATAGGTTTATTTTGAACTTTTTTTATTGCTTTAACTATTGCTTGTGTTGTATCAATTCTACTTGAGTAAAGTAGTTTTTTATAACTTTCACTCCATCTATTGATAATATTTGCACCTGCAAGATTTATTACTATATCACTTTGATTTATAATCTCTTCTAATCTTTGTTGATTAGATAAGTCACCTCTAGCAATAGGCAATACTTCATAACCTAAGTTTGTAAAATACTTTTTAAGATTTGTTCCTACAAATCCACTTGATCCTGTTATTGCTATTGTTTTCATTTGTGACTCCTTTTATATAAATACTATTTTATTTTTATAAAGTTTTCTAAAATCTTAATACCATTATCATGAGATTTTTCTGGATGTGGTTGGAAACCGTAAACATTATCTTTATTTACTGCACTTACAAACTCATATCCATAAACTGTTTTACCTATAATATTCTCTTCTTTTGTTTGTGCATGATAAGAGTGCACAAAATATAAATATGGATTTTCAAGTCCTTCAAATAAAGAGTGCTCTTTGTTTATTATTGTATTCCATCCCATGTGAGGTATTTTTATATCCTCATGCATTTTAGATTTATCAAACTTTACAACCTCCCCATCTATTAAACCAAGACCTTGTGTATGACCAAACTCTTGTGAACTCTCAAATAGAAGTTGCATACCAAGACAAATACCAATCATAGGTTTTCCAGTTTTAGAAAACTCATAAATTGCTTCTTTCATACCTGTCTCATTTAGGTGCTGCATTGCATCTGCAAAAGCACCAACTCCTGGTAAGATTACTCTATCAAAATTTTTTAGTTCATTTGGATCTTTAACAATCGAAGCTTTTGCATCTATTAGATGACAAGCATTATAAACACTTGCTAAATTTCCCATGTTATAATCAATAATTCCTATCATATATACCCTTTAATAAAAATTTATTATACTAAAGTTTTGCATCAGCTAGGGTTAAAGAGAATAGCACTTGATTATTTCTTTTTTCTAAAGCTTTTTTTGCTTCTTTAATTGTAGCACCTGTTGTGATTAAATCATCACATAAAATTGTCGTTTGATTAGATATTTTTGTACATTTAAACCTTCTTGGATTTTTCTGTCTAAATTCAAGGTCTTTTCCTGCATATTTGACTATGTTTTGTGCTTTTAAGCAGTTGTATTTAGGCTTGATATTTTGTGAGTTTAGATACCGTGCTAATATTGCTGTATGAGAGAATTCATGTCTTACATGATCATCAATAGGAATTGCTAGAATATTTTGAAAATAAGTGAAATTTTGTGCAAATTTATAAAATGACAACTTAGCTAGAAGATTAAAAACTTTATCTCCATGAAAATAGTACTTCGAACTAATAAGTTCTTCTATATCACTAAGAGCATAAAAAGAGTAGTTATAAAAATCTTTTTCAATTTCTCTTTTGTGAAAAGAGGGGTGTAATAGGGTCTTTTGACACTTTTTACATATAATTTGAAAAGATAGGTTTTCACATAGGATACATTTCATAATCAATATAATAACATAAAAAATTATAAAAGTATATAATATTAAAATTACTGAAAAACTTAATAGACTAAGTTAATCAATAATTTTTATTTTAAATTTAAAACTACAGAAATTAGATTTTTAAAACAGCCATAAATGCTTCTTGTGGTACATTTACTTTACCAATAGCTTTCATTCTTTTTTTACCGGCTTTTTGTTTTTCTAATAGTTTTCTTTTTCTCGTAATATCCCCACCGTAACATTTTGCAGTTACGTTTTTACCTGTTGATTTTACTGTTTCTCTTGCGATGATTGTTGTACCAATACTTGCTTGGATTGCTACTTCAAATAATTGTCTTGGTATCATTTCTTTTAAAGCTTTGATAAACTCTCTACCTTTTGTTACAGCTTTTTCTTCAGGTACGATAATAGATAGGGCATCTACTACATCTCCTGCAACTCTAACATCTAATTTTTTAAGATTTCCTGGTCTAAATCCAATTGGTTCATAATCAAATGATGCATAACCTTTTGTAGTTGATTTAAGTTTATCATAGAAATCCATTACTATTTCATTCATTGGAATATCATATTCTAATAATACTCTTGCTCCAAGATAATCCATTTTTACTTGAATTCCTCTTTTATCATTTAAAAGTTTTATCACGTTTCCTAAGAACTCATCAGGTACTAAAATAGTAGCTTTTACATAAGGTTCGAAAATTGTTTCAATATAGTTTGGCTCTGGTAATTCAGAAGGGTTTTGAATATCAATTCTCTCTCCATCTTTTTGTAAAACTTCATATACAACAGTTGGTGCTGTTGCTATTAAATCAAGATTAAATTCTCTCTCTAACCTTTCTTTGATTACTTCCATGTGAAGCATACCTAAGAAACCTGTTCTAAATCCAGAACCAAGGGCAGCTGAACTTTCAGGTTCAAAAGAAATAGAAGAATCATTTAGTTGAAGTTTAGTTAAAGCTTCTCTTAAGTCTTCAAATTTATCAGTTTCAATTGGATAAAGTCCAGCAAATACAAAAGGTTTAGCAGGTTCAAATCCATCAATTGCCTCAGGTGTTGGCTCTTTTGCATCTGTCATAGTATCACCTACTGCAATACCATCAAGTGTTTTAAGTCCAAGTACAACGATTCCAATTTCACCTGTTTTTATTTCATTTGTATTTTGTCTTTTTAGTGGATGTGGATACATTAAGTTAAGAACAGGATGTTCAACTTTAGTATTCATCATTTTAAGCATTTGACCTTTTTTGATACTTCCTTCATATACTCTTACAAGTGCTAAGGCTCCAAGATAATTATCAAACCAAGAATCATAAATAAGTGCTTTAGTTGGAGCATTTTCATCACCTTGTGGTGCAGGAACTCTATCTACAATTGAATCAATTAAGTCTCTTACACCTAAACCTGTTTTTGCTGAGATTAGATTGTTTTCAGTACAATCAAGTCCAATAGCATCTTCAACTTCTTCAAGAACTCTATCTGGATCTGCTGATGGTAAATCAATTTTATTTACAACTGGTAATAGTTCTAAATCATTATCCATTGCTATATAAACATTTGCAATAGTTTGAGCTTCAACACCTTGAGTTGAATCTACAATAAGTAAAGCACCCTCAGATGAAGCTAATGATCTACTCACTTCATAAGAGAAATCAACGTGACCTGGAGTGTCAATTAAATTAAGAACATAGTTTTGTCCATCTTTAACATAATCAAGTCTTACACTTTGAGCTTTGATTGTAATACCACGCTCTTTTTCAATATCCATTGTATCCATTACTTGTGCAGACATATCTCTATCTGCTACTGAACCACATTCTTGAATAATTCTATCTGCTAATGTAGATTTTCCGTGGTCAATATGAGCAATAATACTAAAGTTTCTAATATTTTTCTGCAAGGCTAATCCTATTTATTTAATTATATATTCGCGATTATATCTAAAATTATGTAAGTTTATAGTTAAAAGAGAAAAGAAGGAGTAATTACAAGGTTTAGAATAATTCTAAACCTTATAAAAAGAAAAATTACTGATTAATAAGACCAATAACTCTTCTATTTTTTGCTCTACCTTCTGCTGTAGTATTTTTAGCAATTGGCTTTGTTTCTCCATACCCAATTGGTGTAAGTCTTGATACATTAATCCCAGAATTCTTAAGTTCTTTGATTATAGAGTTAGCTCTTTTTAGAGATAATATTTCATTGTATTTATTACTTCCTTTTGAGTCTGTATGTGCTTCAATTGTTGCAGTAAGTTTTTTATTTTCTTTTAAAATCATCGCAAATTTATTTATTTGATTTAGATATTTATCATTGATTTTTGCTGAGTTATAATCAAAATTAATTTTTAAATCAATTGTTGCTACACAACCTTCATTATTTACTTTTATACCTTCTGATGTGTTAGGACATTTATCTAATCTATTAATAACACCATCATTATCATCATCTAGCTCACACCCATTTTCGTTTACTTGAACACCCAGAAGTGTATCAGGACATAAATCTTTAGAGTTTAAAACACCATCCTTATCATCATCTCCATCTATAACTACAGGTTTTTTTTCTTCCTCAACAAGTGGTACTTTTGCTACAATTGGTTCTTTATATTTTTTACCAAGAGGTAAAGCTAATCCTAATGTATACATAATATCATTTCTACTATTTTCAAAAGCATATAAATGTCTAATATCACTTTTTATAGCCATTCCGTAATAAGGAATATCATATCTTAAACCAAGACCCCAGTTAAAAAATATAGAGTCTTTATTTTCCCCTAATTCTTGAGAAACATCTTGATTTCCTAGACCAGCTAGTCCATAAGCAGATAATTTATCAGTAATACCATATTTTTTAATGGCATTTAAGAAAATAGTATTCATGTTTGTATTTGAACCAGTTGAATATTCAACACTTTGGCTTCTTAAAAAACCTAATTCTACTTGGTCTATCATCATACCTTCTAAATTTTTAGCAATGGATAAACCACCATTTAAATAATTATCGTCTTTAAGTTTGTTACTTGAATCACTTAAAATTCCTGCTGCATAACCTGTAACTTCATATTCATAGTTTTTACTTGGATTACTTGCTGAAAATAATAAAGAAGATGAAATTATTGTTGTTAGTATAATTTTTTTCATCTAAAATCCTTTAAAAAATAATTTGTCAAATTATATCATAAAGAACGTACAAAATAAGTTAAATAGTATTTTAAATAAGAAAACTTAGTAAAAAAAAGGGCATAGTAAAAACTAAGCCCTTTATATTACAAGATATTTGAAGTTTATTTAGAGATTACAGCTGTAACTCTTCTATTTGCTGCTCTACCTTCAGCAGTTTTATTTGATGCTACTGGTTTAAGCTCACCATATCCAATAGCTCTTAATCTTGTAGCTTCTACATCTAAGTTAGTTAAAGCTTTAATTGTAGCTGCTGCTCTTCTTTGAGATAAGTTTTGGTTATAAGCTTTTGTACCTACTGAATCAGTATGTGCTTCAATTGTTGCTTTTAATTTTGTATTACTATTCATAACTTTAGCAAATTCAATAATCTTTGAAGTGTATTGCTCTTTAATTTCTGTTGAGTCATTGTCAAAATTGATTTTTAAATCAACTAATGTCATACATCCAACATTATTTACTTCTGCGTCTGCCATAGTATTAGGACATTGATCTAATCTATTTACTACACCATCTTTGTCATCATCTAATTCACAACCTTGTGCATTTACAACTGCATTAGGAACTGTATTAGGACATTGATCTTTTTCATCAATAACCCCATCATTATCAGAATCAAGAGGAGCAGGTTCAACTACCTTTTTTACTACTGGTGCAGGAGCAGGAGCTGCAACTTTTCCAAATGGAATTGATAAACCAACATTGTATAATAGTGTATTATCACCATGGTCTGTTTCAATAGCATGTCTTAAGTCAATTTTTACAGCCATATCATCATAAAATTTGATTTTAACACCAGCACCATAGTTACCAAATAGTCCACTTTCATTACCTGCGAACTCATCATTGAAATACTCAACTCCCGCACCAACTAATGCATAAAAAGAATAAACTGAATTTAAATTATATTCTTTTACTAAGTTAGTAAATACTCTAGTAACTCCTGTATCTCTATTTGCATTCTGATAATTTACGTCTTCAATTGATCTTAAAAAACCAACTTCAACTTGATCGAAAATAGAATCTGTTTGGTTAAAGCCAATAGCTAAACCTGCATTACTATAACCTTTTGGTAAATCAGTATTATGCTCAGAAAAAGCTGTTGAGAACATAGGTGTAACTTCATATTTATATTCTGTCGCATTTGCACTTACTATCATAGAAGCACATGCTATAGTTGAAAGAATTATTTTTTTCATTTTTTACCCTTGTTATAATTTTTGTTATTATAGCATAAATCGTTTTATATATTATTAAGCTATGAAAATAGAATTAACAGACTCGTTATTATGGATTCTTCTAATTGTTTCTCCTATCATAACAGAAGCTGATAAAACAGTTACCTTTTTAGCGTCTTTTTGTGTAGGAATTGTGTCAGCAACAACTAATTCATCTAAAACACCTTTTTCAATTCTTTCATAAGCTGGTCCAGAAAGTACTCCATGTGTACAACAAGCCATAACAGAATTAGCTCCTCTTTTCTTTAGTACTTCAGCTGCTTTTACTAGTGTTCCAGCAGTATCAACCATATCATCAACTAAAATAACATCTTTATCTTTTACATCACCAATAATATTCATAACCTCAGATACATTTGCTTTTTCTCTTTTTTTATCTACGATTACTAAGTCATAACCTAATTTATCAGCATAAGATCTAGCTCTTGCTACTCCACCAATATCAGGACTTGCGATAATAGGGTTTTTGAAGTTTTTAGATTTTATATAATCTACAAATAAAATAGAACCAAATAAATTATCTGCAGGAATATTGAAGAAACCTTGAATTTGTGCTGCATGTAAATCAATAGTTACAATTCTATCAATTCCAGCTGCTTCTAATAAATCAGCAACTAATTTTGCAGTAATAGGAACTCTTGGAGCTGCTTTTCTATCTTGTCTTGCATAGCCATAATATGGAATTACTGCTGAAATTGACTTTGCACTTGATCTTTTTAGTGCATCAACCATAATTAGAAGTTCCATTAAGTTATCGTTAGCTGGAGCACATGTTGGTTGACAAATAAATACATCTTGTCCTCTTACACTTTCTGTAATTTGAACAGAGATTTCTCCATCACTAAATCTATTTAAAGTAGCACTTGAAACTGGAACACCTAAATAATCCGCAACTTTTGCTGTAAACTCAGGATTAGCTGAACCACTAAAAAGTTTAAATGTTGACATATAATTTTCCTTGAATGATTGTTGTTAATATCGTGTGATTTTATCTAAAGAGTACTTAATGAATTGTTAGAAGTTTAAAAGTAGGATTTATAAAAGGTAGTTAAATAAAAAGAAGAGCATAATTCTTCCTTTTATTTAAAAATAAAATGTCTTATTTCGTAGTCTTGATCCAGCCACTTCCAATAACTTTTTCTTTTTCATAAAAGACTGCAAGTTGTCCAGCAGCTACACCAAATGCAGGCTGATGAAGTTTTATAATAGCTGAATCATTTTCAATTTTTACTTTACATGGAATAGATACAGATCTATATCTTAGTTTTACAGTACAGTCAAATTTTTTGTCTGTAATATACATATTTAAATTTTCTGCAATAACTTCATTTACTTCTAATGCTGTTTTTTTACCAACTACAATTGTATTGTCTTTAGCATTGAGTTTTGTAACAAAGTGTGGTTCTTGAGCCCCATGAACAGTAAAACCTCTTCTTTTCCCAATTGTATAATGTGCATAACCTTTATGTTTACCAATTATATTTCCATTTTCATCTAATACATCACCTTCTTGGTCTATTTTTGCATGTTTTTTTACAATATCTGTATAGACTGTATCAACAAAACAGATTTCTTGAGATTCATTTTTTTCTGTGATTTTTTTGTATGTAGAGTTTAACTTTGCACCAAATTTAATAATATCTTCTTTTTTGTAAGTACTTAGTGGGAACATCATTGATTTTAATGCTTCAACTGGAACTTGGGATAGGAAGTAACTTTGGTCTTTTGATTTATCATCAGCTTCGTAAATGAATTCTCCATCTGTTTTTGCATAGTGTCCTGTTGCAAGAAAATCTGCACCTTTGCTTTTAGCAAAGTCAAGCATAGCGCCAAATTTAATTTGTCTATTACATTTAACACATGGATTGGGAGTTGTACCCTCTATATATGAGTTTACAAAGTAGTCATAAACTTCTTCTTCAAATTTATTTGCTAAATCTAATACATGATATTTAATATTAAGAAATTTAGAAACATTTTCAATAAAATCTAAGTTCGATTCATGATAACCATCAGTTCTATTATGAAGCTTTAGATAAACACCTTCAACTTCATAACCTTCTTGTTGTAGCATGTAAGCAGTAACAGAAGAGTCAATTCCTCCACTCATACCTACCATAACTTTTTTTTGCATTTATAATCCTTTTTAAAGGAATAGTCACAAACTCTCTATTTGCCCAATTTTATATAAAATTTATTTTTTGGTTTTAGGCGTATCTTGAAAGGATCGCTTTCTTCCGAATGTTAATTACCAATCTTTAAATAGTAAAGATTAGTAAAAAACGCGATTATATCATATTATTTATAATCACTTATAAATCCACCACCAAGACAGTATTGTCCATCATATAGAACAAGACTCTGACCTAAAGTTACAGCTCTTTGAGGTTTATCAAATTTTACTAATACTTTATCTTCATTTACTTCTACAACTGTGCATTCTTGTTTTTGTTGTCTATATCTAACTTGTGCTGTTAATTTATCTCCTATCTTTGGAGTTTTTTCTAGAACCCAGTGTACATGAGAAGCTTGCGTATATTCACTCATAAGCAATGGATGGTTTGTGTCTTGAACAACTGTTAAAGTATTATCTTCAATATTTTTCTTTGCAGCATACCATGATTTGTGAGTATTATTTTCACCTTCATTTCCTTTGATACCACCAAGACCAATACCTTTTCTTTGACCTAGTGTATAGCAAATAAGACCTTTGTGCTGTCCTAAAACTTTTCCATGCTCATCAATCATATCACCTGGAATTGCTTTTAGATGTTGCGTTATAAAATCATCAAATCTTTGATTACCAATAAAACAAATTCCTGTACTATCTTTTTTATCACTTACAGGTAAGTTATGTTCTCTTGCAATTTCTCTAACTTCTGTTTTTGTTAAATCTCCAAGTGGAAACATAGCTTGACTTAGTTGTTCACTTGATAGAGCATGCAAGAAGTAACTTTGATCTTTTGAGCTATCTTTTGGAGTATCTAATACATAATGATCTTCATATTTTGCAATTTTTGCATAATGTCCAGTTGCAATAAAGTCAGCACCCATTTTTTTTGCTTCATTCAAAAATACATTAAATTTAATTTCTTTATTACATAAAATATCTGGATTTGGAGTAAGACCTTTTTTTAAACCTTCTAAAAATATATCAAATACTTTTGTTCTATACTCTTCTACAAAGTCTTTACCTTTTACTTCAATGCCAATTAGTTCACCTACTTTTTTAGCATCTTCAAACTCTATACGATTAGGACATTGGCTTCCTTTGATTCCATATTCCCAGTTACGCATAAATAAGCCTACTACATCATAGCCTTGTTGTTTTAATAGTAATGCTGTAACAGAAGAGTCAACACCACCTGACATTCCAACAACTACTTTTTTCTTCATTTATTTACCTTTTTTAATTCACGTTTTATAATTTATTCATATATTTTAAAGGAATAATCACTGATTCTCTATTTGCCCAGTCTTTATGAGGGATAATAAGGTGTTCTGAATTTATTTTTTTCTTTTCAAAAAATATAATATCTATATCCAGAGTTCTAGGCGCATCTTGAAAGGATCGCTTTCTTCCAAATCTATTTTCTAATCTTTGCATGTTTTTAAGAAACTCGTTAGGACAAAGATTAGTTTTAAGCGCAATTATACCATTTAAAAAATCATTTTGTTCTAAGTAACCAAAAGGAGGATTAATAAGTAAGGGACTTGTCATAAGAATATCAAATTTTGTATTTTTGCATAATGATAAGAATAACTTATCAAAAGTTTGTTTTACATTTCCAATATTTCCCCCAATACCAATAGTTACATGATATTTTTTATTTGAAGTTTTTTTTGAATAAAATGGAAAATTTGGTGTTTTTAAAAGTGTTAACTTTTCATTTAATTTTTTTTTCAAATTTTTCTCTTTTTTATAAAATTATTGCTTTTCCATTTTTCATTACAACAGTGTCCTCAATTCTTACACCAAATTCATCTGGTAAATAAATTCCTGGTTCTATTGTAAATACCATATTATCTTCAATAATAACATCTGACCTTGAATTTATATTAGGAAATTCATGTATATCAAGTCCTACTCCATGACCTGTACTGTGTACAAAATATTTTCCGTATCCTGCTTTTTCTATTATATCCCTAGCTAATTTATCAATTTGACTTGCTTTCATTCCAGTTCTAGCTTTATTGATAGCTGTTAGTTGAGCCTTATAAACTAAGTCATAAATTTTTTGATGTTTTTTATTTTTAAAATTTTGTTCTCTTTTAAAAGTAAAGCTTTCAAAATCTACACTAGAAGTACAAGTTCTGTCTGAACAATACCTTTTATACTTTACTCCTGCATCAACTAAAAGTAGGTTGTTTAGTTTTAGTTTTTTATTTGTTGGAAGTGCATGGGGTTTTGCTGCATTTTTATTTATAGCAACTATTGGATCAAAACTAAGTTCAAGTTTTCCTGCTTGACTCATTTTTTCAATTGCTTTAAAATGTAAAAACTCTTCAGTTTGATTAAAGCCATTTTTTCTAATATATTTAGCAAAAGAAGTAAAACCTTTTCTTCCCAATGAGGCTGCTTTTTTTAGATATTTAATCTCTTCATTAGTTTTAATAATTCTATTTTCTTTTGAAAAGTTAGCCTTTGGAATAAAATCAGTTTTTAAATCAGCTGTTAGATTAACGTAAGTTGCATATTTAAAATCATTTGGATCAAAAAATATTTTTTTAACTTTATTTTTTTTTAATATTTCTTTTGCACTTTGTATTAAATCATTAGATTCAATAACTGCACAGTTTTTAGTATATTCTTTAGCTTCAATTGTATATCTAGCATCAGTGATAAAATATTTTTCTTTTCCTAAGTTTAAAAAAATTACATTGTCACATGAAAAATTAGCTTCAAAATAAATAGCATTTTCATTTAATAAAATAAAATTTCTCATAATCCCTCTTTCTTTGGTATGATTTAACATAAATTTAAATATAATCTTACCTAAAATTTATAAAAGGAATATAATATGAAAATAGCAGTAATTCAAGGACCAAACTTAAATATGTTAGGAATTAGAGAACAACATATTTACGGTCCAATGAGTTTAGAACAAATTCATGAGCAGTTAAAAAATGCAGCGGCTCAAAATGGAGTAGAATTAGAATTTTTCCAATCAAACTTAGAGGGTGAAATTGTTGATAAAATTCAAGAATGTTTAGGTGAGGTTGATGGTATCATGATTAACCCAGCAGCATTCTCTCACACTTCAATAGCAATTAAAGATGCATTATCAGCTGTAGAATTACCAACAGTTGAAGTTCATATTTCAAATATTTATAAAAGAGAAGAATTTAGACAAAAATCAATTACAGCTGGTGCAGCAACAGGTGTAATTACTGGATTTGGACCATTTGGATATCACATGGGACTTATAGCTTTAATGCAAATTATTTCTGAAATTAAAGCTGTAGAAGAGTCTTCTCAAAACGCTGAATAAATAGAACTTTTATGAAAATAATAAGTTCAAAGTGGGTTGTAACCTGTGATGAAAATAATAGCATCATTGAAAATGGTGCTATTGTTTTTTCTGATAAAATTATAGATGTAGACACTAAAGAAAATATTCAAAAAAAATATCCAAATATTGAAATTCAAGAAGAAAAAGAAAATTCTGTATTAATGCCAGGTTTAATCAATTCTCATGTTCATTTAGAGTTTAGTGCAAATAGTACAACTCTTAAATATGGTAATTTTATGAATTGGCTTAATTCTGTTATTAAAAATAGAGAAGTTTTAATTGAAAAAGCAAATAAAAAACTTATTGAAGATAAATTAAAAAAGATGAAAAAAACTGGTACTACAACAATTGGTGCAATTTCTTCTTATTCTTTTGATTTAGAAGCTTGTATTTCTTCACCTTTAAATAAAGTATTTTTTTGTGAGGTAATAGGAAGTAAACCTGATATGGTTGATACTTTATTTATTGATTTTAAAGCAAGACTTAAAAATATAAAACAGTATGCCAGTTCTAATTTAATACCAGCAGTTGCTATTCATTCACCTTATTCAGTACATCCTTTTTTATTAAGGGAGACTTTAAATATAGCAAAACAAGAAAATTTAGCTGTAAGTTCACATTTTTTAGAATCACCAGAAGAGTTTGAGTGGTTACATAAAGATGAGGGTTTATTTATAGATTTTTTTAAAAATTTTTTAGGACAAGATAAGGCAGTTACAAAACCTATGGAATTTTTAAATCAGTTTAAGGGAGTTGATAAATTATCTTTTACCCATTGTGTAGAAGCTAGTAATGCAGATTTAGAGAAAATAAAAGAATTAAATGCTTCAATTAATCATTGTGTTACTTCTAATCGTATCTTAAATAATACAAAAATTGATATGAAGAAATTAGGTGGTATAAATATAAGTATTGGTACAGATGGATTAAGTTCTAATAACTCTTTATCTATGTTTGATGAATTAAGAAATGCATTAATGATTCATGTGGATGAAAATATTATAAAACTATCTCAAAAACTTTTAAAAGCTGCTACAGTTGGTGGAAGTAAAGCTCTAGGTTTAAATAAAGGTGTTATAGAAAAAAATGCTGATGCTGATATTATCTGTTTTAAATTACCAGATGAGGTAAATAATAAAGATGATTTAGCTATGCATATTATTCTGCATACAAAATTTGTAGATAAAACAATTATAGGAGGAAGAAATGTTTAATTTTTTTAAAAAACTGTTTTATCCTATTATTGCTGTATTAGATTTTATTACAAAATATTTTAAAACAGTTGTATTTTTAACTATTGTTTATTTTATTGTATACGGTACGGGTAATAATAGTGAAAACAATAATAATTACGAAGTCGCTAATTTACAAAAAATAGTTTTATTTGGACCTATTTTAGATGTAAATAAGACTTTAGAAGATATTCAAAAAGCAAAAGAAGCTGATAATATTAAAGGTGTTTTACTTGAAGTGAATTCTCCTGGTGGTGCTGTTGCTCCTTCTGTTGAATTAGCTTATGCAATTAAAGAGTTAAAAGAAGTAAAGCCTGTTGTTGTTTATGCTAGTGGTGTAATAGCTAGTGGATCATATTATGCTTCTATTTGGGCAAATGAAATTATTGCTAATCCTGGAAGTATGGTTGGTTCAATTGGTGTTATTATGCAAGGTGTAAATACAGAAGAATTAATGGCTAAGATTGGTATTTCAACTCAAACTGTAAAAGCAGGGAAATATAAAGAGTCAGGAACACCAACTAGAAAATGGTTTGATTATGAAAAAGAACAGTTACAATCTATAATAGATGATACATATAATATGTTTATTTCAGATGTAGCAAAGGCAAGAGGTTTAAAAGTTGAAAATCATAAAAATTTTGCTGATGCAAAAGTTTTTACATCAAGACAAGCTAAAGTAGTGGGACTTGTAGATGAAGTTGCTACTATTTCTTATGCTAAAGAAAAGTTAGAAAAATTATCAAAAGTTGAGTATCCTATTTGGAAAAAGCAAGATAAGTTTGAAAAGTTTATAGATAAAATTATAAATGAAACAGTTTCAAAAGTTTCTATGACTTTTGTAAATTCTTTAAAAGCTTATTAGATAGTATTTGTATATTAAAAACAAAAAAGGGATGAAGATAAACTTCATCCCTTTTTTTATGGAAAATTTAAAAAATAAATTATTTTTCAAGTCCTGAAACGATTTTGAAAGTGTCATTAGCAATAACGTATTCTTCATTAGTAGGAATAACAAAAATTCTTGAAGAAGAGCCATTTGTCGCAATATCTCTTGCTTCTCTTGATCTTTTGTTATTTTTAACTGGATCAATAACTAGACCCATTGCATCTAATCCAGCACAAACTTTTTCTCTGATTAATGCAGCATTTTCACCAATTCCACCAGTGAAACATAAAGCATCTATTCCGTCTAAAGCTGCTACATAAGCACCTACATATTTTTTAATATTATATGCAACCATATCTACAGCTAATCTACAATTATCATCACCTTCTTGCATACCTTCTAATACTTCTCTTAAATCAGAAGATTTTCCAGAAATACCTAAAATACCTGATTTTTTATTCATAATATTTAAAGCTTCATCAATAGTAATGTTTTCTTGACTCATCATATATTGTAATGCACCAGCTCCAACATCACCAGCTCTTGTTCCCATCATTAAACCTTGAACAGGTGTAAGTCCCATAGATGTATCAATACATTCTCCATCTTGAACAGCAGAAACAGAAGAACCATTTCCTAAGTGACATACAATAATTCTAGTATTATGTTTTTTATCTAACATTTTTCTTGCTTCATTTGAAACGAAGAAGTGAGAAGTTCCATGGAAACCATATTTTCTAATACCATGTTTAGTATATTGATCTTTTGGTAAAGCATACATATAAGCATAATCAGGCATAGTTTGGTGAAAAGCAGTATCAAATACAGCTACATTAGGTTTTCCAGGCATTAATTCTTGACAAATTTCCATTCCCATAATATTTGCTGGGTTATGTAATGGAGCAAGTGGAATTAATTTTTTCATAGTTTCAATTACTTTATCTGTAACCATTACAGATGAAGCAAACTCTTCTCCTCCATGAACTGCTCTATGACCAATTGCTTCAATATCATCAATAGAATCAATTACTTTACCTTCACCATCAGTTAATGTTCTTAAAACAAGCTCAATAGCTTCTTTATGTGTTGGCATATTTACATCAATTTTTAATTCTTGATCATTACCAAACTCATGTTTTAAAAGACCATCAATTCCAATTCTTTCACAAATTCCTGCTGCTAAAGTCTCTTTTGTAACTGGGTTCATTAATTGATACTTAAGAGATGAACTTCCTGCGTTTAAGATAAATACTAACATATTTTGCTTCCTTTTCTTTTTATAGATTTAATTATTTAATTTGAGTTGCTGTAATAGCTACTAAGTTTGCGATATCATCAACTGAACAACCTCTTGAAAGGTCATTTACAGGTTTTGCTAAACCTTGAACAACTGGTCCATGAGCTGCAGCACCTGCAAATCTTTGAACTAATTTATATCCAATATTTCCTGATTGTAAATCTGGGAATACAAGAACATTTGCTTTACCAGCTACTTCTGAACCTGGTGCTTTTTTAGCTCCAATTGCTTCAACAATTGCTGCATCAGCTTGCATCTCACCGTCAAATGAGAAGTCAACATTTCTTTCTTGTAAAATATCAACAGCGTATTGTACTTTATCAACTAATGGATGATTTGCACTACCTTTTGTTGAAAATGATAACATAGCAACTCTAGGGTCTAACCCAACTACAGAATTAGCAGTTGCAGCAGTTGCACAAGCAATATCAGCTAATTGTTCTGCATTTGGTTCTGGAATAACTGCACAATCTGCAAAAAGAATTAAACCATTGTCTCCAAACTTTCCATCAGCAGTTTCCATAATAAATGCAGATGATACAGTATTGATACCAGGTGCAGTTTTAATAACTTGAATAGCAGCTTTTAAAACATCAGCTGTAGGAGAGTTAGAACCTGCAACTAAACCATCAGCATCTCCAAGTCTAACCATCATACAACCAAAGAATCTAGGTTCATTTAACATGATTTCAGTAGCTTCTTCTCTTGTTAAACCTTTCTTTTTTCTAAGTTCAACTAACTCATCAATATATTTATCAATGTTTTCAAACTTTCTAGGGTCAACAATTGTTGCTCCTTCAATATTTGCATCACATGATGAAGCATCAGATTTGATTGTTTCTTCATTACCTATTAATACAACATTTGCAGTTTTCTCTTCAAGAACTTTTTGAGTAGCTTTTAATACTCTTTCATCTTCTGTTTCTGGAAGAACGATAGTTCTTAACTGTAACTTTGCTTTTTCTTTAATGCTTTTAATTAAACCCATTAAGTTATCCTTTCTACTTTAAAAACTTGTGAAAGATTATAATTTATAACCATAGCAAAAAAATAGCATTGGTTTATAATCTTGATCATTTATATTGTATATTATATTTTTCGAAAAGTACATAAAATATACATAATATTTGATAAAAAAAGAAAATGTGCAGAATCGTAATAAAATATGCTCTAAATGGCTCTTAAGTGTTATATTTTACTTTATTAATGTACAGTTATTGTACAAAATGAATAAAAAGTTAACGTTTTAAGTATCTACCAAAAGTAAATGTAACACTTTTGGTAGTTTAGCATAGTTTAAGTTTTCTTTATTGTATTTTTAGTTTTGGAATATTTTTTAATTTTAAAAATATTAACGAAGTCATAAGTGCATCATTATATGCATCATGTTTTCCCATAACAGGAATTTGTAATTCATTCATAATTGTGTCAAATCTTAAATCTATATTTCCTTGTGGTATAGCTTCTATTTTATAGTCATGATAGACTGCTGATACTTCAATTCTTCTATTAGGTAGTGTAATTCCAAGTTTTGGCTTTATATATTTGTTAATCATAGCAATATCAAATTCTAAAAAATATCCTACTAATGTTCTATTTCCAATATAATCTAAAAATTCATATATTACATCATTTATATCTTCTGCATCTTCTAAATCAATTTCTCTGATATGATGAACTTTAATAGCATCTTCTTGTAGCTTTGTTTTAGGTTTGACAAATTTAACAAACTTTTTACTTGAAACTACTGTATTATTTTTTATTATAACTGCACCAATAGATACAATTTCATCTACTTTTGGATCTAATCCTGTAGTTTCACAGTCAAAACAGACATACTCTTCCTCATGAGGAGCATCAAACAAATGCAAATACTTCTCATTATTTAGATTTTTTTTATTAAAATAGTTTTTTATACTTCTAAACATAGTTCAACTTAAAATGATATTCTAATTTTTTCTTCAATTTATTAATAATTTTAAAAGAGTCTTTTAATAAATCTTTTTGCATTGTATTTAGATCATCTGGATTAATATAATTATTAATAGTTTCTTTCTTATCTATTTTTTCAAGGTTTGACTTTAATTTTAGGTTTGATAAGAAATTAAATGCCATTATAATTTCTTGGGAAAACTCATCATCTAATACACCTAAATCTTTTAGTGCTTTTACTCTCTTAATAGTATTAGTATTAAATAGTTTTTTTTCTAAACATAAGGCTCTTATACTTTGAACTAAAATAAAAATACCACCTTTTTTGATATCTATTTCATTTTTATGTTTTTTATCATTACTATCAAATACAAAACCATCAAAGAATCCAAGAGGTACATCAAAGTTCATTATTACTTTTGCAAATTGCGAATTAAATGTTTGTGTATCTCCTACTACTTTAAATAAGTACTCTTTTAAATCTAAAATTATTTGTTTTTCACCTGCTACACAAATAGAATCATAAAATATTGCAGTATTCATCATATTGTCAGGGTTTGGTTCATTTACCCATGAATATATTAAATTTTTAAATTCTTTAATTTTTCTTGTCCAGTAAGGGTTTGATACCATAATATTCCCTTCACATCTTGGAAAACCAAAATCAACTAAAGTTTCTGTAAAATTATGAGTAAACTCTTTTAGTTTTTCATCACTTATTTCACAATCATCACTTAGTATTAAAGCATTATCTTGGTCTGTTCGTAGTATTTGTTCGGCTCGTCCTTCACTTCCCATCACTACTAAACATGATTTGCCAATTAATTCATCAGGAGCTAAGAAACTAAATAGTTTTGCTAGAAGTTTTTTATTTAGTTGATTTATCAATTTAGAAATAAACTCTATTTTCACACCTTTTGCATTTAAAGATTTAACAATTTTTATAAAAGATAAAGACGCTTGTTTTAATTCTTCAATAGTTTCAGCTTTTATGATTTCATTTGAAACTGAAAAAGTATTTGTTGCGAAAAATGATGATAAAGAAATTTGATCTAGTATTCCAGTTATTTCGTCTTTATTATTTTTTACAACAACTCTTTTTAGACCATGTTTAGCCATGATAAGTTGTGCATTAAATAAAAAGTCATCTTCATTTACATATACTAAACCTTTTGAAGCAATTTTTATAATCTTATCATCAAAATCCATTCTGTTTAAAATTACTTTTTGTCTAAAGTCAGAATCAGTAACAATATACATCTCATTATTTTCATCTTTTAATAATAATGTAGGTACTTTTTCATCTTTTATTATTGTTGCTGCTTCAAAGATTGTTTTTGTTGTATCTGTAATTACTGCTCTATGGATATTTGCATCTTTTACTTTTGCTACCATGATGTTAGCTATTTCTTTATTTTTCTCTTGATTTACATGATTGTTTAATTTTTGAGATATTGATTGAAAAAAATAGCTTTCTAAATTTTGATTTTCATGGAGTGTTTTTATAAATATTTCTCTTGGTAAAGAGTAACAAATAGTTTCTTGTGCAGTTACAAAAGTATGTTTACAATAGTTCTCAATTAACGATATGGGATCAAATATTTCATTTTTTGAAAAAATTGATAATACTTCATCTTCATGCTTTTCTTGAACAATACCTTTTAACACAAAATATAAAAATTTTGGTTCTTGCCCTTGCTTTTGTATAATTTCATCTTTTTTAAAATATACAATATCAATATGTTCTGAAAAATCATCTACTTGAACTTTAGTTAAGTGTTCAAAAGGATGAATTGAACTTAAAAATGCTTTTTGTTCTAATATACTCATTTATGTTTCCTAATTTCACTTTATATATTTTAGCTAATAAAAAATAAAATAATAATTACTAGAATTAAATAGTGTTAAATATTATATAAGTAAATTTTATAGTAATGTTATAAGTTAAATTTTAAAATTTGTAGTTAATAGTAAATATCAAAGAAGAATACTTCTTTGATATTTTAAAAGGCCTAGTGATCAACAGCACCAGCTGCACCGATACCAGTATTTGCTCTAATATTCTGAGCTTTAAATAATTTTTTCTCCGCTTTCCCTTTTTCTGAATTATCAGTTTTTGAGAAAAACCAAATAGCAACAAATGCAATTGTTACAGAGAATAGTGCAGGGTGTTTATAAGGGAATAATGCTTGCTCATTTCCTAAAATCTGTACCCATACAATTGGTCCAACGATTACAAGAGTAACAGCAGAGATAAGACCACATAAACCACCTAAAAATGCTCCTCTAGTTGTCAGTTGAGACCAATAAATAGATAAGAATAAGATTGGGAAGTTAGCAGATGCAGCAATACCAAATGCAAGACCAACCATATAAGCAATATTTTGTTGTTCAAATGCAATACCTAAAGTAACACCAACAATACCAACTACAATAACTGTATATTTAGATACTTTAACAACTTGCTCATCTGTAGCTTTAGTATTAATTACATTTGCATAAAGGTCATGTGAAATTGCTCCCGCTGCTGATAATGTAAGACCAGAAACAACTGCTAAGATTGTAGCAAATGCAACAGCTGAAATAAATCCTAAGAATGCATTACCACCTAACATGTGTGATAAGTGAATAGATGCCATATTATTTCCACCAAATAGTTTACCATCAACATAGTATGCAGCACCTGCATCAGAGTTTAAGAATGCAATAGCACCAAAACCAACAATTGTAATGATAATCCAGAAGTAACCAATAAAACCAGTTGCATAAACAACAGATTTTCTAGCTTCTTTTGCATTTCCAACCGTAAAGAATCTCATAAGTACGTGTGGAAGACCAGCAGTACCAAGCATTAAAGCCATCCCTAAAGAAATAGCAGAGATAGGATCTGAAATAAATCCACCTGGAGCTAAAATAGACTCACCAGCACTGTGGTTTTCAACTGCTTTAACAGCTAAAGATTCAAAACTAAAGTCAAAGTGGTATAAAATCATTATAGCCATAAATGAAACACCAGATAAAAGTAAACAAGCTTTAATAATTTGAACCCAAGTAGTTGCAAGCATACCCCCAAATGTTACATAAATAATCATCATAACACCAACAAGGATAACAGCATACTCATACTCTAATCCAAATAATACTTGAATTAATTTACCAGCACCAACCATTTGTGCAATAAGATATAAAACAACAACTGAAATAGTACCAAATGCAGCTAATGTTCTAATTTGCTTTTGACCAAGTCTGTATGCAGCAATATCTGTAAATGTAAACTTACCTAAGTTTCTTAACTTCTCTGCCATAAAGAAAAGAATAATTGGCCAACCAACTAAGAATGATACAGCATAGATAACTCCATCATAACCTTTCATATAAATAAGACCAGATACACCTAAGAATGCAGCTGCTGACATATAGTCACCTGCAATTGCTAAACCATTTTGGAAACCTGTAATTCCTCCACCAGCTGTATAAAAGTCACTTGCTGATTTTGTTTTTTGTGCAGCCCAGTATGTTAAACCTAATGTTCCTAAAATAAATATAAAGAACATAATAATTGCTGGAATATTTAATTCTCTTTTTGTAGCTTCAAAAGATGCATCACCTGCTGCAAATGCTGATAAAGCAATAACTGAAATAATCGCTAAAATTCTAAACATTACACTAAATCCTTTACATCTTCTTTAATTTCATTTGTTAGATCTTCAAACTCCCCATTTGCTCTTCTAACATAAATCACTGTTGTGATAAAACTGATAATTAAAATAGCTAATGCAATAGGAAATGCAATAGTTGTCATACCTTCACCTATTTTAGTCGCTAAAATCTCTTTGTTAAATGCAATTGTTAATATATATGCATAAAACATTACTAATACAAAAATTCCTAATTTGATACCAAAACTATTTCTTTTTGAAACTAGTTCCTGATACTTAGGGTTATTGTCAATCCTCTCTACTAACTTTTCATTCATTCTGCTTCCTTTTTTTATTGTATAAACTAGTCATACAAAAAACTAATTCTCATTGTTACTAAAGCTAATTTTTTTATAGCAATAAAGTAGCAAATAAGAAAAATCACTATCTATTATACATTTTAAAAATTATTTGTGAAGGAAAAAAATTGATTAAATATGTAAATAAAATGTAAAAAATGTAGAAAAGTAACAAAAAAAGCAATTATTATGTATTGATATTAATTATAATATTTAAGGTTTTTTTTATAGTTTCAATAAGTTTCATAAAAGTTATATTTATAATGGGATAATTAGTAATACTTATATTTTAAGTGTTACTAAAGAGAAAAAATCTCTTTAGTAATTGGTTTAGTGATCAACTGCTCCTGATGCACCAATACCTGTTTGTGCTCTAACATTTTGTGCTTCAAATAATTCTTTTTCATCTTTTGCTCTTTGTGAATTATCTGTTTTAGAGAAGAACCAAATAGCAATAAATGCAATAGTTACTGAGAATAGTGCAGGGTGTTTATAAGGGAATAAAGCTTCTTCATTTCCTAAAATTTGTACCCATACAATAGGACCTACAATAACTAAAACAACAGCTGTTAATAGTCCAATGAATCCACCAAGATATGCACCTCTTGTTGTTAATCCTTTCCAATAAATAGATAAGAATAAAATAGGGAAGTTAGCTGATGCAGCAATAGCAAATGCAAGACCAACCATAAATGCAATATTTTGATTCTCAAATGCAATACCTAATACAACACCTATAATACCAATTGTAATAACTGCTATTTTAGAAACTTTAATTTCTTGTTCTTCTGTAGCATTTGGGTTTATTACACAAGCATAAATATCGTGTGAAATTGCAGATGCACCTGCAAGTGTAAGACCTGCAACTACAGCTAAAATTGTAGCAAATGCAACAGCTGAAATAAATCCTAAGAATACATTACCACCTACAATATGAGATAAGTGAATAGCAGCCATATTATTTCCACCAAATAATTTACCATCAACAAAATATGCAGCTCCTGCATCAGAATTTAAGAATACAATTGCACCTAGTCCAATAATAGCAATTACTAAATAGAAGTAACCAATAAAACCAGTTGCATAAACAACAGATTTTCTAGCTTCTTTAGCATTTCCAACTGTAAAAAATCTCATAAGTACATGAGGAAGACCAGCAGTACCAAGCATTAATGCTAATCCTAAAGAAATAGCAGAAATTGGATCAGAAATAAATCCTCCTGGTTCCATAATTGCTTGACCTTTTTCATGAGTTTCAACTGCTTTTGTAGCTAAGGCTTCAAAAGAGAATCCAAAATGGCTTAATACCATGAATCCCATAAATGAAACCCCTGATAATAATAATACTGCTTTAATAATTTGAACCCAAGTAGTAGCTAACATACCACCAAATGTTACATAGATAATCATCATTACACCAACAAGAATTACAGCATATTCATACTCTAATCCAAATAATACTTGAATCAGTTTACCTGAACCAACCATTTGTGCAATTAAATATAAAGTTACAACTGACAGAGAACCAAATGCAGCAAGAGTTCTAATCTCTTTTTGCCCAAGTCTGTAAGCTGCAATATCAGCAAATGTGAATTTACCTAAGTTTCTTAATTTTTCAGCCATTAAGAATAAAATTACAGGCCATCCAACTAAGAATCCAACTGCATAAATTAATCCATCATAACCACTTAAGTAAACAAGACCAGAAATACCTAGGAATGATGCTGCTGACATATAGTCACCTGCAATAGCCATACCATTTTGGAAACCAGAAATTCCTCCACCTGCTGTATAAAAATCACTTGCAGATTTAGTTTTTTTAGCTGCCCAATATGTAATACCTAAAGTACCACCAACAAAAATAAAGAACATAATAATTGCTGGAATATTTAGTTCTCTTTTTGATGCTTCGAAATTTGCATCTCCTGCAGCAAATAATGCCACAGCAAAAATTGAAATTAGTGCTATAATTCTAAACATTACATAATATCCTTTACATCATCTTTTATTTCATTAGTTAAGTCTTCAAACTCACCGTTTGCTCTTTTAACATAAATTAATGTTGTAATAAAACCAATTATGATAATTGCAGCAGCCACTGGGAATGCATAAGTCATAACACCTTCACCTGTTTTTATACCAAGTAATGTTGGATCAAATGCAATAGTTAAAATATATGCATAAAACATTACCAATACAAAAATTGCCAATTTTAGAGAGAATGCATTTCTCTTTTGTACCAACTCCTGATATTTAGGGTTGTTTTTGATTCGTTGTACTAACTCATCGTTCATTTTGCCTCCTTAGTTATTTTATTTAAATTAAAACACTAAATTCACTGAAAATAGCGAAAATAGCATTAATGTAGCATTTAAATAAAAATAAGATTAATTATACATATATAAATTTATAAGGAAATATCATTTATGTAATTTAAGTGTAATTTAATTAGAAATATTTGTAAGTGTAACTTTTAGAAGCTAATAAAAAGAGAAATTAATAACGTTTTAAATTCTCTTTTTTAATTAGTATAGAATGTAGTTTTTGCTGGAGTTAAATCTTTTAGTTTAATAAACATCATTGAAGTCATAATTGCATCATTTAGTGCATCGTGTTTTCCAAGAGGTGGTAAATCTAATTCCTTCATTATGGTGTCAAACTTTAAATCAATAAATTCATATTCACTAGATTTTTTTCTAGTTTTATAAAACATTGATGAAACTTCTATAGTTTCATTTGGTAAGGAAATACCAATATATTTTTTTGTATATTTTGAAATCATAGCTACATCAAATTTTATATAATAACCAACAATTGGACGATTACCTATAAAGTCAAGAAGTTCATATATTGCATCTTTAGGATCAATGGCATTTTGTAAATCAATAGGTCTTATATGATGAATTTTTATAGATTCTGCATCAATTTTTATTGAAGGCTTTACAAAGATATTAAGAGTTTTTCTCATTAAAATCTTATTTCCTTTTATTATAACTGCACCAATTGAAAGAATCTCATCTTTTTTGGGGCTTAATCCTGTTGTTTCACAGTCTAAACAAACATATTCATCTTTTTTAGGTTCATCAAAAAGATATTCATATTTTTTATCTTTTAAAGATCTTTTTTTCCAGTTCTTAATAAAATTTGTAAACATTATGAAATCTTATCAATTTTAAATGTATAGTTTATAAACTTTTTGAAGTCTATGACAATTTTGAATGAATCTTTTAGTAAATCTCTTTCTATTTTACCAAGAGCATGAGTATCAATCTCATTGCTAATTTCTTTGTTTTCTTGTAAGTAACCTAAATGTGCATTTAGTCTTAAAGTATTTACAACATCAAAAGCTTCAAGAAGTTCAGCAGCTCTATCTTTCTCTAATATTTTTCTTTGTTCTAGTATTTTTATTCTTCTTACAGTTGTAGTCTCTCTAATCCTTTCTCTTAATGCTAAGCTTCTAATTCCTTGTACAATTGGGAAAACTGCAGTCTTTTTAATATCGATTGTGTGTTTTTTTGTCATAAAATTTGCTACTGTACTTGGTGTATCAAAAGTTAAAGTAGCTTTTGCAAAATAAGCCATAAATACATCTTTATCATGAAGCTTATTGAATAAATCGTCTTTTAAATTTATTAGAAGTTCTTTATCTCCTGCAACGGCAAAAGAATCGAAGAAAATTGCTAAATCCATATAGTTTTGCATATCAGGAGCTTCAATCCATCTTGCAGTCTCTTTTTTATAGTCATTAACTGTTTTACACCAAAATGGATTTGATACCATTATATTTCCTTCACATGGAGGATAACCAAAATCAATTAAAGTTTCTGTCATCTTTTCCATATAAGGTCTATATTGTTCAACATCAATACCATCATTTATTACTAAAGCATTATCTTGATCTGTTTTAATAATTTGTTCATTTCTTCCTTCACTTCCCATTACAATAAAGCAAGCATTTTTTTGTAGTTCTTCTGGAACTATTAACTTAAAAAGTTTTTTGTATACTTTAGTATTTAATTGACCAATTAAATTAGAAATATGGTGTACTTTTACACCTTTTGCTTGAAGTGATTTAATAATATCTAATAAATCTTTACTTGCATTTTTTAAATCTTGAATTGTTTTAGATTTTTTTATTTGTGTATCAACAATATATGTATTGTTGGCAAAATGAGAAAGAACATCAATTTGTTCTAGTATCCCTTGCATTTCTCCTTGGGAGTTTATTACACCAACTCTTTTTATATTTCTTTTTATTAAAACAGATAGTGCATCAAATAAGTAATCATCATTAAATACAGTCATTAAAGGAAATATTGCAATATCTTTAACAGGAATACTTAAATCTCTTCCTTCAAGTAAGACTTTTACTTTTAGTAAAGAGTCAGTAATTATCCCATACTCTTCATTTCTTTTAACAATAATTGTAGAAGTTTTGTATTCCATAGATTTTTCAATAGCATCAAGAAGTTTAGTATTTTCTTCAACTATACATGCATCGTGTACTAAAGCATCGTCAACTTTAGCAATCATAAAAGAAGATAATTGTGAAGTATATTCTTTATCTTTTAAGGTTTTAATTCTATTTACTAAATTTTCTAAAAAAAAGTCTTTAAAAGCTTTATTATTTTCTATTAAATTTAAAAAAGCTTTTTTTTCTAATTCATAGCATATTAAATCCTCATGAACTTTAAAAGTGTTTTTACTTTCTCCATAAATTAAGGAGTTTGCATCAAAGGAGTCTTGCTGATGATAGTCCATTACAACTTCATCTTCTTTATATTCATAAACTGTTCCTTTTATGATAATAAAAAAATAGTTTGGGATTCTTTCAGGAGTTATTAAAATTGAATCTTTTGCATAATAAGCTATGTCCATGTGTTTTATGCAAATGTCAAGTTGTTCTTGTGATAATACTTCAAATGGGTGTATATTTGATAAAAATGCTTCTTGATCTTGTAGACTCATGTAAAAAATCCTTGATAGTTAGTGTTTTTTTATATTAATAAAATAGTAACATAAAAAAACACTAAAAGTATACCCAAGGGTATACTTGTTAGTTTTAGTGATCTACAGCCTCACCAGCTCCTGAAGGGATTCTGATTTTCTCTACTAGATCTTGAATTTCTTGTGGTGGTTCTGGTGTCATTCTAGAAACAACTACTGCCACGATTAAGTGAAGTAATGTACCAATTGTACCAATACCAGTTGGATGAATTCCTAAGAAGTAATCTTTTGGATCTCCACCTAAGAATACGAAGTAAATAATGTAACCGAATGTGAAAATTAAACCAGTTAAAATACCTGCAATCGCACCTTCTTTGTTCATTCTCTTATCAAATACCCCAAGGATAATTGTAGGGAAGAATGCTGCCGCTGCTAAACCGAATGCAAATGCAACAACTTGTGCAACAAATCCTGGAGGGTTAATTCCTAAGTAACCAGCAACACAAATTGCAGCTACCGCTGAAATTCTTGCCCACATTAACTCTGTTTTCTCATTTAATGTAGATTTACCAGTCTCTTTATCTTTAAATAATACTTGTCCCATTAAGTCATGAGAAATTGCAGAAGCAATTACAAGTAATAAACCTGCTGCTGTAGATAATGCTGCTGCAAGACCACCAGCTGCAATAAATGCAATTACCCAGTTAGGTAAGTTTGCAATTTCAGGGTTAGCAAGTACCATAATATCTCTATCAACGTATAACTCATTTGCAATTCCATTACCTTTAGCTAATTCAGCTTCAGATGCAGGTCCAACAGGATTTGTAGTTAATCTATGACCATCTTCTGCTCTTTTATCACCATCGAATGCAGGCTTACCTTTAGCACCTTCGAAAGCTTTTCCAGTAGCATATTGGATTTTACCATCGCCATTTCTATCGTTCCATGCGATTAATCCACCATTTTCCCAAGTCTTAAACCAGTTACCATCATTTGGTGTACCATCATCATGTTTTAGTTCACCTGCAACAAATGCTTTATACTCAGTATTTTGTAAGTTTTTAATTAAGTTCACTCTTGAGAATGAAGACACAGCTGAAATAGTTGTATACATTAATGCAATAAAGATTAACGCCCAACCAGCAGAAATTCTAGCATCTTTAACAGTTGGAACTGTAAAGAATCTAACAATAACGTGTGGTAAACCAGCAGTACCTAGCATTAATGCAGTAGTTAACATAAACATATTCCATAAGTTACCTGGTTGAGTATACTCATTGAATCCTAAATCAGAAACAGCGGTATCTAAAGCATGCAATAGATAGGTACCTTCTGGGATTGTTTGTACTCCTGTATCAAATGCAAATGTAGTTTGACCGAAAATACCTAATTGTGGTAAGAACGTATCAGTAACTTGTAATGATAAGAAAATTGCAGGAATCATGTATGCAAAAATCATTACTACATATTGTGCAACTTGTGTATATGTAATACCCTTCATACCACCTAAAACTGAGTAGAAGAATACAATTGCCATACCAATTAATACACCTGTATTTACATCAACTTGTAAGAATCTTGAGAATACGATACCAACACCTCTCATTTGTCCAGCAACATAAGTAAACGAAACGAAGATTACTGAAATAACCGCAACTAATCTTGCTGTATCAGAATAGTATCTATCTCCAACAAAATCAGGAACTGTAAATTTACCAAATTTTCTTAAGTAAGGTGCTAATAACATTGCTAGTAGAACGTATCCACCAGTCCAACCCATTAAGTAAGCACCACCATCAGAACCTTTAAATGCGATAATACCTGCTAAAGAGATAAATGATGCAGCAGACATCCAATCCGCAGCAGTTGCCATACCATTTGCTACAGGATGTACTCCTCCACCTGCAACATAAAAGTCTTTAGTTGATCCAGCTTTTGCCCAAAGTGCAATACCAATATAAATTGCGAATGAAATACCTACGAATAGGTAAATTAATGATTGTAATTCCATCTTTTCTTTCTCCCTATTCGTTTACGCCGTATTTTTCATCGATACTTGTCATAACCTTTACATAAACAAAGATTAAGATAACAAATACGTAAATTGCACCTTGTTGTGCAAACCAATAACCTAATTTAACACCACTAATTTCAATAGCGTTAAGTTCATTAATGAATAAAATTCCACATCCGAAAGAAACAATAAACCAAACTACTAATAGTTTAAGAATCATTGAAATATTTTCTTTCCAGTATGCTTGTGCTTTTTCTGGACTCATATTCTGCTCTCCTTATTGATTTTGACATTAAACTTAATATGTTTAATAATCTAACATTGAAAGTATAATAAGTGTAGATAGCAAAAAGGTAGCAATTGAAAAAAAAATTTTTAAAGTTTATTTGAACGTAGGATTAGCGTAGCAAAATGGCTTTTAAAAAGCCATTTTATGGGAATTTTTAAGAAGAGTAATATCTGTCAATTTTGTAGCCAAGACCTCTGATGTTTTTTATAAAATCTTCTTTTAATGCTTTTTTTAATCGTGAAATTTCTGCTCTAATAGTTGGATTGTCAATATTTTCTCCATCCCAAATATCAATTCTAAATCTTTCAAAGTCAACAATCATATTTATATTAAGAGCTAAAATATGAATAATTTCTAATTGTTTTTTTGTTAAACTTTGTGGTTCTCCACTAAAATATAGAGTTTGTTTGTCTTTTGAGTAAGAATAGTTTTCAGAAAATCTAATATGAGAAGTATTATTTTGTTCTTTTTTTAATATCAGGTTTATTTTTATCCCTAATTCTTCTAAGTGGAAGGGCTTTTTTAGATATTCTCTTGCTCCTAATTCATAAGCTTTTGATATATCTTCTATGTCAATAAGTGCAGATATAAATATTGTTGGAATAAATATCTTTTTTTTGTTTAAATCTTCAAGTATTGTAAATCCATCTTTTGAAGGAACATTAATATCTAATATTAATAAATCAAAAGAACTATCAATATTATCAATTGCATCTTGACCATCAGTAAAGTTTTCTACCATGTGTCCAATATTCTTTAAATATTCACATATTGCGTTATTTAACATTAATTCATCTTCAAGTAGTAGTATCTTCATTTATTTTAAACCTATAAGTAAATTTTGTTTCTTTTTCATTAGACTTTAGTGTTATAGTAACATTATTTTTATCACAAATTTCTTTTACTATTTTTAAACCTAAACCAAAGCCACCTCTTGCATTGTTTTCTCTATAGAAATCATCAAAGATTTTATTTTCATATTCAATCTGTTTTGAATTTGTTGTTACTGAGAATTCAACTTCAATATCGTTTATATAATCAAGTCTAACAAATATAGGAGATTTTGGATATGAATACTTTATTGCATTTGATAAATTATTATCTATTACTCTTTGTAATTCTGTTTTATTAAATTTAATATATATATCTTCTTCTATATTATTAATAAAATATAGTGAATTTGAAACTGCAATTTCATCAAAAAAATCTATTCGATGAAGTAGGATACTAGAAAACTCCAAATATTCTTTTTCATAAATAACTCTATCTTTTTTTATTAAATATGAAAGATCATCATATATATATTGAATTATTTTTGCACCAGATTCAATGTGAGTAATATATTTATTGTTTGGAGTATTCATTTTTAGTAAATCTATATTCGTTTGAATTATTGATAAAGGCGTGTTTATTTCATGTACAGAGTTTTTTATAAAGTCTTTTTGTGATTGAATAAGTTTTGTTAATTCTTTTGTTTTTTCATCTACTTTATACTCTAGATTTTTATTTAAGTCTTCAAGCATGTGTGTTTTAAGTTTAATATTATTCATTGCATCTGTTGCATAGTTTGCAATAATCTTAAATTCACCAAAGATAATTCTATTTTGATTAATAGGTTCATCATTATTTTGTGATTCTTTAAAATACTTACCTATTTCTTTTACATCATTCACAATTAATATTGTCGCATTTTTATAAATAAAAATAGAGTAAAGAACTAGCATTATTGTTAAAGATGTTATTTGAAGTGTATAATCAGACATTTTTTGATTGTATTCTTCATTTTTCATTCTAACTAACTTATCAATTTCATCTAAATATACACCTTTTCCTATTGTCCAGTTCCAATGTTTATATGAATTAGAATAAGATATCTTATTAGCATTTTTTGCTATGTTTGGTTTATACCAAGAATACTCAACATAACCACCCATATATTTTTTAGAATTATCAATTAGTTCTTTAATTACAAGCTTACCATTTCTATCTTTCATATTAATTCTATTTTTGCCTATATCTTTTTTGGCAACTGGATGAAAAAGTAGGGTACCATCAAAATTATAAATAAAAATATAGTCATTTATATTTTTTGATTTTTTCATTTGTGAAATTGCTTCAAGTACTTCTTCTTGTATTTGTTTCTCAGGTTTAATATTTTTATATTTTTGATGATAATACTCTATAAAACTAATTACTGAATTAATATCATTTTTTAAAAGTTCTTTTTGATTCTTAGTAAAGTCTTCTTTTAATGCTACTATCTTTTCTTGTAATTCTTCATGAGCATTATCTATAATAATAAAAGTAAAAAATGAAATAAGTACAACAATAAATAAAATACTATAAACGATAAGGTGATATAAACTTTTTGCTTTAAACATATATTTTGTGCTTCCTAAAATAAACTATAATAGAATAGCTTTTTTTTTATAAAATAATACTTTGAAGTGATATTTGATTTGATATTAAAAAGTAAGTGGGAAGTTTTAAATCATGGCGCGGATGACGAGACTCGAACTCGCGACCTCCTGCGTGACAGGCAGGCATTCTAACCAACTAAACTACATCCGCATGATTTATTATATTAATGGTGGTCGATATAAGACTCGAACTTATGACATCTACCTTGTAAGGGTAGCGCTCTACCAACTGAGCTAATCGACCGAAATTATAAAATATTTTGAAATTGTAATGGTGACCCCTAGGAGACTCGAACTCCTGTGGCATGGATGAAAACCATGAATCCTAACCGCTAGATGAAGGGGCCAACAATGAAAAAATAATGGTGACCCGTGAAGGATTCGAACCTTCGGCCACCTCCTTAAAAGGGAGATGCTCTACCAGCTGAGCTAACGGGTCAATAAAAAGTGGCGCGGATGACGAGACTCGAACTCGCGACCTCCTGCGT
>NZ_JBJBSI010000007.1:0-174041 GCF_044841725.1 Arcobacter sp. YIC-80 | reverse complement strand
TTAGTAAGTAGACTGATTATAAATAACAAACTTGTTAGCTAAATCTTTTAATTCAGCTTTAACAGTAGTTTGAAGATCAGTATTTTCAATATCATCTAATACATCAGCAATTTTATTAGCTATATATTCAAACTCTTGCTCTTTCATTCCTCTTGCTGTTAATGCTGGTGATCCAATTCTAACCCCTGATGTTACAAATGGTGATCTTGTCTCACCTGGTACTGTATTTTTATTTACAGTGATACCTGCATTTTGTAATGCTGCATCTGCATCTTTTCCTGAAAAGTCTTTATTTAAGAATGATACTAATACTAAGTGATTATCTGTTCCACCTGATACAATATCATATCCTCTTGAAACTAATACTTCTCCAAGTTTTGCTGCATTTGCTTTTACTTGCTTAGCATAGTCTTTCCATTGGGGAGCTAAAATCTCTTTAAATGCTACTGCTTTTGCAGCCATTACGTGTACAAGTGGTCCACCTTGTAATCCTGGGAAGATTGCTGAATTAATTTTCTTAGCAATATCTTCATCATTTGTCATTATCATACCACCTCTTGGACCTCTTAAAGTCTTGTGAGTTGTAGTTGTAACTACATCTGCATAAGGGAATGGTGATTGATGTTCATTTGCTGCAACAAGTCCTGCAATGTGAGCAATATCAGCAAATAAAATAGCTCCAACTGCATCTGCAATTTCTCTAAACTTAGCAAAATCAATCTCTCTTGCGTAAGCTGATGCTCCACAAACAATGATTTTTGGTTGAGTAATCTTAGCAATTTCCATTACTTTATCATAGTTAATTCTTCCATCTAATTCTACCCCATAGTAAAATGCTTGGTAGTTTTTACCAGAGAATGAAGGTTTAGAACCATGAGTTAAGTGACCACCATGAGATAAGTCCATACCTAAGATTTTATCACCTGCTTTTAATAATGCTGCATATACTGCACCATTTGCTTGTGAACCTGAGTGAGGTTGAACATTTGCATAGTTACATCCAAAAATTTCACAAGCTCTATCAATAGCTAATTGTTCAGCTTTATCTGCGAATTCACATCCACCATAATATCTTTTGTATGGATAACCTTCTGCATATTTATTAGTAAATACAGAACCCATTGCTTCCATAACTGCTGGTGAAGTAAAGTTTTCACTAGCAATCATTTCTAAGTGTGTTGTTTGTCTTTCTAACTCTTGCTCAACGATATCAAATATCTCTTTATCTGCTGTCTCTAAGTTTGCGCTTGATATGTAGCTCATAGTACTTCTCCTATATATTTATTCACTCAATTATTAAAAATGAGTATTTTAGCTTTTAATTTTCTTCTTCACTGTGAAGATCAATTTCATGTTTTATTGGTTTCATCGCTGGGAATAATAATACATCTCTAATTGAGTGCTCATTTGTAAGCATCATAACTAGTCTGTCAATTCCAATTCCTTGACCAGCACAAGGTGCCATTCCATAAGATAATGCATTTACAAAATCTTCATCCATTTCATGTGCTTCATCATCCCCACCAGACTCTTTTGCAGCCATTTGACCTTCAAATCTTTGTAGTTGATCTAATGGATCATTAAGTTCTGAAAAGGCATTTGCTATTTCTTTTCCAGCAATAAATAATTCAAATCTATCAGTTAAGTGTGGCTTTTCATCACTTCTTCTAGCAAGTGGTGAAATTTCAACTGGATATTCTGTGATGAACGTTGGGTTGATAAGTTTATCTTCTACATATTCATCAAATAGTTCACCTTGAAGTTGTCCTAAATTCATAGCTTCATTTACTTCTAAATTTTTTTCTTTCATGAAAGCAATGATTTTATCTTTGTCTTCTGTAATATCAGCTGGAACACCACCAATAGTTGTAAGAGATTCAATTAATGGAACTTCACTAAACTTAGTAAAGTCAATTTCTAAATCTCCATAAGGTAAAGTTGTAGGTAGTTCTAAATGCTCAAATAAAAACTCAAAATACTCTTTTGTAAGTTCAATTAAATCTTTATATGTTTTATAAGCCCAATAGAACTCAATTGACGTAAATTCAGGGTTATGTGTTGCATCCATACCTTCGTTTCTAAAACATCTATTTATTTCAAATACTGCTTCAAATCCACCAACAATACATCTTTTTAAATATAATTCAGGGGCAATTCTTAAAAATCTATCAACTCCAAGTGAGTTATGATGAGTAACAAATGGTTTTGCATTTGCTCCACCTGCAATTGGGTGCATCATTGGAGTTTCAACTTCTAAGAACCCTTTATTTTCAAAAAATCTTCTAGTTAAAGAAATAACTCTTGATCTAATATGGAAAGTTTTTCTTACTTGTGAGTTCATAATTAAGTCTAAATATCTTTGTCTATATCTTAACTCTTTATCTTGAATACCATGGTATTTTTCTGGTAATGGAGAAATGGCTTTTGTTAATATTTTTAAGCCATCAACGTGAAGTGATAACTCACCTTTACCTGTAATAAATGGATATCCTGATACTTCAATAATATCTCCAACTTCTACAGTTTTTTTGAAAATATCATTATAGAATCCCTCAGGAAGATTATCTCTTGCTACATAAATTTGTAAAATACCTGATTCATCTTCAATTTTAAGAAATGAAGCCTTACCCATTAGTCTGAAAAATTTAATTCTTCCTGCAACTGTATAATGTCTATTTTCATCTCTTTTATCTTCATGATTAAAAATATCAGCATTTACATTTAAATATTTACTAATAGTTGTGTTTCTTTCACTGTTATTTGCATAAGGATTAACTCCTAAATCTCTTAATTTATCTGCTTTTTCAATTCTTTGTTGTATATATTTATTTTCAAACAATATAAAATCCCTTTATTTATTTTCTTCTGTATTTTCTGTATCTGCTATGCTTTTAAGTTTTTCTTTTGCTGTGTCTATTTGCTCTTTTGTATCTTCTTTAGTCTCTTCAAATGATTTCTCAACTTTATTGATAATCTCTTTTTCAACAGTTTGTTTAACATTATCTACTGTTTCTTCAACACTTTTAGTAACTTCTTTTTTAGTTTCTTCTAATGCTTCTTGTACTTTTTGTGATGTTGGTTTTCCTTGAGATGAAGTAACTTCTTTTGTAGTTTCTACAACTTTATCAACTGCTCCACCAACTGAATTTGTTATTGTTGTTGTATCTAATTTGATGATATATGAACCAACACTTATTAAATGTGGCATTACAATAGAACTTTTTGTTTTATCATCAATAGCCTTTTTAAATGACTCAACTTGATATAATGCATAAGCAATAACAGAGAAAATTAGGAAAATTTTTCCTGCTCCAAAAATAAAACCAAAAATTCTATCAAATATTCCTAGCCCACTAGCATTAAATATTTTACTTACAATCATTCCTAAAAGATAAACAAGAACCCAAAATCCTATAAGTCCTACTATAAAACCTATTAATTTAATAGTTGTTTCATTTTCTAAAGCTAAAAATGGAGCTATTAAGTCTCCGATATCTTTTGAAATTCTTGAGGCAACAAAAATTGCACCAATAATTCCAATAATTCCAAAAACTTCTTTGATAAGACCTCTAAAAAGCCCTTTAAGACCTAGTACTAAAGTAATACCAAGTATTACCATATCAAAAATAGTAAACTCTTGCATAGATTTCCTTTACATAATATGCGATAGTATATCTAATCAATTCATAAGAAAACTTTAAAAAGTTTTTGTCAAAATTTAATCTTTTTTAGATAAAATCCTTTTATGATAAAAAGATACCCAACAAAACAAATAAAAGTAGGAAATGTACTAGTTGGTGGTGATGCACCAATTCCTGTACAATCAATGACATTTACAAAAACAAGTGATGTTAATGCAACTGTAGAACAAATAAGAGCTTTACATTTTGCAGGAGCTGATATTGTGAGAGTTGCAGTACCTGATATGGATGCTGCTAATGCTTTAAAAGATATAAAAAGTCAAGTTGACTTACCTTTAGTTGCTGATATACATTTTAAATACAAACTAGCATTAAAAGCAGCAGAAGTAGTTGACTGTATTAGAATTAATCCAGGAAATATAGGTGATAAGAAAAGAGTAGCGGAGGTTGTGAAAGCTTGTCAAGAAAGACAAATTCCTATTAGAATTGGAGTTAATTCAGGATCTTTAGAAAAACAGTTTGAAGATAAGTATGGACAAACTCCTGAGGGAATGGTGGCAAGTGCTGATTATAATATTAAGTATTTAGAAGATTTAGGTTTTACAGATTTAAAAGTATCATTAAAAGCAAGTGATGTTCAAAGAACAGTACAAGCTTATAGAATGTTAAGACCTATGAATAATTATGCTTTTCATTTAGGAGTTACAGAAGCTGGGACTCAATTTCACTCAACAATCAAATCTTCGATTGCATTAGGTTCACTTTTACTTGATGGTATAGGAGATACTTTAAGAGTTTCTATGACAGGTGAATTAGAAGAAGAGATTAAAGTAGGAAAAGCAATTTTAAAAGATGTAGGAATTGCAAAAGAGGGACTAAATATTGTATCTTGTCCTACTTGTGGAAGAATTGAGGCTGACTTAGTAAGTGCAGTAGCAGAAATAGAAAAAAGAACAAATCATATAAAAACACCTTTAGATGTTTCTGTTATGGGATGTGTTGTAAATGCAATTGGAGAGGCAAAAAGTGCTGATGTGGCTATTGCTTTTGGAAAAGGAAGTGGTTTAGTTATGAAAAGAGGTGAAATCTTAGCTAAACTAAAAGGTGATGAACTAATAAATAAGTTTGTTGAAGAAGTTGAACTTGAAGCACAAAAAAGAAAATAATGGATAGTGTATATAGTATAAATATAGAAAGAGCTGTATTAAGCTCTATTTTATTTAATCCAGATGAACTAGAAGAAATTTTAGGAGTTTTAAAAGCAAAAGACTTCTATCTTCCTGCTCATCAAAAAATTTATGAAGTAATGATAAAACTTCATGAAGAAGATATGCCTATTGATGAAGAGTTTATTCGAAAAAGACTTGATCAAAAAGAAGTAGATGATTCTATTTTAATAGAAATACTTTCTGCAAACCCAATTACAAATACAATTGCTTATGTAAAAGAGATAAAAGATGGTTCAATAAAAAGAGAGTTGTCAACACTAGCAACTACTATTAAAAAAGTAGCAATCGAAGAAGAAATACCTGCAAATGATGCTTTAGATACTATTCAAGGTGAGTTATATAAAATTTCAACTGATAGTGCTACAAGTGAATTAAAAGATATGCATGTTATTACAGGTGATACACTTTCATATATAAAAAGAATGAAAGAACTTGGAAATACTCATCTAATAGGTGAAACAACAGGTTTTGATGCACTTGATAGAAGAACAACAGGATTAAATGAAGGAGATTTAGTAATTATAGCTGCAAGGCCTGCGATGGGGAAAACTGCCGTTGTTTTAAATATGGCTTTAGCAAATGTTGAAGCTAATAAAGGTGTTATTTTCTTCTCACTTGAAATGCCTGCTGAACAACTGATGTTAAGAATGCTAGCAGCTAAAACTTCTATACCTTTACAAAATTTAAGAAAAGGTGACTTAGATGATAGACAATGGTCTAATTTAAGTGCAGCTTTTGATGATTTAAATACTAAAAAACTATTTGTTGATGATGGTGGGAGTATTAATATTAATCAATTAAGAGCAAGAGTAAGAAAACTTGCTCAAAATGAAGATAATAATATTTCCTTAGTTGTGATTGACTACTTACAGCTTATGCAAGGTACAGGAAATAAAGATAGACATCAAGAAGTTTCTGATATTTCAAGAGGACTTAAGATGTTAGCAAGAGAGATGAAAATACCTATTGTTGCTCTTTCTCAGTTAAATAGAGGTTTAGAAAATAGACCTGATAAAAGACCTATGTTATCTGATTTAAGAGAGTCAGGAGCTATCGAGCAAGATGCAGATATTATCATGTTTGTTTATAGAGATGATGTATATAAACAAAGAGATGAAGCCAGAAAAGAAAAAGAAGCAAAAGATAAGGGTGAAGAATATAAATCTAATTTTGTTGATAAGCCTGTTGAAGAAGCTGAAATAATTATAGGTAAGCAAAGAAATGGTCCTATAGGTACTGTAAAACTTGATTTCCATAAGGCTTTAACAAAATTTGTCGATAAACCAGATGATAACTATCATGGTGCTCCTGTAGAAGTTGTATTTGAAAATGTAGCTGATGTAGAAAAAGAAACTAATGTGGATGTTCCTGATATACTATAAAAATATAATTAATTTTATTATAATTTAAACTAACAAACAATATAATCTTTTATATTACTTTATAAAGGATTATATTATGAAAAATGCATTCTCTTTACTTGAATTGATTTTTGCAATTTTAATCATTGGAATTATTGCTTCTGTAGCTGTTCCAAAGTTTATTGACTCAAAAGATGAAGCTTTAGCTTCAACCATAAAAAGAGATATTGTAAGTGCAACAACTGCTATTCAAAGCTATGCTATGCTTGATGATAATTTATCAAATATTAATCAGGCTATTGTTTTAAGTAAAGCAAATTGGACTGTTGTTTCAAGTAAAGCTACTTTTAAAGAAAACAGTAAAACTTGTGTCACAATTGAAGTAAAAACAGATGATTCTGGAAGTAAAACCTTAAAAATTGATATTGATGATACATCAACAGGTTCTGTATGTCAAAAACTATTAAGTGATAAATATGGAATAGAAGATATTGATTACAAATTATAGTCTTTTAAAAGAGTAAATAAATCCACTTTTTTATCTAAAAAAGGTAAGGGTTTATTTACAATAAAAACTCTATTTCCTCTTAATGAAAACTTTTATCATTTTATGATAATATATCCCTAAAAAATTTACGAGGAATCTTTAATGAAGGTTATATACAGTTTACTACTTATGTGTAGTGTTTTGTTTTCAGCTACACTAACACCTACTCAACTGGAACTAGCAAAAGCAGCTGGTTATAGTGAAAGTGATATCAAAAAAGAATTATTAAAAAAAGATAATTCAAAACAGAAAGTTCAAAAAGAACAAATTATTGAAAATGATATTGAAATAGATGAAAAAAATAGTAAGCTAAAAGAAGAAAGTGATAAAGTTAAAGAAAGTGACGAAACTAAAGAATCTGAAAATAAATATTTATCAGAAGAGAAGTTAGATAGATTTGCTTCATTATTTTTTAAAAATAAGAATAAATTAAACCCTTATAGTATTCCAACTCCATCAAACTATACTCTAAATTATGGGGATAAAATATCACTTAAAATTTATGGTGGTGCAAATGAAGATTTTGTTTTAGATGTAAATAAAGATGGTAATATCAATATTCCTCAAGTAAAAGAATTAAAAGTTATAGGTCTAAATTTTCAAGAAGCAAAAAAACTTATAAAAGAAGAGACTAAAAAAGCATACCCTAATAGTACAAATATTTTAGTTGATATTTCAGAATTTTCATCTATTCAAGTTACTATTTCAGGATTAGTAAATGCACCTGGACTTTATAACCTTTCGTCATTTTCTACTATAAAAGATGCACTTATTTCAAGTGGTGGCATTTTAGAAAATGGCTCATATAGAAATATTTTACTTAAAAGAGCAGGTAAAATTTATAAATCATTTGATTTATATTCTCTTGTAAGATATGGAGATGCAAGTAGTGATACTATCTTAAAAAATGGTGATATTATTTTAGTAAAACCTATTAGCAAAGAGATTAAACTAACAGGTGATGTAAACTACAATGCAATTTTTGAACTAAAAAAAGGTGAGGGGTTTAGAACCTTATTTAATTTTGCAGCAGGTTTTAAAGCAAAAGCAAACCAAAATGCAATAAGTCTTAAAAGATATGAAAATGATACTATTAAAGTTTATACTTTAAATAAAGAAGAACTATATAGATTTACTCCAAAAAATGGTGATGAAGTTCATGTATACTCTACTAGTATCTTAGGTGCAAATCTAGTTAAAATATCTGGAAATATTATAGCACCTAGTGAAAAAGAACTTCCAACTGATAATAAATTATCAACACTTTTAAAAAATGAACTAAAACAATTTGGAGAAAATGGATACTTTAAAGAGGATACAAACTATAATTTTGCAGTTATAAAAAATGACAATAGCATAAAAGGTTTCAACCTTAAAAATGTACTTACTAAAAAAGAAGATCATACTATTAAAGCAGGTGATGAAATCACTATTTTTAAAAATTCAGATTTAAAAGAAAAACCTTACATTTATGCAAAAGGTGAAGTTGTAGATGACAGTAAAAGAAAGTATGACTTTTATGATGGGATGAGTGTTGCTGATCTTTTTGGTTTAGTGAAATTTAATAGTGAAATTTTTGAAGAAGTTGAAAAAAATAGTAATCTTTCAAAAAATGATGTTTTAGATGAAGATGGTAAGCTAAGAAAAGCTGTAAGAGTTGATAAAACTAAAGTTCAAATCACAAGACTTCATGAAAATAAAAAATCTACTTTTTTAGTAAACTTAAGAGAAAACAAAAATTTTAAACTTAAAAAATATGATGAAGTAAGATTTTTCGATTTTTCTGCTGTAAATGATAAAATGAGTGCAACTATAAAAGGTGAAGTATTTATTCCTGGTACTTATGATATAAATGAAAATACAACTATAAATGATATCGTAAATATTTCAGGTGGACTTACAAAAAAAGCTTTAAAAGCTAGATTTGAAGTAGTTAGATATTATACAGAGGATTATCAACGAAAAAGAAGAGTTTTAGCTTTAGATATGAATAAGGCTTTAAATTTAAAAATTAAAATCTTCCCAGATGATGAAATTACTATTTTTCCAATAGCAAATTGGAATGATAAAAAATATGTAAATATTAAAGGGTTAGTTAGATATCCTGGTAAATATGCAATAGAAGAGGGTGAAAAACTTTCAAGTGTGATTTTAAGAGCTGGTGGGTTTTTACCAAACGCTTTTGTCGAAGGTGCAGTATTCACAAGGGAAGAAGTTAGAGAACTTCAAGAAAAAAGACTTCAAGAAACACTTGATAGACTTGGAAATCAAGTTCTTAAAGCTAGTACATCAAGTGAGAGTTTAGGTGAAGAAAAAGATGAAACATCAAAAAAACTTCAGGCAATTAAGCAACTCGAAAATGAAGCAAAAAGAAATAAACCTATAGGAAGAGTATCTTTAAATCTATATTATGATTTAAATAGATTTAAAAAATCACCTTATGATATAACTTTAAAAGATGAAGATACTTTATATATTCCATCTATTAGTGACACAGTATCTGTTGTTGGAGAAGTTTTAAATCAAAATACTTTTGTATTTAATAGTGATTTAGATACAGATGATTATTTATCAAAGGCAGGTGGTGTAACTGAACTTGCAAATGAAGATTATATATATATTGTTAAAGCAAATGGTGAAACAGTAAAATATGAATCAAATTATTTTTGGGGTAATGATAAGAAAATATTCAAAGGTGATACTATTGTTGTTCCTATGGAGTTTGATATGTTCTCTGATATGAAATTTGCAAAAGATGTATCAAGTATTCTTTATCAGTTTGCTATTACAGCTGCTTCACTTAAAACAGTAGGTGGTATCTAGAATGAGTGAGAATAATAGTGTGAATAATCAAGCTTTATACATAGAAGAAGATGAAATAGATTTAAAAGAGCTTTTTAATACTATTTTAAAATATAAATACAAAATATTATTTTTTGTATTTATAGTAACTGCTATTACGTTTATATATGTTTTAAGTATCCCAAATTCATATAAATCAAGTGTAGTCTTGTCTCCTCAAAGTGAACAAAAATCAGTTGGAGGAGGTTTGTCATCTTTAGCTTCTTTAGCAGGTGTTAGTCTTGGTGGAGCAAGCTCTAAAGATCCAGCTGTTATGATGCAAACAGTTTTAGGAGATTATAGTTTTAATGAAATGATGATAGAAAAATATAAACTTACTTCAAAGCTAGAGAGTCAAAAGAATTTAGTATTTGCTTTAGGTCTGGATACTGTTTATAATATTTTTAATTCAAAAGATGACAATACAGAAGATAAAAGATCAAAAGAAGAAAAAATTTACTCAACTATAAATACTTTGAATTCAGTTCTTTCTATTTCAAGCGATAAAAAATCAGGACTTATTACATTAAGTGCTGAACTTCAAGATAGATATTTAGCAAAAGAGCTAGTAGATATATATTTAAAAGAGATAGTTCTTAAGGTTAGAACTTCTGATATGAAAGAAATAGATGAACAAATCAAATATTATAATAAAGAATTGAGTTCAACTTATGATGTATCTTTAAAAGAACAATTAAGTAAGTCTTTATCAGGACTATATCAAAAGAAAGTATTTTCTCAAGCAAATGACTATTACTTTGTATCAAAAGTAGTTGATAGTAGAGTATCTTATATAAAAGAAAAAAGTAAACCTAAAAGAGCTTTAATACTTGTTGTGTCTTTCGTTACTTCTTTTATTCTTGGTATTTTTTTAGTATTTTTTTATGAGTTTATAAGAAGTGAAAAAACTGATGAAGTTAAAAACTCTTAGCTTCTTTCTTTTAAGTGCAAACTTACTTTTTGCAGTTAAAACTCCTGAAAATATTACAGGTACATATAGTGGTAATACAGGTGTTTTTGAAACACCAAATGCCAGAATCATGAAAGATTGGTCTATGAGGCTTTTTCTAAATGAAGATAAACCTTATAGATATTATGGTGTTACAGCAACACCTCTTCCTTTTTTAGAAGCAAATTTTCATATGACACAAGTATCTGGAGTTGATGGTTTCTCTGATAGTGAGGGATATGGAAGTTATAAAGATAAATCTTTAAGTGTAAAAATTCTATTGAAAAAAGAAGGAGAATTTACTCCTTCTTTAGCTATTGGTGCTGATGATATTTGGGGTACATCTTTATATACTTCAAAGTATATAGTAGTAAGTAAAAATATAGGTTATTTTGATATTTCACTTGGATATGCAAAAGGACGACTTGGAGGTGAAGATCTTAAAAAATATGAATCCTCTTCATCTGATAATTCAGGAAGTTTTGATAATAACTCTATAAATTTTCTAAAAAATACAGATTGGGGTGGAGGTAAACCCTTTGGCTCAGTTGTTTTTAATGCAACTCCTTCTTTTTCATTCATGGCAGAGTATGCACCTATAAATTATAAAAAAGATAAAGTGAATCCTTATACTGTAGGTGATTATGAACTTCCAAAGTCAAAGTTTAATTATGGATTAAAATACAAATATAGCAATAACTCTATTTTAAATTTATCATACCAGAGAGGAAATACCATATCCTTTGGATATACCTATCAATTTGGCTTTGATAGAACTGGTATGTTTGATCATATTCCTGATCCAAAATGGAAAGCAGATAATGAAAAAAAAGCAGAATATAAAAATCTAAATGAAAAAGAGTTGTCAGATAAATTATCAAAAGAAGTAGCAGCCGAAAAATTTAAGTATGTAAAAACAGCTGTAAATGACAATAGTATTTGGACAGAAATAGATAACCCAAGATATTATAATGAGTTAAAAGCAGCAGGTCGAGCAATCTCAACTATAGATGAAGTCGCACCTAAAAAGTATGATACTATATATCTTACTTTAAAAGATCAAGAAATCAAAAAGAAAACAATCAAAGTAAATAGAGCTGAATTTGATATGTATGAAAAGCAAAAAGTAAGTGATTCTTATATGAAAGATGCAATTGTTATTTCAAATGATATTGATGGTATGTATGAAAAATTTGCAAAAGGAAAAGATTTATATATAAGTGATTCTATAAATAAAAAAGGTTTTACCTATAGTTTTCAACCAAAGGTTAGAACTGTATTAAATCATAAAGATAAACCCTTTGCTATGAAGTTAACACTTAGGGCAAAAGCAGGTTATGAATTTAATGATAACTTTAGTTTAGATACTTCTTTTGAACAACCTTTTTATCACACTGGAAAAAATCTTTCTAGTGAGCCTCTTGAAAATGATAGACTATCTCTAAGAAGTGATATAACTAAACATTTTGTGTATAATGACACACAAATGTCATATTTAAATTTAGGATATAAAACTAATGCTCCTTTTGATTCTTTGTTTAAAGTGGATTTAGGATATTTAGAATATGCTTTTGCAGGGGTAGATGTAGAATGGTATAAACCTCTATTTGATGAAAAATTAGGAATAGGACTTCAATATCAATCTGTTTATAAAAGAGAAATCGAAGATATGTTTGCTATAAAAGATGATTATAGATATGATGCAAAGTTTTTAAATATATATTATCTTCTAAATCAAAAATATGATTTACATTTAGGAGCAAAAGTTGGTCAGTTTTTAGCAGGAGATAAAGGTATAAAGTTTAATATTGAAAGACATTATAAAAACTTTACTTTAGGAGCTTATGCTACTGTAACTGATTCAAGAAAAGTTTTTGAAAATGAAGAAAATAAAGGATATATCGATAAAGGTATTTATTTGATAGTTCCATTAGAAGTATTTACATATAAAAATCTAAAGAAAAGAGTTTCATTTGGTCTTAGCCCATGGACAAGAGATGTTGGGCAAGTTGCTGGAACATTTAATTCTTTATTCCCTATGAATAGTAGTGAAAATAACACACAAATTATGAAAAAGTACATAAATAATCTAAGGGAATAAAAGAAAATTTTTATTTTTAAAAAAATTATGGTAGAATAATGCAAAATTAAAAAAAGGATATTTTTTATGAAAAAATTATTATCAATTGTTTTCGCTTCTTCTTTATTTGTAGCTAGTGCAGTAGCTCAAACTTCTGGTGCAGCTGGTGCAGGTGCTGGAACAGGTGCCGGTTCTGCTGGAGCAGGTGCTGCGGGTGCTGGAGCTAGTGGAGCAGGAGCAGCTGCTGGTGGAGCTGCTGCCGCTGGTGGAGCTGCTGCTGGAGCAGGTGTTGGAATTGGTGCAGCTACTGCTGCCGCAGCTGCCGCAGCTGCTGGTATTGCTGCTGCTGTAGCAGGAGATGATAATACAACTCCTTCTCACTCTGCAACTTCTCACCATTAATCAGAGTTAAGAAACCCATTATTGGGTTTCTGCTTTTTTTAACTTAAACTTTTGTAGAGAATTAAACTGCAAAATTTATACTAATAACTTAAATAACGCTTTATAAAAACTTAGATATACTTCCTTCAAAATATAAATATATAGGAAAATAAAAATGCCTGCATCAATTTTCAGGGAATATGATATAAGAGGTATCTTTGAGAAAGAACTAAACGAAGATATAGTAAAAAAAATAGGTTTTCATCTAGCAAATAAACTAAAACAAAAAGTATCAAGTGCTAAATACATGGCTGTTGGATATGACGCAAGAACACATTCACCTATTCTTAAAACTTGGCTTAGTAGTGGTATAAATAAAGCAGGACTTGAAGTACTTGATATGGGACTTGTTCCAACACCTGCAAACTATTTTTCAAACTATATAAAGTTTGAAGAAAAGCAAGTTGATGGTTCTGTAATGATTACAGGTTCACATAATCCACCTGAATATAATGGTTTTAAAATCACTCTTGATAAAGCTCCTTTCTTTGGAGAAGAGATTTATGCTCTTGGAAGAGAAATTTTAGAAGATACTCAAACTATAGAAGATAATACTAAAACTATAAATATAAATGCAAAAGATAAATATATAGATTATATAGTAGAACATTTTTCAAACCTAAACTTAAAAGATAAAAAGTTTATTTTTGATTGTGGAAATGGAGTTGCAGGTGTTGTTTTAAGAGATATTCTTAACAGACTTGATATTTCTTATGATATTTTATATGAGGAACCAGATGGAACCTTTCCTAATCATCATCCAGATCCAAGTGATGAATCAACATTAAAAGATATAAAAGAAAGTTTAGCTACTGGTGAATATGACTTTGGATTTGCTTATGATGGAGATGCAGATAGAATAGCACTTTTATCAAAAAAATATAACTTCAAAGGGGATATTTTAGCTATTTTCTTTTCACGATTTATAGATAATCCTACAGTTATTGGTGAAGTAAAATGTAGTCAAATTATGTATGATACTATCAATACTTATGGAAAAGCTGTGATGTATAAAACAGGTCATAGTAATCTAAAAGTAAAAATCAAAGAGTTAGAAGCTTCTTTTGCAGCTGAAGTATCAGGTCATCTTTTCTTCAATGATAGATATTTTGGATATGATGATGCTATTTATTCTACATTTAGAGCTTTAGAACTTATTTCTGATGGTTTTAATTTTGATAAAGAGTATGAGGCTTTACCAAAAGTATACAGCACAGATGAGATAAATATCGCAGTAACAGAAGATACAAAATTTCCTTTAGTTGAGAAACTAAAAGCTTCACTTGAAAATCCACCAAGTTTTATGCCAAAGATAAAAGATATTATTACAGTTGATGGGATAAGAGTAAACTTCGAAGATGGATGGGGATTAGTTAGAGCTAGTAATACTACTCCAAAACTTGTGACAAGATTTGAAGCAAAATCTCAAGAAAATGCAAAATTATATGAAGATTCACTTATGAGACTTTTTGAGCAAATAAAAGAAGAGGTATAAAAATGATTAAAAAATGTTTGTTCCCAGCAGCAGGTTATGGTACAAGATTTTTACCAGCTACAAAAGCAATTCCTAAAGAGATGTTGCCAGTTCTTACAAAACCACTTATTCAATATGGAGTTGAAGAAGCATTAGACGCAGGATGTAGCACTATTTCAATAGTTACATCTAAATATAAAAAAGCCATAGAAGATCATTTTGATACAAATACTGATATAGAAAACTCAATAAAAGGTTCTTCAAAAGAAGAACTTTTAAGTGATGTAAATAAGATTATTGAAACTACAACTTTTTCTTATACTAGACAACTAGAAATGAAAGGTTTAGGTCATGCTATCTTAACAGGTGAAACTCTAATCGGAAATGAACCTTTTGCAGTTATATTAGCTGATGATTTGTGTGATAATACTACTAGTGAAGGTTCAGTTTTAAAACAAATGATAAAACTATATGAAAAATACCAGTGTTCGATAGTAGCTATAGAAGAAGTACCAAAAGATAAAACAGATAAGTATGGTGTAATTGATGGTGAACAAATAGATGAAGGTATTTTTAGAGTATCAAATATGGTAGAAAAACCAGAACCAAAAGATGCTCCTACAAACCTAGCAATAATAGGAAGATATATCTTAACACCTGATATTTTTGATATTTTAAGAGATACAAAACCAGGAAAAGGTGGAGAGATACAAATAACAGATGCCTTACTTGAACAAGCAAAACAAGAAAAAGTGATAGCTTATAAGTTTAAAGGGAAAAGGTTTGATTGTGGAAGTGTAGATGGCTTTGTGGAAGCAACTAATTATTTTTATAATAAAACAAAAGAAGTGAATTAATCAACTTCTTTTTAAGTTGTAACAAAATAATCTTAGAGTATAATGTTAGTTAAAAATTAAATTGCCAAGAGGAAACTAGTCTTTGAAATATGAAAAGAATTTCTATCAAATCAAGTCAAACAATGAGATTTTTGAAAAGATAGTAGAAGAGAAAAAAAGTATAGGTTACTATAGCCTACCTTATCAAGATATTTCAGAGATATTAAGTTTTTCAAAAACTGTAAATCAAAAAAATATAGTAGTAGTAGGTATAGGTGGAAGTAGCTTAGGAACTTATGCAATAAATAGCTTTTTAAGAAATAAAGCAAATGATAAGAAACTTCACTTTTTAGAATCAACAGATCCTCTGGAACTTAAAAAAAGAGTTTCATATATAGAAGATATAAATAATACTTTATTTATCATCATCTCAAAATCTGGTACAACAATAGAAACTATTTCAGTTTTTAAGTACCTTCATAGTTTAGTAAAGATAGATAAATCAAATTGTGTGTGCATAACAGAAAATGATAGTAAACTAAACTCTTACGCAAAAGCTAATGACATAAAAACTTTTGAGATTCCAAAAAATGTAGGTGGAAGATTTTCAGTATTTTCTCCTGTAGGACTTTTACCTTTATCTATAATGGGAATAGATATAGAAAAACTGCTAGATGGATGTAAAGAAGTAAACGAAAGCTTTTTTAAAAAAGAAGAGTATTTTGACTCTATCTTTGAAAAAGCTAGATTTATGGTAGAAAATAAAAACAGATTTAATATAAATGTAGTTTTTTCATACTCTTCTCTTTTAGAAGGCTTTAATAAATGGTATATCCAATTATGGGGTGAAAGTTTAGGAAAAGTAAATATTAATGGAACAAGACAAGCCCTAACTCCTATAGGACTAATAGGTCCAGTAGATCAGCACTCTTTTTTACAGCTAATTATGGAAGGTGTGAGAGATAAAACAGTTACATTTATAAAAGTAGAAGACTTTGAAGAAGAAACAGTAATACCTGACATATCAATTCCTCATTTAGAAGAGTTAGATTATATAAATAATATCAAGTTTAAAGACTTGATAAACATGCAAGCTGACTCAACTATAGAAGCTGTACAAAAGAGTGCTAACATCCCAACAGATGTGATTACAATAGAGAAAGTAGATGAATTTAATATAGGAAAACTTATGTATTCCTATCAACTATTAACATCAATAGTAGGAAGCTTTATGCAAATAGATACATATAATCAACCAGGTGTTGAAGAAGGTAAGATTATTTTGAAAAATAAGTTTAGAAATGAGGATGTGAAATAAATGAAATATCAAAAAATAAAAGAAAAACTACGAAGTAATCCAAAGACATGGTTAATCACAGGTTGTGCTGGATTTATAGGTTCAAACCTTTTAGAAACTCTTCTAAAATTAAACCAAAAAGTAATAGGTTTAGATAATTTTTCAACTGGTCATCAATATAATTTAGATGATGTAAGAAATTGTGTTTCAAATGAAGAATGGGAAAATTTTTCTTTTATTAAAGGTGACATTTCTGATTATGATACTTGTGATATTGCTTGTAAAAATGTAGATATTATCTTAAATCAAGCTGCATTAGGCTCAGTTCCAAGATCAATAGATAATCCAGTAGTATCAAATAACTCGAATGTAACAGGTTTCTTAAATATGTTAACAGCCGCAAAAGAAAATAAAGTTCAAAGATTTGTATACGCTTCATCTTCATCAGTTTATGGTGATAGTGTTGAACTTCCAAAAGTAGAAGAAAGAACAGGTAATCTTTTATCACCTTATGCTGTTACAAAATATGTAAATGAGCTATATATGAGAGTATTTTATAAATGTTATGGCTTTGAATCAATTGGACTTAGATATTTTAATGTATTTGGTAGAAGACAAGATCCAAATGGAGCGTATGCAGCAGTAATGCCAAAATGGATTTCTTCAATATTAAACAGTGAAGATGTTTTCATAAATGGTGATGGTGAAACATCAAGAGATTTTACATATATAGATAATGTTATTCAAGCGAATATTTTAGCAGGAACTACAACAAATAAAGAAGCTTTCGCTCAAGCATTTAACACTGCTGCAGGTGGAAGAGAAACACTAAACAATTTATATAATGCAATAACAAATGGTATAAAAGAAAAATTACCAGAACTAGAAGTAAAAGAAGCAATATATAGAGACTTTAGAGCAGGAGATATAAGACACTCAAATGCAAATATTAATAAAGCAAAAGAACTATTAGGATATGAACCAACTCATACACTTGAAACAGGCTTACAAGAATCAATAGCTTGGTATATAGAGAACTTAAAGAAATAAATATTAATTGGAGAGATAAATAAATGAATAAAATTTGTGTAATAGGTCTAGGATATGTGGGGTTGCCATTAGCCGCAGCATTTTCTTCAAAATATGATGTAGTAGGATTAGATATATATAGTGAGCGAATTGATGAATTATCACGTGCATTTGATAGAACATTAGAATTAAATGAATCACAATTGCAAGAAGCTATTGATAATGGTATAAAATTTACTTGTAATATAGATGACATAAAAGATTGTAATACTTATATAGTAACAGTACCAACTCCAATTGATAAAAATAAAAGACCAGATTTAACTCCTTTGATAAAAGCAAGTGAAACTGTAGGAAAAGTTTTAAAAAAGGATGATATTGTTATTTATGAATCCACAGTTTATCCAGGAGCTACGGAAGAAGATTGTGTACCAGTACTTGAAAAGTTCTCAAATCTAACTTTCAATAAAGATTTCTTCTGTGGTTATTCTCCTGAAAGAATTAACCCAGGTGATAAAGAACATACAGTAACTAAAATTTTAAAAGTAACAGCTGGTTCAACTCCCCAAATAGGAAAAAAAGTTGATGAATTATATGCAAGTATTATAACAGCTGGTACTCACTTAGCTCCAACAATCAAAGTTGCAGAAGCAGCAAAAGTAATAGAAAATTCTCAAAGAGATATAAACATAGCATTTGTAAATGAATTAGCAATTATTTTTAATAAACTAGGTATTAATACAAATGATGTACTAGAAGCAGCAGGAACAAAATGGAACTTTTTACCATTTAAGCCAGGATTAGTTGGAGGTCATTGTATTGGTGTAGATCCATACTATTTAACACATAAAGCACAATCAATAGGATATAACCCAGAGATTATTTTAGCAGGAAGAAGACTAAATGATAATATGGGTATATATGTAGCTAATCAAGTAATAAAACTAATGATCAAAAAAGGTCATAAGATAGAAGGTTCTAATGTATTGATGTTAGGTATTACTTTTAAAGAGAATTGTCCAGATATAAGAAACTCAAGAGTAATAGATGTAATAGAAGAATTACAAGAGTTTGGATGTAATATAGATGTATATGATCCATGGGCAGATGTTGAAGAAGTAAAACATGAATATTCTTTAGATTTAGTAAAAGAAATAGATACTTCAAAATATGATGGAATAATATTAGCTGTTGCTCATGATGAGTTTAAAACTTTAGATTTATCAAATACTAACGATGCTGTTGTATTTGATATTAAATCTATTATTGATGACGTTGATGGGAGATTGTAAAATATGAAAGGAATAATACTAGCAGGTGGAAGTGGAACAAGACTCTATCCTATTACTAGAAGTATAAGTAAACAACTACTTCCGATATATGATAAGCCAATGATTTATTATCCATTATCTGTACTTATGTTAGCAGGTATAAAAGAAATACTTATAATCTCTACTCCAGAAGATATAAATAAGTTTGAAGAATTATTAGGTGATGGAAGTGATTGGGGAATAAAACTAGAATATAAGGTTCAACCAAGTCCAGATGGTTTAGCTCAAGCATTTATCTTAGGTGAAGAGTTTATTGGAGATGACTCAGTTTGTTTAATCCTTGGAGATAACATATTTTATGGGCAAGGATTTTCTCCTATGCTTAAAAAAGCTTCCTTATTAGATGAAGGTGCAGTTGTATTTGGATATCAAGTAAAGGATCCAGAAAGATTTGGTGTAGTTGAATTTGATAAAGAAAAAAATGCTATATCAATAGAAGAAAAACCTGAAAAACCAAAATCAAACTTTGCAGTTACGGGACTATATTTTTATGATAATAGTGTAATAGAAATAGCAAAAAATGTAAAACCATCTCATAGAGGTGAACTTGAAATTACTACTGTTAATGAAGAATACCTAAAAAGAGAAAAACTTCAAGTAGAACTTTTAGGTCGTGGTTTTGCTTGGTTAGATACAGGAACTCATGATAGCTTAATAGAAGCTGGTCAATTTGTACAAACAATCGAACATAGACAAGGTTATAAAATAGCTTGTCTTGAAGAAATTGCATATAATAATGGTTGGATAACAAAAGAAAAAATACTAGAAATAGCAAAACCACTTTCAAAAAATGGATATGGGCAATATCTAATTGATTTAGTGAGAAATGATGTTTAATAACTATAATAAAACTATACTTGTAACTGGATGTGCTGGATTTATAGGTGCAAACTTTGTACCATACTTTTTAGAAAAATATGAAGATTACAATATAGTTAATTTAGATCTTATAACTTATGCAGGAAACTTAGAAAACCTTAAAGAATGTGAAGGTAATCCACGATATAAATTTATACAAGGTGATATTTGTAATAGAGAATTAGCAGAATTTATTTTTAATGAATATGATATTAGAGGTGTTATTCACTTTGCAGCTGAATCTCATGTAGATAACTCTATTAAAAATCCAGGAGTGTTTGTAGAGACAAATGTAAATGGTAGTTATACTTTAGTAGATGTAGCAAAAAAATACTGGATGAATAAACCATTTGAATATAAAACTGAATATGTTGATTGTAGATTCCATCATATTAGTACAGATGAAGTATATGGAACACTAAGTGATGATCCAAATGACCTTTTCACAGAAGGTACACCTTATGCACCAAATTCTCCATATTCTGCTTCTAAAGCATCAAGTGATATGATTATTAGATCTTATGTAGAGACATTTGGAATGAATTGTGTTATCACAAACTGTTCAAATAACTATGGACCAAAACAACATGATGAAAAACTTATTCCTACAATTATAAGAAATGCCTTAAATAATAACCTAATTCCAATTTATGGAGATGGAAAGAATATTAGAGATTGGTTATATGTACTAGATCACTGTAAAGGGATAGATATAGTTTATCATACAGGTAAAAAAGGTGAGACATATAATATAGGTGGAAGAAATGAGAGAACAAATTTACAAATAGTAGATAGAATTTGCACTATTCTAGACCAAGAAGTTCCAAAAGCTAATAATTCTTCATATAAAGATTTAATTACATTTGTGGAAGATAGAGCAGGTCATGATAGAAGATATGCTATTGATGCAACTAAGTTAGAAAATGAACTTGGTTGGAAAGCTGATGAGAATTTTGATAGTGGGATTGTTAAGACTATTGAGTGGTATTTGAATAAATATGGAATAAATAAATGATAAACGTAACAAAAACATATCTTCCAAGCAAAGAAAAATATAAAAAATACATAGATGAAATCTATGAAAATGCATGGTTTACAAACAATGGTCCTCTTGTTCAAAGACTTGAAAAAAGACTTGCCAAGTATCTTGGAGTAAAAAATATTATATTAGTTTCAAATGGTACAGTTGCTCTTGAAATAGCTTATCGAACACTTGATATAAAAGGTTTTGCTATAACTACTCCCTTTAGTTTTGTAGCAACGACTAGTTCTCTAGTGACAAATAATATCTTACCAATATTTGTAGATATAGATAAAAACACATTTAATCTTGACTCGAAAAATATAGAAAAACTTATCACTCCAAACACATCAGCTATAGTTCCTGTACATGTATTTGGAAATGCTTGTGAAGTAGAAGAGATAGAACAAATAGCAAGTAAACATAAATTAAAAGTAGTTTATGATGCAGCACATGCTTTTGATGTGAAATATAAAAATAAAAGTGTATTAAATTATGGAGATATCTCAACTCTTAGTTTTCATGCAACAAAACTTTTTCATAGTATAGAAGGTGGAGCTTTAATAATAAACGATGATAATCTTGTACAAAAAGCTAGATATCTTATAAACTTTGGTATAGAAAACCAAAAATCAATACCACATCTAGGAACAAATGCAAAGATGAATGAGTTTGAAGCAGCTATGGGCTTATGTGTACTAGATGAAATAGAAAACATAAAAAACAGTAGAAAAGAAGTATATGAGACTTATCAAAAAGAACTAAAAAATTTGCTAGAGTTTCAAGAGCAAAATGAAAATGCTACGCAAAGCTATAGCTATTTTCCTGTAGTTTTCAAAAGTGAAGAAGAACTTTTAAAAGTACAAAAAGCTTTAAATGAAGAAAAAATATTTCCAAGAAGATATTTTTATCCATCACTTGATAGTCTCGATTATATAGAACCAAAACAGATGTGCAAAATATCAAGAGATATAAGCAAAAGGATACTTTGTTTGCCTATTTATGCTGAATTAGAAAAAGATGTTCAAAATACTGTTATTAAAACTATAAAGGAAAACTTATAATATGCAAAAAAGAATACTTTTTTTAGGTGGTTCTAAATTTCAAATTCCACCAATTAAATATGCAAAAGAACAAGGTCATTATGTAATAACTTGTGATTATTTACCTGAAAATCCAGGACATAAATTTGCAAATGAGTATCACAATGTTAGTACTACAGACAAAGAAGCTGTATTAGAATTAGCAAAAAAACTCAATATTGATGGAATTGTTGCTTATGCTTCTGATCCTGCAGCTCCAACGCAAGCATATGTAGGAAATAAACTTGGGCTTCCTTCAAATCCCTATGAATCAGTAGAAATATTAGCAAGAAAAGATTTGTTTAGGAATTTTTTAGAAGAACATAATTTTCTAGTACCTAAATCAAGAAGCTTTTATAACTTAGAAGATGCAAAAGATTGGCTTGATGAACTTACTTTTCCAATTATTGTAAAACCTGTTGATTCTTCAGGTAGTAAAGGTGTAACTAAAGTTGAAAAAAAAGAGGATGTTAATAATGCTTTTGAGTATGCTCTAAGTTTTTCAAGAGAAAAGAAAATTGTATTGGAAGAATTCTTTGTAAGAGATGGATATCAAGTTGCAGGTGATGGATTTGTTGTTGACGGTATTTTAGTCTTCAGATGTTGGGCAAATGAACACTTTGATAAATTATGTAATCCATTAGTTCCTATAGGTGAAAGTTTTCCTTCTATTATGAATGATTATACTTTAGAACAATGTCATAGTGAAACCCAAAGACTTTTAGATTTACTTAATTTAAAAATGGGTGCATTAAATTTTGATTTTCATTATAATAAAAATGGAGATTTTTCATTTCTAGAGCTTGGTCCTCGTAATGGAGGAAATCTTATTCCTGAGGTTATAAAATACTCTACAGGAATTGATTTAGTAAAATACACAGTAGATTCAGCTTTGGGCTTAGATTGTAGCGATTTGATTATGAGAGATACAAAAGGATTTTATTCTAGTTATATGTTACATTCTATAACGGATGGAATAGTAAAAGACATTTGGTATAGTGATGAAATAAAGAAAAATATTATAGAAGAAGTCATTGATGTAAAAGTTGGTGATAATGTTTATAAGTTCGATGGTTCAAATCATACATTAGGAACAATGATAATGAAATTTGAGACAAAAGAAGAGATGCTTGAAAAGATGGATAATATGGAAAAATATTTAAAAGTGATTGTATAATAATGAAAGAAATAGGCGGATACTTTGAACTAGAGTTAGCAAAAGCTTTAGAGTACTATGAAAACTTATTAAAACTAAACAGTGGAAGAAATGCTTTTAAATATATTCTAAAAGCACAAAAAACAAGTAAAGTTTATATTCCAAACTATATATGTGATAGTGTTGTAGAACCACTTGAAGAATTAAATATAAAATATGAATTTTATAACATAGATGAAAACTTTGAAATAATCCAAAATATAATACTAAAACAAGATGAAAAGCTTTTTTATGTAAACTATTTTGCACTAAAATCAAGCTACATCAAAAATCTAGTAAAAAAATATAGCTCTAATTTGATAATAGATAATACACAAGCGTTTTTCGAAAAGCCTATTGATAATATTGATACTATATATAGTCCTAGAAAGTTTTTTGGTGTAAGCGATGGAGGATATCTAAGTACAAATAAATTTTTAGATAAAACCCTAGAAAAAGAAAAATCATATACTCACTCAATACAGCTTTTAGGACGAATTGATAAAAATGCAAGTTCATTTTATAATGATTATCAAAAAGCAGAACAAAGACTTATAAATCAACCTATAAAACATATGTCAAGACTTACACAAAAAATACTAGCTTCTGTAGATTATGAAAAAGTTCAAAAAAAACGAAAAGAAAATTTTGAGTATTTGCATAAAGAGTTAGGAAATATTAACCAATTAAAAATAGAAAACAATATTGATTTTGTACCGTTTGTGTATCTGTTGATGATAGAAGATAAAAGTTTAAGAGAAAAACTTATCAAAAATAAGATTTATATTGCTAAATATTGGAATGAAGTTTTAGAAAGAAAAAATATTTCAAGTGTGGAAAAAAACTTTGTAAATCAAATCATACCTTTACCTATTGATCAGAGGTATAATTTGGAAGATATGAATAGAATAATTAAAGTTATAAGAGAGAAAAAATGAAAAAGAAAAAAGTAGTATTTATTGGAAATCGACCAAAGATATTAGAAGAATTATTGAAAAATAATGATTTAGAAGTTATAAAAGCCTTCGTAATTGAACAGCCATTAATTGAAAATGTAGAAAATTTAGATATAGAGCGATTAAATAGTGTGGGGGATAAAGACAGATTAATTAACTTTTTAAAAGATTCAAAATATGATATTTGTGTATCTGCTGGATGTTCTTACATATTACCTAGAAGCAAATTACCTTCATCTAGTGTATTCCTCAATTGTCATCCTTCAGTTTTACCATATGGAAAAGGTATTCACCCACTTAATGAGTGTTTTTTATCAGGCAACAATATTGCTGGTGCAACGATTCATTTACTTGTTGATAAATTAGATGCAGGAGATATTCTAAATCAATCAAGTTTTGAATTGACTGATGAAATTGATGTAAGTGTTTTATATGGATTTATATTTGATCTTGAAGCTGAGTTATTAAGTAAAACTATTATAGAAATTATAAAAAACAATATGGTAGTTGAAGCAATACCACAAAGGGGTGAAGTAACTTACTACTCAAGAGAAAAAGAAAAAAGAAAATTTAGTGCTAAAGATATTACAGTTGATGAGTTTATTAGAAATACAAAAGCTTTTTCATCTTCTAATTTAGGAGTATATCTTTTAACTGATACACAAAAAATATTAGCTTTTTCATCAGAAAAAATTAAAAATAATTTTATATTAAAAAGATATAAGAATATTGATAAAGGTAAAATAATTTTTCAAAATAATGATGTAATTTTAGTAAAACTTGAAGATGGCATAGTAAAAATTAATAAATTTCAAATAGATAGTTGAGAAAATAAAGGGATATAAAAGATACTCATAAACTACATCAAACAAAGATGGAGAATAAAAACAAAAAAAGTGAAGATTATGATTTGTTCTATTATAATGAACTTGATGAAAGTAAAAAGCTAGTATCAAAATACATTGTAAAATATTTTATATCAAAATATCCACCATTTAGTCAATATATTGAGTATCAAAAATATGACTTAGATGGTAAACTTTTAGAAGAAAAAAGAATTTAAAAAATAAAAAAGAGAGATAAATTGAACATGGCAGATTATCATCCTTGTGAATCAGAAGTATTTGGAATAGAAAACTATTCAAATCTTATAAGTAGTGATACTCATCTCGATGATATAAAAGATCATGTAATAAAAGAAAATTCAAAAATTCAATATAAAGATATCATTTTTGATGATATGGTATCTTTTCAAGAAGTTTTACAAGAAACCTCTATAGATATAAAATATATAGAGATTATTGGTTGTATATTTGCAAAAGATGTATTTATTGACAAAGAATTTGATAGTTTGACTTTAAAAAACTGTTGTTTTGAAGGTAAATTTTATATAAACTCTCAATACAACAATCCTAGTGAGGCATTTAAAATAGATACATTAGGTATACAAGATACTAAATTTCATGCAAATTTTAAGCTTCATAACTGTGAGATAAAAAACTTCACTCTCAAAGATACAGATTTTGAAAAAAATGCAGACTTTTTCAAATCAAAATTTTTGACAAGCAAAGATATAGTTTTTCATGCTATAAACTTTAGAGCTTTAGCTTTGTTTGGTGATACGGTTTTCAAAGAGCATTTACTTTTTAAGTATGTAACATTTGGTGGCTACAGCCATTTTAGACAAGCAGAGTTTCAAAAAGGTTTAAACCTTGAATATGCAAATATAGAAAAAGAGATGAATTTCTTTGGTATAAAAAAACTAGATGAAAAAGAATCTATAGCAAAAACCACACAAGAAACATATAGAACAGTAAAATACCAACTTCAAAAAGTAGGAAATATAATAGACTCAAACAAATACCATGCTTTGGAGTTGGAAAAGAAAAGACAAAAAGCTTGTGATAAGAGTTGTAAAGATTGGAGATTTTTAGCTGATTGTTTAGTTTTAAATATTCATAAACTATCATCAAGCTATTCTACAAATTGGATTTTAGCTTTAGGATGGATTTTTGTTATTGGAATTGGGTTCAATTTTTATCTGACACAAGAGTTTTTTAGTATGAATATATTTAAATATATTTCATTTCTGACAAATAAAGAAGACTTTAGTGCCAACTATTTAGCATTTGTTTCAAATAAAGTAATACTAGGGTATTTATACTATCAGTTCGTAACAGCTATAAGAAAAGATACTAGGAAGTGATAAATAATGTCTAAAACAAGCCTCAAAAAAAACACCATAGCCAACTACTTAGGACAGTTTTATAATATGTTTATAGGAATAGCAATACTTCCTGCGTATATGACATATTTAGGAGCTGAAGCTTTTGGTCTTATTGGTTTTTTTACTATGCTTTCTGCTTGGATGATGTTACTTGATGTTGGTCTTTCTGCCACTATATCAAGACAATCTGCAAGTTTAAAACACTCTTTAGAAGGAATGCTTGAATTTAAGCAAATACTTAGAAGTGTTGAGTCAGTTTTTTTAGTCATAGCTTTAATCATAGCTATAGGTGTTTGGAGTGCTGATAACTTTATATCAAACACTTGGTTAAATATCGAAGTACTAGATAAAAATGAAGTTGCTTATTGTATCTCTTTGATGGGTATTATGATAGGGTTTAAATGGATAGTAGGTCTATACAAAGGTGCTATAAATGGCTTTGAACAGCAAGTATGGATAAACATCTATGGAATAAGTATAAATTCACTTAAATTTATAGGTGGCTTTATCCTTGTAAAGTATATCTCCCAAAGCCCAAGTAGTTATTTTGAATATCAATTAGTAATAGGAATCATAGAATTATTAGTAATACACAATAAAGTTTATAAAATAGTTCCAAAATCAGAAAACTTTATAATGCCATCTGTTATAATGCTAAAAAAAATCATGCCTTTTGCACTAGGTATAGCATATACCTCAGGTATATGGATAGTTTTGACACAAATAGACAAGCTACTATTATCAAATATCTTACCACTAACAGAGTATGGATATTTTACCCTTGTAGCAGTTATAGTGAGTGGTATGGCAGTTTTATCAGGTCCTATTGGAACAGCAGTACAACCTCGTATGACATCACTTATAAGTACAAATAAGCAAGATGAAGTGATAAGGCTTTATAAGAAAGCAACACAGTTTGTGTCTGTTATCGGTTTTGCAACAGCTGGTACCGTTGCAGTGTTTTCAACTGAACTACTTTATGCTTGGAGTGGAAATATGGAAGCGGCTTTATGGGCTGGACCAGTTTTATTTTGGTATGCACTTGGAAATGGTTTATTGATGGTACTAGCATTTCAGTATTATTTACAATTTGCACATGGTAATTTAAAGTACCATATATGGGGAAATACTTTATTTGGTTTTATTCAAATCATAGCTATGGTTATAGCTGTTTATACTTATAGTGCTATTGGAGTTGCTATTACTTGGTTTGCATTACAAGCTATATTTTTACTTGTGTGGCCTGCGTACATACACAGTAAGTTTGCAAAAGGAATACATAAAGAGTGGATGCTAAAAGATGTATTACCAGCTATGGTATCTACTATAGTAGTACTTTTAGGATTTAAACTTTTAAATCTAGATTTATTAAGTTTTGGAAGAGTTGAGCTTTTCGCTTTGCTTTTTTGTATAGGAGGGGTTGTCTTGGGTATAAATGCATTGGTAGCAAAAGATACTAGAAAAATGATTTTAAAAAGGTTTGGTAGAAGATGATAGAGAATCCTAAAGTGTCAGTATGTGTAGTGACATATAATCATGAAAAATATATAAGAGAATGTTTAGAAAGTATAGTTACTCAAAAGTGTGATTTTGACTTTGAAGTGATAGTGGGAGAAGATTGTTCTACTGATAATACAAGAGCAATAGTACAAGAATATGCAGATAAATATCCTGATATCGTAAAGCCTTTGTTTCATGAGAAAAATGTAGGAGCAAGTGATAATTACATTTATGTTCATGAACAAGCAAAAGGTAAATACATCTGCCATATAGATGGTGACGATTATGCACTTCCTGGAAAACTTCAAGCACAAGCTGATTTTATGGATAAAACACCTGATTGTAATATTTGTTTTCATAGGGTTAGTGGATTGTATAATGATGGAACTATCAAAGATGATTTAGTAGATTATGAAAAAATAAAAGATGGTTTTACTAGAAGTGATATTTTAATGTATATGGCAGTAGGTGCAAATAGTTCCAAAATGTATAGACAGCAGGTTATAAATTTTGAGATTCCTGAGTTTGATGTTTTAGATTTTTATGCAAATATTGAGCAAATAGAGAATAAAAAAGCATATTTTGTAAATGATAGAATATATGGTGTTTATAGAATAGGTACAGGTATATCAACTAGTTCTAAGATTATAATAAAAGACTTGATTATTAAAACACTATATAGAGCATTAGAAAAATATCCTAATGAAAAACCATATATTAATTCTGAATTTTTAGTACTTTTTATGTTAGATTTAAAAAATAAAAGAGATTTTAAAGATTATTTATATGGATATTTAAAAACATTTACACTTCAAGGAATATTTTTAACAATAAATACTTGGAAAATTAGAAGAATGTTTAGACTAGGGAGTTAAAATAGTATGTTTGAAAATATAAAAGAAGATATTAAAATAGTTTGTTATGAAAAAAAATTTTTAAATTATTTAAAAGTATTAATTTTTAGTCATACAATTCATTTAATTATGTTATTTAGATTTGGATTTTTTTTACAATCAAAAGTACCTGTTATAGGAAAAATAAGTAGTAAGATAATTGAATATATTATACGAATACTTTATGCTAGTGATATATCCTGCCAAGCTAAAATAGGAAAAGGATTAAATATAGCACATGGTCATGATATAGTAATAGGATCATCTGTAATAATAGGAGATTATTGTAAGATTTTCAATGGAGTAACTTTGGGAAATAAAAATACTGAAACTACAATTGTAGAGCAACCAATTTTGTGTGATAATGTAATTGTATCGACAGGTGCAAAAATTCTTGGTAGAGTAAAACTAGGTAAGGGATGTGTTATAGGAGCGAACAGTGTTGTTTTGAATGATATTCCAGACAATACTGTAGCTGTTGGTATTCCTGCTAAAGTTATAAAAAATATATGAATATTCATAAAAATGCAACTTATTTTACATTCTTTTCTTTACTTGTATTTATAAGTGTATCAACGGGATTTGATTTTTATGCACATAGTGTAAGTTACTATTTTTACAATGAACAGATAAATTATAGTGATGTATTGTTTTTTGATATAGTTCAACCTAGGTACTTGTTCTTAAGTATTATTTATGAAATATTTTCTACTATTGGTATTCCACTAGGGTATGTTGCACTTTTTATGATAGCTTGTCCTGTATATTTTATCGTTAAAGCTATAAAACCAAATATTAACAAGAGAGGAGATAAAAGATATACTTTGTTTCAGGTAGTAATACTTTCTTTTTTATTGTTTTCTTCATTTTTTTATTCAGGTATATCTTTAAGTTTATTATGGTTGTTTGCTGCAGTTGTATCAAGAAAACCCATTTTTTTATTAGGTGGATTATTTCATCCTGTGGCAATTTTTCTATCAATAGTTTTGTTCTTTTTTACTTCAAGAAAAATGTTATTTGAATATTTATTCTTACTAATTTTATTTTATTTATTATTGTACTCATCAAACAATTTTAATTTATTTAATTCATTTGGTTACGAAAATATTCGTTTTAATTTAGAACTATATTCATTAGCTGTTTTATTTATACAAGTTTTAGAACGAAAAACAAATGAGATATTACAATTATTAATTATTTCTGTAGTTGTTGTTATAGTTTTTCGTAAGAGTAATAGTAAAAATATTTTTACTATTTTACTAAGAAAAATAATTGGGTTTGGAAATAGAATTTATTTTAAAGACCAAACTATACGGTATGGTTTTATTGTATTAATCTTCATTTTGCATCTATACATGTTTCAAAAGCAAAGCTTATTAAATTCAATTTATACTTTCGATATAGTTAACCCTGTATATATAAGCTGGTTTGATTTTGGGAAAAAAGATTTAAACATTGATTATTGGGATTTATACTGTGAAAGGTATTGGGATGGCAATGGATGTTAAATTATAAATATAAAAGGATGTGTATATGTTTTTAAGTTTTGTAGTGCCAACTTACAATAGGGCATGTTTAATACAAGAAACACTAGATTCAATATTAAACACTCAGTTTGAAGTTGAATATGAAGTTATTATTGTAGATGATTGTAGTAGTGATAATACACAAGAAATGGTTAAAAATAAATATAAAGATGAATTTACAGAAGGGTTATTCCAATATTATTATTTAGATGAAAATATTGGTGTAACCGGAGCTAAAAATTATGGGGCAGTTATTGCTAAAGGAAAATGGGTAGTGTTTTTGGATTCTGATGATTTATTTATAAAGGAATCAAAAGATGCATTTTTAACAGAACTAAAGAATAATGAGAAATGTGGATCAGTATTTTTTAGATGTAATACTTTTGATGATAAGTTACTTGGAAAAGATTTTCATAAAAATGAATACTATGATTTAAAAAAGTATTTGACAGTTGGATTTCCAGGTGAATGCTTACCAGTAATAAAAAAAGATTTTGCTATTAAGTTTCCATATGAACAAAAGCTTAGAGGTTTTGAAAGTGTATCTTATTTTAGGATGCTAAAATCTAATGTAAAAATATGTATATCGCCAATTATAGCAAGAAAATACAGAACTGAAAATGAAGATAGATTATCAAATTTTAAAGGTAGATTAAAAAGATCAAAACAAATGTTTGAAGGTTATAATATGTATATGAAAGAGTATCAGACGATTGATTATAGTATACCTTTTTGCTTAAAATTAAGATTGGTTAAATATTTTTTAATGAAATTAATATCAAAAATCATAAGGTAAATTATGTGCGGAATCTATGGAATAAATAAAAAACAAACAAAAGAAAAATTAAATACTATCTTAAATCTGGCAGATTTTAGAGGTCCTGATTTTACAGGATTTACTATATGTGATAACTACTCTTTTGGACATAATCGCTTAGCTATTATAGACTTAGATAGTAGATCAAATCAACCTTTTATAAAAGATGATTATGAAATAGTTTTCAATGGTGAAATATACAACTATCTTGATATAAAAAAAGAATTAGTTTCTTTAGGGTATGAGTTTAAAACAAATTCAGATACAGAAGTTTTATTAATTGGTTATATGGAATATGGAGAGAAAATTCTTGATAAGCTAAATGGTATGTTTACATTTGTAATTTATAATAAGATTGAAAATATATTTTTTGGAGCAAGAGATAGACTTGGTAAAAAACCTTTTTATTACTATAAAAAAGATAGTGTATTTGAGTTTGCCTCACAGTTAAAACAAATCACATTTGAAAAAGATTTAAAAATAAATAAAAATTGTGAAAAGCTATATTTTAGATATGGATATGTGCCTGAACCTTATACTATCTTTGAAGATGTATATAAATTAGAAGCAGGACATAGTTTCACTTATGATTTAAATAATTTTGAATTTACTAAAAAACAGTATTGGGATATTTCTACATCAAATGAACATTTTACAAACTCTTATAAAGATATAAAAGAGAAATTAAAAGACTTAATTGTAGATTCAGTAAAACAAAGAATTCATAGTGATGTACCTGTTGGAGTATTTTTAAGTGGAGGGGTTGATAGTAGTTTAGTAGCTTCAATAGTAGTAAAAGAGTTAGGACAAAAACTTGATACTTTTTCTATTAAGTTTTCTGATAGTGAATTTGATGAATCAAATATAGCAAAAGAGGTAGCAGGTTTATTAGGTACAAAACATTATACTTTAGAGTTTAAACCAGAAGATATGATAGATTTGATTGAAAATTTAAATGAATATTATGATGAACCTTATAATGACTCTTCTTCTTTAGCTATGATGATACTTTCAAGAAAAACTAGAAAATATGTAACTGTAGCACTCTCTGGAGATGGTGGAGATGAACTTTTTTGGGGATACAACAACTACTTCAGAATGGTAAAAGTTGAACCTTTGTATAGACTCCCAAAATTTGTAAGAAGTTTAGGAAGTAGTATTTTAAATAAATCATCAAATTATCGAATCAAAAAAATAGCAGAAGGCTTAAAAATAGATACCCTAGAAGAACTATTTTTATATAGTGGTAGATTGTTTGATTTTGAAAAACTATTTAATCAAAAAAACATTTTATGTCAAGATGAATACAAAAAATATCTATATAGTCAAAAAGATTTTTTTGAAAGAATATCAGATTATGATATAAAAACATATATGAATGGTGATATATTTACCAAAGTAGATAGAGCAACTATGGCATATAGCTTGGAAGCTAGAACACCACTTGTTGATTTTAGAGTTGTAGAGTTTTCACAAAAAATTCCTTATAAATATAAATATAAAAAAGGCAGTGGAAAAAATATCCTAAAAGATATACTTTATGATTATCTTCCAAAAGAGATTTTTGATAGACCAAAAAGTGGTTTTACAGTTCCTTTAAAAAACTGGTTTAGAAATGAACTTAAAGAGTATGTTTACGAAACACTTAGTGAAAAAAATCTTCAGAAAATAGATAATATAAATATAAGCTATGTAAAACAAATGATAGAAAGCCATATGAATGGAAAAGAAAATAATTATCATCAAATATGGACTTTGATAACTTATATAAAGTGGAAGGAGAGGTATCTTTGCAAAAAATAGTAATATTAATAAACTCTTTAGAATCAGGTGGTGCAGAAAGAGTTGTAAGCAATCTATTAAATTTATGGGTAGAAAAATATGAGTGTTATCTTATTTTAATACATAATTATAAGTTTTATGAATTAAATTCAAAAGTTACTATATTTAGCTTAAATGAATCAAAAGAATATTCAGGAATAAAGAAATTGTTTAGATTACCAATTCTTGCATATAAATTAAATCAAATTATTCAAAAAAATAATTTTAACCAAATTATAAGTTTCTTAACAAGAGCAAACTATATAAACATATTATCAAATATTTTTATAAAACACAAAACAATAGTAAATGAAAGAGCTATGCCATCGCTTCAATATCAATATGGATTAAATGGAAAGATAAATAGATTTTTGATTAAATCTCTATATTCTAAATCTGACTTGTGCTTATCTAACTCTCATGGGAATATGATGGATTTGAAAAATAATTTTAATATTGCTAATCTATCTTATGTTCATAACCCTTTTAATTTAGAGATGATACAAACAATGTCAAAAAAAGAAATTGAAATAGAGAAAAAAAGATTTACCTTTGTGACAGTTGGAAGACTTGATAAAGGGAAAAATCATAAGTTAATAATGGATGCTATTAAAAATATTGATGCTGATTTATGGATAATTGGAGATGGAAAGTTAAAAGAAGAACTTCAAAGCTATATAAAAAAACTTAATCTAAATGATAAAGTATATTTGTTGGGAAAAAAAGAAAATCCTTTTGCCTATATTTCTAAAGTAGATTGTTTTATATTTACTTCAAATCATGAAGGTTTTCCTAATGTATTAGTTGAAGCATTGGCTTGTGGATTGCCAATTATAAGCACTGATTGTCAAAGTGGACCAAGAGAAATATTAGCTCCAAATAGCGATGTAAGTTTTCAACTAAAAGATAATGTAGAATTTGCTGAGTATGGGATTTTGAGTCCTGTAAAAAATGTAGAAAAAATGAAAGAAGCTATGAGCTTAATAATAAATGATGAAAGTTTACGAAAAAATTATCAAGAAAAATCAAAATTTAGAGCAAATGATTTTAAAATAGAAGAGATAATAAAACAATATGAAGAGATACTATGTGTGGAATAGTTGGATATATAGATAAAAATAAAAATATAGATACTTTAAATGATATGCTTAAAATACAATCATATCGAGGTCCAGATGATAGTGGAGTGTATTTTGATGAAATGAGTGGAGTTCATTTTGGACATAACAGACTTTCGATTCAAGATCTTAGTTCTCATGGACATCAACCTTTTATAAGTGATTGTAAAAACTATGTGATAGTGTTTAATGGGGAAGTTTATAATTTTAAAATTATAAGAGTTGAACTTGAAGAGTTAGGATATAAATTTATCTCAAATAGTGATACAGAAGTTATACTTTATAGCTATAAAGAGTGGGGTATACAATGTCTTGAGAAGTTTATCGGAATGTTTGCATTTTGTATTTTGGATAAAGTTGAAGATAAACTATTTTTGATACGAGATAGATCTGGTGTTAAACCACTTTATTATTATATAGATAAAGATCAATTTATGTTTTCATCTGAAATTAAATCTTTTCACAAACATCCAAAATTTAGAAAAGAACAAAGTTTGGAAGTATTACCTTACTTTTTTCAGTTTGGATATATTCCTGCTCCTTATACAATATTTGAAAACTGTTTTAAGCTGGAATCTGGACATTATTTGGAGCTAAAAATTGATGGTTTAAAGTTTAAAATTACAAAGTATTGGGATGTAAATGATTTTTATCTAAAAGAAAAATTTGCTAAAAGTGAAGATGAGATTTTAAAAGATGTTGAAAAAATACTTGATGATGCTATTGATTTAAGAATGGTGTCTGATGTACCTGTTGGAGTATTTTTAAGTGGAGGATATGATAGTTCACTTGTGGCATCACTATTAGCTAAAAAGCAAGAGAAAAAGATAAATACCTTTACTATAGGTTTTGATAATGAAAAGTACAATGAAGCAAAACATGCTAAATCAATAGCTGAATATTTAGATACAAATCATACTGAGTACTATATGAAAAATAGGGACATGTTAGATCTAGTAGAAAAACTGCCATTTTATTATGATGAGCCTTTTGGGGATAGTTCAGCACTTCCTACTATGATAGTATCAAAGTTGGCTAGACAAAGTGTAACCGTAGCTTTGAGTGCAGATGGTGGAGATGAAGCTTTTTGTGGATATAGTAAATACTTTTTTTTAAATAGGTTTCAAAGTATTTTCTCAAATAGTTTCAAAAGAGAAGTTTTGAAAACTGGATTAAATCTATTTAGTGTAAATAATGTTGAATACATAAATAAAAAACTACCAAAAAAACTAAAACAAACAAATATTAAAGATAAATATACAAAATTTCAAAGAGCGATAAATAGCAGTAGCTTAGAAGAGATGTTTGAAAGTGCAAGTAGTTATGTAGATAAAAATGAAATTATTAGATTTTTAAAAGTTGAAAAAAATCAAGATTTATTTAAAAAATGGGGAAAGGTTGGAAATATAGAATTCTTAAATCAAATGATGGCTGTTGATTATAAACTCTTTATGAATGACGATGTGCTTACCAAAGTAGATAGAGCAACAATGAGTGTAAGTCTAGAAGGAAGAGAACCTTTGATCGATCATCGGATAATAGAGTATTTGGCAAGAGTACCATTTGATATAAAATATAAAAATAGACAAGGTAAATATTTACTTAGACAAGTTCTTTATAAATATTTGCCAAAAGAATTAGTTGATAAACCAAAATCAGGATTTCAGATACCCTTAAATGAATGGTTAAGAGATGAGTTAAAGCCTTTAGTATTAAAATATTTAGATGATAAAAAGTTAGATGAAAATATTTTTAATATTGAAGAAATAACACAGTTAAAAAAAAGATTTTATGATGGAGTTGATATAGGTACAACTATTTGGTTTATTTTGATGTATCAGATGTGGAAGGAAAAGTGGCTTGACTAAAAAAATTCTATTTATTGTAAATGTGGATTGGTTTTTTATATCTCATAGATTACCTTTAGCCTTAGAAGCTTTAGACAAAGATTATGAAGTTCATATATCTTGTGGAATAACTGATAAAAAAGAGTATTTAGAAAAGTTAGGATTGATCGTTCATCCTCTTAATTTATCGAGAAGTGCAGTAAGTATAAATGGAGAAATAAAAGTTTTTAGACAAATACATAAGATTTTAGAAGAGATAAGTCCAAATATTACTCATTTTGTTACTATAAAACCAGTTTTATATGGTGGAATTGCTTCAAGATTTTTAAATATTCATAAAAAAGTATTTTCTATATCTGGACTTGGATTTATATTTATAAAACAGGGGTTTAAAGCTTCGATAGTAAGAGGTTTAATAAAAATAATGTATAGATTTGCTTTAGGAGGAAAGAATTCTCATGTAATAGTGCAAAATCCTGATGATAAAAAAGTAGTAAATTCTATAGTAAAAGTGCCTATTACTTTAATAAGAGGTTCTGGAGTTGATTTAAGTGAATATAAATACATAGAAGAAAATAATGAAAATATAAAAGTATCTATGGCTTGTAGGCTTCTAAAAGACAAAGGTGTACTTGAGTATGTAGAAGCTGCGAAAATTATAAAACAAAAATTACCAAAAATAGAGTTTGAGCTATATGGTGACATAGATATTCATAATCCAGCTAGTTTAACCAATAATGATATAGAAAAAATAAAAAAAGATGGATGTATTAAAGTATATGGTTTTAGAAGTAATATATCAAAAGTATTTAGTGATTCAAATATAGTAGTACTTCCATCATACAGAGAAGGATTACCCAAAGTTCTTATAGAGGCAGCTGCTAGTGGAAGAGCTGTTGTTACTACAGATGTTACTGGATGTAGAGATGCTATAGAGTCAAATATTACAGGATTACTTTGTAATTTAAAAGATTCAAAATCTTTAGCTGAAAGTATAGAAAAATTAATAGTTGATAATAAATTAAGAAATAGTATGGGCAAAGCAGGAAGAAAACTTGCTATAAAAGAGTTTGATATAAATAAAGTTATAGAAAAACATTTTGATATTTATGAAGGTAAAGTATGAAAAAATTATTAATCACTGGTTCATCAGGATTTGTTGGAAACTATTTTATAAATAAATATAAAGATAAATACAAAATAAAAATCTTTAGTTTTCTGAAAGATGATATAAATAATTTAGATTGTAGTGATATAAATATAGTTTTTCATCTCTCTGCACTAGTTCACCAAATGGGTGGAGCAAGTAAAGAAGAATACGAAAAAGTAAATGTGTCTCAAACCTTAGATTTAGCTAAAAAAGCAAAAAAATCAGGTATAAAACATTTTATATTTATGAGTACAGTAAAAGTTTATGGTGAAGAAACAAGTGATGTTTATACTGAAAACACTATTTGTAAACCAGAAGATGAGTATGGTAAGAGTAAATTAAAAGCTGAAATTGAACTTCAAAAGTTAGAAAATGAAAATTTTAAAATAAGTATCATCAGAACACCAATAGTGTATGGATATGGAGTAAAAGCAAATATCAAAAACCTTGTAAATCTTACAAAGAAAATTTCTATATTACCTTTTGGAGAGATAGAAAATAAAAGAAGTATGGTTTATATAGGAAACCTTTGTCATTTAGTAGATGAGATAATCACTCAACAAAAATCAGGAGTTTTCTTAGCCTCTGATAATGAACCTCTAAACACTACTAGTCTTATTAAATTAATAGCAAAAAGTTTAGATAAAAAAGTATATCTAATAAAAATACCTTTTTTTGAAACATTATTAAAGATAGTTAAACCATCATTTCATAAAAGACTTTATGGAAGTTTGGAAGTTGATAATAGTATCACAAAAGAGAAATTAGGACTTAAAAATCCAGTTAGTGTTGAAGAGGGGATAGAATTTATGATAAAAGGTGAAAAGCTTTGACTTATATAATTTTACTTTTAATATCTTTTAGTCTTACATATTTTATAAAAGAGTATGCAATAAAAAAGTCACTAGTTGCAACTGTAAATGAAAGAAGTTCTCATACTGTTCCAACTCCACATGGTGGTGGGATTGCTATTTCAGTTACTTGGCTGATAGGTTTGTTGTATTTGTTTTTTACAAATGAGATAGAGTCAAATCTTTTTTATGCACTATTAGTTGGAATAGTTATTAGTATAGTTAGTTTCTTTGATGACTTGTATGAACTAAGTCCAAAGCTTAGATTAATGGTTCAAGCATCAGTTGCTATTTTAGGTCTTTATTTTCTAGGTGGTTTTGATGTATTAAGTTTTGGTGTTTTTGATATATCTTTTAATGTATTTACAAATATTTTTGCTTTTCTTATGATAATTTGGTTTATAAATCTTACAAATTTTATAGATGGAATAAATGGTTATGTGGGAAGTGAGTTTGTATTTTTATCGATTGCCGGATTTTTGCTTTTTTCAAATAGTATATTTATTGTATTAGGTGTAGCAGTATTAGGCTTTTTATATTGGAACTTTAATAAAGCAAAGATTTTTATGGGAGATGTTGGAAGTACTCTTCTTGGGTATAATATAGCTATTTTTACTATTTATTATGCAAATATTGAAAGTACAAATTTTTGGGTATGGATAGTTTTATTTTCAGTATTTTGGTTTGATGCAACACTTACACTTTTAAGAAGAAAATTAAATGGTGAGAAGTTAAGCCAAGCTCATAAAAAACATGTTTACCAAAGACTTACACAAGCTGGCTGGAGTCATTTTAAGGTTACTAATTTTATGATTGTATTAAATATATTTATTTTTGCACTTGTATATTTTATACCAAATATTGCTATTAATTTTGTAATAACTTTAGTAGTATTATATGTGACTATGAAGTTTGTTGATAGTAAGAAAAAGTTTGAATAATGAATTTTATCAAATTAAAAAAAGAAAAAGTTATTTTATCAAAAGTAGATGAAACCCTAAGATCTTTTAGTGAAGTTTTAAGCCCTTTTGAGTATAATAAATCTTATTATTAAAAGGCAATACTATGTTTTCGATAGATAAAAGAATTTTAAATTTTTTAGTTATTATATTTCTTACAATATTTACTTATTTTTGGACTAGCTTTATATTTAAAGTTCCTTTTGATTGGGCTATTTTAACTTTTATTATAGCTGTTAGGATTGTATCTTCTGTTGTTATATTTAGAGACTATTCACTTAGTTGGTCAAAGTCAACTCAAAAAACATTTTTAATTAAGAGTTTTGTATATATAGTTGCTTTTTTAGTTTATGTTCCTTTTTTATATGGTGATTTAAGATTTGCTTTTTTAGCAAGTGAACTTTTCTTTTATCTTTTTAGTATAAACTTTGCTATGTATCTTTACTATTTTTTAATAAATAGAAGTAGTATTGTAAAAACAAAATCTTTAGTTGTCTTTGGTGCAGGAAAAGCTGGTATCAAACTAGAAGAAGAGTTTAAAGATAGTGAATATAAAATAAAATACTTTGTTGACGATAATAAAGTTCTTCAAAAAAGAACAATAGATTCTATTCCTATTTTATCACTTAAAAAGCTAAAAAGAACTCTAAAAAAAGATGAAAAGTATGATCTTTTAGTTATAGCTATGCCAAGTGCAAATAAAGATAGAATTAAAGAGATATACGATAGGTTAAGTTCTTGTTTTAAAGAAGTTAGAATTTTACCATCACTTGATGAGATATTAAAAGATGAAGATTTTAAAAAACAACTAAAAGACATAACAGTAGAAGATTTACTAGCAAGACACCCAAAAGATTTAGATAAATCTAAGATAGAAAATTTTATCAAAGAAAAGACAGTACTTATTACAGGTGCAGGTGGTAGTATAGGAAGTGAGATCAGTAGACAGTGTGCTAAGTTTGGTGCAAAAAGACTTATTCTTTTAGATCATAGTGAGTTTAATCTTTATAGTATTACAGAAGAACTATCTTCTTATAAAATAAATTCAGTTATGAAATCAGTTTCTAGTAAAGATAGTTTAAAAGAGATATTTGAAAATCATAAGATTGATATAGTTATACATGCAGCTGCATATAAACATGTACCACTTGTAGAAGAAAATATTGAAGATGCTATAAAAAATAATATCATTGGTACTAAAAACTGTATTGATTTAGCAGTTGAATATAATGTAAAAAAGTTCGTACTTATCTCAACTGACAAAGCTGTAAGACCTACAAATGTTATGGGAACAACAAAGCGTATTTGTGAACTTTATGCACAAAATAAAAACACTATTGATAATACAGAAATAGTAGCAGTTAGATTTGGAAATGTACTTGGTAGTAGTGGAAGTGTAATACCAAAGTTTAAAAAGCAGTTAGAAAAAGGTGGACCTATTACTGTAACTCATCCTGATATTACGAGATATTTTATGCTTATTCCAGAAGCTTGTGAGCTTGTACTTCAAGCAGCAAGTATCGGAAAAGGTGGTGAAATCTTTATTTTGGATATGGGGGAGCCTATAAAGATAGTTGATTTAGCTAAAAAAATGATTGATTTAAGTGGTAAAGAAAACATTGATATAGAATTCACTGGTTTAAGACCTGGTGAAAAACTATATGAAGAGTTACTTATCAATGATAGTGATAAAAAAACTGAGTATGAATCAATCACAGTAGCTTCTCCAACTTATTTTGATATAAATGAGTTAAATGAAAAAATAGATAAACTATTTGTTAAAAAAGATAAAATAAAAGCTTTAAAAGAGATAGTTCCTGAATTTGATCATAAACTAAACTAAAAGAGAAAAATAATTTTTCTCTTTAAAATATAAATAAAGTTTCTTTTTTATCACTTGACTTCATCCTACATTTACATAACAGTAGTTATAATATTTCATCGAAAATAACTAAAATATCATCTAAAAGGAGTAGCTAAAAAAGCTACATGGAAACTATAAATCTAAAAGATAAAAATCCAAATATTCTAGTAATAGGTGATCTTATGATAGATCACTATTTGTGGGGTTCATGTGATAGAATATCACCTGAAGCTCCTGTTCCTATTTTGAAAGTAACAAATGAAACAAATGTTTTAGGTGGTGCAGGAAATGTGGTAAATAACCTAAAAGCATTAGGGGCAAATGTTGGCGTTTTAAGTGTTATTGGTGATGACGAGATAGCAAATGAATTAAAATCTATGCTTGAAAGTATAGATGTAAACAATTTTTTAGTTATTCAAAAAAATAGAGAAACTTCAAAAAAAAGCAGACTAATAGCTTCAAATCAACAAATCATAAGATATGATAAAGAAACAACAGTCAATATAGATAAAAGTAGTGAAGATAAAATATTAAAGCTTTTAGAAAAGCATATAAAAAATTATGATTTAGTTTTGCTTTCTGATTATGGAAAAGGGGTCTTAACAAACTCTCTTACAAAAAATATCATATCTTTAGTGAATTCAAAAAACAAAAAAGTTTTAGTTGATCCAAAAGGTAATGATTATTTAAAATACAAAAATTCGTATCTTTTAACACCAAACAAAAAAGAAGCTAGCCTTGCTACAAACATAGAAATTTGTGATGATAAAACCTTACAAAAAGCTATTTTAAAACTTAAAAATGATTATAATTTAGAAGTGTCTTTGATTACTTTAAGCGAAGAGGGTATTGCTATATTTGATAATGAACTTAGTGTAAAACCTACAGTTGCAAGAGAAGTTTATGATGTTACAGGTGCAGGAGATACTGTTTTGGCTTCTGTTGGATTTGCTATTTCTTGTGGATTTGATATACATAAAGCTGTATCTTTTTCAAATTTAGCTTCTGGTGTAGTTGTGGGTAAACTAGGAAGTGCTACAGCTACGCTTGATGAAATTATTGAGTATGAGAAAAGTTTAAATCAAAACTCAAGTTCTTCTCAAATAAAAACTAAAGATGAGATGATAAATCTTTCAAAAGAGTTAAAACAAAAAAATAAAAAGATTGTTTTTACAAATGGTTGCTTTGATATTTTACATGTGGGTCATATCAAGTATCTTGAAGTTGCAAAAAGTTTTGGTGATGTTTTGATTTTAGGATTAAATACAGATAATTCTGTAAAAAGATTAAAGGGGGAAAGCCGACCAATAAACTGTCAAGAAGATAGAGCTTATACTTTGGCTGCTTTAAAAAGTGTTGATTATGTAGTTTTTTTTGATGAAGACACACCTTATGAATTAATCAAAGCTCTAAATCCTGATATACTTGTAAAAGGTGGAGATTATAAAGGAAAAGAAGTAGTAGGTCAAGATCTAGTAAAAGAGCTTAAGCTTGTTGATTTTGTAGCAGGAAGAAGTACTACTTCTACAATTCAAAGGATTAAAACAAATGCCTAATAAAGTTTTAGAAGAATTAGAAAGTCATTTATCTATAGTAAATAGTGTGATAAATAGTATGGAAGTTAAACTAAATGAAGCCTCAAATATTATACTTCAAACACTAAAAAACGGAAATAAAATCTTGATATGTGGAAATGGTGGAAGTGCAGCTGATGCACAACATATAGCCTCAGAACTTACTGGCAGATATAAAACAAACAGAAAAGCACTTCCTTGTATAGCACTTACAACTGATACAAGTGCATTAACTTCTATAGGAAATGACTTTGGATATGAGAAAGTATTTTCAAGACAAGTTGAGGCTTTAGCAAATAAAGGTGATTTATTTATTGGTATTAGTACTAGTGGAAATAGTCAAAACATAATCACTGCACTTCAAACAGCAAAAGCTTTAGGCTGTAGTACTCTTGGTTTAAGTGGAAACAATGGTGGAGATATGAATGAGTTTTGCGATTTAAACTTAATAGTTCCAAGCTTTGATACTCCTAGAATTCAGGAAATGCATATTTTATTTGGACATATTTTTTGTCAGTTAATTGATGATGAATTTACAAACTAAAAACAAGATCATTTTTTTAGATAGAGATGGTGTAATAAATATAGATAAACATTATGTTTATAAAATAGAAGATTTTGAATTTAAAGAAAAAGTATTTGAAACTTGTATCTATTTAAGAGATTTAGGATATGAATTCATTATTCTTACAAATCAGTCTGGAATAGCTCGTGGATATTATAATAAAGATGACTTTAATAGACTTACTTCATGGATGTTAAAAGAGTTTGAAAAAAATGGTATAGAAATAAAAGATGTATTTTTTTGTCCCCATTTGCCAAATGACAATTGTAATTGTAGAAAACCTAAAATAGGTATGATAGAACAAGCTAGTACTAAATATAGCATAGATTTTGAAAAGTCTTGGATGATTGGAGACAAAATCTCTGATATGCAACTTGCAATAAATGCAAATATTAAAAATGCAGTTTTTGTAAAAAACAGTAAAGAAAAACCACTTGAAATAAAAGCTCTAAATATAAAACATATAATATCTTGTTTTGATGAAATAAAACAAATAATAAAAAATTAAAGGTAAAAGATGAAGTACTCAAATATTAATTTTAATAACAAAACTATTTTAATTACTGGTGCAGCAGGTTTTATAGGTTCTAACCTTTGCTTTTATTTTCAAAACAACTATCCAAAAGCAACTATAGTAGCTTTTGATTGTTTTAGATCAAATGATAAGTTTTCAAATGGCAATCCAAAAAGTTTTGGGCATTATGAAAATTTGTTAGGTTTTAAAGGTATTGTTATAAGTGGTGATATAAATGACAAACAAGCCTTAAAGAATTTAGAAGAAAATTATACCTTTGATTATATTTTTCATCAAGCTGCTATTTCAGATACAACAGTTTTAGAACAAGATATTATGATGAAAACAAATGTAAATGCCTATGAGGATTTACTAAAAATAGCTATAAATCATGGTGCAAATATGATTTATGCAAGTTCAGCTGCAACTTATGGTAATAGTGAAAAATTTGAAGTAGGCTATGAATCTCCAAATAATACTTATGGTTTTTCAAAAGTTATGATGGATAATATTACTTATAAATATTTAAAAGAAGATTTAGATATTAAAATCGTTGGTCTTAGGTATTTTAATGTGTATGGAGAAAGGGAGTTTCATAAAGGCAAAACATCTTCAATGGTAATACAATTTGCACATCAAATATTAAGAGGTGAGATACCAAAGCTATTTGAAAAAAGCGATGAGATTTTAAGAGATTTTATTTATATAGAAGATGTAATCCAAGCAAATATAAAAGCTTGTACTCCTAAAAAATCAGGAGTTTACAATGTAGGTACTTCAAAGCCAAGAAGTTTTGAAGATATTGTAAATATATTACAAGATTTACTTGAAGTTCCAAAGAAAAAAGAGTATATAAAAAATCCATATATGGGTTCATATCAGTTTTTTACTCAAGCAAATATTGAAACTACAAAGAAGTATTTAGAATATGAACCAAGATACTCATTAGAAGAGGGAATAAAAGAATATTTACCCCAAATAAAAGAGTCTTTAAAGTTAAAGTAATAAAAAATAAATTATAATAAATGAAGTTATGAAATAAAGGAAAAATATTGAAAGTACTAGTAACAGGGGCAGCAGGATATATTGGAAGTCATACTTGTATTTCTTTGCATGAAGCAGGCTTTGATTTTGTAGTTTTTGACAACTTATGTAACTCTTCACAAGAGAGTTTAAAAAGAGTTGAAAAAATTATAGGAAAAGAAATTGAGTTTGTAGAAGGTGATATTAGAGATAAAGATGCTTTAGATGAGGTCTTTTCAAAGTATGAGATAGATTCTGTTATCCATTTTGCAGGTTTGAAAGCTGTAGGTGAGTCTGTTTCTAATCCTTTAGAATATTATGATAATAATATAAATGGTACTTTAGTTTTATTGGATGTTATGAAAAAACACAAGTGTAAAAAAATAGTATTTTCTTCTTCTGCTACAGTTTATGGAGACCCTCATTCAACACCTATAAAAGAAAATTTTCCAGTGGGAGCTACTACAAATCCTTATGGTAGAACAAAATATTTCATTGAAGAGATATTAAGAGATGTTTATATCTCTGATAATGAGTTTAAAATAGTTCTTTTAAGATACTTCAATCCAGTTGGAGCTCATAAGTCAGGAACTATAGGGGAAGATCCAAATGGAATACCCAATAACCTTATGCCATTTATAGCCCAAACTGCTGTTGGGAAAAGGGAGTTTTTAAGTGTATTTGGTGGAGACTATGATACTCATGATGGTACAGGTGTTAGAGACTATATTCATGTTGTAGATTTAGGAACAGGACATGTAAAAGCATTAGAAAAGATTGATAGTATCAAAGAGGTTTTAACTGTAAATTTAGGAACGGGTAATGGCTATAGTGTTCTTGATATGGTAAAAGCTTTTGAAAAAGCAAGTGGTAAAAAAGTAGCTTATAAAATCGTAGATAGAAGAGCAGGGGATATTGCAAAATGTTTTGCAGATCCTAGTTATGCAAAGAAAGTTTTAGATTGGGAAGCAAAAAAAGGTATTAGTGAAATGTGTGAAGATACTTGGAATTGGCAATCTAAAAATCCAAACGGATATAAGTCTTAATAGAAAATAACCTCATATCACACTGCAATTATAAAACAATAATAAACTTTTAGCTAAAATATTTCCTAAATATCATCAAAATAAAAAGGGAAATATTTTGGGTTCAAAAAAACTAAATGAAGATGACAAAAGATTATTATTAGACTCTATAAGAGATGTAGAAGACTTTCCAAAGCCTGGTATCATTTTTAAAGATATTACTACACTATTAAATAACAAAGAAGCCTTTACTTTACTTATGAAACACTTAGAAGATAGATACAAAGATTATAACTTAGACTATATTGCTGGTATTGATTCAAGAGGGTTTATTTTTGGAGCTGCTTTAGCTGATAGATTAGGAATAGGTTTTGTTCCTGTTAGAAAAAAAGGAAAACTTCCAAGTACAACTGTTTGTGAAAAATACGAGTTAGAATACGGTTTTGATGAGGTAGAATTACATCTTGATGCATTTAGGGGAGATACTCATGCAAGAGTACTTTTAATAGATGATATTATTGTAAGTGGTGGTACGGCTTATGCTGCTGCAAAACTTATAAATAAGCTGAATGTTGATTTAGTTGAAATGTGTTTTTTAATGAACATTCAGATTTTAGATGGAGCAAAAAAACTAAAAGAAGTAGCACCAGTTTATTCAGTGCTAGATGTATAAAGAGAGAAATATGAACGATTATATACCAAAACCAAGCAAACATGACCCAGATCATTTGGGACAGTTCGGCATTTTTGGAGGTCAGTATGTACCTGAAACATTAATGCCAATTTTAAAAGAATTAGAAGAAGAATATAATAAATATAGATTTGATAAAGAGTTTTGGGCTGAGGTAAATGAACTTTTAAGAGATTATGTAGGAAGAGAAAACCCACTTTACCATGCAAAAAATATTAGTGAAGAAATAGGTGCAAAAGTATATTTAAAAAGAGAAGATTTAAATCACACAGGTGCACATAAAGTAAATAATGTAATAGCTCAAGGGCTTCTTGCTAAAAAACTTGGAAAAACAAAAATTATTGCAGAAACAGGAGCAGGGCAACATGGTGTTGCTAGTGCAACTATTGCTGCGCTTTTAGGTTTAGAATGTACTGTTTTTATGGGTGCAAAAGATGTTCAAAGACAAGAGTTAAATGTATTTAGAATGAAGCTTTTAGGAGCAAAAGTAATAGCAGTAGAATCAGGTAGCAAGACTTTAAAAGATGCTATGAATGATGCTATTAGATATTGGGTTACAAATGCAAGAGACACTTTTTATGTAATAGGAACTGTAGCAGGACCACATCCTTATCCTTTAATGGTTAGAGATTTTCAGGCTATTATTGGTTATGAAGCAAGAAAACAGATTTTAGAAAAAGAAGGTAAACTTCCAGATTATGTTCTTGCTTGTATAGGTGGAGGATCAAATGCAATTGGAATGTTCTCACATTTTATAGAAGATGAAGATGTTACTTGTATTGGTATTGAAGCAGGTGGTTTAGGACTTGACACAAATAAACATGGATGTTCCCTAGAAAAAGGACGACCAGGGGTTTTACATGGGCAATGCTCTTATCTTTTACAAGATGAAAATGGTCAAGTTTTAGAAGCACACTCTATGAGTGCAGGACTTGACTATCCAGGGATTGGACCAGAACACTCTTATCATAAGGATATGAAAACAGTTCAATATGACTCAGTTACTGATGATGAAGCTTTAGATGCTTTTGTTTGGTTAAGTCAAAAAGAAGGTATTATTCCAGCTTTTGAATCTTCTCATGCTATTGCTTATTTGAAAAAAGCAAAGGATAAATTTCAGGGTAAAACAGTGATTATTAACCTATCAGGAAGAGGTGATAAAGATATGATACAAGCAAAAAGCTTGTTAAATTTCGATTAGTTTTAAGGGTTTTAATGGAACAATTTTTTAAAAAACTTCAACCTCATTCAGGAAAAATTTTAGCTGTAGTTGTAATAACATTTTTTTCATACTTAGGATATAACCTCTATCATGCTCCTGTTTCAGGCTTTGAAAATAAGTTTGTTTATTTATTAAAAGAGTATGGATATATTATTCTTTTCGCATGGGGTATGCTTGAGGGTGAAGCTGGTCTTATTATGGCTGGACTTTTATCTCATACAGGAGATATGAATCTTTATATTGCTATTTTTATTGCAGGACTTGGTGGTTTTGCAGGAGATCAAGTCTATTTTTATATAGGAAGATTTAATAAGTCTTATGTGCATAAGAAATTTAAAGGTCAAAGAAGAAAGTTTGCTTTAGCTCATTTACTTTTGAAAAAGTATGGTTGGCCTATTATTTTTATTCAAAGATATATGTATGGAATGAGAACTATCATTCCTATTTCAATAGGACTTACAAGATATAGTGCTAAAATGTTTGCCTTTATTAATCTTATTTCAGCTTGGTGTTGGGCAGCTATTACAATTGTTCCTGTATGGTACTTTGGTGAAGAGATTTTAAAACTATTACATTGGGCAAAAGAGCATTGGTATTTTGCCTTACCATTTGCACTGGCTTTTGGTGGAAGTATAATATATTATTTTAATAAAGCAACAAAAAAAGTAGAAAGAACAACTTTAGGAAAGGAAATAAATAGTGAAAATTAGTATAAATACAAAAAATTATAAAAAAATAAAAGCAGATTTAGAGATTATTTTAATCAATGAAATTGAAGAAACACAAGATAAAGAACTTTTGGAGAGTTTAGATTTTAAAGCAGTAGATGAGGCTTCTATCTTACTTCCTGAATCGAAAAAGATATATGTAGGTTATGAAGATGATACTTATGATAGCATAGCTATTGCAATAGCAACAGCTGTAAAAAAACTTCAATCTACAAAGTATAAAACAGCAAAAGTAGATTTAACAAAAAGTAATTTAATTGAAAATACAAAAGGCTTAATTGAGGGTGCTTTACTTGGTGCATATACTTTTGATAGATATAAATCAGAGAAAAAAGAAAAGAAAAAACAAGAACTTATTTTTGTAGTAGATGATGAAAATGCTATTGAAGAAGTTTTAAATGACTCAAAAGTTATAGCAAAAGCTGTAAATAAAGCAAGAGACATGGTAAACTCAACTCCTCAAGATTTTTATCCTATGGTAATGGCTGACTTAGCAAAAGAATTAGCTGATGATGCAGATATTGATTGTAAAGTTTATGGTGAAAGTTTTTTAGAAAAAAATCACATGAATGCAATGTTAAGTGTTGGTAGAGCATCTGTTCATGAGTCACAACTTATTCATCTATCATATAAACCAAAAAATGCAAAGAAAAAAATAGTATTAGTTGGTAAAGGTCTTACTTATGATTCAGGTGGATTATCACTTAAACCAGCTGATTTTATGGTTACAATGAAGCTTGATAAAGCAGGTGGTTGTGCAGTTATAGCAACACTTTGGGCAGTTGCTAAACTTGGACTTCCTTATGAAGTACATGGAATAGTTGGAGCAGTTGAAAATATGGTAGGTGGAGATGCTTATAAACCTGATGATGTTTTAGTTGCTAAAAATGGTAAAACTATTGAAGTTCGAAATACAGATGCAGAAGGAAGACTAGTTCTTGCTGATTGTTTATGTTATGCACAAGATGAGATTGAAGATATTGATTATATTTTTGATTATGCAACACTTACAGGTGCTTGTGTAGTTGGTGTTGGTGAGTATACTACAGGTATTATGGGAAATAGTGATATTTTAAAAAGAAATGCTGTTTTAAGTGCTTTAAAATCAGGTGAATATGCAACAACTTTAGATTTCAATAGATATCTTAGAAAAACTATTAAATCAGAAGTAGCTGATATTTGTAATATTGCAAACACAAGATATGGTGGAGCAATTACAGCAGGTATTTTCTTAGATAATTTTATTTGTGAAGAAAACAAAGATAAATGGATTCACTTTGATATAGCAGGACCTGCTTATGCTCAAAAAGCTTGGGGATATAATCCTTATGGTGGATCAGGAGCGGGTGTTAGAATGACTATAGAGTTTTTAAAGAGTTTAGATAAATAATTTTATAAGAAGAAGCAAGTTTATTCGCTTCTTCTTACTCTTAAAAATGAAGCAAATTTTGGCTTGCCATATTTTGTAAACCCATAATATTTAAAGGTTACCATTTGATTTACTTTAGGATGATTAAGTCTTTGTTTATTTGTAAAACCACCACCTAAGTTAAAAATCACTTCATTTTTAAGTTTTAGTTTTAAGCTTTTAAATTTTCCATCATCATGTTTATTTATTCCTATTACTAATCCTTCCATATCAGAAAATTTTTTTACTTTTAATATATTTTTACTTTTACCTACAAAATAGGACAATTTAGGGTTTTTTAGTATTATTCCTTCTGCTTTTAAATTTACAAGGTTATTTAGATGTTTTTCTAAGTGTTTTTTATTTTTACAAATTATTTGTGGAATAATTTTTATATATTTATTTTTATTTTTTGTTTGCCAATTTTTTATTTTTTCTAATCTTTTTTTGAAATCTCCTTTTTGATTGGGAACTTCAAAAATATTGTATGTGATTTGAGACCAGCTTTTTGAAGGTGTTTTATCTAATACTATGTTTTGAATATTTTCAAAGTCATTTCTTTTTGTCCATAATTCCCCATCAAGTTCGAATTTTGGAAAATTCTTTGTAAACCACATTGGTGCATAAATTTTATTACCATTTTTACTTAAGAGTTCTTTTCCAGTCCAGTATGCTCTTATTCCATCAAGTTTTTCACTCATGTACCAATTTTTTATATTATGAGTACTATTTTGGTATATCTCAGGTTTTTGTAGTTGATTTGAGTACATAAAATTAATAAGTAAAATTAATATAAGAAACTTCATTAGCTAATCCATTTAAATAATTAAATAAATTATAATATAAAGTTTATTAAAATTAGAATTTTATCATAAAAACATAATGAATTTTTAGATAGAATAGCTTTTTAAAAATAAAGTAGAATCTAGAAAAATATTTAAAGAAAGATTTTTTTAGATTTTAGTAATAAAGGAAATAAATGGGATTAGGTGTAGGAATCGTAGGACTTCCAAATGTAGGTAAATCAACAACTTTTAATGCTTTAACAAAAGCACAAAATGCAGAGGCACAAAACTATCCATTTTGTACGATAGAACCAAATAAGGCAGTTGTTCCAGTACCTGATAAAAGACTTGATGAGTTAGCAAAAATTGTTGACCCAAATAAAATACAACATTCAACTATTGATTTTGTTGATATTGCAGGACTTGTAAGAGGTGCTAGTAAAGGTGAAGGACTTGGAAATCAATTTTTATCTAACATTAGAGAAGTTGAAGTAATCTTACACATGGTTAGATGTTTTGATGATGGTAATATTACTCATGTTGAAGGTGATGTAAATCCAATTAGAGATATTGAGATTATTGAAACAGAACTTATATATGCAGATATCACACAATGTGAAAAGAAAATTGAAAAATTAAAAAAACAATCAAAGGGTTCTAAAGAAGCTACTGCAATGCTTGTTGTAGCAGAAGCTTTAATGGCTCACTTAAGTGAATTACAACCTGTTAAAACTTTTGAAGATATTGAAAATGATTTATTTTTACAAATGGATAAAGAGTTAAGGTTTTTATCAAATAAAGATGTGATTTATGGTGCAAATATGGATGAAGATTCTTTAATGGAAGGTACAAATGAGTATGTTGAAGCTCTAAAAGAGCATGCAGCTACTGTAAATGCTGATGTAATCACACTATGTGCTAAAATTGAAGAAGAATTAGTTGGTATGGATGATGATGAGGCAAAAGAATTATTAACTGATTTAGGGGTTGAAGAATCAGGATTAGAACAAATTATTCATAAAGCTTTTGATAAATTAGGTTTAATGAGTTATTTCACAGCTGGTAAAGTAGAAGTAAGAGCATGGACTATTAGAAAAGAAACAAAAGCACCACAAGCAGCAGCTGTTATTCATAATGACTTTGAAAAAGGTTTTATTAAAGCTGAAGTTATTTCTTACGAAGATTTTGTAACTAATGGTGGTGAGGCTAAGTGTAAAGAACTTGGAAAACTAAGACTTGAAGGTAAAGATTATGTTGTTCAAGATGGTGATGTAATGCACTTTAGGTTTAATACATAATTGATAGATTTTGTGTTAACATATAAATTATTTTAGTAGGAGTTTAACTTGTCATCTATAAGCATATTAGAAAAAATAGAATCTCTTCCTCCACTTCCTAAAACTATTAGTGAAATAGAAGAGTTTAGAAGAAAAAGTGATAAAGAAGCATTTGAATTACTTCAAATTGTAGAAAAAGATGCTTTGATTATTTCTACATTATTAAAAATTTCAAATTCAGCAATGTTTGGATTTAGATCTAAAGTAGAAACACCAAGTAGAGCTATAAATTTATTAGGAATTAATTTTACTATTTCTATTGCAATAGGTGGAACAGTACAAAATCTACTTATGTCAAATTTAGAGCCTTATAGTATAAATAGTGATGATTTTATGAGAGCATCAAATTTATCATCAACATTAGCTCATTTGTGGGTATCAAAATTTGATTATGATTTAAAAGAAGAGTTATTACTTCCTGCTCTTTTACAAGAAGCAGGTAAATTTATTTTAGCTGATATTATTGTTTCAGATAAAAAAACTGAGATATTTAAAACAAAGTTAGCACAAGGTGAAGAAGTTGCTGCTGTTGAAAAAGAGTTAGTTGGTTTATCAACTTCTGAAATTACAGCAAAAATATTTAGACATTGGAAGTTAAGTGATAATTTAATTGATATGATTGAGTATGTTGATGATGTTGAGAAATGTTCTCCTTCAATTAAACAAAAAGCCCAAATATTAGATGTAATTAAAACAGCTTGTAATGTAACAGATCCCTTAAGTGATGAAAACTGTGAAAAAGCGATAAATAAAGCTACAAAATATGGCTTACATACTAAATCTTTAGAAAAAGCTATAGAAACACTTCAAGATAGACTTTTAGATGAATAATTAAGGTTTAATTACCTTAATTATTTAAATTCATAAAATCCACTTTTACTATTTTTAGCTAAAGCAATACCATATTCTGATTTTTCTAGGATATTATAATTCTCTCCCCATGTTGCAGATATTTTAAGTTTAGGCTTTATTATTATATTTTTATAGTTAATTTCAACTTTTTTGATTTTTTCAATTATATTAGAGTACTCTTTTTCATTTGTAATAATTCCTAATGAAGGCCCATATATTCTATATGTAACTGCTAATTCATTTATTTGTAGTGCAAAATGTTTGAAAATTTCATTGCCATTTTCATAGTCATATTTCTTATTGATTTGTTCTAGGTTTTCAAAAAATATTTCTATAAAAACTATTGTTTCATTCTCTTTTTTTTCTAAGTCCTCTTTTAATTTATTTTTATTAAAAGTTTTTGTTACCGAGTCAATATATATTGGAATACTTTTTATATAACTTATGATGATATTCTTTAAATTTTGTTGTATATAAGACTTGTTTTTTTTATAAATTTCTTGAAATATATCTTCATATACACTTGAATATGCTATTCTTAACTTATAACCTTCAAATAAATGTAGTTCTGTTTTTTTGTAACCTAAATCTACTAATTTACACTTCTCTTCACACAAGCCTTCAACTGCACAAAAGATTAATCCATGAAATATTTCATTTGATATAAACTCTTCTATATTTTTATCTAAAGAGTCATTACTTAAACCTTCTTTTGTAAATATTTCACTTACAATATTAGTTAGTTTTTGATTTATATTATACTTTAAGTTAATTTCAAAATCATTTGAATACTTTTCTATAAGTTTATTTCCAATATCTTTAAATTTAGAAGATGAGTTTATTGTTTCAAATATCTCCAAATCTTTTGCATGATTTTTGCCTAGATTAAGTAGTACAATGTCATTTAGTTGATTATAGTGACTTTTTAGTTGTAATTTACCATTTATATTTATATATTTATAGAAAAACTCTTTTGTAATTTGTAAAGATTTTTCATCATTATAATAAGAATAATAAACAGATAATGATAAATAAAGTTTAAAATAATTAGCCATTAAATGTGAGGCTTTTTTATTTTTTTCTATATATGAAGTTACTTTAGAGTGCAAAAAGTTTTTGATTGTTTCATTTTTTGTTTTGGTTAATTTAAGAATAATTATATCACATAAAGACAATTTGTAATATTCATAATAATCATTTTCAAATTTATCCTTTTGTATTAAAATTTCTAATGTTTTTATTAGTTTATCATCTTTTATTTTTTCTGAATATAGAATAATTAGTAATATGATTTGCATATTATTTATATTGAATTCTTTCTTTTTTAAAAATTCTTCTACTATTTCTAAATAGTTTAAATTATTATTTGTTTTTAAATTGTAGATATACGAAAAGTTTTCAAGTAAATTATTGCTAAATTCCTCAATACTATTTATCTCTTCTTTCTTTTTATGAGTTATGATTTTTTCATAAAAAGATAAAATATCTTTGAGTTCTGTTATTATATTTGTATCTTTTAAGTTGTAATTATCTTTAAGTTTATATGTTAAATTTGATAATAAAATGCTAATAGAACTTAAAAGTATAAGATAGTTTTCTTCTTTTTTTTCATCTTCTGAATAAAGAGTGCTATTTAATACTTCATATCCATCATATATTTTTTTAAAGTTGAAATAAAACTCTTTAATTAGGTATTTATAGTCTTTGTTTTCAATCTCTATGTAAGGTACATGAGAATACATAAATAAAAAGTTTCCAAGAATATTATTTAAGATATTTATTTTGCTATTTTCTAGTTTTATTTTAAATTTTGTTATATTTATTGTTTCTGTTATTAAATCAATTATATCTTTAATATCTTTCTTTCGATAAATATCATTTGAATTTAATGTACATATTTTATTTAAACACTCTAGTAGTAATTGATATTGTAAAAAAGAAGTTTCAAAATGGTTTTCTTTTTGCTTTTGTATTGTATCTTCATATTTTCTAAAAAGTGAAGCCAAGTTATCTAAATCAAATACATTATAACTTTTAAATAATTTATAATCTTTACCAAATGATAAAAGGTTTAATAGTATTACTATTTCTTTGAAAAAAACTATTGAACTATTATTTAGTATTTCTTCAAGTCTATTTTGAATATGATTTGTAAGGTATGCTTTAAAGTGAATATTATTATTTATCTCATCTTTTATATCTAAGGGAATATCTTTTTCATCTAAAAATAGTTTTGAAATATATTCAATAAGAGCATTATAGTCATCATTGATATTATACATAAAAGATTTATTTGTATTTGTTTGAATATTATATTTATTTAATAAATTTTCAACAACTAAGTCTTCATTATCCATATCTAGGTAATAGCTAGCATCATTTGACGTTATACTTGACATAAAAACTCCTATGTTAACGTCTTATATTATAGTACTTTTTTACTTATAAACCTTGCAAAATTATATTCCAAAGATATTCAACTTCTTCATCTGTAAAGCTAATGAGCTTTTTTTCTTCAAATAATTCTTTTATTTTTTTTATATCAAATACTTTACTATATGTACATTTAGCATGAACGGGTAAAAAGCTTCTTACTAAAGATATATCTTTTTTTATAACATTTTCACAAAGTAAACATTCATAATTTGTATGAAGCCTACCTTCATGTTCAAGTAAATTTATATAAGTTTCACAGATTGCTCTTAGTGCATTTTGTTTAATCATTATATGAGTTAAATAATCTAGTAAATAAAAATAATATGAGTCTATTTCTTCTAAGTCTTTTAAGTGTGGATGAAAAAGTTTAATAAATCTTTGCCAGCAATACATCTTTTCATAATCTAAAATCCATTCAAAACCTAATTGAATAACATCTTTAAGTCTGGGTATATTAGCTCTTGTATTTTCTAGTTCAAAATCTATTTTATACCCAATATTTATATTAGAGTGTCTTGCACCATAGAATCTATAGGTTGTATATAAATGATTTTCTGTAAGAATAGTAACAATTAAGTCATCATCTTTTACAGGCTTTATATCAATAATATAACCTTGCAATTATTATTTTTCCTCTAACATCTCATTTATTTCTTCAATAATCTCTTGGCACTCTTCATCATCAATATTACCCTCATCTAAATCTTTAAGCATTTCTTTAAAATCATCTCTCATTTCTTGAATTGCAGAAAGTTCTTCTTTTGTTCTTTCATTATCTTTTTTAGAAGCAATTAATTCAAATAACTCATCAATATAATCTTCAACATGAGTTAGTACATCATTTTTTATAAGTTGTTCTAATTGTTTTTGGATAGTCATTTTTTCCCTTAATGTATAATACAGGGATTATAACAAAAAACAACTACTCTTTTGCTTGAATATTCATTTAAAATATATTTTAAATATGATATGATAATTATAAATAATTATGTAAGGAAAATGTAAATGGCAGAATTTAATAATGTATCTATTGCAAAAGCTGCAAATATTTTATTTGAAGGAAATATTACAAGCAGAAGTATTGAATTTGAAGATGGTTCTAAAAAAACATTAGGAATTATGTTAGAAGGTGAGTATGAGTTAAATACTGTTCATTCGGAGATTATGGATATTCAAAGAGGTAAACTTGAAGTTATGTTACCAGCAGAAGATTGGGTAGAATATGAAGGCCCAGCTACTTTTGAAATTCCAGCAAATTCAAAATTTAAATTAAAAGTACATTCATTAGTTGATTATTGTTGTTCTTTTGTAAAATAAATTTTTCTTAACAATGCGGTTATAATCGCATTGTAAAAGAAAAAAAATCTTAAAAAATAAATATTATTTATTATCCAATAAAAATAATAATAACTTGTAAAAAACCCATTAAAACATCTTTATTTTAAGCTTTAAATAAATATAATAATTGTTAGATATGATTATTATTAGCAAAATACAAGTTCTTTTATTTTTAGTTTTATTATTGTCCACTTTAAAGGCACAAGAAATATTTAAACCCTTGCCAACTCAAATACAATATGATGTAGAAAAGGTAAATTTAGGTAGAGAATTGTTTTTTGAACCTTTGCTATCTAAAAATAAGAAAATATCATGTTCTTCATGTCATAATCAATATGGAGCAGATAAACTAAAGTTTAGTTTTGGAGATGATAATAGATTAGGTAATATAAATACTACAAGTGTTTTTAATAGTACTTATAATTTAAGTTTTTTTTGGAACGGAAGAGTTTCTTCATTAAAAGAACAGCTTCTTGATGGTCCTATTTATAATAATCATGAAATGAACAGCTCTAAAAATCTTATTCTAAAAAGATTAAATGAATCACAAAAATATAGAAAATTGTTTAAAACTGTTTATAATAGAAACCCAAATTTTGAAGATGTAATTGATTCTATAGTCGCTTTTGAAAAAACATTAATCACTCCAAATTCAAAATTTGATAGATACTTACGAAATGAAATAAAATTAAATAAAGATGAAAAAAAAGGTTTTGATCTTTTTAATTCTTATGGTTGTGTATCTTGTCACAATGGAATAAATATTGGTGGAAACTCATATCAAAAATTTGGAACAATAATTGACTATAAAAGTAGTGATGATCAAAAACTTTGGACAGATAGATTTGCATATACAAAAATGCCAAAAGATAAGGATGTTTATAGGGTTCCTAGTTTAAGAAATGTAGTTAAAACATCGCCATATTTTCATTCTGGAGATATAAAAGAATTAAAAGATGCAATAAGTTTAATGGCTTATTATAATTTAGGAATTATGTTAGAAGAAAAAGAACTTCAATTAATAGAGGCATTTTTAAATACTTTAACAGGTGATTTGCCTAAAACATGGATAAAGAAATAGTTATGAAAAAACTAAACTATAGAGTTTTTGGGATTTTTATTTTATTGATTGGAGTATTTTTATTTGCAATAAATCTAAAAAATGATTTAGATAGATTTAATAAAAATTATAATCATCTAATTGAAACAAGCTATAAAATTAAATACAATACTATTAGTCATTTACAAGAAATAAAAAATTCAATAATTTTTTTACACTATAATAATGATAATATTGTTTTAAAAATAAAAGAAAATAAAAAACTTATTAGGGAACTTAAATATCTTTTTAACTATTCACATACCTTTGATTTAATAAATAAGTTTAAACTTCAATATAAAGAGTTTGAAGATTTAACTTATGATTTTATGAGAAAAAATGCAGAAGTTAAAAACTCTCTTAGTAATTTAAATAGAAATTTAAATATCTCAAATAATTTTGATTTTGAATACTCTTTAAGATTAATTGATATTATTTCTAAGTTTATGCTTATAAATGGTTCTTTTGATATTAATAAAAATATAAGTGATGAGCAATACTTGTTTTTTAAGTCGTATAAAGCAAATGAGTCAAAATATGCTTTAATGTTTACTCATATTGACTTACTTTATAAAAGTATTCCTAAATTAAAAATTATATTAAAAAAACTTCAAAATGCTAAAATATATGAAACTAATGAAAAAATATTTACAATGTTAGAAAAAGAATCTAATATTTTAAGAAGAGAAATAAAATTAAAGTTTTATATAATACTTTTTGCATATATATTTTCTATGATTCTTATTTTATATTATATTTCTAAATCAATTAAAGATAATAAAAATATCCTAAAACTCAAAACAGAAAATGAAAAAAAGCTTTTTTATGATAGCTTAACAGGACTTTTAAATAGGACTTCATATTCTTTAGTTTCACGAAAAAAAAATAGAACATTAATTTTAATTGATATTATTGATTTTAATAAAGTGAACTCATTAGTTGGATATGAAGGAGGGGACTTTTTATTAAAAGATATAGCTAAGATATTAGATTCTAAATTTGATAAAGTGTATAGAGTTGGAGTTGATCATTTTGCTATTTTATTTGAAGACAAAAGTTTAGATGATTTAGTTCGATTATCTAAAAACCTTTTATTAGAACTTGATAATAATAAGTTTGTATATAGATCAATAGAAGTTCCTGTAAGTGTAAATATTGGAATCTCAAATATTCGCTCTTACTTAAAAAATGCAGAAATTGCTATTTCTAACTCGAAAAAAAGTTTTAATAGGGTTAGTATTTATAAAAAAGAAATGAGTGAAAAAGAAGAAACACTCAAAAACTTTAATATGTTAACTCAAGTAAAACAAGCTATAGATGAAGATAAAATAAGACCATTTTTTCAAGGAATTATTGATTTAAAAACTAAAAAGATAGTTAAATATGAAGCTTTAGTACGTTTAATCGATGAAAAAGAAAATATTATAAGTCCTTTTTTCTTTTTAGATATAACTAAAAAATCAAAACTTTATCCTGAGATTACAAAAATAGTAATTAAAAAAAGTATTGAATTTATTGAAAATAAAAATAAATGTGTATCTATAAACTTATCTTATCAAGATATAAATGATAATAATACATTAGAGTTTATATATAAAACTTTATATGAAAAGAAAGATATAGCTTCATTTATAACTTTTGAAATATTAGAGAGTGATGAAATAGATAATTATGCACATTTATATACATTTATTGAAAAAATAAAATCTTATGGTTGTAAGTTAGCTATTGATGATTTTGGAAGTGGATATTCTAATTTTACGCAATTATTTAATTTAAAACCTGATATTGTAAAGATAGATGGAAGTTTGATTAAAGATATAAATACAAATAACAATTCAAAAAATATTGTAGAATCAATAATAAATCTATCTAAGAAAAGTAATATTCAAACTGTAGCTGAATTTGTGGATAATAAAGAAGTTGAAGAAACAATAATAAAATTAGGTGCAAATTTGGCACAGGGATTTTATTATACAAAACCTGAAGATCTTTTATAAATAAAAAAGGCTTAAAAGCTAAAAGCTTTTAAGCCTTTTTAAATATTGGTATGTTTGAATTATGCTTCAACAGTTACTTGAACTGGAGTTGATTCCCATATACCATGCTTAGTACAGTATCCGTGAGCTACTAAGTTTAATTTTTTACTAGTTGGAATAATTGTAAAAGTTGTTGTATTATGAGCTTTAACATTTCCTAATGTACCTGGAACATAAGTAGCTTTTGCTAATAATGTTTCACCATTAAATAATGATACTGATTCAATAAAGTGATCAAAATCATCTGGGTGAGTATATTCGTTACCCATTTTAACAGTTACTTCAAATGGTTCACCTGCTTTTGCAGTTTCAGCACAGTGGATGAATGGTGAGTGTCTATCAATTAAATCTTTTTTTGCTTCTCTTTCAACAGTGTCAATGTCAACATATTTATTAATTTTTGGCATTTTGTCTCCTAATAATTTTAATTTGACTATTATTATACTATAAGTTTCTTAAAATTAAATAGGATAAAAACTATCCTATTTAAAATATAACTTTTTCGTAACAAAAAAGGGCTTGTTTTATTCTTCTTTGGTATAATTGCGTATGAATAAAGAAGATTATTTTATAAAACAGTTTTCAAAAAGTGATTTTATTGGTGATGATGCTGCTGTAGTTGGCAAATGGTCATATTCAAATGATGCTTTTTTTGAGAATGTTCATTTTAAAAAAGAATGGATGACATTAAAAGAAATAGCATACAAATCTATGCTTGTAAATATTTCAGATGCTATTGTAATGAACTCATATCCTAAATATGCTTTATTAACAGTTGCTATTCCTAAATCTTATACTAATGATGATTTAAAACAATTATCAAAAGGTTTTAAAAAAGCAGCAAAAGAGTTTAATATAGAGATTATAGGTGGAGATACTATAGCAAATGAAAAATTAGATATTTCAATTACAATTATTTCAAAAGTAAAAAATCCTATATTTAGATCAGGTGTAAAAAAAGATGATTTAGTTTGCTTTACAGGAGATTTAGGAACTTGTAAAAAAGACTTAGAAAAACTTTTTAGAAATGAAAAGGTTTCTAAAAAATCAAAATTTATTAAACCTAAATTGAAATCAAAATTCTTTTATGAAGCTTCTAAATATATAAATGCTTCTTTAGATATTTCTGATGGATTATTTTTTGAATTAGAAAGACTTTCAAAACAAAGTAAAATAGGTTTTGAGTTTTTTCAAGAAATTAGTAATGAAGTTGGAACTTCAGGAGAAGAGTATGAAATACTTTTTACATTTAACAAAAAAAATAAAAATAAAATAGAAAAAATAGCAAAAAAACATAATGTTAAGTTAAATATATTTGCTAAAGCAATAAATGGTTGTTATAAAACAAAAGCAAATAACCATCATTTTTAAAACTAAGGAAAATTATTGGAACAATTACAAAGATATTTAAATCATGCAAAAATTGATGTGGTATTTAAACAAACAAAAGATGACTTCGTTGTAACAGAAGTACCTTTATATGAGTTTTCTGGTGAGGGTGAACACCTGATTTTGAAGATTAGAAAAAAAGATTTATCTACATGGGATGCAGTTGAAATAATTTCTAATCATGTTGGTTGTAAGGTAAGAGATATTGGATATGCAGGATTAAAAGATAAAAATGCAATGACTATTCAATCTATTTCTTTACATAAAAGTTTTGAAGAAAAAATAAATAATTTTGAACATCCAAATATTAAAATTCTAGAAAAAACATATCATAATAATAAAATTAAAGTAGGACATTTAAAAGGAAATAAATTTTTTATTAGATTAAAAAGGGTTAATTTAATTGATCAAAGAAAAATAGAACAAGCTTTAAGCAGTATTGTCACTCTTGGTATGCCTAATTATTTTGGTTTTCAAAGATTTGGTATTGAAGGTGATAATTATAAAAAAGGTAAAGATATTATAGATGGTAAGTTAAAAGAAAAAAGAAGAAATCTAAAGCAAATGTATATAAATGCTTATCAAAGTTATCTTTTTAACTCTTGGCTTTCAAAAAGAATAGAAATATCAAAACTTATAGAAGCTTTTGAGCCAAAAGAAGTTTATGAAAAGTTAAATTTACCTCTTGATGTAGTTAAACAAATGAAAAAACAAAAACATCCATTGAAATTAATTACAGGAGATTTACTATCTCATTATCCTTTTGGAAAAATTTTTACAATTGAAGATTTAGAAACAGAATCAAATAAATTTTATGAAAGGGATAGAGTTCCAACAGGACTTTTAGCAGGTAAAAGAGTTAAAAATAGTGAAGGTTTAGCTTATGAAATTGAAAAAGAGTATGATGCTAAAACTTTTCAAGATGGCGCAAGAAGATTTGCATGGGTTTTCCCAGAGGAAGTTGAAAGTAATTATAAAGAAGATAAGAATTGGATGGAGTTACAATTTTATTTACCAAAAGGTTCTTATGCAACTGAATTAATTGCAGAAATAATTCATTAATATTTATAAAGTAATTTTTCTTATCATTAAGTAAAAATAAGTTAAACTCATGTATTAAGTACATTAAGGAAGATATATGAAGTATGAAGAGTTGATACATGAGTTATGTGATGTGATAAAACAAACAGAAAATAATGCTACACTTATATATGAGAATTTACAAAATATCTCAGACTTAACAGATAACTTAAGTGTAATTGAACATGATAAAAATAGAATTAATAGTCAAGTATCTGATGCAATGGGTCATCTTCAACATCAAGATTTATACAGACAAAGAATAGAAAAAGTTGTTAATTTTGTTTGTGAAAAGCATGATATTGATAAATCTCAATATAATATCGCTAATAGTGCAAAAAATATAGATAGTGATGATAATTTAAGTGAAGAAGAATTAGAAGAGCTTATTAAACAAATGCAAGCTTAATAAAGAAGTTAAATAACTTCTTTATTTCTCACAAGCGTCTTTTTTAAGACGATTTAAATTTCCAAAGATTTTTAGTGTTGTTATTTCCACTTCTTTTGCTCTTTCATTTAATATTTTATTATCTTCTTTATTAGCATTTTTATCTACAAGTAACTGTAAATTATCATGGAATTCTTTTGTTAAATTATTTAATTCTATCATCGTTTCTGTATTTTGTTTTTTCCCTGAATTTTTATGTTCTTCACACCAATTTTTAAGTTTTATATCTTCTTGAATTTTCCATGAATTGTAACTTCCAAGTTTAGAGTATGTTTCATCTTTTTGTCTTAATAAATCGACTTTTAATTCTGCTGTATCATAAACTAAATCTACATCACAAACCTTGTTTAAAGCTTCTTTTAAAAATGAAGCCCTAGATGCAGCTGTTACTAATGAATCAGACATTTCTGCTATATTATTAGCCATATTTGAAATGTTATTAGCAACTTCTGCGTTTCTTTGTGTAGCTTGATCTAATGTATTAATTGCATCATTAATTTGAACAATACCTTTTTCTTGCTCTCTTGAAGCAATAGCAACTTCTTCAATTGTTACAGTTGTGTTTGAAATGTTATCATTTAACTCTTTGTATCCTGTAATCATTTCATCTGAAATTACTTTACCTTCTTGCGCTTTATTAGTTGCAGCTTCTACTATTTCTTTAATCTCTTTAGCAGCTTCTGCACTTCTACTTGCTAAGTTTCTTACTTCTTGAGCAACTACCGCAAAGCCTTTTCCTGCTTCACCAGCTGTTGCTGCTTCCACTGCTGCATTAAGTGATAGTATATTTGTTTGGAATGCAATTTGATCAATAACTTCAATAGCTTCATTAATAGAGCTAACTTGTGTATTTATCTCATCCATAGAACCAGCAGTTCTATTTGCTAAACTTTCACCTTTTTTAGCAGAGTTAGTCACACTTTGTGCTAATTGTGACATTCTTTGTGTTGCTTGCGTATTTGATTGAATATTAGATGTTATTTGTTCAAGTGCTGCTGCTGTTTCTTCAAGTGATGAGGCTTGTTGATTAGACGATGTAGATAAATCTTTAGAGGCACTTGAAAGAACATTTGTATTTTCTTTTAGAGAATCACCAGTATTCATAATCATTGCTAAAATTTCTGAAGTATTATTTCCAACTAATTTTATCCCAGATGCTAAAGAACCTAAATCTCCATATATCCCTTTGTCATCAATTTTGTAGTCAAATTTAGATTCAGAATATTTTCTAAGAGTTTCATTGATTTTATCAAGTGTTTCTTTTGTATGAGAAATCATTGCATTAAGTTGATTTTTTAAATTTTCAACATGAGGGTTAGAAGCTGTACTTTCAACTTGATAAACAAAGAAACCACTTGCAGTTTTTTCTAAAATATCATTTGCTTCTTCAATTACAATTTCATCTTTTTTAAGACCAGCTCTTACTTTTTTCATATATTCATTAAATAAATCTGCAACTTCTCCTACTTCATCCTTAGATTGTACATCAAGTGTAATTGTAGGGTCATTTGATTCTAAAAGCTTTTCAAAGCCTTTTTTTAAGTCACCAATAGTATTTGTAGCTCTTTTTACTATAAAGAATACAAATAAAATTGTAACCCATCCAGCAATAGTTGCTACAACTAAAATATGTACTAATAAATCCCAAATTTCATCATCTGCTTCATCAAGTGAAAATGTTAAATCCATAACACCAATTACATCACCTTGAGCTTGATTTGCATGACATAATAAACAGTCTTGAGTAGCAACCATAGGTTTAATCATTCTTAAAGCATGGCCATTTTCATCTTGAGTTTCTAATAGTAAAGGTTTTTTTGTTTCAAATGTTTTTAGTATTTTTTCATCAGTTGTGTAAGTTGAGCCTTCACTTGGATACATTTCCATTAAAGGTTTACTTTTGGCTACTGTTAAGTTTTTTACACCTTTTATTTCTCTTGCATCATCTTCTGCTTTTTTTATTTGAGCAGGGTCACCTGTATTCATAGCATTTCTTAAACTTTGAAACATTGCAGCATTTAACATTTCTAAGTTTTCTTTTGTATTTTCAATTGTATTTCTACTAACTTCTTTTGTACTAAAATATACAATAGTTAAAGTACTAATAGTAAGTAAAACCAGAAGAGAAAATATGATTTTATTACTAATCTTTTTTGTTACTAATTCAAACATTATGGTGGCCTTTAAATTTAAGTCTATTTATTATATAATCAACTTTATTTATAAAATATTAATTGTAACATAAATATAACATAATTCTTAAGAAAAGTAGGAAAATGATTGTAGGTCTTGAAGGAAAAATAACTAAAAAAGAGCCAACGTTATTAAACATCAATGTAAATGGTATAATCTACGAAGTTAACGTCTCTCTAAACTGTTCTCAACGTATCACAAATAATGAAATTTCATTGCTAATAACACAAATAATAAGAGAAGATGCAAATATCCTTTATGGCTTTTTGGATCCTAATGAAAAGAAGCTTTTTGATACTGTTATTAAGATAAATGGAGTAGGGCCAAAAGTAGCTCTTGCTATATGTTCTACTTTTACTGCAAGCTCATTTTCTCAAATAGTTACAGACAATGATGTATCAATGCTTAAAAGAGTTCCAGGGATTGGTCCAAAAGGTGCAAGTAGGATTCTAGTGGAGTTATCAGGATTTATAGTAGATAGTGATGATGCTTCAAGTGAAGAAAACTTAGCTGCCTCAGCTTCTCTTGAAGCAGCGCTTGCTTTAGAGTCTCTTGGCTTTAAAAAAGATATGGTTTCAAAAATCTTAAAAACTTGTAAAAGTACAAATACAAGTGATTTAGTAAAAGAAGCTCTTAAAAAATTACAAAAATAAAATCACAAAAGGAATTTAATGAAAATAGCAATAGTTTTTGGTGGGATAAGCTTTGAACATGAGATTTCAATAGTAAGTTCAATTGCAATGAAAGATGTTTTAAAAAATGAATTAGTCTATATATTTTTAGATGAAAACAGAGAATTTTATCATATCCCAACAGATGTAATCAAATCAAAACTTTTTAGTTCAGGAGATTACAAAAAATTTGATAAATTAAGTATTGCGAAAAATGGTTTTTATAAAAAAGGTGGATTGTTTTCTAAAGAAAAGCCATTAGACTTTGATATAGCATTAACACTTATGCATGGTGGAGATGGTGAAGATGGTGTGATAGCTTCACTTTTTGAATTCTATAATATTCCTTATTTAGCTCCAAGAGTTGAAGCTTGTGTAGTTAGTTCAAATAAGTTTTTAACAAAAGGTTATGCTTCATCTGTAGATGTAAATGTAGTTGACTATAAATACTTTACAAAAGGTGATGAAGTAAAAGTTGAAAAATTCCCTATGATTTTAAAACCTGTTAAATTAGGTAGTTCTATTGGTGTTTCTATTGTAAAATCAGAAGAAGAATTAGCGTATGCTTTAGATGTTGCTTATGAGTTTGATGATGCAATTATAATTGAGCCATTTATCAGTGGTGTAAAAGAGTATAATTTAGCTGGTACTAAAGTAAATGGAGAGTTTAAATTCTCTATTTTAGAAGAGCCACAAAAAGCCGAGTTCTTAGATTTTGATAAAAAATACCTAGACTTTTCAAGAACTTCTAAAGCAAAAGAGGTTGATCTTGGTGTTGAGTTAAATGAAAAAGTAAAAGAAGCATTTAAAAGAATTTATAATAATCTATTTGAAGGTTCAATTATTAGATGTGATTTTTTTGTAATAGATAATGAAGTTTATTTAAATGAAATTAATTCAATACCAGGATCTATGGCAAACTATTTATTTGATGATTTTAATGCTTTATTAAATGAAGTCGCTTTAAATCTTCCAAAAAGAAAACATATACCAATTTCTTATGAGTATGTAAATAAAATTCATAGTGCAAAGGGTAAATAGTTTTGGCAAAAAAGAGTGTAAAAGTAGAAAATAAAGAGTATGAAATCTCTTATGAACTTGTAAATCCAAGTGCAAAAAAAGATTTTGTAGTTTTACATGGTTGGGGTTCAAATAAAGAGATTATGAAAAACTCTTTTGGAGCATATTTGAAAGATTTTAGGCATATTTATATTGATATGCCAGGTTTTGGTAAAAGCCATACTTCTTATGAACTTACTACACCTTTATATGCCAAAATACTAGAGGAGTTTTTGTCTGAATTGAACTCTTCAAAAGAGATAATTGCGGGGCATTCTTATGGAGGAAAAGTAGCAACACTTCTAAATCCATCATATTTAGTACTTTTAAGTAGTGCTGGTATTTTAGAAGAAAAAGCTTTTGACGTAAAAGTAAAAATTGCTATTTCAAAATTTTTTAATTTTATTGGTTTAAGTGGTATTACAAAAGCCTTTAGAAGTAAAGATGTAAATACTATGAGTGAAAATATGTATGCAACATTTAAAAATGTAGTAAATGAAGATTTTAGCTCAAATTTTAAAGCTTTTAAAAATCAAGCATTAATTTTTTGGGGAGAGAAAGATACAGCTACTTCCTTAGATTCAGGTAAAAAAATAGCCTCTTTAATTAATAACTCAACATTTATATCATATCATGGTGACCATTACTTCTTTGCAAAAAATGCAAAAGATATTTGTGAGAGAATAGAAAATGCAATACCTTGAATATTTTAATATATTTACACATATAGTTTTAATAATGAGTTTAGGTTGGTATATTATTACTAACCTTCAATGGTACAACTATAAAATTGAAAGAGTTGTTTTAAAACATCATAAATGGCAATGGCATATTACATACTTTTTAGCGCCTATTGTTCTTTTTTATTTAATACCTGAGATTTATTATTCTATTTATTTTTATGCTTTATATTTAGTTAGTTTTATTTTATGGAATAAGAAACTTGATAAACCTTTAGTTTTAACTGCTAGAGTAAAAAGATTTCTATCAATACTTCTTTTTACAACTTTTATTTTAACAGCTCTTTGTTTAGCTAGTCAAGCTTGTGCAAATAAATTTATCTTTGCCCCACTTATATTAGCTTATGGTATTTCAACAATTTTAGAGAAGATATTTTTTATCTCTTTTAAACATAAAGCCAAGCAAAGATATGAAAATATTAGAGGTTTAAAAACTGTAGCTATTACAGCTTCTTTTGGGAAAACTTCAATAAAAAACTTTTTATACCATATCTTAAAAAACAAATATAAAACATATAAAACACCAAGATCTGTAAATACAATTGCTGGTATTGTTTTAGATGTAAATAGAGATTTACCTGATGATACTCAAGTTTATATTGCAGAAGCAGGTGCTAGAGTAAAAGGTGATATTGAAGAAATAGCAATGTTTTTAGAACCTCAAATTTGTGTAGTTGGATCAATTGGTGAAGCTCACATTGAATACTTTAAAACTATTGATAATATTATTCATACAAAAATGGAACTTTTAAAATCTCCAAAGTTAGAAAGAGGTTTTGTTCATGAATCAACACATATAAAAGATTATGACACTATTACAAAGTTTCCAAATGGTTTACACGTAACAAAAAGTGATTTAAATGGTATATGGTTTGATGTTGAAGTAAATGGACAAATTGAACATTTTCATGCACCAGTTTTAGGAAGTTTTAATGCAATAAATCTAACAGCAGTTATTTTAGTTGCACACCATTTAGGTATGAGTATTGATGAGATTAAATTAGCTCTTCAAAGTCTACCTCAAGTTGAACATAGACTTCAAAAAATTGAAGCAGGTGGGAAATTAATTATTGATGATTCTTTTAATGGAAATATTGAAGGAATGCTTGAGGGAATTAATATTTGTTCTTCTTATGAGGGAAGAAAAGTAATAATCACACCTGGGTTAGTTGAATCAACAGATGAAGCTAATATTTTATTAGCAAATGAAATTAATGAAAAATTTGACCTTGCTATAATAACAGGAGATTTAAACTCTCATTTATTAAGTTCAAATATCGATGAAAGTAAAGTATTTATTTTAAAAGACAAATCAAAAATGCAAGAGATTTTAGCCCAAAAAACAAAAGTAGGTGATTTGATTCTTTTTGCAAATGATGCACCAAACTTTATATAGGATAAATGAAAATGGAACACTTATATGCCCCATGGAGATACTCTTACGTTAGTGAAGAGAAAATTGAAGGTTGTATTTTTTGTCATATTTCAAAAAACTTAGATGATGAAAAACTTCAAGTTTTATTTCATGATGAGTATTGTTATGTAGTTATGAATAAGTTCCCATATTCCCCTGGTCATATTATGGTAATTCCTCATTTTCATACTGATAAAATAGAAGATTTAGATGATAAAACATGGGAAGTTATAAGTAAAAGAGTAAGACAAGGAGTTAAGCTTTTAAAAGATGTTATGTCTTGTGAAGGTGTAAATATTGGTATGAATTTAGGTAAAGCAGCAGGTGCTGGAATAGCACAGCATGTACATTATCATATATTGCCAAGATGGCTTGGAGATACAAACTTTATAAGCTCAATTGGAGGCAATAGAGTCTATCCTGCTGATTTTGATGAGATTTTTAACAAATTGAAAAATTCTACTTCAAAATACTTTATATAAACATTCAATTAAAAAAATTATATTATAATATTTTCACATATTTTAACTACTAAAATACAAAAAATTAATATATTATTTATAAAATATTTTAAGGATTTATTATGAAACGAGATATCGTAATAATTGGTGGAGGTATTATTGGATTAATGAGTGCTTATTTCTTGCATAAAGCAGGAAGAAAAGTAACCTTAATTGATGAAAATGATATTACAAATAGTACTTCTTTTGGAAATGCAGGTTTACTATCCTCTTTTGATAAGGCTCCTTTAAGTCATCCAGGGGTAGTTGGGGAAACATTGAAGATGATGTTAAAAGGTGAGTCTCCTGTAAAGCTTCATCCTAAATTTGATTATCAGCTTTTTAAGTGGTTATTTGAATTTGTAAAAAATGCAAATCATGAAAGACTTAAAAAAACACTCATTCTTTTTGAAAAATATGGACAAGATACTATTGATTTATATAAACAAATTCAAGAAGAAGAGAATTTAGATTTTGATTTTCATCATACTGGAATGTTATCAGTTTTTACAGAGCAAGATAGTTATGATAAAAAGTTAAAACAGTATAATTATGAAGATAGTAAAAGATTTGAAATACTTACAAAAAACAGACTAGAAGAGTACTTGCCTTGTGCAAGTTCTGATGTAAAAGGTGCTATATTATTTAAGAAAAATGCTCATTTAGATCCTCAAAGAGTAATGCTTGAAATGAAAAATTATTTAATTGAAAATGGTGTGGAGTTTATACTAAATGAAAAGATAGAAGATATAGCTTTTAGTGATGATAAAGTTATAAGTGTGAGTTCTAAAAGTTCATGCTATGAAGCAAATAGTTTTATTATGGCTACAGGATATCAAACACTTTTAGCAAAAAGAAGAAAAAAACAGTTGATGATGACACCTGCAAAAGGTTATAGTATTACTTTTGAAATGCCAAAAGAATTACGCCCTAAAACTTCTTGTTTATTTAATGATTTATTTATAGTAATGACTCCAAGAAGAAACAATGTAAGACTTACATCAAAACTTGAATTAGGATCCTCTAATCCAAAAATAGTAAAAGCTCAAATAGATAGTATAAAAGAAAATTTTAAAAAATATACAAAACCTTTTGAAATGAAAAATATTAAAGAGTGGAGTGGGTTTAGACCTTTAACACCAAATGATAGACCACTATTTGGGAAAGATGAAGAGTATGATAACTTAATATATGCTATGGGGCTTGGTTGGCTTGGTATGACATTTGCTCCAAGTATTGCTAAAACACTCGAAAATTTAATCGTAAATGATTTAAAAAATGAAGAAGATGATGATGTTCTTCTTTTCTCAGGATTCTACCAAGGTTAGGGTCCTAGACTTTAAAATAGCTTAATTCTACATTATAAAACTTTTTTTTAATAAATACTAAGATACTATTTACAGATGAATAATTATGAAAATCAAAATATATTTTTTACAGGAAGAGCTAACCTTATTGATTTAGAAGAGTTAGAAAAGTATTTATTACAAAAAGGTGCAGTTCTTGTTGATAGTATACAAAAAGCAAATATTGTTATAAAAGGTAAGTTTACACCTATTGTTATTGAAGAAGAGTTATATGAGTTATCGAAAACACAAATTGATATTTTAGAAATAAATAAATTAGAGGAGGAGTTTTCAAAGAATCTTGATATAGATTCTGTATTGTTAGCTATTAAAATATCAAAAGATCAAGAAAGATTATTAAAACTTTTAAGTAATGAGTATTTCGATGATGAAGTTTTTATAAAACTTCTAAGATTATATGATTTTAAAGATGAGGATATTTATGATACTGATGAAAATAGGGATGTTTGTACTAAAATAGTAGAGAGATTTTGTAGTTTAGTTGAAACAAACCACAATATTCAATATGCACCAATAGGAGTATATTACACAGCCCTAGAAGCTACACACCCTAAGCTTTTAGAAGTATTATACAATATGCCTGATTTTTCTATTTCTGATAAAAATGCTCAAAAAGATCAACCTTTGAATTTAAAAGAAGTAGTAGCTTTAAATCCAAATAGTTCAAAGACAATGCATTTGCAGATTATAAAAAATAATAGAGTAAATGAACTAAGATTTTTAGCATTAAATGAGGCTATTTCTCTAATGGTTCAAAAAAAATTATTTGAAAAAAATATTCAAGAAGTAAATATTTCACTTATAAAAGCCTCAAACTATGAAGTAGATATGATTGACGAATTTTTAAAAGATGATATTTTAAAAAAAGAACTTCTAAAAACAATAACTTTAAATGAAGAATTATTTAATAAATTTATTGAAAATATTGATGATGTGTTTTTGATATATTTATCTATGAATGAAACTTTAAATACTAAAATGATAGATAGACTATTTCAAAAAGATATAGAAAATGCAAATATAAATCTTTTAAAAAATAAAAATTGCTCTAATCTAAAAATAGAAGAGTTTTTAAAGAAAAAAGATAAAGTATATAATATAGCTATTGCTCATAATATTAATTTGTCAAAAGAACAATTTGAAAGCTTATATAGTTTAAATGATTTTGATATTAATATCTCTCTTGCTTCAAATATCAATACTCCAAAAGAGATACTAAAAGATTTAAGTAAGCTAGATAATAGAATAATAAATGAAGCTTTATGTGAAAATATAAGTACTCCAATAGGAGTACTTTTACAATTTCAATATGATGGTGGCTTAAAATCGATTATCTCTAATAATGATAGTTTTAGAGAGTTTACAAGAAAAAATATAGGAATGTAATATGAAAGCTAGTGATTTAAAAAACTCTTTAGAGTCTTTGATAAATAGTAAAGTCCCTGTATTTATTTGGGGAAATCCTGGAGTTGGAAAATCTTCACTTGTAAAGCAAATAGCAAATGAAAAAAATATGAACTTTATTGATTTGAGATTAAGTTTACTGGATCCAACTGATTTAAGAGGAATACCATTTTTTGAAAGTGAAACAAAAAGTGCAGTATGGGCAAAACCTGAGTTTTTACCTAATACTAACTCAAAAGAAGAAGGAATTCTTTTTTTAGATGAGATAAATTCAGCTCCTCCAACTATTCAAGCAGCTGCTTATCAACTTATTTTAGATAGAAAAATAGGAGAATATACTCTTCCCTTAAACTATGCAATTATTGCAGCAGGAAATTATGAAACAGATAGAGGTGTAACTTATAGAATGCCAACACCTTTGGCAAATAGGTTTGTACATCTTGATTTTGATTTAGACTTTGATGAGTGGAAAAGATGGGCTTATACTTCAAATATTGATACTCGAATTATCTCATTTTTATCATATAAAAGTGAAAGTTTATTTACTTTTGATGCAAAATCAAAAGAAAAATCTTTTGCTACTCCTAGATCTTGGTCTTATGTAGATGATATATTAAAATCAAAATTAGAAATAAACTTACTAGAAGAGGTAATAAGTGGTGCTGTTGGAAAAGATAGTGCAGTTGAGTTTATGAACTATTGTAAAATTATGAAAGATTTACCTGATATAAATGCTATCTTATATGGTAGCTTAAAAGAAGTACCTCAAAATAATTCTGTTTTATATGCTTTATGTACTGGAATAACTTATGCTTTAAAACAAAATCAAAATGTACAAAATATAACGAATGTTTTAAATTACTCCTTAGAGTTACCAAATGAATTTTCAGTGATGTTGATTAGAGATATTCAAAAAGAGGGTATTAATATTGAGAGTTCACCTTCATGGAAAACATGGAGTGATGCAAATAAGTTTTTAATTGGCTAAGTTTTGAAAAACCAAATAGAACAGAGAATTTCAAGAGTAAAGTCTTCATTGATAATTGAGCAACCATATTTTGGATCAATAGCTTCAACTCAAAAGGCAGTGTTAAATGAAGATTTAAAGACCTATCTTTCAACTAGTAAAAACTTTGAATATAATGATGATTATATAAACTCATTAAGTGATGATGAACTAGGTTTTGTACTTACAAATTCAGCAATGCATCAAGCCTTTTTACATGATAAAAGAGTTGATTCAAGAATGCAATGGCTTTGGGTTCTAGCCACAGATTATGCAATAAATTGCTTACTTGTTAATAATGGTTTAGAACTTCCCGATGGTGTAAATTATGATGAAAGATTTGATGATATGAGTGCAGAGGCTATTTATGCTGCACTTGAAAATGAAATTGATGATGATAAACATACACCTGAGCAAGTATCACAAATAAAGTTTGAAAAACATCAAGAACAAGAAATAGATAATAATCAAGAAATACAAGATATGCATGAACAGCTTTTAAGTAAAGCCAAACTTCAAGGTGATTTACCTCTTGGTATAGAAATACTTGTACCAAATTTATATGAAGGAAAAATCTCTTGGGAAGATGAACTTTATAATATTATAGAACAGTCTATAAAATTTGATTATAAACTCATACCTCCAAATAAAAGATATATTTCTCAAGGTTTTGCATTACCATCTTTACAAGGAACAAAAGCTAAACTTGTAGTTTGTATTGACAGTTCTGGTTCTATTGATGGAAAACTTTTGTCAAAATTTTTAGCAGAGGTTGAATCTATAATGAATAGTTTCGAAAATTTTGAAATAGATCTATTAGTAGCAGATGCAAAAGTGCATGAACATCATATTTTATATGCAGGAGATGAACTATCATATACCTTAAAAGGTGGTGGGGGTACTAATTTTGAAAACACTTTTATTTATATTGATGAAAATATTGATGATGTAAATTTATTTTTATATTTTACAGATGGCTTTGGTAAATTTCCAATAGAAGAGCCTAGTTATGAAAGTGTTTGGGTTTTAAGTGAAGATATAGAAGTTCCTTTTGGTAAAAAACTTCTATTAATCTAATTTATATTTTACTTTAGCTTGAAAAGAGTTTGAAAAAAGGTATCATATCTTGAATATGCATAAGTAAAATAAGTGTGAATGAAAAAATAGCTAATAAACAGCTATTCTTTAATTCTTTTGTTGCTAGTATTTTCATTTTTAATCTCCTAGAATGTTCAAAGAAGTGTAGTTCGCGTGTAACCTCTTTATTTTAATTCATAGATTAGATTAAAATTGCCAATTGCATTGGTTTTGAGTGCAATCCGGCTATCTTAAATCTAAGACCCGTGACTTTCCGTCCTTACCTCACGATAAGTTTGGCTATACTAATTTTATGTTATTTTTTATTACAAGAAGCTTACTTATGGGAAAGCTTTAGTTTTATTTAGTCATTTTTCTAATTAAATCTTTACCTTTTTGCGTAAGATTAGGGTAAATCATAAATTCGAAGAATACCTCTTTTGATTCTTGTAGTGTTTCTAACGTTACATCGCCTGTTGTTGAAGCAAAAGTTTGCCAATATGCTGTAATAAACCAATGAAGTTTTGCTCTTTTATTTAAAGAACTTCTGTTTAGTTCTTTGATTAAACCTTCTTTTATAAGATATTTTAGTAGACCTTCTATTTGACTTATTCTTATTTCTTGGTTTTTTGTAAATGCTTTTTTTAGATTTGAATCCATTGCTATTAGAACAGTTGCATCTCTTAGTAAAAATCTATATTCAAAGAAAAGTTTTGCGTATTGATTAAACATATTATCCATTGCTTCAAAAAAGTTTTCATGCATTAACATATTTTCAAAACTATTAAGCTCCATAAATTTAGAGCTTAATTCCATATATAAATCAAGAACTATTTCTTCTTTATTTTTATAATGGTAATAAAGATTACCAGGTGAAATATCAGCTTGTTTAGCTATGTGATTTGTAGTAATACTCAATGAGTCTTTTTCATTAAAAAGTTTCATGGCAGATTGTTTTATTTTTATTTTTGTATTTATTTTCTTTTTCATGATTTATTTTAACATTTTAGAGCTTTTACTTGATTTACTAGAGTAATTACTCTAAAATTAAGTTGTTTATAAAAAATATTATTTTAGAATAAATAAAATAACAAGAAAGGTTACAGGTGGAAACAAAAGCAGGTGCTGGGTTACCTAGTATGGAAAAAAATATAATCAGGTATGTTTTAATACCAATTGTAAGGTTACTTATGAGTTGGAATTTGGCACTTTTTCTTATAAAAAGGGAAAGAAAACTTATAGAAAAATTAACATCTTCTTTATCAAAAGAACAAAAAGAAAGGAGAATAAAAATAAATAGAACTTTTGCTATAGAAGAACATAGTTCTGATTATTCTGTAAATATGGCTTGTGAACATTTATATATTACAGGTAATGCAATTATGAATGTAATTGATACTTTATCAAAAGAAAAAGAGTTTAAACATAAAATCACAATAGAAGCAGTAAAACCAATAGGTGAAGACAAAAATGCTATTACAAACTTTTTGAAATTTATGGAGACTTATGAAAACTATATAAAAGAGCATAAAAAAAATCAATCAAAACAAACTAAAGCACATCCTTGGTTTATAAATTTCAATAATCATGATTGGAGCTGTTTTATGTTTATGCATACTTTTATTCATAGAAGACAAGTAGAAGAAATAATTAGAGTACAAAAGGAAAAATATGAATAATTATAATGGAACGATATTAAGAATAGGTTTTATATTTATTTTTTTATTAACAGTTTGGCTTTTATTAGGAGGAATCATTTCTTTATTGATTACTTATTTATTTAATATAAATTTTAATTTACATATACTTAGCTATGCAATTACTTCTATTTTAGTAATACGGATTTTTTATCCAAAATTTATATTTAAGAATTAAGAGGAAAAGAAATGAAAGAGAGTCTTAAAAAATTTTATAAGAATAATTTTGTATTTAAAGGAAAAGAAAAACTCTCCAAACTTTCAATTTTTTTTATAGTTTTATTAAACTTATTCGTTTTTAGTATTTTACAAATGGGTATAGAGTTTCAAGTAAAAATACTTAATAATCCTTATAATAAATATTCTAGCACTTGTAAAAATATAGTGACATCAAGTAAGGTTGAAAGTGTAAATAGCTATTACTATATAAATGAAAGTAGAAAATATAATAGTATTCAAAAACAAGATGTTTCAAATAAATGTAAAGAAATTATAGCATTAATAGAAGATATCAAAAAACAGCATAATATAAAAGATTTAAGAAAAGAAAAACAGTTATTAAAAAAAGAGTTATCATCTATAAATAATCAAATAAAATTCTATCGAGAAAACTATAACACTACATTATTTGAAAATATTCAAGTTCAAAATAAAAAACAAATAAATAGTGAAATTAAAAATAAATATAATCTCTATTTAGAAAAAAGAAAAAAGCTAAATGAAAAAATTCAACAAATAGATAAAAATTTTGCTTCATCAAAAAGTGTAAAGAAGTTAGTTTCGTATATCAAAAAAAATAAAGATTTAGTAAAAGAAGAATATAAAGAAAAAATAAAAGTATATGAAATAAAAAAGGATTTAATTACTTTAGCATTTTTATTGCCACTTTTACTAGTATCTTTCTTTTCTATGAAAAGATTTATGTTAAAAGAGAACTATATATTATATATAATTGCTAAAAATATTTTAGTAATAATTTCAATTCCTACAGTAATATCTTTTATTTCATTAATATATACACTTTTGCCAAAAGTATTTTTTGAAAAACTTATGAGTTTCTTCGCAAGTTTAGAAATACCATTTGTTGTTTACTATTTTGCATTAGCTGTTCTTGTAGTGGTTTTTACCTTTATCATAATAAAAGTGCAGAAAAAATATAAAGAAGAAAATACTCAATTTCAAAATACAACAATTTCAAAAATTGAATCATATAATAAAAGTATATGTAATAAATGTAACAATAAAGTAAACTATGAAACAATGAATTTTTGTCCAAATTGTCAAAATAGATTGAGAAGTAAATGTAGCACTTGCGAAAATATGAAAATAGTATTATTAGAATATTGTCATAAATGTGGAGAAAAAGAATCTATATCTTAATCGCATAAAATGATACTATTGTAGTACCTTTCATCAATATAATAGATATTATAGATGAAAGGTTGTGATATGAAAGTAATAAATTTCTTAACTGTGATAATTTTTTTATTAGTAATAACTGGATGCCATAATCAAAATACTAAAATTAGTAAACAAGATTGTATAAATAAAAATAAAAAATACAAGATTGAAAAACAACTTAATTATAGAACGGGTAAATATGTAGAAAGAGTGGTTTGTCTTTAAACTAACGGTCTCAAATATTTTATTTTAAATTCTAATATTATCTAACTGAATTATTCTATACTCAAAGCTGGAGTAAATACTTTTTATAAGATAAAAGGAAAAATGGCAGTATATACAAAAGCCTAAATAAAGGGTTAACTTCTACCTTATTAATATATACACACATTTCATAAGCAAATAATTAACATTTTAAAAGCGGTTTTACAACTTTACGTAAATAATTTAAAATTTAAGCCATAATCTTAGTTTATGCTTAATATGATACCAAATATACACTATCTTTCCTTTTAAAAAGGAAATAAAATAGACTTTTTTTATACCTAAAGCCCATTATACTTGACATTTAATTCCTTTTAAGTTATAATCCGCGTCCACTAAATGTGGTTAGAGTGCTTTTTCGGTACATCTAACGAGTTCTTTAAAGGAAAAAAATGGAAAAAATCAGATTAAAGCTTAAAGCTTACGATCATAGAGTTTTAGACAGAAGTGTTGCTTCAATTGTTGAAGCTGTTAAAAGAACTGGTGCTGAGTTAAGAGGTCCAATCCCTCTTCCAACGAAAATCAGAAGATATACAGTTCTTAAAGGTCCTCACGTAAACAAGGATTCAAGAGAGCAATTCGAAATCAGAGTTCATTCAAGAATGATTGATATCATTGCAGCGACTCCTGATACAGTAGATTCATTAATGAAACTTGACTTAGCTCCTGAAGTTGATGTTGAAGTTAGATCTATGGGTCAAGAATAAGAAGAAAGGGTAATAAATGGAATATATCGTAGAAAAAATTGGTATGAGTAGAACTGTTTCTGTTCCTGCTGTTCCTGTTACACTTTTAAAAGTTCTAGATACTAAAGTATGTGAAGTGACTGACGGTGTAGCAATTGTTTCTTACGCATCTGGTAAGAAGATGAATAAGACAATTGAAGGTCAACAAAAGAAATACAATCTATCTAAAGAGTTTAACAGATTTGCAACAGCAAACGTAGCAAATACTGAAGCAGGTGACTTAGATTTAGCTCCTTTATCAGAAGCTAAAGTTTTAAAAACTACTTTTAAAACAAAAGGTAGAGGTTTCCAAGGTGGAGTTAAAAGATGGAACTTCGCTGGTGGTAGAGCATCTCACGGGCATAGAATGGGTAGAAGAACTGGTTCAATCGGTAATGCAGAATGGCCAGGTAGAGTTCAACCAGGTAAGAAAATGCCAGGACAATACGGAAATACAAATGTAAGTGTTAAAAATGATGTAGTTTCATTTGACGCTGAAACTGGAATCTTAGTTGTTAAAGGTTCAGTATCAGGACCAAATGGTGCATTAGGAAAAGTAAAGGTTGCTAAATGAGTAATGCAGTAGTATTAAACGAAAAATTTGAAAATAATGGTGAGTTAGCATTACCAGCTAAGTATGATGAGATTAACTCTCACAACTTATACTTATATGCTAAATCTTACTTATCTTCATTAAGAGCAAATACAGCTAGAGTTAAAAACAGATCTGAAGTAAGAGGTGGTGGTAAAAAACCTAAAGCTCAAAAAGGTTCTGGTGGTGCTAGATGGGGTTCTAAAAGATCTCCTTTATTCGTTGGTGGGGGTCAAGTATTTGGACCATCTGCTAGAAACTATAACCAAAAAATTAACAAAAAACAAAAAGCTTTAGCATTAAAATTTGCTTTAAATGCACAAGCTAAAAATGGTTCATTATTTGTAGCAGACTCTGTTAAAATTGAATCAGGTAAAACTAAAGACGCAGTTGCAGTTTTAAATAAACTAGACAAAAGAGATACTCTTGTTGTAGTTGATACAATTGATGAGAAAACATACTTAGCGTTTAGAAATGTTAAAAACTGTTATATGGTTGAAAAGCAAGAAGTTAACGCTTATTTAATTGCTGCATACCACTCAGTACTAATTGAAAAATCAGTATTTGATGCATTAACAAAAGAGGCTTAAGATGGCAGATATTACAGATATTAAAGCAATATTATATACAGAAAAGACAATCGAGCTTCAAGAAAATGGTGTAATCGTTGTTCAAACTAGTCCAAGAATGACTAAAAACGGTTTAAAAGAAGTATTTAAAGAGTATTTTGGTGTTACTCCATCAAAAGTTAATTCTTTAAGACAAAACGGTAAAGTTAAAAGATTTAGAGGAAAGCCTGGTAAAAGACCAGATTTCAAAAAATTCTACGTTACATTACCAGAGGGCGCTGAAATAGCGAACCTATCAGCTTAAGGAGATTATAGATGGCAATTAAAAAATTTAGACCAATAACTCCTGCAAGAAGATTCATGTCTGTAATGGATACTTCTGATATTACTTCTAAACCAACAGTTAGATCTTTACTTGTAAGAGTAAAAGCTTCAGCTGGTAGAAATAATAACGGTAGAATCACTTCTAGACATAAAGAAGCAGGTGCTAAAAAATTATATAGAATTATTGATTTCAAAAGAAACAAGTTTGGTGTAGAAGGTACAGTATCAACTATTGAGTACGACCCATACAGAAACTGTAGAATTTGTTTAGTAACTTATGCTGATGGTGATAAGAGATATATCTTACAACCTTCTGGATTAAAAGTAGGTGATAAAGTTCAAGCTGCTGAGTCTGGTTTAGATATTATTCCAGGTAATGCAATGAGATTAAAATCTATTCCTGTAGGTACTATGGTTCATAACATTGAAATGAAACCAGGTAAAGGTGGACAAATTGCAAGATCTGCTGGTGGATATGCTCAAATCATGGGTAGAGAAGATAAATACGTTATCTTAAGATTACCATCTGGTGAAATGAGAAAAATTCTTGGTGTATGTATCGCAACAATTGGTATTGTTGGTAACGAAGATTACATTAACATGGTTGTTGGTAAAGCTGGTAGAACTAGACACATGGGTATTAGACCTCAAACTAGAGGTTCTGCAATGAACCCTATTGATCACCCACACGGTGGTGGTGAAGGTAAAACTAACTCTGGTAGACATCCTGTTACTCCATGGGGTATGCCAACTAAAGGTTACAAAACTAGAAAGAAAAAAGCTAGTGACAAACTAATCATTTCAAGAAGAAAGAAGTAAGGGTTTAAGATGGCAAGATCAATAAAAAAAGGTCCATTCGTAGACGCGCACCTAATGAAAAAAGTTATCAAAGCTGTTGAAGCTAACGATAGAAAACCAATTAAAACTTGGTCAAGAAGATCAATGGTATTACCTGATATGATTGGTTTAACTTTTAATGTGCACAATGGAAGAAACTTTGTTCCTGTAAATATTACAGAGAACCACGTTGGATATAAATTAGGTGAATTTGCACCAACTAGAACATTTAAGGGTCATAAAGGCTCTGTACAGAAGAAGGCGTAATCAATGGGTAAAGCAATATTAAAATTTATTAGACTTTCTCCTACAAAAGCAAGATTAATTGCTAGAGAAGTTCAAGGTATGAATGCTGAGTATGCTATTGCATCTTTAGAATTTACTCCTAACAAAGCTGCTGGAATCATCTCAAAAGTTATTGCATCAGCAGTAGCAAATGCTGGTTTAGAGCCAGAAGAAGCTGTAATTACTTCAGCTAGAGTTGACAAAGGTCCAGTTCTTAAGAGATTTACTCCAAGAGCTAGAGGTAGTGCATCACCTAAGCACAAACCAACTGCACACATTATGATTGAAGTAGCGGCTGCTGAAAAAGGAGATAAATAATGGGTCAAAAAGTTAATCCAATAGGTTTAAGATTAGGTATCAATAGAAACTGGGAATCAAGATGGTTTCCTAAATTTTCTAACATGCCAGCAAACGTTGCTGAAGATGATAAAATTAGAAAGTTCGTTAAGAAAGAGTTATACTATGCAGGTGTTGCTCAAACTATCGTAGAAAGAACTGCTAAAAAAATCAGAGTTACAATTGTAGCTGCTAGACCTGGTATCATCATTGGTAAAAAAGGTGCAGACGTTGAAAAATTAAAAGTTAACCTTTCTAACTTAGTTGGTAAAGAAATTGCTGTTAACATTAAAGAAGAGAGAAAACCACAATTATCTGGTCAATTATCTGCTGAAAATGTTGCACAACAATTAGAAAGAAGAGTTGCATTTAGAAGAGCTATGAAAAGAGTTATGCAAAATGCTCTTAAATCTGGTGCAAAAGGTATTAAAGTATCTGTTTCTGGTAGACTTGGTGGAGCTGAAATGGCTAGAACTGAGTGGTACTTAGAAGGTAGAGTTCCTTTACATACTTTAAGAGCTAAGATTGATTACGGATTCGCTGAAGCTCATACAACTTATGGTTGTATCGGTATTAAAGTTTGGATCTTCAAAGGTGAGATTCTTGCAAAAGGAATTCCAGCTGAAAAAACAGAAGAGCCTAAGCAAAAGAGAAGACCAAGTAAGAGAAGAGGTAAATAATTATGTTAATGCCTAAAAGAACTAAATATAGAAAAATGATGAAAGGCCGAAACAGAGGTAAAGCCCATAGAGGTAATACTTTAGCTTACGGTGAAATCGGACTTAAAGCTGTTGAACACGGAAGAATTGATTCAAGACAAATTGAAGCTTCTAGGGTTGCAATGACTAGAAAAGTTAAAAGACAAGCGAAAGTTTGGATTACTGTATTCCCAGATAAACCACTTACTGCTAAACCATTAGAAACAAGAATGGGTAAAGGTAAAGGTGCTGTTGATAAATGGGTAATGAACATTAAGCCTGGAAGAATTTGTTTTGAAATGGCAGGTGTAAGTGACGAGTTAGCAAGAGAAGCTTTAACTTTAGCACAACATAAATTACCATTTAAAACTAAAATTGTAACAAGAGATAGCGAAAATGAACTATACTGATTTAAAAGACAAAAGCCTAAATGAGCTTCAAGAGTTATTAAAAGAAAAAAAGGTGCTTCTTTTTGAATTAAAAGCGAAGCTAAAAACTATGCAGTTAACTAACACTTCTGAATTAAAAGCGGCAAAAAAAGATATCGCTAGAATTCAAACAGCAATTACTGCAGCAAAAGCTAACTAAGGATCCAAAGTATGACACATAAAAGAGAGATTCAAGGTGTAGTGGTAAAAAAATCTGGAGATAAAACAGCATCTATTCTAGTTACTAGATACGTTTTACACCCAAGATATCACAAGACTGTAAAAAGATTTAAAAAATATTTAATTCATGATGAAAGAAATGAGTTAAATGAAGGTGACAAAGTTATCGCTATTGAGTGTAGACCTTTATCAAAAACTAAATCTTTCAGATTAAAAACTATTGTTGCTACAGGAGTTAAGTAATGATTCAAAGTTTTACAAGATTAAATGTAGCTGATAACACAGGTGCTAAAGAGATTATGTGTATCAAAGTTCTTGGTGGTTCTAAGAGAAGATACGCATCTGTTGGTGATGTTATTGTTGCTTCTGTTAAAAAAGCTTTACCAACTGGAAAAGTTAAAAAAGGTCAAGTAGTTAAAGCAGTAGTTGTTAGAACTCATAAAGAAGTTCAAAGAGAAAACGGTTCATTAATCAGATTTGACGACAACGCAGCAGTTATTTTAGATGCTAAAAAAGACCCAATTGGTACAAGAATCTTTGGACCTGTTGCTAGAGAAGTTAGATATTCAGGATTCATGAAAATCGTTTCACTTGCACCGGAGGTATTATAATATGGCAGTTAAATTAAAAATCAAAAAAGGTGATACTGTAAAAATCATCGCTGGTGATGATAAAGGTAAAACTGGTGAAGTTTTAGCTGTATTACCAAAAGAAATGAAAGTAATCGTTAAAGATTGTAAAGTTGCTAAAAAAACTGTTAAGCCTGATCAAGAGAAAAACCCTGAAGGTGGTTTTGTAAACAAAGAAATGCCTATTGATATTTCAAATGTAGCAAAAGTAGAAGGTGAGTAAGATGGCAGCAAGATTATTAGAAAAATATAATGCAGAAATTAAACCAGCATTAGAAACTGAATTCCCAAAAAACAAGATGTTAACTGCTAAGTTAGACAAAGTAGTTATTTCTGTTGGTGCGGGTGAAGCTATGAAAGATAGTAAATTAATGCAAAACATTCAAGATACTATCTCTTTAATTGCTGGACAAAAAGCAGTTAAAGTTATTGCTAAAAAATCAGTTGCTGGTTTTAAAGTAAGAGAAGGTTACCCTGTAGGTGTTAAAGTTACACTTAGAGCTGAAAGAATGTATGAATTCTTAGATAAATTATGTTCTATTGCATTACCAAGAGTAAAAGACTTCCAAGGTTTAAACAGAAATGGTTTTGACGGAAGAGGAAACTTCAACTTCGGTTTAGATGAGCAATTAATGTTCCCTGAAGTTGTTTATGATGATATTATTAAAACTCATGGTATGAATATTTCAATTTCTACTACTGCTGATAACGATGCTGAAGCATTTAGATTATTAGAATTAGCAGGAATTCCATTTACTAAAGGAAGAGCGTAATGGCAAAGAAATCTATGATTGCTAAGCAAAAGAGAACTCCTAAGTTCTCTTCAAGAGCATATACAAGATGTTCAGTGTGTGGTAGACCACACTCAGTTTACAGAGACTTCGGACTTTGTAGAGTTTGTTTAAGAAAAATGGCTAACGAAGGTTTATTACCTGGTGTTAGAAAAGCTAGTTGGTAGGGAGAAAATAAGCTATGATGAATGATATAATCGCAGATGCTTTAACTAGAGTAAGAAATGCTGCAATGAGAAAATTAGATGTTGCAACATTATTACATTCAAATACAGTTGTTGGTATTTTAGAAGTATTACAACAAAAAGAGTACATTGAAAGTTACAAAGTAATTGATGGTGAAAACAACAAAAAAACTATTCAGGTTTCATTAAAATATGATGATAATGATAACTCTGTAATTAACGAAATTAAAAGAGTTTCTAAACCTGGTAGAAGAGTTTACAAATCTTTTGATGAACTAAAAAACTTTAAAAATGGATACGGTACAATCATTGTTACAACTAACAAGGGTGTTATTGCTAACGACGAAGCTTACGCTTCTAAAGTTGGTGGTGAAGTACTGTGTACAGTATGGTAGGAGAGTGTAATGTCTAGAATTGGAAAAAAACCTATCGCTATCCCTTCAGGGGTAGAAGTATCAGTTGATGGTACTATTGTAAACGTAAAAAAAGGGAATAAAACTATTCCTGTTGAAACTCACGGAAGAGTTTCTGTAGAAATTGCTGACAACCAAGTTGTTTTAGGAAAAGTTGGTGAAGAAAAAGAATCAGCTGCTTTCTGGGGAACTTATAGAGCTTTAATTAATAATGCTGTTGATGGATTAGCTAAAGGTTTCCAAAAATCTTTAGAAATTAATGGTGTTGGTTATAGAGCTGCTGTTAAAGGTAAAGTATTAGAGTTACAATTAGGATACTCTCACCCAATTAATTATGATATCCCAGAAGGGTTAGAAATTACTGTTGAGAAAAACTTAATTCACGTTAAAGGTGCAGATAAACAACAAGTTGGTCAAGCTGCTGCAATTATTAGAGGCTACAGAAAACCAGAACCTTACAAAGGTAAAGGTGTTAAGTATACTGACGAGCATATCGTTAGAAAAGCCGGAAAAACTGCTAAGTAAGGTGTGAATGATGAGTAGAGCAAAAGATTTAGCAAAGAAAAATGCATTAAGAGCAAGAAGAAAAAGAAGAGTTAGAGGATCAATTTTTGGTACTTCTGAAAAGCCAAGAGTAACAATTTTTAAATCTAACAAATACTTAAGTGCACAAGCAATTAACGATGTTGAAGGTGTTACTTTAGCATCAGTTAGTTCTCAAAACATGGGACTTAATGTAAGTAAAGAAAATGCAGGTAAAGTAGCAGCACAATTTGCTGAGAACTTAAAGTCTGCTGGTATTGAAACAGTAGTATTTGATAGAAATGGGTACCTTTATCATGGTGTTGTTGCAGCATTTGCTGACGCATTAAGAGAAAATGGTATTAAATTATAAGGGTTAATGATGGCAGTAAATAGAGAAGACTTTCAAGAAGCAATCGTTAAAATCGGAAGAGTAACAAAAGTTGTAAAAGGTGGTAGAAGATTCAGATTTACAGCTTTAGTTGTTGTTGGTGATAAAAACGGAACAGTTGGATTTGGTACAGGAAAAGCTAAAGAAGTTCCTGATGCAATTAAAAAAGCTTTAGATGATGCATTTAAATCTTTAGTAAAAGTTAGTATTAATGGTACAACTATTGCACATGATATTGAACATAAATATAACGCATCTAAAATTCTTTTAAAACCAGCATCTGAAGGTACAGGACTTATCGCAGGTGGTGCGGCAAGACCAGTTCTTGAACTTTCTGGAGTTAAAGATATTATTGCAAAATCTTTAGGTTCAAATAATCCAAATAACCTTGTACAAGCTACAGTTGAAGCTTTAGCAAGAATCAAAGGATAGTTAAATGGCATTAGAAAATTTACAACCAGCTCCTGGTAGTACAAAAAACAGAAAAAGAGTAGGTAGAGGTCAAGGTTCTGGAACTGGTAAGACTTCTGCAAGAGGACAAAAAGGTCAAAAATCTAGATCTGGTTACAAGATCAAGAGAGGATTTGAAGGTGGTCAAATGCCTATGCAAAAAAGACTTCCTAAAATTGGATTCTTCTCAAGAGTTGCTAAGCCTTACTCTATCAATGTTGATAAAGTAAAAGCAGTTGCTGCACTTGAAGAGATTACAGTTGAGTCAATCAAATCTGTATATAAATTATCTAAATCAGTTGTTAAAGTTAAATTAATTGGAGCTGCTGCAAAAGATTTAGTATCTAAAATTAAAGACGAAAACGTAACAACTACTGGAAAATAACCATGAGTAAAGATCTAATAAATAAGATTCTTATTACATTAGGTTTTATATTTCTTTACAGGTTACTGGCTTATGTGCCAGTACCTGGGGTTAATATAGACGTAGTAAAAGAATTCTTTGATTCAAATGCAAATAATGCATTAGGTCTTGTTAATATGTTTAGTGGTAATGCAGTTGAAAGACTGTCTATCATATCACTAGGAATTATGCCTTACATTACAGCTTCTATTATTATGGAATTGTTAGCTGCAACTTTCCCTGCACTTGGTAAAATGAAAAAAGAAAGAGATGGGATGCAAAAATATATGCAAATCATCAGATATACTACTATTGTTATCACATTAATTCAATCAATTGGTGTTTCAATGGGATTAAATTCTTTAACAGGACAAAGTGGACAAGGTGCAATTTCAATTGACATGAATACATTTATAGCTGTTTCTTCAATTTCTATGTTAACTGGTACGATGCTTCTTATGTGGATTGGTGAACAAATCACACAAAAAGGTATTGGTAATGGTATTTCATTAATTATCTTCGCTGGTATTGTTTCTGCAATTCCAAGTGCTATTGGTGGAACTATTGACTTAGTTAATAATGGACAAATGAACTTCTTAACTGTAATTGCAATTATTGTAGTTATTTTAGCTACAGTTGGAGCAATTATTTATGTTGAGTTAGGTGAAAGAAGAGTTCCTGTTTCATATTCAAGAAAAGTAATGATGCAAAATCAGAAAAAAAGAGTTATGAATTATATTCCTATTAAGGTTAACTTAGCAGGTGTAATTCCAGCAATTTTCGCATCAGCAATTTTAATGTTCCCTGCAACTGTTTTACAGGGATCACAAAATGAGTACTTATTAGTTATTGCTGACTATTTAAGTCCAAGTTCTTATACATTTAATGTATTTATGTTCTTATTTGTAGTTTTCTTTGCATTCTTTTATGCAAGTATTACATTTAATGCAAAAGACATTTCTGAGAACTTAAAAAAACAAGGTGGATTTATCCCAGGTGTTAGACCAGGGGCAAGTACAGCTGAGTTTTTAAATGAAACTGCAAGTAGATTAACATTCTGGGGTGCTTTATACCTTGGTGCTATTTCTACTGTTCCTTGGCTTGTTGTAAAAGCTATGGGTGTTCCATTTTATTTTGGTGGTGTTGCAGTATTAATCGTTGTTCAAGTTGCTATTGATACAATGAGAAAAATTGAAGCACAACAATATACAAGTAAATATGAAACATTAAGTGCAGTAGGATTATAAAAATGGCTATTCCTATTAGAAAACCTAACGAAATAGCTAAACTAAAAGTAGCAAATGAAATTGTTGCTAAAACACTTAATTATCTTAGAGAAAATGTAAAACCTGGCATGACTTTATTAGAAGTCGATGCCATGGGTGATAAGTTCCTAAGAGATTTAGGGGCTAGACCTTCATTTAAAGGGCTTTACGGTTTCCCTAATTCAGTTTGTACTTCATTAAACGAAGTAATAATTCATGGAATACCTGATGATACTGTTTTAAAAGAAGGTGATATTCTTGGCCTTGATATTGGAACAGAAGTTGATGGTTGGTATGGTGATTCTGCGATTACTATGCCTATTGGAAAAATATCAAAAGAGGATGAAGAACTAATTGCTTGTGCAAAAGACTCTTTATATCATGCTATAGATATTATTCATGAAGGTATGAGATTCAAAGAACTTTCAAAAGCTATTGAAGACTTTATTGTTGCTCGTGGTTATCAACCATTAGTAAGATTTTGTGGACATGGTATTGGAAAGAAACCTCATGATGAACCAGAAATTCCAAACTATTTAGAAAATGGTAGTCCAAAATCAGGACCAAAAATTAAAAATGGTATGGTATTCTGCTTAGAGCCTATGATTTGTCATAAAGATAGAGAACCAGTTATATTAGAAAATGATTGGGATGTAGTATCGCGTGATGGATTAAGAGGTAGCCATTATGAACATACAGTTGCTGTTGTTGATGGTAAAGCAGTTATTTTAAGTACAGTTGAAAACTAGGGAGACATAAAAAGTGGCAAAAGATGATGTAATTGTAATTGATGGGAAAGTAATAGAAGCTTTACCTAATGCAATGTTTAGAGTTGAATTAGACAATGGTCATGTAGTACTATGTCATATCTCAGGAAAAATGAGAATGCACTACATTAAAATTTTACCTGGTGATAAGGTTAAGGTAGAAATTACTCCTTATTCATTAGATAAAGGTAGAATTACTCATAGATATAAATAAGGAATTTTCCTTATTTATATTTTTTTGGTTTCATACAAATATACAAAACTATGAAGCCTCTAACAATTAATTTTTCGCGCTATTTAAAAAGTTTATTAAAAGTTATGGCTTCATAATTTTATATATTTATATTATACTCTTTTCTTATTTAGACTTATCTCATTTTCTATTATTTCTTTTTGTTTTACTAGTGTTTCTAGATTTTTCTTTAATAATTCTTTATCTTTATATGAATCAACAATAAATTTAAAAAGTTTAGGTCTATTTTTTTTCCAATTATGTAATGTTGTTTTATTTACTTCTAAATCTTCTTCTAATTTTCTAAGACTTGGTGTTGTCATTTTTATATTTCCCAAAAATATTTAGATGATTTTATAAAATATTGGTACAAAAGTCAATAAAAAATATAATATTGTTTAAATTAATGGAACAAATAGTTAACAAAGAAACTTTTTTGTACAATTTTGTATGACAAAATTAACTAAATATAAATTATTACATCATTTAAACTTCTTAAAATCTATTGGATATTCATATCATGAGCCAATTAATTTTATATCAAATGAAATAAATGGTTTTAATTTACCAAATAATCTTGATGCTTTAAAAAATAGTGTAGATAACTGCTATTTATGTGAGTTATCAAAAAGCAGAAAGAACACAGTATTTTCAAATGGTAACAAAAATGCTAAAATTATGTTTATTTCTGATTTTCCTGGTGCTCTTGAGGATGAAACAGGAAAAATTTTTGCTGGTAAAACAGGTGAACTTTTAATTAAAATGATTGAGAATGTTTTAAATATCAATAAAGATGATGTATATATGGCAAATATTTTAAAATGTAAGCCAATAAATATAACTTCATTTAGTAAAGAAGCAAATTTATGTAAATCATATCTTTTTAAACAAATAGAACTAGTTAAACCAAAGATTATTGTTACATTAGGAGAAAATGCTTACAAGTATTTGACAAATGAAGATGTTAATATTAATCTATTAAGAGGGCAAACAATAAATTATAAAGATATGGTTTTAATTCCTACTTTTCATCCAAGTTTTTTATTAAGAAACCCCTCTTCAAAAAAAGATGCATATATTGATATGCTAAAAATTAAAAATCAATTGGAGTCTTTAAATTGAAAAAGTTATTAAGTATAGTTTTTATAGTTGTAGTATTTATAGGTTGTACACCAAAACAAGAAGTGGAAATAAACATTCCTAATGAAAAAGTTAATAAGGATTTAGGAAAACCAATAACAAATGATTTTGATATTGGTGAAAAAATTGGTAAAGAAGAAATAGAATCACTTGACCCTTTAGATATAAAAGAAGATGAATTTAGTTTTGTAAGTGATGGTAAATCAATTAATATAGCTGTTGTTTATCCTTCTAGAATTGTTGGAAGATATGCTAAAACATCAATGAACACTATACTTGGATATTTAGCATTTATGAATGCAAATTATAATGTAAAAGTATATGACACTGAAAATGAAAATATTGAGAATATATCTAAAGCTTTTGAAAATTTAAAAACAGATGGTTTTGAAAAAGTAATTGCTTTATTTACTCCAAGAGCTTCAAATATTTTACATGAACTTGATACATCATCTTTAAAGGTGTATCTTCCTTTAAGTAATAAAAGTGATAATGAAACTTTTAAAGAAAACTTTGTTTATGGAGCAATCTCTTATGATAGGCAGATTAAAAAACTTTTAGAGTATTCTAATATTAAAAATACAATGTTTTATCAAGATTCTTATATAGGTAAAAAATTAAAAGAGAAGTATGAAGTACAAGTTCCTGTTACTTTAAGAACTAAAATGATTAAAAATAAAAGAAACTACTTTAAAGGTATTGTAAAAGATTATAAACTTAAAAATTCTACTTTATTTTTAAATACAAAACTTGTAAAAACTTCAATTATTTTATCTCAATTACGTGCTTATGATATTGAACCTAAAGTGATTTTATCAACACAATTAAATTTTGATCCTAGAATTATTGCTTTAACTCAAGAGAAAGATAGAGAAAATTTTGTTGTAGCAAGTTCTATTGATAAAGTTGATGATAAATTAATTGATATTATTAAGATGTACGGAGGAGATATAGAGTATAGTTGGGTTGATTATTCTACTTTAGTTGGAATCAATTATTTATATGAATCAAATGTCTCAAATGGTATTAATACAAAGATTGAAGAAAATAAAGTTATTTATGAGCCAAAACTATATAAAACTACTAGGTTTGGTTTTTTAGAAATTAAGTAAAAGTTAGATAAAATCGCGCATATTTATATTTATGGAGTTTGAATTGAGAACACATTATTGTACAGAAGTAACTGAAAAAAACATTGGTGAAAAAGTTACTGTTGCTGGATGGGTAAACAGTAGAAGAGATCACGGTGGAATTATATTTATTGATTTAAGAGATAAGGGTGGAATAGTTCAATTAGTAGCAGATCCAAAAGTTTTACCTGAATCAGAAAGTGTAAGAGATGAGTTTGTATTAATTGCAACAGGTGAAGTGAGAGAAAGAGGTGAGGGATTAGAAAATCCAAACTTAATTACTGGAAAAATTGAGATTGTTTTAGATGAATTAGTAATCGAAAATAGATCTAAACCAATGCCTTTTGATTTAAATGATGAAAAAGTAAATGATGAGATTAAACTAAGAAATAGATTCTTAGAATTAAGATCAGATAAAATGTATGACATTTTTAAATTAAGATCAAAAGCAACTATTCAAGTTAGAAATACTTTAGATGAATTAGGTTTCTTAGATGTTGAAACTCCAATATTAACAAAATCAACTCCAGAGGGAGCAAGAGATTATCTTGTACCATCAAGAGTACACCCAGGTGAATTTTATGCACTTCCTCAATCTCCACAATTATTTAAACAATTATTAATGGTATCTGGATTTGATAAATATTTCCAAATTGCTAAATGTTTTAGAGATGAAGATTTAAGAGCTGATAGACAACCTGAATTTACTCAGATAGATGTTGAGATGAGTTTTTGTAATCAAGAAGATGTAATCAAAGTAGCTGAAAAATTAATCTATGATACATTTACAGCTTGTGGAAAAGAAGTACCTACAACTTTCCCAAGAATAACTTATGCAGATGCTATGGAAAAGTATGGTTCTGATAAACCTGATTTAAGATTTGATATGGCAATGGTTGATGTTATTGATATTTTTGCTAATTCTACAAATGAAATCTTTGCTAATATTGCAAAAGATACTAAAAACAATAGAATCAAAGCTTTAAGATGTCCAAATGGAGATAATATCTTCTCAAAAAGACAAATGAAAGGTTTTGAAGATTACGTTAGAAAATTTGGAGCTAAAGGTTTAGGTTATTTCCAAATGAAAGAAGATGGATTAAAAGGTCCATTAACTAAATTCTTCTCAGAAGAAGATTTAGAAGCAATCGTTAAAACAACTGAATTAGAAGTTGGTGATGTTGTATTCTTCGGTGCAGGTGATAAAAAGACTGTATGGGATTACATGGGAAGATTTAGACTTTACTTAGCAGAGCAAATGGAAATTATTCCAGCAGACGTTTATGAGTTTGTATGGGTTGTTGACTTCCCTATGTTTGAAGTTGAAGATGGAAGAACAAAAGCATTACACCATCCATTTACTATGCCTAACTTAGAAAAATGTGACTTAGATAATATTGAAGATATTGAAGAGATTGAATCAATTGCTTATGATATTGTACTAAATGGTACAGAGCTTGGTGGTGGTTCTATCAGAATTCATAAAGAAGAGATTCAAGCAAAAGTATTTAAACTTATGGGAATTTCTGATGAAGAAGCAAAAGAGAAATTTGGATTCTTATTAGATGCACTTCAATATGGTGCACCATCTCACGGTGGTTTTGCTATGGGGCTTGATAGAATGATTATGTTACTTGCAGGAACTGACTCAATTAGAGATGTTATTGCATTCCCTAAAACTCAAAAAGCTCAATGTTTATTAACTCAAGCTCCAAGTGAAGTTGATGCTGAGCAATTAAAAGAGTTAAGCTTAAGAATTAGAAAATTAGAGCAATAATTTTTAATAGGTAAGAATTGTGAAAAAAACTCTTTTTTTACTAATTCTTCCTTTATTGGCATTTAGTAAGTTTCAAATAACTGTCTATATGCCAATAGAAGAGTTTTTCATAAAAAAAATAGCTCAAAACTATGTTCGAGCTAAAAAAGTAGCTTTATATTATACTGATAAACCTATAGATTTCAAATATTCAGACCTTTCAAGACTTGCTCAAACTAGGGCTTATTTTCATTTTGGATTAGATATTGAAAAATCATATATTTCAAAATTTAAAGAAATAAACCCACAAATAAAAGTTTTTGATTTATCAAAAGGCATTAAAAAATTAGAACTTAAAAATGGTAAAACTAACCCTTATATTTGGACTGATCCTTTACTTTTAAGAGTAGTTGCTTCAAATATATATAATGCTTTAATTCAGTTAGATTCTATTAATAAAGAACATTATAAAAGAAATTATGAGTTATTACTTACTAAACTTGATAAATTGTTTTTAGATATAAGAGCTAATTTATATAAAAGTGATATATATAATATTTATGTTTTTGATGACTATTGGGATTATTTTGCTAATAGGTTTAGTTTAAACTTATATAAACGAGAAAAAAAGATTATAAAAGCTGATACTCTAAAAGATTTAGAAAGTTTCACTAAAACCAATGAAATAAAAGCTATTTTAATACAAGGTAAAAAAACTGATACTTATGTAAAATCTTTAGCTTCAAAAGTTGAACTTCCTTTAAAAAAACATGATATTTTTGAAGAACTTTTCTTCTTTAATTTAGAAAGTTTATCAAAAAAATTATCTAATTAATTATAAAAAATTATACAACTATATAAAAAGTATACACCCTAATAAAAATTATTTCTTCCATTGTATGTATAATTAGTATATATAAATTGGGAGAATAACTATGCCAAAGAAACTTATCAATTACAAAGGTATTAATGTCAAAAAAGATTTATATCCAATAATTAAACATATAGAAGATGTAGACAAATACAGAGAAGAGTTAGGAAGATTAAGCTCATCATGGGATATATTTGCACTTCTTGGGCAATTGGGAGATATTAATATTGATATTGGAAAAACAAAAGAGAACTTTTTAAATCTTACTTCCACGCTATTAAATCATTTAAGTGAAGAGACAATTAAAAAAGTTACAGCAGAGATGAACTTCAAATCTCAAGTTGCTATTGATATAGTGATTAGAAATTTATTTGAAAGAACAGCTGATATTGGTTTTTTAGCAACTGATGATGATATTAGAAACTTTATTCAATCTTATGTATCTGATTATAATGAAGAAAGTTTAGAATTAAAAAAACAAATTCAAAAAAGATTTAAAGAGTATGTAGCTAAATATTCTGTGTATTTTGATATTGTTTTGGCTAATTGTAATGGTAAAGTAATAGCTAGACTTGATGAAGCAAATAAAATAGATAAAATTGATAATAGTTTTGTTCAAAAAATTTTAAATTCAAATGATGAATATGTAGAAACTTATAAATATCATGAGTTTATTCCTCAATATAAAAAGACACTAATTTATTCATATAAAGTTACTAAAACAAATGATCCAAATAGTGAAGATCTAGGTGTTTTATGTTTATGTTTTAGATTTACAGATGAAATGAAGGGAATTTTTAAAAATTTAATTGATATAAAAAATAAAGAAGCATTAACAATTTTAGATGAAGAGGGTTATGTTATTGCTTCAAGTGATAAGGAGTATATTCCTTTAGATTCAAAACTTGCTATTGTGCTAAATGAACCTTATAAAATAGTTTCCTTTGCTGGAAGAGACTATGTGGCAAAGACTTGTAAAACAAATGGTTATCAAGGGTTTAAAGGACTTAAATGGTATGGACATATAATGATACCTATTGAGTATGCTTTTTTAAGTGATGATTTAAATCCTATTGATACTGATGATAATATTATAGAAGCTATGATGGAAAATGAAGAACATTTTTCAAAAGAGTTAAAAGAGGTATTTAATAAAAGTAGAACAATTCAAGATAATTTAAGTCGAGTAATATGGAATGGAAATATTGCTCAAAGTAAATTAAAGTCATCAAATAGAGGTTTTTCAAAATCTTTATTAAATGAAATAGGAATTACTGGGATTAAGGCAAACTCTTCTTTAGAGAACTTAAATCAAACAATTATTACTTCAATTTTAAAGGATAGTGAATTTTTATCTTCCTTAGCAATTGATATTATGGATAGAAATCTTTATGAAAGAGCAAATGACTGTAGATGGTGGGCTTTAACTTCTTATTTTAGAGAGGCTTTAGATGATATGAATTCTATATCTCATAAACAAGGCGAGATAAGTGCAATTTTAAAGTATATAAATGATTTATATACAGTTTATACAAATTTACTTATTTTTGATAAAGATGGTAAGGTAATAGCTGTATCAAATGAAAAAGATGAGTATTTAGTTGGAAAGGTTTTATCTTATGAATGGGTAGAAAAAACACTTAATTTAGATGATACTTCTAAATATACTGTCTCTAAATTTGAAAAAACAAATTTATATGAAAATGATGCAACTTATATATATTGTGCAGCAATTAGATCTAATAGAAATGAGAAATTAATTAATGGTGGTATTGCTATAGTTTTTGATTCAAAACCTCAATTTCATGCAATGCTTGATGAGACTCTTCCTAAAAATAAAAGTGGAGTTTTTGCATTATTTACTAATAGAGCTAAAAAAATAATTTCTACAACAAATAAAGCCTTTAAAATAGAAGAGTTTTTAGATATTGAAGATAAGTTTTTTAATATTGAGAATGGACATAAATATAGTGAAATTATAGAATATAATTCTTGTTATTATGCTGTTGGTGTTAGATGTTCTCAAGGATATCGAGAGTATAAAAGTAGGGTTGATGACTATAAAAATGATGTTTTATGTTTTGTTTTTATAAAAATAGGAGATATTGATAATACCAATAAACTTTTATCTAATAAAAATAATACTTTTACAAATCAAAGTGAGACTAAAAGTTTTGATGAAAACTATACTGAACTTGCTACTTTTAATATTGGAAGTAAGTTTTTAGCTGTTGATGCAAAAAATGTCTTAGAATCTATAAGTATTGATGAGCTTGAAGAAGCTATTGATATGGATAAAAATAATCCTTTTAAAGGTATGGTTTTATATAAAGATAGATTAATTTCAGTTTTAGATATAAGAGATTTTATAAATGTAGATGTAAAAGATGAAGAGTTAAATAATATTATTTTATTTGAATATGATAAAGACAATATTGAACACTGTATTGGAATAATGGTAACAACACTTCAAAGTATAAGTATTGTTAAAAAATCATCAATTCAACATATTGAAAATCACTTTTTAGGTTCAGGAACATTAGTTCAAAGTTTAGTTGATATTACTCAAAATGATGAATCAAAAGTTGCTATGATTTTGGATATTAAGAAAATCGATGATAATCTTACTGATAGGGTTTAAAAACTTATGGTTTAGTTGTTATTATTAGATTTGTACAAGTTTTAATACTTAACTTACGATACTCCTTATAGTATATGTTAAAACATATTGTGGCACAATACGAAAAATATAAATACAAATAAATTTAAAAGAAAATATAATGAGTCATAATAATAAACCAAATAAATTTTTACCAACTACTAAAGCTGAAATGAAAGAGCGAGGTTGGGATGAATTAGATGTTGTTTTAATTACAGGAGATGCCTATATTGATTCTCCTTTTATGGGAATAGCAGTTGTTGGAAGAATTTTAGAAGATATAGGACTTAGAGTTGGAATCATCGGGCAACCTGATGTTGACTCTGATGTTGATATTAAAAGACTAGGTGAACCTAAACTTTTTTGGGGTGTGAGTGGAGGAAGTATTGATTCAATGGTTTCAAACTATACAGCAACAAAAAAGTTTAGAAATTCTGATGACTATACTCCTGGTGGAAAAAATAATAAAAGACCAGATAGAGCTACTTTAGTTTATACAAATTTAATTAGAAGACATTTTAAAAATACAGTTCCTGTTGTTCTTGGAGGAATTGAAGCTAGTCTTAGAAGATTAACTCACTATGATTATTGGACAAATAAATTAAGAAAACCTATTTTATTTGATTCAAAAGCTGACTATATGATTTATGGAATGGGTGAGCAAGCTATTATTGATTTAGGAAATACTTTAAGGCAAGGTGGTGATCCGAGAAATATCAGAGGACTTTGCTATATTTCAAAAGAAGCACCTAGCGATGAAAACTTTAAAGAGATACCATCTCATCAAGAGTGTTTAGATGATAAAGAAAAGTATATTGATCTTTTTAGAGATTTTTATGATAACAATGACCCTATTTATTCAAAAGGTTTGTATCAAAAAGTTGATACAAGATATCTAATCCAAAATCCTCCAAGTGACCACATGGAAGAAGAAGAGATGGATAAAATCGCATCTTTTCCATATCAAAGAGACGCACATCCTTTCCACAAAAAAGATGGTAAAGTTAAGTGTTTAGAAACTATCAAATTCTCAATTATGACTCACCATGGATGTTGGGGTGAGTGTAACTTCTGTGCTATTGCTGCTCATCAGGGTAGAACTATTAGAACAAGAAGTGAAAAAAATATCTTAGCAGAAGCAAAATCTTTTACTAAAATGAAAGACTTCAAAGGTATTATTTCTGATGTTGGAGGCCCAACTGCTAATATGTATGGGTATGAGTGTAAAAAGAAGATGAAGCTTGGAACTTGTGTTGATAATAAAAGATGTGTAGATGCAACACGACTTTGTAGAACTATGAAAGTTGATCATAGTAGAAACATAAAGCTTTTAAAAGATATTAGAGAAATTCCAGGAATTAAAAAAGCCTTTGTAGCTTCTGGGGTTAGATATGATTTAATTACAGCTGATAAAAAACATGGTTATGAGTATTTAAAAGAGATGGTTGATCATCATATTTCAGGACAAATGAAAGTAGCACCTGAGCATACAAGTGATGAAGTACTCCATCACATGGGAAAACCAGGGAAACAAACACTTATTGATTTTAAAAAAATGTATGATAGATTAAATAAAGAATCAGGTAAAAAACAGTTCTTAACTTACTATTTAATCGCTGCACATCCTGGATGTGAAGAAAAACACATGAGAGAGCTTAAGGATTTCACTACAAATGAACTTAAAATGAATCCAGAACAAGCACAGGTATTTACCCCAACACCTGGAACATACTCAGCAGTAATGTACTATACAGGACTTGACCCTTTTACAAAAAAGAAAATCTTCGTAGAAAAAGACCCAAGAAGAAAAGAGAAGCAAAAAGAGATTGTTATTAAGAAGCATAAGTTTAATCACTATGGTGGAACAAAGAAAAGAGAGTTTGGTTCAGGAATGCAAGGGTAGCTCTTAATTAAATCAAGGTATTTTACCTTTGATTTAATTACATTTTCGATAAAATCTCATTATTAAATACTTAATTATACTCAAGGAAAATCAATATATGAAAAAACTATTTTTAATCATTGGAGCTCCAGGTTCTGGAAAAACTACTGATGCTGAACTAATCGCACAAAAACATAAAGATATTACTCACTATTCAGCTGGTGGTATGTTTAGAGCTGAGGTTGAAAGTGGAAGCCAAAGAGGAAAACTAATAGACTCTTTTATTTCAAAGGGGCTTATTGTTCCTATTAATATTGCTATTGAAACAATAGTTGACGCTATTAAAAATGCTCCAACAAAAGTTGTAATTATAGATGGTTATCCAAGATCTAATGAACAAATGATAGAACTTGATAAATACTTAGAAAAAGAAAAAGAAGTTGAATTATCAAGTGTTATAGAAGTTGAAGTATCTCAAGACACTGCTTTTAAAAGAGTTTTAGGAAGAGCTGCTGATGATGAAGTGGTTAGAGCTGATGATAATGAAGAAGTGTTTTTAAATAGAATGAAAGTTTATACTGAACCTTTAAAAGAGATTCAAGAGTTCTATCAAAAAAGAGATTTATATAAAGTAATTAGCGGAGAGGGAACTATTGAAGAAATTGTTTCTGAAATGGATACTTTTATTTCTTCAAAAATTTAAAACAACCTAAAAAAGGAGTATTTTACTCCTTTTTTTATCTCTATAAAAAATTTTAAATTTTCTTAAAACTTATATATATCCAAGTTACTTTTGTCTAAAATATATACTTAAATAACTATTTCAAGATATTAAAATAATTTTTTAATATTCAAAGAAAGAGGGAGAAAATAGTATGCTTAAGAAAATGTCTATAAAAAATAAAGTTATTATGCTTATGGTAATACCTATCATTTCAATGATTTTATTAACAGCAAAAATAGTTGACTCTGATTATAAAAAACTTCAAGAGTATAAGAAGTTAGATGTTGCAGTTCATTTAACTACAAAAGTTTCAGCATTAGTACATGAGACACAAAAAGAAAGAGGTGCCACAGCAGGTTTTTTAGGAAGTAAAGGAAAAAAATTTAAAGATATACTTTCAAAACAAAAAAAGCTTACAGATAAAAAAACTAAAGAATTAGAGGTTTTTTTAGCAAAATATAAAATAGATATTTCTCCATCTTTAACCCAAACCTTAAATACGTCACTGAAACAATTAAAAAAAATTGATTCTATTAGAAACTCTGTAATTTCATTTAATATCTCAACAAAAGATGCAATTGCATATTATACAAATATGAATGCAACTTTTTTAGCAATAGCTTCAGAAGTATCAAAGGTTTCAACTTCACCTGATACAACAAAACAGTTAGTGGCTTATTCTAACTTTTTATTAAGTAAAGAGCGAGCAGGTATAGAGCGGGCAGTAGGTTCAAATACTCTTGCTAGAGATGGTTTTGCTTCTGGAATGAAAATTAAATTGAATAATCTAATTGCTGCTCAAAACTCTTTTATGAATAACTTTTTATTATATGCTTCTTCTGATGCAAAAGAATTTTATAAGAATACTTTAAAAGGTGAAGCTGTTGATGAAGTTGAAGCTATTAGAAATGTACTTTTATATTCAACAAAAAAGCATGAGATAGTTTCATCTATGAAAAATCTTGTAGGTTATGGTGGTTTAATTCATAATTTTAAAAATTATGTAATCAGAGGTACTTCAAAATATGAAGTAAAAGTCAAAAAACAATATAATAGCTTAATGTCAAAGATTCAAGAGTACAAAGCTTTAAAGGGTGTAACACAAAAAGAAATAGAACTTCTTAATGATGTACAAAAAGTATTTACAAAATATTATAATGGTTTACCAAATGTAGTAAAAGCAGTAAATGAAAATATTCCAGTTAAACAATTGGATAAAGTAGTTAAAGTAAGTGATGGCCCTGCAATAAAAGCTTTAAATACATTAAGTACTAGTTTATTTAGTGTTGAATCTGAATATTGGTTTAACACAATTACTAAAAAAATTAATCTTTTAAAGAAGATTGATGATTATTTAGCAACAGAATTAATAAAGTCTTTAGATCTTGAACATGATAAAGCAAGTAATGAATTTAATTTAGTTGTTACTTTAGCAATGCTTACTTTAATTATAGTATTTAGTTTATCTTTTATTGTTGTAAAAGGAATAATTTCTTCATTAAATGATTTTAGAGAAGGTTTATTATCATTCTTTAGATATGTAAATAAAGAAACTAATCATATTGAACATCTTGATGATTCAAATCAAGGTGAGATTGGTGTGATGGCAAAAGCAGTAAATGAAAACATTGAAAAAGCAAAAGTAGCTATAGATGAAGAAAGAAATGTTATTGATAAAACAATTAAAGTTTTAAGAGAGTTTGAACATGGAGATTTAACTCAAAGAGTAAATATTCATACTACAAATGAAGCTTTAAATGAATTGACAACATTAGTAGATCAAATGGCTGCAAATTTAGAACATAATATTGATAATATTTTAGATGTTTTAGATCAATATGCTTCTTATAATTATATGTCAAAAGTTGATGACAAAGATTTAAAAGCACATCTGAAAAAACTATCATCAGGTGTAAATAATTTAGGTACTTCAATAACTCAGATGTTAGTAGATAGTAAAAAAGTTGGAGTTGAATTAAATAAATCATCAGTTATCTTACTTGAAAATGTTGATATTGTAAATCAATCTTCGACAAAAGCAGCAGCTTCATTGGAAGAAACAGCTGCTTCTCTTGAAGAGATTACAAGTAATGTTATGAATAATTCAGAATCGATAGCTCAAATGACAAAATATGCTACAAAACTTAATGATTCTACTCAACAAGGTCAGAATTTAGCAAATAAAACTATAAATTCAATGGATGAGATAAATGAGAAAGTTAGTTTAATTAATGAATCAATTTCAATTATTGATCAAATAGCATTCCAAACAAATATTCTATCATTGAATGCAGCCGTAGAAGCAGCAACAGCAGGTGAAGCTGGAAAAGGTTTTGCAGTAGTTGCTCAAGAAGTAAGAAATTTAGCTGCAAGAAGTGCAGAAGCTGCTAAAGAAATAAAAGATTTAGTAGAAGATGCAAATGAAAAAGCTGTTGAAGGTAAAGAAATTGCTGATTCTATGATTCATGGTTATGAAGATTTAAATAAGAATATTTTAAGTACAATTGAATTAATTAGAACTGTTGAAACATCTTCTAAAGAGCAAAGAGCAGGAATTGAACAAATTAATGATGCAATCAATATGCAAGATAGACAAACTCAAGAAATAGCAAATGCTGCAAGTCAAACATATAGTATTGCTTCTAATACTTCTGTTTTATCTAACAAGATTGTAGAAAATGCAAATGAGAAAAGCTTTGAAGGAAAAGATAATATATAAATGAAAAAAGAAGTTAATTTTTACTCAGTTATTATCGGAACTGAACTTTTAAATGGGCGAAGAAAAGATGCTCATTTTTCTTTTTTAAATGAACAACTTTTAAAAAGAGGCTGGGAACATAAAGCCTCTTTTGTAATAGAAGATGATCCTGAATTAATGTTAAATATCTTTAATCTTATAAAAGCAGATAAAAACTCTGTAATGTTTTGTTTTGGTGGGATTGGCTCAACACCTGATGATTATACTAGACAAACAGCTGCTAAGGCTTTTACTTCATCAAAGATGGAATTTCATGAGGAATCTAAAAAGAAAATAGAAAACAGATTTAAAGAAGAGGCTTATCCTCATAGAATAAATATGGCATATTTACCATTAAATGCAAAATTACTTCAAAATATAGTAAATGATGTACCAGGGTTTTATTTAGAAGATAGATTTTTCTTTACTCCTGGTTTTCCTTCAATGAGTCAAAATATGGTAATAGAAGCTTTAGATAAATTATATCCAAAGAGTATTGCTAAATATAGAAGAGTTTTAACTGCTTCATCTGGTGAAAACGATTTAATAGATATTATGAAAAAAATGCCAAAGAATCTTGATTTTGCTTCTTTACCTAAAATAATAGGTGAAAAAAGAAAAGTTGTAATATCTCTTGCTGGGTATAATGTAGATGAAGTTGATAAAAATTTCCAACTTTTTATAGACTATTTAGAAGAAAACAAAGTAGAGTATATTTTAAAAGATATTAGTTGTTAGTTTTATTCTATAGGTTTATTATAATCTCCAATTTTCCAACCCTTATCTTTTGGATATTTATCTAAATTATAATCATCCCAAACTTTTTTACATAGTTTATTTCCTTTTTTATACTCTTTTTTAGCAAAGATATGAGCTCTACCAAAATTTGGAAATACACCTTTTCCACTTGCATACATATATGCAATATAGCAGTTGGCTTTATACTCTCTTTGTTTTGAGGCTTCTTTAAAGTAGTACATAGCTTTTTCATAATCTTTTTTTGTAGTTACACCTTGTAAAAAAAGTCTTCCTACTATTAACTGTGATTTTGCATGGGCTTTATTTGCTGCATATACAAAACTATTATATGCTTTTATTTTATTATAGTATTTTGTTTTTTTTGATAAGTAGATTTTTCCTAAAGTGTAATAAGCATCTAAGTTGCCATTTTCTTTTGAGAGTAAAAGTAAAGTATATGCTTTGTCAATATCTTTATTTAAATATTTAAGAGCTTCTTTATAGTATGGGTTTGTTGTAGCAAAAAGTAAGTTTGATAATATACTTAAAGCTACAAGAATTCTTTTCATACTATAGACCTTGGAATTTGAGTATTTAAAGTAGTTGTAATTTCATAAGTAATTGTATTGTGAATATTAGCTAAAACTTTTACATCCTCAAAGATACATACTTCTTCATCTTGTGAATTTAAAGATAAGTTATCCATTGATACTCTACCTAAGATTTTATACCCTTTAGGAGTAAAGTATTCATTCTTTTCATTAAGCCTTAAAAAACCATCTCCGTATCCTAAATCATAAGTTGAAACCATCATATCTTCTTTAGCTATATATGTTCCCCCATAACCAATAGCTTGACCTTTTGTTATTTTTCTAGTTGAGATTTTATTCGCCCAAAGAGATAAAACTGGTTTTAAAGATGGTATTTTTAAAGGTTTTTGATTTTCAATATAACCATAAGTGGCTATTCCAACTCTAGCAAAATCTTCATCAAAGTGGTTATGCCTAAATAAGGCCGATGAGTTACAAGAATGGAAGGCAGGAAGCCTTAATGAAAGTTCTTCACATAGGCTTTTAACTATTGTCTTTACTTCTTTAAAATTTTCATTTTGCCAAAAAAATTCAGTAGTTAAACTATCTGCATTTCTATGATGTGTAAAAACTCCTGTAATATTTACATTTTTCTTACATAATCGGTAAATACACTCTTCTAGCTCATTTATACTTATACCGTTTCTATGCATTCCTGTATCAACTTTTATATGAACGTTTGCATTTTTTGGTAAATCACTAATATTTTCTAGGGAGTTTAAAGCTATGTGAAAAGAGTGTGAATAAGTAGGGAAATTACTTTCAGCTAGGATTAATATATAGTCAAATAATTTTTCTATTTTTATTGCTTCCTCATAGTTTCTAACCACTGCTTTTTTTATCCCAAACTCTTTTGCCATAGTGGCTATCTCTAATAGACCATGACCATAAGCATTGTCTTTTAGTACTACTGCAACTTTATCTTTACTTCCTACTTGATTTTTGATTATTTCTAAATTATGAAATAAGTTATTTTTATTCAATTGAATTTTAGCCAATACTATTCCTCATTTTCTTTAAAATAATTATATATTAAGTTCGCATCTTTTTCATTTATAACTTCTTTTAACTCTATAATTGATGCTTTTTTGATTTTTTCAAACTCTCCAAAATATAAAAGGAGTTTTTTTACTTTTGCTTCACCTATGCCTTTTATTTGAAGTAATGATATTTGTTTATCTTCTTTTCTTTTTTGTTTTTTATGGAAGTTGATTACAAACCTATGGGCTTCATCCCTTTGTCTTTGTACAAATTGAAGTCTTTGATCGCTTGTTTTTAGTTTTATATTTCTTATTGTTCCATCACTATCTTTGTAGTGAATTATATCTTTTGCAGCACCTTTTGCTCTGTGGGCTTTTGCATCTACTTTTTCTTTTGCTATTGCTATAATATCAAGGTTTACACCAACTGATTGAACTATGTCAAAAGCAAGTTTTAAAAGTGTTTCTCCCCCATCAATAACCCATAAATCAGGGGCAGGGTTCTTTTCAAAACTCTCAACTCTTCTTATTAGCATTTCTCTCATTTGAGAGTATTCATCTTTTGATTCAAGATTATAGTGTCTAAAGGCTTTTCTATCAAAAGAGTTTAACTCTTCATTCCAAACAACCATAGCTCCAACAGTAGCTTGACCCATCATGTGAGAGTTATCAAAAGATTCAACTCTATATGGTAAAGTTTGTAGGTTAAATAGCTTTTTTAACTCATCATAAATAGTAGTTTGGTTTCTTGATGAATCAATTCTTAATAATTCATCACAGTTATTTAAAGCTATTTCAAGAAGTGTTTTTTTCTTTCCTCTTTGAGGATTAGAAATAGTAATATTTTTATCAAATCTATTTTTTAAAAACTCTTCTATTTCTTCTTTATCATCTACTTCTTGAGCTATAAGAATTTCTTTAGGTAAAAGAGGAATTTCATTGTCATAGTAGTTTATAATAGCTCTTTTATATGCTTCACTTAAATCAATATTTGTATTATCTTCTAAGAAATCAAGTTTTATAAAATCATGTGAAGAAGAGGTTAATTTTCCATCTCTTATAAACATTCTTACAATAACAGCTTTTTTTGTTCCTGCTTTTATTGCAAAAAGGTCTAAGTCTTCATTTGTTGCTAAATCCATTCCAGATTTTATTTGAGATTTTTCTATAGCCTTTATTCTATCTCTTATTTTCATAGCTTCTTCAAATCTAAACTCTTCTGAGTATTGCATCATTTTTTCATTTAGTTTTGCGATAAGTTTAGATTTATTGTAGATAAAATCAAGTGCTTCTTCAACTATTTTTCCATACTCAGAAGTTGAAATTTTTCCTTCACAAGGAGCATGACACTTTTTAATTTGATGGAAAAGACAGGCTTCTTTTCCTTTAATACAAGATTTTTTTTGCACAAGAGGAACTATCTCATAAATAGAGTCAAGCATATCTTTTGAGCCTGTAGAGTAAGGTCCAAAATATTTAATATTTTTGCCTTTATATACTTTTCTTGTTATTTCAAGTCTAGGAAAAAGTTCATTGTAATCAACCATAATATAGGGATAAGTTTTATCATCTCTAAGTAAAATATTGTATTTAGGTTTTAATTGTTTAATTAAAGAGTTTTCTAAAATTAAAGCATCATGTTCATTTGGAACAACAATCCATTCAAGTGATACAACCTCTGTAATCATTTTGTAGATTCTAGGCCCTAACTTGTTTGAGGGCATAAGTTTAGGAGTGAATTTAAAGTATGATCTTACTCTATTTTTAAGCACCTTTGCTTTTCCAATATAAAGTAAATGACCATCTTTATCAAAGTATTGATATACCCCCGCATCACTTGGGAGTTGTTTAAGTTTTTCTTCTAATTGCATTTTGAAATAATATCCAAATAATGCTTTACAAGAATTATAAGTTTAATTAAATTTAAATTAATCAAAAAGCATTTAATGATAATTTATATAATAAGGTTGTGTTAATATTTTTTGGCTCCCAACTTTTTCAAAGCCTAATATTTTTCTTGGGCTCATTAAAGGTTTTGTATCATTTTTATAGAAGATTTTAAAACCTCCAATAGCTTTATTTGTTTCTTTTGTTGCATATAGAGCATTATAGATTTTCACCTTTACTCCTGCTTGTCCATGCCCGTCTATGTTGTAGATTAGTTTTATGTTTTCATAGTTTTTTACTTCATTTTTTTGTCTTAGCATTCTTTTATGGAACATGTGTACGATTATTTTCTTTGGCTCTTTAATACTACTTTGTTTTAAGTAATCACTTACATATTTTTGTAGTTCGTTTAATTCTATTGCTTTTATATGTCCTACGTATTTACCAGGTGGATATCTTCTATGTTTTGGAATTCTAAATTCAGGATCAATGGCTAAATGTACATTTTTATATTTTAGATATTTTAACAGAGGTTTAATAGCTTCTTTAGGTGTTTTAACAGCAAGTTGAACATCTAAAATAACATCAAAGTTCTCTTGTTTTGCTCTTTTTATATATTTAAGTACAGTTTTTTCACTCATATTTAAAAGATAATCATTTCTTCTGCCTGCATCTTTTGTTGCTAAAGAATGAATTATATGAAAAGCAAGTTTTATTTTTAGCTTATTATGTAGTTCTTTTTCATAATAAGCTTGTTTTTCTTTCATTTTTAATACTAATGTATCAATATTATTTTCTCCTAAAATACCTAAAGACTTACTATGTGGTCTTCCATAAAAACCTATAAGAATTTCATCATTATATGTTTTAGAATACTCCTTTGTAGTTGCATTTAATGCTTCAAATAAAATAAATTGTAAGATGATTGATATAAATAGTATGAATTTCATTTAATGCCTTAAAAAAGTTATTTTATTCTTTTAGTATATTCTATTATCTTAAAATAGAATTTAAAATAAGCAAATAAGTATAATTACAGTTAAATATTATTAAGATTTCATCAAAAAAGGAATAAATTTGCCAGGAAGATTAGCTATTTTTGATGATAGAGAGTTTAAAAATGATGCAAAGAGTCTAATCAAAAATGATTTAGTAAATGAACTTTACGCAAGATATAATATTCCTCCAACTATTCCTGTTCCTGCTCTTTTAAATAATGGAAACTATTTATATACACATTTTGGATATCTTCCTTCTTGGGCAAACTCAAAGTCATCTATGAACATAAATGCTAGAAGTGAAACCATATATGAAAAGAAAACCTTTAGAGATTCTTTTAGATTTAGAAGATGTATTATTCCAATAAATGGTTTTTATGAATGGAAGGTTGAAGATAAAGAAAAAACACCTTATTTTGTAAGTGATGCCAAAAACTCATATATGGCCTTGGCTGGTATTTGGGATGAGTATTTTGAACCTGAATTAAATATGAATATTGTAACTATTGCTCTTATTACTTGTGATGCAAATGAAAAACTATCAAAAGTTCATCATCGAATGCCTGTTGTTTTAGAAAAAAAGGATTTTGATTTATGGCTTAAAAGTGATGATTTAAAAGCTATAAATAAACTTTTTGAAATTTATCCAAGTGAAAAGCTAAAGCTTCATATTGTAAGAGATGAGGTAAATAAAGTAGATTTTGATAAACCTTCTTGTATTAAAGAAATTAAAGAGAAAAAGCAAAGTGAAAGCCCAATAGGGCAGTTATCACTTTTTTAAAACTTCAAACCATAAAATCCAAAGATTTGTACAGATTATTTTATATGCTTTTAGTTTTTTTAAGTGCTTTTTCTTGATTTTATTAAAATAGTATTTTAATAAAATTTGTTCTTGTTTTTTATTTAGTTTATATTCCATACTCAAAGCAGCTAAATCAAAAAATCTATCATTTACACAAGCAAATTCCCAATCTATAAAATAGGCTTTATTCTTATTGAATAAAACATTTTTTTGGTTTAAATCATGGTGACAAGTTACTAAATCTTTTTTATATTTTTTTAGTTTTTTTAGTTGCTTTTGTGCTTCTTTGATAAGCATTTGTGATTTTTTATCATTTAGAAGTTTTTGATAGTTTTTAAAGTCTTTTTCAAGATTATAAGACTTTATAGGTATTTTTATTTTATGAAGTTTTTTTAATGATTTTACAATAGCTTTTATATCTTTATTTTCTAATTGATTTTTATGAAAGCCTTTTATAAAATCACATATCATAAGAGCATTTTTTTTATCAAGTATATATGCTTTTGCAGCTATGTTTTTTTTGAAGGCTTTATTTTGAATTTTAAATTCTAAATTTCTAGTTGAAATATCTTTATGAAAATCTTTGAAAACTCTTATTGAATAAGTATTTTTTGATGTTTTTAATTTATAGATTGTATTACATACACCTTGGTTTTCTAAAAGTTTTAGTTCTAAAAATTCTTGCTTTTGTAAGAAGTTATATTTTTTAAGCTTTTGTAAATTCATACTCTTTTTTCCAATTTAAATATGCTACAAATGCAAGTGCTGTATAAATAGCAAATAATATAGCTGTTAGATTTAATTCTTTTTGTATATAAATATAAATAGAAATAGCATCTATTACTATCCAATAAATCCAGTTTTCAAGTATTTTTTTAGCTAGCATATAAGTACTAAATATAGCAAAGACTGTAGTAAAAGAGTCAATGTAAGCAAAGTCAGCCTTAGTATAATTTGCCATTATAAAGCCTAAAATAGTTGATATAATTGATAAAACTATAATAATAAGTATATTTTTTTTAAGACCTAAACTACTTACTTTTAGCTCTTTTTCTTTAAGTTTATTTCCATATTTCCAAGAGTACCAACCATAAAGAGCCATAACTAAATAGTAGACATTTAAAGCACTATCCATTAAAAGTGATACATCAAAAAATATTATTGAATAAATAAGTGTAGAAAAAAATGCAGCAACCCAACACCATAAACTTTGTTTAATTGCTAGTAAGAGATAAGCTATAGATAATCCCATAGCAATTGCTTCCCAGTTTGACATGATTTTTAGATAATCAATTACAGGGCTTATAAAACTTTCGATAATATTTCCTTTTTTAAATGGAAATATATCGAAATAAAATTAAAAAAACTATTTTTTTAACAATTCTTGTATTTTAGGTTCTATATCTAAAGGTTCTGTAGTTGAACCATATCTATCAATAACTTTTCCATTTTTATCTACTAAAAACTTTGTAAAGTTCCATTTTATACTTTGTGTACCTAGAATTCCTGAAGCTTCATTTTTTAAGTAAGTGTATAATGGATGTTCATTTTCACCATTTACATCAATTTTTGAGAACATATCAAATTTTACACCAAAAGTTAAAGTACAAAACTCTTTTATTTCTTCATTTGTTCCTGGTTCTTGGTTTGCAAACTGATTTGATGGAAAACCTAATACCATAAAGTCTTGATTTTTATATTTTGCATGAAGTTTTTCTAAACCCTCATATTGAGAGGTAAAACCACATTTGCTAGCTACGTTTACTATTAGAAGAACTTTGTCTTTATATTTTGACATTGATATTTCTTTTCCATTAATATCTTTTACTTTAAAATCATATATGCTCATTGTATTCTCCTTAGCAAATATTGAACTAAATATAAGTGTAATAAAAATAACTATTTTTAGTATCATAACTTATTCCTTTTTTAAATTACTTATTTTAACAAAATATTTTGTTCTTTTGAATGGGTTTCATATATATTTAATATTTTACTTGTTTTAAAAATAGTTTTTAATGAGTATAAAAAATATACAATTTTTTTAATTTTTTTGTAACTGTCTTGTTATAATTATTTTATATAATACACAAAAGGAGAAATCATGGAAATTATTTATGTTTCATTTGTTTGTATTTTTTTAGTTGGGATTACAGCTTGTTATATAGTTAAATATTTTAGTAAAAATGAAAAAACTATATAGTTTTATAGTTTAATTTCATTATTTAGTTAAATTAAGACTTTCTAACATTTTTTTTAGATTGTTTAAATTAATTGGTTTTTTTATAAAACCTAAAGCACCATTATCTTTTGCTTTTTGCATTGCTTGTTCTTGAATATCTGCACTAACTATTATAATCTTTGAATTTTTATCAAATTCAGTGATTGCTTTAGCTGCTTCAAATCCATCAAGTACTGGCATAGTTAAATCCATAAAACATATATCAGGTTTATTTTGTTTATATAAATCTATTGCTTCTTGTCCATTAGTTGCTTCAATAATAATAGAATCTTCATTTATTATTTCTTTAAGATTTTTTATTGTCATTTTTCTTGCTAGTTTAGAATCATCTACTATTAAGTATGTCATTAAGAGTCCTCTTTAAAATTTAAATTATTATAACATAAAGATGTTTTATTTATTAGTAAAAATAATATGATATTGTTCAATGAATTAATAAATATTAAGATGGTCGGGGCGAGAGGATTCGAACCTCCGGCCCCCTGGTCCCAAACCAGGTGCGCTAACCAGACTGCGCTACGCCCCGCCGTTTTAATGAGGACGAAATAATACTATGTTTTTATTCATTTGTCAAGAGTTAAGTTAAAGAAATTATTGTTTTTTTGAAATTTCAATACCATTTACATTTTCAATAAGTTTTAAAAGAGTATTGTCTTTCATTTCCAAAAAACCTTCACTTTTTATTCTTCCTTTTGAATTATAAATAAATTTATAGTTTTTATCATAAGTAACTGTAATAAACTTATCTTTTTTAACTTCTATTTTTTCTGCTTTTACATCATTTGCCATTGCTTTTTTTAATATATATATTATTGCATAATTATCTTTTTTATATTTTGTAGTTTCTTTATTTTTTATGCCATTAAAATCTTCGTTATAAAAAACGAACTTGTCTTTTCCAAGTAAAAATCTTGCTATTGAATTTGTTACTTTTGCTTCTAAATAGTTCTTTTTTAATGAGTCAAAGTTTTCTATCTCACCTAAAGTAATTCCTTTAAATTTTATAGAGTAATTAGCAAAAGCAAGGTTTGCTAGTAGTAGAACTGGTAATAAAAATTTCATCTTCTTCCTTTAACGTGTATCTTATATTTAAAAAGTGTATTTTTCGTGAGCCTTAGTTATTAAAGATACTTGTTTTTTCAATCAAAATATCATTATGATTAACAAATCTTTCACATCTAAGTCCATTTAGTTTTTGACAAATTAGTTGCCATTTTTTTGTATGTCCTGAATTTTCTTTTGAAAAGTCACCTAAGAAAAACATAATAGCATGAGCATACTCATGTGGTAAAACATCATTTATCATATAATTAGAACTTTCTTTAAATCTTTTTTTATTTAAATATATTTTTATACTGCCATTTTTTTCATATACTGCCATACCAAATCTATTATCATTCATATCATCTGATACTATAACTGGAAAGTCTTTTATTACATTAAAATTGATTTTTGCTAAATATTTAAGTTCTTTTTGTTTTATTTTTATTTGTTGTATATATCTTTTATCTAAGGGTTTTTCAAAAAAAGTATAATCTTTATACCAAATAAAAACTAAAAGTGCAGCTGCACTAATAGTTATAAGTAAAAATATTTTTTGTAGATTTTGAAAAAACATTTGTTTTATCCAACTGTTTTTATTAAAATATCTCTGTAGTGATTTAACTCTTTCATTTTTGTATCATCTCCACCATTTATATCTGGGTGATATTTTCTAGCTAGCTCTTTATATCTTTTTTTTATTTCTTCTTTTGTTGGTTCACTAGTAAAACCAAAAAAGTTTTTTGCTTCTTCTATTTCATTGTATCTTGGTTTATTAGCAAAATTTTGAAAGTCATTAAAATTAAAATTTGTATTATTACGTTGAGAAAATTCTTGTCCATTAAATTTAAATTCAAAACCACTTGTACGTATTTTCTTCTTTATATTATAAATAGTAATAAATCCTAATATAAAGATAATACCAATAATCATCAAGAAAGTTCCAAAGTTTGTAAAAATCAAATATAAAATAAAAAATATTATCGCTAATCTTACTAATCTATTAAATATGTAAATTACTGTGTTGTTCATAAAAAATTATATCCTTTAAAATAAATGTGTATTATAGTATTCTTTTTACAATAAGTAAATTAAAGTTCTAGCTTAGATGTAAATTAATTACAAATAGTAAAAATGTTACAAAAGTAACCATTAAAATTTAAAAAATATTGCTATTTTTTTGCTATATAAAAAATATCATAAAAATATCACATTCTAGGAATATTCTATTCTTGTTAAAACAAGGAGGATTTATGAGTATTGGTTTACAAGCATTTTTTGCTGCATTACCTATATTTTTAGCTGGTATTTTATTAGTTGGGTTAAGGGTTTCTGCTAAAAAAGCAATGCCTTTAGTATATATTGCAACAGTTGCAGTTGCATTTGTAGTTTGGGAAGTTTCTTTTAATAGAGTTATGGCTTCAACAATTCAAGGTCTACTTATAACAGTTGCTGTTTTATGGATTATTTTTGGTGCAATTTTACTTTTAAATACACTAAAACATTCAGGTGCGATTGCTGTAATTAGACAAGGTTTCAATAATATTAGTCCAGATAGAAGAATACAAGTAATTATTATTGCTTGGTTATTTGGTTCATTTATTGAAGGAGCATCTGGTTTTGGTACACCTGCTGCTATTGCTGCACCTTTATTAGTTGCTATTGGTTTCCCTGCAATGGCTGCTGTTATGGTTGGTATGATGATTCAAAGTACACCTGTATCTTTTGGAGCAGTTGGAACTCCTATTTTAATTGGAGTAAATAAAGGTTTAGACTCTGAATCTATTGGTCTTACTTTAGATTCATTAGGTTCATCTTGGGATGCTTATTTACAAATTATTACATCACAAGTTGCTATAACTCATGCAATTGTTGGAACATTAATTCCTTTATTTATGACAGTTATGCTAACTAGATTCTTTGGTGAAAATAAATCTTGGAGTGAAGGTTTAAGTATTTTACCATTTGCTATTTTTGCAGGTCTTGCATTTACAATTCCTTATGCACTTACTGGTGTATTCTTAGGTGCTGAGTTCCCATCACTTATTGGTGCTTTAGTTGGTCTTCCAATTGTTATGTTTGCTGCTAAGAAAGGTTTTTTAGTACCTAAAAAATCTTGGGACTTTGCTCCAAAAGAAAAATGGCCAACTTCATGGGTTTCTAAATTAGAAATGAAACTAGATGCAATGAGTGCAAAAGTTCCTATGTCATTAACTAAAGCTTGGATTCCTTATGTATTAGTGGCTGCTATTTTAGTGCTTACAAGAGTAAGTGATGAAGCAAAAGCATTTGTTAAGTCATGGGTTATTCCTTTTAAAGATATTTTAGGTGAGAATTTAGGTTATTCAATTACTCCACTTTATTTACCAGGTGGTATTTTAGTATTTGTAGCACTTGTTACTTATTTCTTACATAAGATGGAATTTAAAGAAATGAAAGAAGCTATAAGTGAGTCTTCAAAAGTTATGATTGGTGCAGGTTTTGTACTTATATTTACAATTCCATTAGTTAGAATTTTAATTAACTCTGGTGTAAATGATTCTGGTTTTGATTCTATGCCTGTTGCTATGGCTAATTTTGTTGCTGCATCAGTTGGTGATATTTATCCATTATTTGCTCCAATGGTTGGGGCTTTAGGTGCATTTATTGCAGGTTCAAATACAGTATCAAATATGATGTTAGCCCAATATCAATTTGGTGTAGCAGACGCTCTTGGTGTATCAACGGCATTAATGGTAGCACTTCAAGCAGTAGGTGCAGCAGCTGGTAATATGATAGCTATTCATAATGTTGTTGCAGCAAGTGCAACAGTAGGTTTACTTGATCAAGAAGGACAAACTTTAAGAAGAACAATTATCCCTACAATTTATTATTGTTTACTAGCAGGTATTATAGGTCTTGTTGGTATGTATGTTCTTAATGTGGTAGATCCACTTATGAAGTAAAGAAAAGAGATTTATTCTCTTTTCTTACTTTCCTTATATTTAACCTTTTTATAACTTATTTTTCGATAATCTAAAATCATATTTTTACGCATAGGTAACTAATTTTATGTTAAATAAACTGTTAGAAAAAAAAGAACTTTTATTTGGTAAAAAAGAGTCTTTAGAAGAGATTGTTTTAATTCAACCTTTTAATCAAAGGAAATTGGAAAAAGCTATTGGTTCTTATGAATTAGACTTAAACAATCAATATTTACTAAAACTTTGTATTGAAAACAACTGTTTTGAAGCCTTAAGTTATTTAATAGAAGAAGCAGGATTTAATCATACTAAATTAGATATAAATAAAGAAAATTTACTTTTTCTTGCTTTAAGAAAAAATGCTCTTGAGTGTTGTAAGGTATTACTTTCAAATAATATAAATATCAAACAAGCAAATATAAATAATGTTACACCACTTCATTTAGCTGCTAAAAGTGGAATGTTAGAAATTTTTGATATTTTAACTGATAGGTTAGATGATTTAGAAATAGAAGATAAAGATGGAAGAAACATACTTTTTTATGCAGTTCAATCTAAAAAATTTGAAATTATAAAAAAAGTATTTCAATTAACATCTATAAAACTAAATTTTAAAGATAAACAAGAGAATACTATTGTTCATCTAAAAGAGATTACATTTAATCTTGAGCTATTTAAATTTTTTGTAAATAAAGGTTTAAATGTAGATAGTATAAATAAAAATAATGAAGATTTTTTATATTTAAACTGTTTAGATTTAAATATTCCTGATGAGTTATTTATATCTTTTTTCCAAAAAACTAATTTAAAAAATAGAAATTATGGTTTAGATGGAGAGACTATTTTAATAAAAATAGTTAAGAAAATTTTATCAATTGATTTTCAAATTTTAGAAAACAAACCTTTAGTTACTAAGTACCAAGATAGATTACTTACTTTTATTGAATATGGTGTAGATGAGAATAACTTAAACAATAAAAATGAAAACTTTTTATTTGAAGTTGTAAAACACAAAGATGATTTAGTTTTAGAATTTTTATTAAATAGAACTAAAGTTAATATTAATCAAATAAATACATTAGGAGAAAATCTTTTAGATTTAGCGATTTTTAATGGAAAACCAAATGTAGAATTGGTAAAAAAATTAATTTATACAAATATTGATTGTACAGTCAAAGATAAAGATGGCTTCACAATTATAGAAAAACTAGTAGATGTTATTTTAAGTGAAGATATTCCAAATAGAGTTAGAAAAATTGGTAAAACAAAAAGTGTAAATAATGTAAATTATACACAAATGTTAGTATTTATATTAGATTATACAAAAATTGACATCAATGAAATAATGTTTGAAGATGAACCAATAGTTTTTGAAATTGCTAAATCTTTCCATGTTTCTTTACTTGAAATATTTAAAAAATATGGTGCAAACTTAAATGTAGTAAGTAAAAAAGATAAATTAACTATTTTTTATAGAGTTTTAGAAGCTGGAAAAAATTCTAAAGATGAAAGAGCACTTTTTTTAAAAATGTTAAAATATCTAGTTTTATGTGATGTTGATATTGATCATAAAGATTCTTATGGAGGAAACGTAATTCATAAGGCAATATTAGACCATGATTTACAAGTTATAAATATCTTAACTTTAAGAGTTAAAAATTTTAAAGCAAGGGATAGAAAAGGAAGGACTTATATTCATCATACTGTTTGGGATAATAAAGCAGATATTTTAAAGAAAATTGCTTTTAAAAATAAAGATCTTATGAATATACCTGATAAATTTGGTTTATTACCTATAAATTATGGGGTTATTATGGGGAAAAAGGAAGTTGTTTTTGCATTAATTAAAATGGGAGCTTATTTAAATAATCCTTATAATGTAAATGAACAATTTAAAGAACAATTTTTCTCTAAACTTGGAAAACTAGAAGATATATTAAGCTCAACTATGACAGAAAATGAAAGATCTTTAATGACAGAGCTTGTTCGAAGTATGCAAAAAGAACTTAATATTAATTAAAATAATTTTTATAAAACCCTAAATATAGGTCTTTAATAGAAATATAATTAATAAATGGATACTCTTTTGAGTTTAAAAAAAGTAAAGGTAAAATTGTGTTAAAAAAATTATTTGGAAGTAGTGAACCTATTGAAGAATTGATAATTAAAAAGCCTTTTAATGAAAAAATAGTAGAAAAAAAATTAGCAAAAACAGATTTTAATAAAAATGATACAACTTTATTACACCATTGTGCAAAGTATGATGCTTTTAATGCAATAAATTATTTATTAAAAATAGGTGTAAAAATAAACTCTTTAAATGAATTTAATGAAAACGCTTTATTTACAGCTCTAAAAAATTCAAGTTTAGAAACGGCAAAATTATTAATAAAAAAAGGTATAGATGTTAATCAAGAAAATTTTGATGCTGAAATACCTTTGCATTTTGCATTTAAATTTGGAGTAATACAATTAATAGATATTATTGCTTCTAAAACTAAAGATTTGAATAAAACAAATAAAGCTGGACGTTCAGTTTTATTTTATGCAATTGAATCTAAAAATAGACTTGCCATAAAAAAAGTATTAACATTGATGGATAATTTAGATATTAATCAACAAGATAATAATGGAAATACTATTTGCCACCTAAAAGAAATTACAGCTGATTTAAATATTTTTGATGGTCTTATTGCATTAGGTTTAGATTTGAATACTGTTAATAAAAAAGGAGAAGATTTTTTATATTTAAATTGTTTAGATTTAGATCTGAATAACAATCTTTTCTCTTTTGCCATAAGAAACGAAGCTTCTTTAAATAGAAGATATGGAACAAAAAAACATACATTATTGATGTATCTTGTTAATAAATTACTCTCTTATGATATTCAAGTATATGAGAATAAAGGTTTTATTAATAAGTATCAAGACCGAATTATGACTTTTATAGAAAATGGTGCTAATGTAAATTTATTAAATTTAGAAGAGGAAAATTTACTATTTGATGTTGTTCGATCAAGAGATGAGTTTAATTTAGAATTTATTTTGAACTCTTGTCAAATAAATGTTAATCAATCAAATATTATTGGTAATACAGTTTTAGATATTGCTATTTTTAATGGAAAACCAAATATTGATTTAATTAAAAGATTACTTTTTTCAAATATTGATTCAAGTTTAAAAGACAAAAATAATTACAGTGCAATAGAAAAAGTTGTAGATGTGATACTTAGTGAAAACTCTCCTAATAGAGTTAGAAAAGTTTCCAATATAAGAGTTTATCCTGAGGTTAATTATAATCAAATTTTAAACTTATTATTAGAGTTTATAAAAGTAGATATAAATGAAATAATGTTTGAAGGAGAGCCAATTATTTTTGAAATTGCTAAATATTTCAATGTTTCTTTATTAGAGACTTTTAAAAAATATGGTTCAAACTTAGATATCTTAAGTAAAAAAGATAAACTAAATGTTTTTTATAGAGTTCTAGAAGCAGGAAAAGAACAAAAAAATCAAAAACAACATTTTCATAAGATATTAAACTTCTTGATTTTAAACAATGTAAATATTGATTGTAAAGATTCCTATGGTGGAAATGTAATACATAAAGCTATATTAGACCATGATTTACAAGTTATAAATATACTTACTAAAAGAGTAGGAGATTATAAAGCTGTAGATAATAAAGGGCGAAATTATATCCATAATACGGTATGGAGAGATAAAATTGATATTCTTAAAAAAATCGCTTTAAAGAATAGAGACTTAATAAACCAGCCAGATAGATTTGGAATTTTACCTATTAATTATGCTGTAATTATGGGAAAAAAAGAAGTTGTTTTCTCTCTGATAAAACTAGGAGCTTTTTTAAATAATCATAATAAAATAAATGAACAATTTAAAGAGAACTTCTTCTCAAAATTAGGAGATTTAGATGATATTTTAAATTCTTCAATGACTATAAATGAAAGAAATCTTATGACAAAACTAGTTTTAAATATGAAAGAGGAATTTCATATAAATAAGTAAATTCATTTTAAATAGGTAAAGTTATAATAAACTTTGCACCAGTGAATTTTTTGTTTTCATAAAGGTATGAATGATTTTGAACATTTAAATCACCTTTTAAACTTTCATTTATTATATTTTTTGACATATATAGTCCAATACCTGTTCCTTTTTCACCTTTTGTTGTGAAATAGGGATTGAAAATATTATTTATAATATCCTCTTTTATACCTTTAGCATTATCAAAAATCAAAATATAAAGCTTATTTTCTTTTATATTAGTTTCAATAAAAATAAATTTTTCTTCTTCTTTTGATAAATTATCTTCTAGTGCTTCAGAAGCATTTTTAATTAAATTAATCATTACTTGCAGAAGTTCATTTTCATTTGCAGTTACTATACACTCATTATCTTTTCTTATTATTTTAATGTTTTTAGTTTTTAAAGGACTTTCTAAAAGTTTTATTGTTCTATTGATAGTATTTATGATATTAAAGGAATTTATTTGTTTATGCGGAGAAAAGAAGTTTTTAAAATCATCAATAGTATCAGATAGATATTTAGTAGCTTTAGTAATTTTATCCATTTGTTCATTAATACTATTTATATCTAAAGAGTTTAATTGGTTTTGTATTTTTACACCAGAGGATATTGTTGTTATTTGACTTAAAGGTTGTCTCCATTGATGTGCAATATTTCCTATCATTTCTCCCATTACTGCCATTTTTGCTTGTTGAGACATCATGTCATCTTTTTGTTTGTTTTCTAAGATTTTTCTTTCAATTTCTTTTTTATAAATTTTTAGTCTTTTTTCTAAAATTTTTGAAATTATAAAAGATAAAACTAATAAAATTAACGTGGCTAGTATGCTTATTTTGGTAATTGTTTCTATATTTTCTTGTTTTTTATTTTCTAATAAAAGCTTTTTTTCTTGAATCTTTTTATTTAGATTTTCTGTATAAAAACCTGTTCCTATTGCCCATTTATAAGGTTTATATTGTCTGATATATGATATTTTTTTATTGCTTGTTGCTTTATTGTCTGTATTTAAAGTAGCAAAATAAGTCATAAACTGACCATCTTTATTTTTAGCAAAATTAATTATATCTTGAACTAGATATTTTCCTTTATTATTTTTTGAATTTAATCTATTTTCTCCTATTAAAGTTTCTTTATAGTGTGCTAAATAGTTTCCATCAAAATCAATTACAAAAATATAAGAATTGTTTCCATATTTAATATTTTGAATGAAGCTTAATATTTTCTTTTTTAGTTCAGTCTCAAAATCATATAAATACTCACCCGTTCCAATAACCATATCATAAGGTTCAAAATATTTGTAAAAGGATATTTTTTCGTATGATTTTTTCATATCTTTTTCTTTATACCAAAAATAAGAATCAAAACTTTCACTTTTAGTATTTATGATATTTACCATATTTTTAAAAGGGTAATTCCCTTTTGTATCTTTAAAATTTAAATAGTTCTTACCTTCTATTATTGGGTTTAAAGGTTGTAAATACATATTTCCAAATCTATCATTTATAAAAAAATATCCTCTTCTTTTATTATAAATAATACTTCCCAAAGTGGTTTTTATTAAAGAAAAGATTTCTTCTTTTGATTTTATGTTTTTGTTTTTTTCATAGATCTTTGTAGCAATATCATGAGCTAGATACACTTTTTCTTTTAGAGATTTTTTTAAAGATTCTTCTGTATTAGTCTTTTCTTTTTCAATATAGTTATAAACTCTTTGTACTTCTTGGCTTATTCTTCTTTTGTTTCTTTCATAATAATCTTTTTCAAGCTCTTTTATTTCTTTTTTAAATGAATTTTCTTTTTCATTTAAAATAAATTTTGTTGCGATTGTTGAAAAAATAATGACAAATATGATAGGAGCATATTTTATAAAAAATATTATAAACTTATCATTATTTACTTTTGTCATTCATTACCTTTAAAACTGTTACATTATTATATACTATTAGTTATTAAAGGTAATAAAAAATCTTGATAGTTTAAGATATAGTTTTAAAAATATATATTTTTAGATAAGTCTTCAATTTGTTTAAGCATTTCTTTGTGATTATTAAATTTAATATTTATAGGATATAACTCTTTTTTATATTTTAATACTAGTGATGGAAATACTCTAACTTTAAGTGATCTTCTAAGATTTAGTTCTTCTTGTAAATCCTCTTCAATTTTTTTACTTTTTAGGTTTTCTTCAAATTTTTTCTCATCTAAACCTATATTTTTGGCAAGTTGTATTAAAGTTGAAGCATCACTTGGATTTTTTGCTTCTTGGTAATAAGCTTTTTGAATTGCTTCTATCATTTTATCTTCTTTATTTTCATATCTAGCAAGCATTGTAGCTTGACAAGAAAGATATGTTGACCTTCTTGGTTTACAGTTTTTCCAAAAGTCATGATTAAACTTTGTACCAACTTCTTTATTTATTTGATACCAAATATTTTCAATGGTTTTTTGTTGTTCAAGGGGCATTATTTCATCACTGTGCTTTGCTAATCCACCTACAACATGAACTACTTGGATATCTATTGAAAGCTCTTTTCTAAGTTTGTCAAGAGTTGGTTTAAAGGCATAGCACCATGAACACATTGGGTCGTGAATATGATAAAGTGTTGATTTCATACAATCTCCTAAATTTTAAAATATAGTTATAGTATACTATATTCATTTAAAAAAAATATTGTAGAATAAAATTATTATATATTTAGGGAAGCTTATGGATTATGAAGAATTTGAAAAAGCTGTAGATACATTAGGTGTTTTAACACGTACATCAAAAAAAGATTTAAAACAAAAATATTTAAAGTTATCAAAAAGATATCATCCTGATATGCCAGAGGGAAGTCATGAAAAATTTCAAGAGTTAAAAGATTCTTATGATTTGCTTTGTGCATATATGGATTCATATTGTTTTTTATTTGATAAAGAAGAGTTTAAACAACAGTTTCCAGCATTTACAAATTATAAAAACTGGAATAAATAAAAGGAGTTAAAATGTTTGATCAAAAAAAAGTAAAAGAGTTAGTACTAACTTCATTAGTAACAGATGCCTATTGTTTAGGTACTCATTGGGTTTATGATGAAAAACAATTAAAAGACAGTTCTATAAATTATAATGAACTAAATAAACCTCTTTCGATTTGGCATAAAGATAAAGTTGCCGGTGAATTTACACATTATGGTGACCAAACATTTTGGCTATATGAATTCTTAAAAGATAAAGAAGAGTTTAATGCAGAAGATTTCTTATCTTATTGGACACAAAAAATGAAAAGTTACAATGGTTATATTGATGGTGCTTCAAGAAATACTTTAGAAAATATAGAAAATGGTGTAACACCAAGTGGTTCTTCTTCTACTGATTTATCAATCGTGGGAAGAATTGCACCTTTATTAAAAGTGTCAAAATCAAAAGAAGAGTTTTTGAGAAATGTAGAAAGCTTTGTAAAACTTACACATAACTCTACAAAAGCTATAAATGCTTCAAGTTTCTTTTCAAAACTTTTATTAAAAGCTTTAGATGGAATTGCTTTAGAAGAAGCGATTTTAAGTTTAAAAGATGAATCAGATGCAGTGATTCAAAAACACATTGAAAATGCTTTTGCTTCAAAACAAAAAGAGACTATAAGTATAATAAGAGAATTTGGACCTGCTTGTGATATTGATCAAGGTTTTGCTAGTAGTTTACATTTATTACTTAAATATGACAACTTAAAAGAGATGTTAATTGTAAATGCAAAAGCAGGTGGAGATTCAAGTGCTAGAGCTATGATAGCTTCAATTATTTTTATGGCAAATAATTCTATTTTACAGATACCAAAAAATTGGTTAGCTATAAAAGTTACTTTAGATTAGGGGATTTATGAAAAAGACAATATTAAATTTTTTTTCAGATAAATTATATATAGAATTGACTGTTGCTTCTATTTTATTTTTAATTGCTTTATCTTTAAATATGTTAATGGATTTTATTATTTATATGCTTTATTTTATAATTTTTTTAGAAATAGTAAGAGCTGTTATAAACTATATCAGAGAACAAAGAGTGGCTCTTACTCTTTTAGTTGATGCTTTTATAATTTTAGCATTAAGAGAGTTCATTGTAAATGTTGTAAAAGTAAATAAAGAAGATTTAAAATCAATTGAAGAGATTTTTAATAGTGCAGTAAACTTTAATCTTTTGATTCTATCAGGTGTTATAGGTTTTTTATTAATAGTTAGATACTTTTCTATAAAAACATCACAAAAATATCTTTTTACTAAAAAACAGAATGAAAATAAAAATATTGTAACAAAATGATAAAAATGAAATGATTACAAAAGGTTTTAGTTTAATAGTAGTTTATTAAAGTTATTTTAATTAAAAACAGAATATTATTTAGGCTAGTTGATAATTCTTTTATGGGGTTTAATAAGAATTATTAAGAGATAATAATAGTTATTTCATAAACTATTATTTTAAATTAAGGGGAAGTAAATATGTTTAAATCAATATCTATTAAAGCAAAACTGCTAATGATTGTAATAACATCAATCGTAGTTGTTTCTTCTGCAATGATTGTCCAATCAATAATATCTTTACAAGAGACTTCTGATGCAGTTATTGAAAAGTTTAAAGAAGATGCATACTCTTCTAAGCAAAAAGAGTTAGAAAATTATGTCTCTTTAGCTATGAAAACTGTCGAGTCTTATCATGCAAGAACTTCTAAAGAAAAAGTAAAAGCTGAAGTACAAAGTTATTTAAAAGAGCAAACTGGTTTTATTTTTTCTATCATGGAAGGAACTTATAATAAATATAAGGGAACAGTATCTCAAGAAGAATTAAAAGAGTTAGTAAAAAATGCAGTTAAATCTACAAGATATGGTAAAAGTGGTTATTTTTGGATGAATGACTTAGATGCAAGAATTGTAATGCATCCTATTAAACCGCAATTAGATGGTAAAGATTTATCTAATTATGCAGATAAAGGTGGAACTAGAATTTTTTACGAAGCAGCAAAAGTTTCTAAAGAAAAAGGTGAAGGTTTTGTAGATTATGTATGGCCAAAACCTGGCTTTGACAAACCACAAGATAAAGTCTCTTTTGTAAAACTATTTAAACCATTTGGTTGGGTAGTAGGAACAGGAGAATATGTTGATGATGTAACAACAAGATTACAAAATGAAGCATATAAAGCAATTGCTGATATGAGATATGGAAAAGATGCAAGTGGTTATTTTTGGATAAATGATTCAAAACATGTTGTGAAAATGCACCCTATTAAACCATCGTTAAATGGTAAAAGCATGTATGATTTACAAGACCCTAATGGAAAATATTTATATAGAGAAATTGTAAAAATAGCTAATAAAAACCCTAATGGTGGCTATTTAGACTATATGTGGCCGAAACCAGGATTTACAAAGCCTCAACCTAAAATATCATTTGTTCAAAAGTTCAATGAATGGGATTGGATTATAGGAACAGGTGTTTATGTAGATGATATTGAAGCTAAAATTAAAGAAATGGAAGCTCAAACGCAAGAACAAATTTTAGATGTAATTATTAGAAATTGTATAATCATATTTGTTATTATGATTATTTTAGCATTTGTAATGGCTGTATTATCTAATAAAACGATATTTAAACCATTACAAAACTTCCAAGATGGTTTATTAAATTTCTTTAAATATATTAATAAAGAAAAAGATGATGTTGATCATTTAGATGATAGTGCAGATGATGAAATTGGTAAAATGGCTAAGATAGTAAACCAAAATGTTGTTAAAACAAAATCTTTAATTGAACAAGATAGTGCTTTAATTAAAGATGTAACGAGAGTTGTAGCAAATATTAAAGATGGTTATTTAGATAGTAGAGTTGAAAAAACGACTCAAACAGAAGCTTTACAAATTTTACAAACTCAAATCAATGAAATGCTTGATAATTTAGAAAGTAATATTGGTAGAGATACAAATGTAATCTTAGATGTTTTAGCAAAATATGGTAAATTAGACTTTAGAGAAAATATCAAAAATGCAAATGGAAAAGTTGAAGTTGCTATAAATGATTTATCAAAAATAATTAATGGTATGTTAGCTGAAAATAAACAAAATGGATTAACATTAGATGCAAGTTCAGATGTATTACTTGAAAATGTAGATAAGTTAAATAAAAACTCAACTACTACAGCAGCAGCTCTTGAAGAAACAGCAGCAGCATTAGAAGAGATTACAAGTACTATAATTAACAATACAGAAAGTATTACAACAATGGCTTCTAATTCAGAGGACTTATCTAAATCAATTAAAATAGGTCAAGAATTAGCAACAGGTACAGTTAAGTCTATGGATGAAATTAATGACCAAACACAAGATATTGCAGAAGCAATTACTGTAATTGATCAAATTGCATTCCAAACAAATATTTTATCATTAAACGCAGCAGTAGAAGCAGCAACAGCTGGTGAAGCTGGAAAAGGTTTTGCAGTTGTAGCACAAGAAGTAAGAAACTTAGCTGCAAGAAGTGCAGAAGCAGCAAAAGAGATTAAAGATATTGTTGAAAAAGCAACTGAAAAAGCAAATGCTGGTAAAGATGGTGCTGATAAGATGATTAAAGGTTATGAATCATTAAATCAAAGTATCTTAAAAACTACAGAATTAATTGCTACAATTTCAGAAGCTTCAAAAGAGCAAAGAGCAGGAATTGAACAGATTAATGATGCTGTAACACAACTTGATCAACAAACACAACAAAATGTTGTTATTTCAAATACTACACATAGTATTGCTGTACAAACAGATGAAATTGCTAAATTAATTGTACAACAAGCTAATGAAAAAGAGTTTATTGGAAAAGATAGTATTAAAAGTGAGGCTGTAAAATTAAGTGATAAAAGTTCTGAAGAGATTTTAGCAGAGCTTAGAAATCAAACAAATGCTAAGGTTTCATCTAAACCAAAGCAAACACAAACTAAAGCTCACACACAAGCACCTTCAACAAGTGCAAAACAATCATTTACTGATACAAGTAGTGATGATGAGTGGGAAAGCTTCTAAAAGAAGCTTTTCTCTCAACTCATTTAATTAGTTTATATCCCACACCTCTTAAGTTTATAATCATTCCACTTTTTAATTTTTGTTTTAATTTATGAATTACACTTCTCATACTAACTGTTTGCATTTGTCTTGAACTCCATACATACTCATGAATCATTTCATTTGTAACTGTTTTGTTAATATTTTTTGAAAAAAGTGTAAGAAGAAGTTTCTCTTTTGTAGTTAAATCAATCTCATGTTTATGTTTATAAAGTCTTTGCTCTATTAAATCAAAAGAGAAGTTATTGCCTAAGTCTTTTAATAGATCACTATTTTGCTCTAAATTTAAATGAGATAAATGATACTCAATTCTAAGATACAACTCTTCAAAATCAAAAGGCTTTTTAATATAATCATTACATCCAAGATTGTATGATTTTTTGATATTTTCAATATCAATTTTTGCACTTATCATAATCACGGGAGTATTTATATCTTTCTGTCTAATAAACTCCAAAGTTTTATGCCCATCAAAACCTAAAACATTTACATCTAAAATATATAAATCATAACTATCATTTAGTATTTTATCAACAGCCTTATATCCATCTATAAAACTATCTATAAAAAAACCTTTTTTCTCTAAGGAAACTTTTATGATTTTATTTAGATTATGGTCGTCTTCTAATAATAGTATTTTCATAAAACCTCCTTTGTCATATTTGTTGGAAAAATATAAGAGAAACTTGTCTCTTCTTTACTTGATTTTATATCTATTTGTATTTTATTGTTTTGGCAAATCTCTTTTACGATATTTAAGCCTAAACCTAAACCAATATTTTTATTTTTTTGTTGATAGTATGCTTCAAAAATTGAGTCTGTATCTTCTATGGTGATTCCTTTGTTTTTTACTTCAATTTTTCCTTTCTTCTCATAATCTAAAATTATTTCTATATCCTCATTTTCAAAAGAGTATTTTATGGCATTTGAAAGAGTATTATCAATTGCTCTTTCAAGTTCATATCTATCCATAAAAAGCTCAAACTCTTTATATATTTCAAGATGAATATGAATGTTTTTTGTTTTTGCAATCTCATCAAAGAACTGTACTCTTGAAGATAAAAATGAAATTAAATCTATCTTTTCATTTGACTTTTCTCTTGTTTGTTTTTTTGTTAAAAAGTATAAATCATTGTAGATTGATGAGAGTGATTTCGAAGAGGCTTTTATAACTTCAAGTTGTTCTTTTTGTCCTATTTGCTCTTCTAAACTATCTACATTTAAAGAGATTACACTTAAAGGAGTATTTATTTCATGAATGATTTTTTTTAAAAAAAAGTCTTGTTGATTTAGTAATTTTGAGATTGTTTGTTTATTTTCATAGATTTGAAGTTGAGTTTTTATTCTAGCTTTTACTTCTTCTTGTTCAAAAGGCTTAGTAATATAATCAACACCACCTTGTTCAAAAGCTTTTACTTTTATAGAAACATCATCTAAAGCACTTATAAAAATAATAGGTATTTCTTTTAGTTTTTTATTTTCTTTTACTATTTTACATACTTCAAAACCATCAATATTTGGCATTTTTATATCAAGAAGTATAAGATTGGGTGGATTTTCTTTTGCTGCTTCTATGGCAAATAGTGCATCTGGACTTGCTTTTAATTCATAAGGTTCATCTTTTAAAATCTCTTTTAAGTACTTTAGATTTTCGATTTTATCATCTATTATAAGTACTGTATATTTTTTATTCATTATGTTTACTCTTTTTGCTTTTGCTAGTTGTTACAATTATAAGCAAATAGATATAAAGATAGATTTAGGATTTTATGTGAAATTGAAGAAACTTTTTATGTTGCTGTTTATTTTTAATACAGTTGCCTTTATAAGTATGGCAATTGTGATTAATAAATATCAAAAAGCAACCATTGATTTAGAAGACGCTTATGAAATGCAATACAAATCACTTATCTTAGCCCATGAGTTAAGACAAAGTAGTGATGATTTAACAAGAATGGCAAGAACTTATGTAATAACAGGAAATCCTATGTTTGAAAAACAGTATAAAACTGTTCTTGATATAAGAAATGGATTAAAAGCAAGACCCCAAAGATATAACGGTATTTTTTGGGATTTTTTAACTATTGATGGAAGTGTGGCAAAACTTGATGGGAAAAAAATACCTTTAAGACAGTTAATGAAAGAAGCAAACTTTCTTGATGAGGAGTTAAACTTACTTTTTACTTCCCAAAATGAATCAGATGATCTAACAAGATTAGAGCATAAAGCAATGAATGCCGTAAAAGGTATCTTTGAAAATAGTGAGGGAAACTATACAATCAAAGATAAACCAAACTTTAAATTAGCAAGACAGATTATGCACTCAAGGCAGTATCATGAGGCAAAGATTAGAATTATGAAGCCTTTAGATACTTTTTATAAAGCCTTTGAAAAAAGAACAAAACAAAAAGTTATTGAGGCTGCTAATGTAGTAAAACAACAAGAATTAAATGTAAATGTTATTGTGGTTTTATCTATTCTTATCTTTTTAACTTCCTTTTTTATTATTCTTTTTAGAATAGTTTACCCACTTGATTTACTTAGAAAAATCATGTTAAGACTTTCAAAAAATGATATGAGTGTTGAATTAGAAAAAAATAAATATGATGATGAGATAGGTGATATGATAGGTGCCGTTGAGATTTTTAAAGATAATACTACAAAACTTATAAGTAGTGAATCAAAGTTAAAAATAGCAATAAATGAAGCCAAAAATGCAAATAAAGCAAAATCCATTTTTTTAGCAAGAATGAGCCATGAATTAAGAACACCACTAAATGCTATCTTGGGTTTTACAAGTTTACTTCAAAAATCAACTTCAATAAACAAAAATGATAAAGAGAGTTTAAATATCATACAAAAAAGTGGTAAACATCTTTTAAATATCATAAATGAAATCTTAGAACTTTCAAAAATAGAAGCAGGAAAAATTGAGATAAGACCAATAAGTTTTGACTTTCATGATTTAGTGAAAGAGCTTGACTCAATTTTTAGTTTTAGATGTAAATCAAAGGATATTAATTTTGAGATAAATTTTTTATCAACTCTTCCTAAATATATAAAAACAGATGAGCAAAGACTAAAACAGATACTTATAAATCTACTAGGAAACTCTTTAAAGTTTACCAATAAAGAAGGAAGAATTATAGTAAATATCTATGAAAAAAATAAAAAGCTTTTCTTTGAAGTAAAAGATAGTGGAAAAGGAATAAAAAAAGAAGATTTAGAAAAGATATTTAAACCATTTGAGCAAGTTGATGATGAGTTTAAACAAAAAGGAACAGGTCTTGGATTATCTATTACTAAAGAGTTAGTTACTTTAATGGGTGGGGATATTTATGTTAAAAGCCAAATAAAGAAAGGAACTCAATTCTTTTTTAGTATTGAATATGAACTGTCTCAAGATAAAGTAAAAAAAGCTGATGTTTTAGAGTTTGAAGCTAATTCAATAATAGAAAATAAAACTATCCTAGTAGTTGATGATATAAAAGTAAATAGAGATTTGATTTGTAAAATATTAGAACAATATAAATTTAAAACTTATGAAGCAAGTAGTGGTAGTGAAGCTTTGGAGTTAATCTCAAAATATGATATAGATTTAATATGTATGGATATTTTGATGAAGGATTTAAATGGTTTAGAAACTATGAAGATTATAAGAGAGCAATTAAATTTAGACTTGCCTATTATTGCTATTTCTGCAAATGTATATGAAGAGGATAAAGCACAAGCTTTAGCTTGTGGTGCAAATGACTTCATAAGTAAACCAATAGATGAAAATGAACTTATTTCTAAAATCTCAAAATATTTAAATCTAAGTTCAAAGCTTCAAACTATACCTAAAACTGTAAAAGTAGAAAATATAGAAGATAGTTTTAGTGGCATTTCTAAAACTTTTTTTGAACTATTAAGAAAATATAGTTTAGATATGAATGAAGATAAGATACTTGAACTCCTTGAAACTTATAAACTCTTAGAGAATCAAAAGGCTTATATAAAAGCCTTACTAGATGATTTTAATTACAGTAAGATAAATGACTTGTGTATAAAATATATACACTAAGTCTTTATTTTCAATCTAAAAAACAACACTAAAACAACACTTCTTTTTTATACTTCTTTTTAGAAGTCAAAGATGACTTGAATTAAAAAGGAGAATTCATGAAGAAAAGATTTGCAAAAGCCTTAGCTGCTTCGGCGTTGGTTAGTATGAGTTTAATGGCACAAGCTGCTGATACAATTAAAGTTGGTGTTTTACACTCTTTATCAGGAACTATGGCTATTAGTGAGACAACACTTAAAGATACAGTTTTAATGCTAATAGAAGAGCAAAATAAAAAAGGTGGACTATTAGGTAAAAAATTAGAGCCTGTAGTTGTTGATCCTGCCTCAAACTGGCCTTTATTTGCAGAGAAAATGAGAGGTCTTTTAACTAAAGATAAGGTAGATGTTACTTTTGGATGTTGGACATCAGTATCTAGAAAATCTGTTTTACCTGTGGTTGAAGAGTTAAATGGTTTATTATTCTATCCTGTTCAATATGAAGGGGAAGAGTCTTCTAAAAATGTATTTTATACAGGTGCTGCGCCAAATCAGCAGGCAATTCCAGCAGTTGATTACTTAATGAATGAAGTTGGTGTTAAAAGATGGGTTTTAGCAGGAACTGACTATGTATATCCAAGAACAACAAACAAAATTTTAGAAGCATATTTAAAAGCAAAAGGGGTTGCTGCATCTGATATTATGGTTAACTATACACCATTTGGTCACTCTGACTGGCAAAGTATTGTAAGTGATGTTAAGAAGTTTGGTAGTGCTGGAAAGAAAACAGCAGTTGTTTCTACAATCAATGGTGATGCAAATGTGCCATTTTATAAAGAGTTAGGAAACCAAGGTATTACTTCTGAGAATATTCCAGTAGTTGCATTTTCTGTTGGGGAAGAAGAGTTATCAGGAATTGATACTAAACCTTTAGTTGGGCATTTAGCTGCATGGAACTACTTCCAAAGTGCCGAATCACAAGCAAATGATGAGTTTATTTCTAAATGGAAAACATTTATCAAAAATGATAAAAGAGTTACAAATGACCCAATGGAAGCAACTTATATTGGATTTAATATGTGGGTAAAAGCTGTAGAAAAAGCTGGAACTACTAATGTTGATAAAGTAAGAGATGCAATGATTGGTATTACTGTTCCAAACCTTACAGGTGGAACTGCAAAAATGCTTAAAAACCACCACTTAACAAAACCTGTTTTAATTGGTGAAATTCAAGAAAATGGTCAATTTGAAACTGTATGGGAAACTGACAGTGAAGTTGCAGGTGATGCATGGTCTGACTTTTTACCAGGAAGTAAAGACTTAATTTCTGACTGGACTAAACCAGTTAATTGTGGAAACTACAACACAAAAACTAATAAATGTATAGGTGCAAATTAATAAAAGTATGGAAGTTCTCTTCCATGCTTTTATAATGAAAGGTTAATATGAATATTTTAAAAATAATATTACTTAATTTATTGCTAGTAGGTTTTACTTATGCAAATACTTTAAAAGAAGATGCAAACTCTTTGATTACAAATAGTTTTAAAAACAAAGAGAAAGCTATTTTAGATTTAACTTCTAAACACTCACAAAATGATAATCTAGAGTATCTTTTACAAAGAATGCTAGAAGGAAAACTTTACTACATAAAAAAAGATAAAACATTAGTTTTTCTGAAAGAAAAAATTCAAAGAGAGTATATAACTGTTGAGGTTTTCTCAAAAAAAACTTTAGATAAAAAATCAAAATATGATTTTAAAAAGATAAAGATAAACAATAAATTAAGAAGTGTTATCAAAGAATCACTTGCTAAATTAAATCTTTTTTCAAAAAATGAAGATAAAAGACTTAAATCAGCAAAAAATCTACTTAAAAACTTAGATGTAAAAAATCAAGCTTTAGTTTTAGAAGCTTTAAACAAAGAGAAAAGTAGCGATGTAAAAGAGGTTTTAGAAGAAATAAAAACAAATCTTGATGCAAAGTATGCTTCAACAAAAGAAAAACAAATTGAAGCTACAAAAAAACTAGGAGAGTTTTTATCTTCTAAATCTCTTCAAACATTAAATGAGATTAAAAACAGCAGTGAAGATAAAGTTTTAGTTCAAACTGCCCAAAAATCAATAAAAAGTATTGAATCAAGTAAGTCTTTTTATTCTTTTATTGAAACTGCATTTTTTGGTTTAAGTATGGGGTCTGTTTTACTTTTAGCTGCTATTGGTTTATCTATTACTTTTGGTGTTATGAAGGTTATTAATATGGCTCATGGGGAGCTTATTATGATTGGAGCATATACAACTTATACAATTCAGCAAGTTATGCCAGGACTTATTGAGTATTCTATTCTTATTGCTATTCCTGCTGCTTTTATTGTAAGTGGTGTTGTTGGGATTTTGATTGAAAGATTGGTTATTAGACATCTTTATGGAAGACCACTTGAAACACTTTTAGCAACATTTGGGGTTAGTTTGATTTTACAACAATTAGTTAGAACAATCTACTCGCCTTTAAATCAAGAAGTAAAAACACCATCTTGGATGAGTGGAGCTTTAGAAGTAAATAGTACGCTGTTTTTAACATACAACAGACTTTATATCATCATATTTGCATTTGCTGTATTTTTAGCAATCTTATTTGTGATGAAAAAAACTTCACTTGGATTAAAAGTTAGAGCTGTTTCTCAAAACAGACCAATAGCGAGAGCTATGGGAATTAAATCAAACTATATTGATGCAATCACATTTGGTATAGGTTCAGGTATAGCAGGTGTTGCAGGTGTTGCCTTATCTCAACTTACAAATGTAGGACCAAACCTAGGACAAGCTTATATAGTTGATAGTTTTATGGTAGTTGTATTTGGTGGAGTTGGTAATCTTTGGGGTACATTTATAGCAGCTCTTACACTAGGTGAGATAAACAAGTTTATAGAACCTGTTTCAGGAGCTGTTCTTGCTAAGGTTATTATTCTAGTGTTTATTATTTTATTTATTCAAAAAAAGCCTAGAGGATTATTTCCTCAAAAGGGCAGAGATGTTGAGGATTAATTAGATGGAAAGAAAAGCATTAATTTTAAAAATATTAGAAAATGACAAAGGAGGAAAGATAGTTCTTTCTTCTTTAGCTGTAGTAGTTTTTGTAGTTGCTTTTTGTAATTTATTTGTTCCAAGTGATTCAATATTTTACATCTCAACTTTTACAGTAACTATTTTAGGAAAGTATTTAGCCTTTGCACTTTTAGCTTTGGCATTGGATTTAGTTTGGGGATATTTAGGAGTTTTAAGTCTTGGTCATGGAGCATTTTTTGCCCTTGGTGGTTATGCTTGGGCTATGTATCTTATGAGACAAATAGGTGATAGAGGTGTTTATGGAAATCCAGATTTACCTGACTTTATGGTTTTTATGAACCTAAAAGAGTTACCTTGGTTTTGGCAAGGTTTTGATAATCCATTATTTGCTTTTTTAATGGTGATGTTAATTCCAGGGATTTTAGCTTTTGTATTTGGATACTTAGCTTTTAAAAGTAGGGTTACAGGAGTTTATTTATCAATCATAACTCAAGCTTTAACTTATGCTTTAATGTTAGCATTTTTTAGAAATGATATGGGCTTTGGTGGAAATAATGGACTTACAGATTTTAAAGACATTTTAGGTTTTGATTTATCAAGTGATACAACAAGGGTTGCACTTTTAATCATCACTTTTTTAGCTTTAGTTTTAGGTTATTTAGTTTGTAGATTTATCATAAATTCAAGACTTGGAAGAGTTGTTATATCAATCAGAGATGCTGAAAGTAGAGTAAGATTCTTAGGATACAAAGTTGAGCAATACAAACTGTTTATCTTTGTAGTATCAGCTGTGTTAGCTGCAATTGCAGGGGCTTTATATGTACCACAAGTGGGAATTATAAATCCTGGTGTATTTTCTCCTTTATTTTCTATTGAGCTTGTAATTTGGGTTGCTATTGGTGGAAGAGGTACTTTATATGGTGCGATTATTGGAGCAATTGTTGTAAGTTTTGCAAGTACATATTTTACATCAGCTTTACCTGAGGTTTGGTTATATGCTTTAGGTGCTTTATTTGTAGTAGTAACACTTTATTTACCAAAGGGAGTTGTGGGTGTATTTTCACAACTTAGTTCAAAACTAAAAAAGGCTTAAGATGAAACTATTAAAACATGAAAATGAACAAAATGTAGGTGATTTAAAAAAAGGAGATAGAATCCTTTTAGTTGATGGTGTAAGCGTTAGTTTTGATGGCTTTAAGGCCTTAAATAATCTAAGTTTTTCCATAAATTATGGTGAGCTTAGATGTATTATTGGTGCAAATGGTGCTGGAAAATCAACTATGATGGATGTAGTAACTGGAAAAACAAGACCTGATGAAGGTCATATTGTTTTTGGTGAGGCTGTTGATTTACTTGGACTTGATGAGCCAACTATTGCTCAAATAGGTATTGGACGAAAGTTCCAAAAGCCAACTGTATTTCAAAACAATACAGTTTTTGAAAACCTAGAGCTTGCTATGAAAGATGATAAGAGATTTTTTAAAACTCTATTTTCAAAACTAAGTGGGGAGCAAAAAGATAAGATAGATGAGACTTTAGGGCTTATTGGACTTAAGGATTTAGTTCATAGGCAAGCAGGTATTTTATCCCATGGACAAAAACAGTGGTTAGAAATAGGAATGCTAATAATGCAAGAACCAAAACTTCTACTTGTAGATGAACCAGTTGCAGGAATGACTCCTCAAGAAGTAGAAAACACAGCCCAGATTCTAACAAATCTAGCAAAAGATAATGCAGTTGTAGTTGTAGAGCATGATATGGAGTTTATTAGAAGTATCGCTAAAAAAGTTACAGTTTTACATGAGGGTTCTGTTTTAGCTGAGGGAAGTATGGATGCTATACAGAACAATGAGAAAGTAAGACAAGTATATTTAGGAGAGTAGAATAATATGTTAAAAATAGAAAAAATAAATCAATACTATGGACAAAGTCATACTCTTTGGGATTTAAGTTTAGAGCTTAAAAAAGGTAGATGTACTTGTATTATGGGAAGAAATGGTGTTGGAAAAACAACACTAAGTAAAGTAATCATGGGCTTACTTCCTATAAAAGATGGACAACTTTTATATGATGGAGAAGATATTTCAAAACTTAGTGACCATAAAAGAGCAGGTATTGCCATAGGCTATGTACCACAAGGAAGAGAGATATTCTCACAACTTACTGTTTTAGAAAACCTTCAAATAGGAGTGTTAGCAAATAGAAATAAAATCAAAAAAGTACCTGAAAAAATCTATGAGCTTTTCCCTGTTTTAAAAGATATGCAAAAAAGAAAAGGTGGGGATTTAAGTGGAGGTCAGCAACAACAACTTGCAATTGCAAGGGCTTTATGTATTGATCCAAAATTTTTAATTTTAGATGAACCAAGTGAGGGAATACAACCAAATATCGTAGCTCAAATAGGTGAGGTTATTGACTATCTTACAAAAGAAGAAGATATGACAGTTATGTTAGTTGAGCAAAAACTTCCTTTTGCTAGACGACATGGAGATGACTTTTATGTATTAGATAGAGGAAGTGTTGTAGCAAATGGGGAAATCAATGAACTAAGTGATGATATTGTAAACAAATATATGTCTGTTTGATTGTTTTATATACAAGTGTAGAAAAAATGATGAAAACTTTTTAGTTAAAATATTTTGAAATTATAAACATATAAAGAGGATTTATGAGCATAAAGTTTGATTTTAAAGAAGATGTATTTAGTTTGGATAAACTACTTTTACCTTCACGATATTACTATTTTAACGAAGATGAAAATTATATAAAACTTCTAAATATAGGTGAGGGGATATTTCCAAAAGATAGGATAAAACTTCATGTATCTTTAAACAAATCAAACTTAGTTCTTACAACTGAATCTGCAACTAAGATTTATAAATCAAAAAAAGAGTATGGAATCAACTATATCAATATCAAACTTCAAAAAAGCGCGAACTTGGAGTTTATAAATGATGAGTTGATTTTGTACGAACAATCAAAATATATACAACTTTTTAGACTAACTTTTGATGAAAGTTGTACGTTTTTTTATACGGATATTTTAAGTCGTGGAAGAAGTTATGAAAACTTTGATTTTACTTCTATGCTTATGAAAAACTCTTTTTACGAAAACAAAAGTTTAGAGTATCAAGAAAAGTTTGATGTAAGTGGAGTACAACTAAAAGATTATATGAAAAGAAAAAAAAGTAAACAAAACTTTTTTGCCAAGCTTTATATCAAAACAAAAAACAATGAAGAGTTTTTAAATGAAGTATATAAAAGTGGTTTTGAAAGTATAACTTACTCTTCAAATCAAAAAATGCTTGTAGCTGTAATATCCCATGAAAATATGAACAGTTTAAGAAAAGAAATCTTTTTTATTTGGGCTTTATATAGAAAAAGTCTAAATAAAAAAGAGTTTAATTTAGGAAAACAATAAAAGGAGAAAGTGTGTTTCTTACAAATCGTGAATCAGAAAAACTGCAAATTTATACAGCAGCAAAATTAGCCCTTGAGAGAAAAGATAGAGGCTTAAAACTTAACTATCCAGAAGCTGTTGCTATTATTTCTTCATATATTGTAGAAGGTGCTAGAGATGGAAAGAGTGTAGCCCAACTTATGGTTGATGCAACTAAAGTTTTAAAACAAGATGATGTGATGCCAGAGGTTGCTTCAATGATTTCTATGGTTCAAGTAGAAGCTACTTTTGATGATGGAACAAAACTAGTAACAGTTCATAATCCAATACCAACTTCAAAAGATATAGAAGTTCCAGGAGAGTATTTAGTAGATGATGAAGAACTTATACTAAATGAAAATGCCAAGATTACTACAATAGAAGTAGAAAACAAAGGTGATAGACCAGTTCAAATAGGTTCACATTATCACTTCTTTGAGGTAAATAAAGAGCTTGATTTTGAAAGATTTGAAGCTTATGGAAAAAGACTTGATGTACCTGCTGGAACATCTGTAAGATTTGAGCCAGGTTCTAAAAAACAAGTTGATTTAGTTGCCTTTACTGGAAAAAGATATATGAGTGGTTTCAATGGTTTAGTTGAAGGCTTTTTAGATGATGAAGAAACTAAGAAAAAAGCTAAGAAAAATTTAGAGAAGTTTTTAGGAGAGTGTGATGAAGATAAGTAAACAAAAATATGCTTCCATGTATGGTCCAACAAAGGGTGATAGATTTAGATTAGCTGATACTTCATTAATAGCGAAAATTGAAAAAGATTATACTACTTATGGTGAAGAGGTTAAGTTTGGTGGTGGTAAGACTATTAGAGATGGTATGGCTCAAAGCCCAACAGCAACTGTTACTTGTGATTTGATTATTACAAATGCCACTATTATTGACTATACAGGAATTTATAAAGCTGATATTGGAATAAAAGATGGCTTAATTAGTGCTATTGGAAAAGCAGGAAATCCAAATCTTTGTGATGGTATTAGTGAAGGTTTAGAGATTGGTGCAAACACAGAAATACTTTCATCTGAGGGAAAAATCATAACAGCAGGGGGAATTGACTCACATATTCACTATATCTCTCCTGGGCAAATTGATGAAGCACTAGCAAGTGGTGTTACTTCTATGCTTGGAGGTGGTACTGGGCCAAATACAGGAACAAATGCCACAACTTGTACGCCAGGTGAATGGAATATATCAAAGATGATTCAAAGTGTAGATGATATACCTATGAACTTTGGATTTATGGGAAAAGGAAATAGTTCAAGCTACGAAGCTTTAAAAATGCAAATAGAAGCAGGAGCTATGGGACTTAAACTTCATGAAGATTGGGGAAGTACTCCAAAGGCTATTGATACATGTCTTAGTGTTGCAGATGATTTTGATATACAAGTAGCAATTCACACAGATACTTTAAATGAGTCAGGTTTTGTGGATAATACGGTTGATAGTTTTAAAAATAGAACTATTCATACTTTCCATAGTGAAGGTGCTGGTGGTGGTCATGCCCCTGATATTATGAAAGTTGCAGGTTTAGCAAATATCTTACCTTCAAGTACAAACCCAACACTTCCATATACAAAAAATACTATTGAAGAACACCTTGATATGCTTATGGTTTGTCATCATTTAAGTCCTAAAATTCCAGAGGATGTAAGCTTTGCTGAAAGTAGAATAAGAGGAAATACTATTGCAGCTGAGGATGTACTACAAGATTTAGGAGCTATTTCTATTACAAGTTCGGACTCACAAGCTATGGGAAGAGTAGGAGAGGTAATAATAAGAACTTGGCAAGTTGCTGACTCTATGAAAAAACAAAGAGGAGCTCTTGAGGGTGATGATGAAAAAAGTGATAATGAAAGAATCAAAAGATACATAGCAAAATATACTATAAACCCTGCCATTGCTTGTGGGATTGATGAGTATGTGGGAAGTGTTGAAGTTGGAAAAATGGCTGATTTAGTTTTATGGAATAGGGCATTTTTTGGAGTGAAACCAGAACTTGTACTAAAAGGTGGATTTATAGCACTTGCTATGATGGGAGATAGTAATGCTTCTATTCCTACACCTGAACCAAATATGTATAGACCTATGTTTGGAAGTTTAGGAAAGGCTAGTGCTAAAACAAGTGCTATTTTTACTTCAAAAGTAGCAAGTGAAAATTTAGCTAGTAAACTAGGAATAAACAAACAAGTTTTAAGTGTAAAAAACACAAGAAATATAGGCAAAAAAGATATGAAACTAAATGATTTCATAGGTGAGGTTGAGGTTGACCCTGAAACTTATGATGTAAGAGTTGATGGAAAACTAATAGAGTCAAATTATGTAAGTGAAGTGCCTATGGCTAAGAAATACTTCTTATTTTAAAATGGGCACTTTTAAGGAATAAAAATGATTAAAAAAATAATAGAGATAAAAAAAGACATCAGTTTTGATGATGAGGTTGAGTTATCATGGTTTGATATGCAAAAGCCAAACTTAACAGCTGTAAGTAAAAACGGTGTTGATTTTATAATAAAAGCCAAGTTTACACACTTGCATGAAAATGATATTTTAGTTGATGAAGATGGCTTTACTATCAAAGTTTCAAGAAGTGAAGATATGATTCATATCTTAGAGTTTAAAGATGCACTTAGCTTTGCAAAAACTGCTTATGAGATAGGAAATAGACATCAACCAGTACAAATAAGTGAGTCGAAAATAGTGGTTTTAGATGATATATCTATTGAAGATATTATCAAAGATTGTTATAAAAATGAGTCTATAAAAGTAGAAAAAACAAGAGGGTATTTCAAACCAAATGGAAAAGCACACCACTCACACTAAGGCTTTGAAAAGTTTAAGTAGATTTTTGCAAATACTTGATGGAAGTTTTCCCTCAGGTGTTTTTGTTCACTCTTTTGGACTTGAACCTCATATGGTTTTAGAAGAAGTAAAAGATATAGATACCCTAAGAGATTATCTTAAAAACTTTATTTATGATCAGTATGCAAAACAAGAGTTTGTATATATCAAAAAAGTTTATGAGGCTTTAAGTAGTGAAAATCTAGTAGTGTTAAAAAAACTTGATAAAAATCTAGGGGCATATTTGACTTTTGAGTATGCAAAAGCTTCAAAGCATATAGGTGAGAACTATTTTGCTCAAACAAAAACATTGCCCCAAAAGCAAATAGTAAAAGAGTACTTTTCAAAAATAGAAAATAAACAGTGTATAGGAAATGAACTTTTAGTTTTAAGCTCATTAGCTTTTGATATGGATATAAAAATAGAAGACTTTATAGTAATGTGGACTAAAAAAAATCTAATAAACATCTGTGCAGCAACACTTAAAATATCAAGAATAAAACCCTCTCAAATTCAACAACTTTTATTTGAGTTTGATGAGTTTTTAGAAAAGTTTTATTATGAAAATATTGATGAAAAAATCACAAATTTTAATCCACTTTTTGAAGAAGTGATATTTAAACACAAAAAACTAGAACCCAAAATGTTTGCAACATAGTTTTGATTGTTTTTTTATCCTATTTCTTCGTTGTAAATAGATTTATTTACTTATAGTAAACTTCATCTATTTACGTCTTGAACTAGAATAAAAACCCTAATCAAAATTTAGTTGATAAAATTACAAATTAGTCAGCAGGAGAAAAAATGGCACTAAAAATAGGAATAGCAGGACCAGTAGGAAGTGGTAAAACTTCTTTGATTGAAAGCCTTACAAATGTGTTGAAAGATAAATATAGTTTAGGAATAGTAACAAATGATATTTATACAACAGAAGATGCAAACTATCTTAAAAAAACACTTGATTTAGATGAAAATAGAATCTTAGGAGTTGAAACAGGAGGATGTCCACATACAGCAATCAGAGATGATATTTCTATGAATCAAAAAGCAGTAGTAGAACTAGAAGAGAAGTTTAATCCTGATATTATTTTTGTAGAAAGTGGTGGAGATAATCTAAGTGCTACTTTTTCTTATGAATTGATAGATTATTATTTATATGTTATTGATGTGGCACAAGGTGCTGATATTCCTAGAAAAAAGGGTGCTGGGTTACTTTTTAGTGATTTGCTTGTAGTAAATAAAACTGACTTAGCCCCTTATGTTGGTGTAGATTTAGAGCAGATGAAAGAAGATGTAGCAAACAATAGAAAAAATAAACCTTCACTTTTTATCACAAACAAAGATGAAAAAAGTTTAGAAAAACTAATAGAGTGGTTAGAGGTTTTACTTTAGTTGTTTCATATAGTGAAACTCAAAGAAACTAATCTTTTTTGTATATTATCTATTAAGTTCACTTCTTATAATATTTTTAAAATTTTAAGGAGAAAAAGATGTCAAAAAAGATTTTAGTTTTAGCAGGTGATTTTGTAGAAGATTATGAGTTAATGGTTCCTTTTCAATGTTTAAAGATGTTAGGTCATGAAGTTGATGTTGTTTGTCCAGATAAAAAAGCAGGTGAGCAGATAAAAACTGCTATTCATGATTTTGAAGGTGATCAAACTTATACGGAAAAACCAGGACATAATTTCACATTAAATGCTTCATTTGATGAAATAGATGAGAACTCTTATGATGCTCTTGTAGTTCCTGGTGGTAGAGCTCCTGAATATATTAGATTAAATCCAAGAGTTATTGAGATTGTTCAAAATATCAATAATGCAAATAAACCTATAGCTTCTGTTTGTCATGGTATTCAAGTTTTAGTAGCTGCAAATGTGGTTAAAGATAAAACTTGTTCTTCTTATCCAGCTTGTGCTCCTGATGTAAATCAAAATGGCGGAACATGGATTGATGTAGGTTTTGAAGACGCTTATGTGGATGGAAACTTAGTTACAGCAGCAGCTTGGCCAGCTCATCCAACTTGGCTTGCTAAATTTAATGAACTTTTATAATATTTATGCAAAACTATTTTTTAGTTTTGCATAAAGGAAAAGTATGTCAGATTCATTGAAATCACTTTCAAAAGGTTTACAAGTTTATAAAGAAATAGTAAATTATGGTAAGCCTATTTTAGCTATGACTCTTTGTGATAGACTCAATATAAATAAAAGTACTATGTCAAGAATACTTCAAACTTTAAAAGAAGAAAACTATATAGAGTATTTAGAAAATTCAAATGAAATTATTTCTAAAAACTTAGAAGATGAAAATACAAAAAAAACAAGAATTCAACTTTTAGTTGAAAAAACAAAACCTCTTTTAGAAGAGATTTATGAAAAAACAAATGAGTGCGCATATTTAGGGATTTTAGATGATAATAAGGTTTTATATTTAAATCAGGTAGATAATTCAGATAGAAAAATAAAAACAAGAAATAACATAGGTTTAAAAGCACCTCTTCATACAAATGCTTTAGGTAAATCAATACTTGCTTTTGGAAATTATAATTTAGATAAAATAAAATTAAATCAATATACACACAATACAATTACAAATATAAAAGCATTAAATCAAACTATAAAAGAAGTTCAAGAAAACGGTTATTCTATTGATAATAGTGAATTTCAAGATAATATGTGTTGTGTCGCAACACCTTTATTTAATCATGAAAATATTTTAATTGGAGCAGTTGGAATATCTGGTTCTAAAGATAGACTTGACTTAGAAAAGATAAATAAGCTTGGAAAAAAAATATCAAATCTTGTTGAAAAACATAATATAGTTTGTTAATTGCTAAGTTTAAAGTAAAATTGGATAAAACTTCATCAAATATTTAAAAAGAGAAAATATATGATAAAAAAACTTTTTATTCTAAGTCTTTTTGTTAGTTCTTTATTTTCAAATGAAAACTATACAAAAAAACAAATAGAAAACATGATATCAAAAATGGTTATATTAGGTTTTAATGGTACAGATGTATCTTTAAATGACAAGATATATAAAGATATTAAGAACTACAATTTAGGTGGAGTTATTCTTTTTGATAAAGACCCAAATGATAAAAGTAAAAGAAAAAATATAGTAAATCCTAAACAACTTCAAAATTTAACTTCAAAATTACAAAGTATAAGAGCTGATAAACTTCTTATTTCTATAGATCAAGAGGGTGGAATTGTACAAAGACTAAAGCCTGCTTATGGATTTAAATATACAGCATCAGCCCAAAAGATATCTAAAAATGGCGAGGTTTTTGCTAGACAAGAGTATTCAAAACTTGCTTCGTTGTTGAAAAAAAATGGAATAAACTTAAACTTTGCACCCGTAGTTGATTTAGCCATAAATCGAAAAAATAAAGTGATTTATAAACTAAAAAGATCTTATGGAAAAAATCCTAAGCAAGTTATAAAATATGCTTCTATCTTTATAGAAGAATCAAGAAAACAAGGAGTGATATCAGTACTTAAACACTTCCCTGGTCATGGTTCATCTTATGGTGACTCCCATAAAGGCTTTGTAGATGTAACAAAAACTTGGAGTCAAGAAGAAATGAAACCTTATGAGTATTTAATAAAAAATAATAAAGTAGATATGATTATGAGTGCTCATGTTTTTAACAAAGAAATGGATAGAGACTATCCTGCAACATTATCTTATGATATAAATACAATTATTTTAAGAGATATGTTAAATTATCAAGGTGTTTTAATAAGTGATGATTTACAAATGAAAGCTATCTCTTCTCATTATAGCTTAAAAGATACAGTAACTTTAGCTATAAATTCAGGTGTAAATATTTTACTTTTTGCAAATCAACTTGCAAAACCAGTAAAACTTGAAACGATAATAAATACAGTTTATTCTCAAATACAAAAGGGAAAAATATCTCTTGATAGAATAGTTGATTCAAATAAAAAGATAGAAAAACTACTTCAAAAGATATAAAAAATAACAATGTTTACATTTGAAGATAAAAATCAAGAAGCTTTAAATCTAAACCATAAAAACCTAAAAGAAATCCCTAAAGAGGTCTTTGAAATGAGCTCTTTAAGGAAACTTTATTTATGGAGCAATACTATTTCGATGCTACCAAATGAAATAGCTAGTTTAAACTTGCTAGAATGTCTTGATATTAGAAATAATACTTTAGAAACTTTGCCTTTTGAAATTTCTAAGCTTGAAAACTTAAAAACACTTTATGTTTCCTCAAATAAGCTAAAAGAGCTACCACTAGGATTTTCTAAGCTAAAAAACTTAGAAAAAATAGTCTTAAATGATAACTGTTTTGAGGTGTTTCCCAAACAGCTTTTAAAAATGTCAAAGCTTCAAAGAGTAATAATCAGAAACAATAATATAAAAGAAATCCCAAAAGAAATAACAAACATGAAAAGTCTAAAAAACTTGGATATTAGTGGAAATTTACTTGAAAGTTTACCAAAAGAGTTAAAAGAATTGAGAAATCTAAAAAGACTAGATGTAAGTGGAAATAAAATAAAACAAAATGAATTTAATATAGAAGAGTTTGAAAGCTTAAAAGTCTTTCAAAACTCTTGATTTTAGAAGTATTTAAATACAAAAATAGGCATAAAAACTATAAGTATTATTCCAAGTGAGAGTAAGTTTCCTTTTAATATATCAAAATCATCAGCTATATTTTCCCATGACATTTTAAACATAAACTTACCTACAAATACATCATAAAGTATCATCAATAAAGCCCACGTAAAACCTATAAAAAAAGCTTCTTCTTGTGAGGATATACCAAGAATTGGAATATAAAAAAGATTTATTAGAAAAATAAGTATAGAACCAAGTATAAAAGATATAAACTTTGATAACCTTTTAGAGAAGCTTTTATTTAAAACCTTTATTCTAAAAATTCCATTTAAAGTTTCTATAAAAGCTATGAGTATAAAACCAAGTATTATTTTTAAAATCATTTTTTATAAACTGCAAAAAAGTGAGGTACACTTGGTATTTGGTTATCATCATAAGCTAAAAAACTTTGCTCTTTTAGATTTTGTACTGTTATGAACTCATCTATTTCTGATTTGCTTAAAGGTTTTGGTATCTCATCTTCTTTTTCATGCTCATCTCTACTTCTACAAGAAACTAAAATATATCCACCTTTTGAAAGAAGTGAAGACATAGAAGTTCGAGCTTTTTTTCTATACTCATCTGGTAAAACTTGAATAGTATTACACTCATAAACTACATCAAAACTCTCAAACCACTCTTTTGGATAGTCAAATAAATCAGCTACTATAAACTGCACTTTTGTATCAGGGTATCTGTCTTTACAAAGCTCTATAGCTTTTGGAGAAATATCAAAAGCTATAACTTCAAAACCAAATTCACTTAAAGCTTGTGCATCATCACCAACCCCACAGCCAATAACACAAGCTCTTTTGCCTGCTTTGTTTATAGGATTTTCTTTTAACCAAGATACAAGATAAGGACTTGGTTTTAAATCAGCCCAAAATACTTTAGTATAGTCACCCTTAGCACTCTCATAAATATGGTCAAACCATTGAGTTGGTTCGTCTTTTTCTTGATAAGATTTAACCATGTCTTTGTATTTATCTGCTTCAAAAGTATCTTTGTTTAGAAAATCAAAATCATTCATAATCATATACCTTTTGTTTTTGAGTGATTTTAGCAGTTGTTTTCTTAATTGTGAAAAGTTACCCCTCCACTCACTTAAAAAAAGCTATGATAAAATTGCCATATTAATCAAAAAAGCTCAACTAATACAAAGAAAATTTATGTATATTATATATAAAATATTTATACATTGGGAAGATAGATGAAGTTATTAGTTGAGCTACCTGAATTGATTGAAGATACTGTTTTGATTACTCCTGCTATTGAGAATCTTTTGAAGCATTATAGAGGCGCTGAAGTTACTTTTGTAGGTTCTAGCGTTTCTACGCAACTTTTTTCTAAAGATGAAAGAGTTAAAAATCTTGTTGTTGAAGAGACTTCTAAAAGTTTGTTTACTCTTATTTCACTTTTTAGAATGGCTAAAAGTTTTGATGAACAAGATTTGATTATCTCTTTTAAAGATGGTTTTTTATCTAAGTTTTTTGTTTATTTTGTAAATGCAAAAAAGAAAGTAAATTACACTTCAAACAACAAAGATATTCACCAAGTAGAAAAATACAATGACTTTGTAAATGAAACTTTAGATACATCATATAAAGCAGGGGATTTAATGCTTCACTTTAAACCCCAATGGTTTAAAAAACCTACTTTTGGTATTCATCCAGGTTCAACTTATGCAGATGTAAAAAGATGGCCACCGCAAGAGTTTGCTAAAGTAGCTGTTGCTTTATCTGCTAAATATGACATAGTACTTCTAGGTGGTAAAAATGAAGTAGATATTTGTAGTGTGATTGAAGAAGAGCTACAAGCAAATGGTATTACAAACTATGAAAATCTTGCTGGTAAAACTTCTATAGCTGATTTAGTAGAGAAAATCGCTGCTCTTGATTTGTTTTTAGGAATAGATTGTGGACCTATGCAGTTAGCTGCTGTTTATAGAGTAAACTCTATAATTTTACCAACATCTTATGATAAAATAGAGCAAAGAAATCAGTGGAAAAATCCACTTGAAACAATAGTTTATAAAGAAGTAGATCCTTATGAGGATGAGCCTGATTATACTGTGCAAGCCCAAGATGTTTTAAAACTGTTTAAGTTATAAGAGTTTAACTCTTATAACTCAATCTCAAGTCCAATAGGACAATGATCACTTCCCATAATCTCATCTAAGATGTAAGCATCTTTTACAAAGTCTTTTAAATCTTCACTTATATAAAAGTAGTCAATTCTCCAGCCAACGTTGTTTGCTCTTGCATTTGCTCTGTATGACCACCATGAGTATTTGTCTTTTATATCACCATTTACAAGTCTAAATGTATCTATATAACCATGTTCTAAAAACTTAGTTATCCAATCTCTCTCCATTGGTAAGAAACCTGATGTTTTTTCATTTGCTTTTGGTCTTGCTATATCTATTTCAGTGTGAGCTGTATTTACATCTCCACAAACTATGATAGATTTTCCTTCTTTTCTTAGATTTTCACAATGCTCTAAAAATCTATCATAAAACTCCATTTTATATGTAAGTCTTTCATCTTTTGATTGACCATTTGGAAAATATACATTAAAAAATGCTATATCTTTTTCCCCTAAAGTAAAGTGAACTTCATTAATTCTTCCCTCATCAAGTACATCTACACTAGGACAGTTGCACTCAAAAGTTGTTTCTATATCTGTAAATAGTGCAGTTCCACTTCTTCCTTTGATAGCTGATTCACTAGCAAATAGTGTTTTATATTCTTTTTCAAAGATTGAGTCAGGAATTTGTGATTTCATTGATTTTGTTTCTTGGATACCAAGTAAATCAATATTTGCTTCATCTACCCATTTTAAAGCCTCTTTTTTATCAACTGCTCTAATACCGTTTACATTCCACGAAATAAATTTATATGTTTTTGCCATTTATTTATACCTTATTAATATTTATTTAATTTTTAAAATTATATCAGAATAGTCTTGTATTATTTTTATCTTGATTTTAATCAAGACAAAAAATATCCTATTTTGATAAACTTCGCCAAATTATTAAAAAAGGAATGAAATATGAACGAAAAAACAAAAGAAATTATAAAAATTACTGCACCAATTATAAAAGAAAGAAGAGATGAAATTACAACAAAAATGTATGAAGTTTTATTTACAAAGTATCCAGAAACAAAGGTTTTATTTAAAAATGCTACAGAGGAACAACCAAAAAAATTAGCAAATGCAATTTATGCTTATGCAAGCAATATTGATAAGTTAGATAAGCTTACTAAAGGAATAGAAGGTATGGTAAGTGCACATGTAAAAACAAATATTCAAGCTAAACATTATCCTATGGTAAAAGACTCTTTATTACAAGCTTTCAAAGATGTTTTAGGTGAAGCTTGTACTTTAGAGATTCAAGAAGCATGGGCAGAAGCTTATGACTTTTTAGCTACTATTTTGATTCAAAAAGAAAAAGAAGCTTATTCTAAAGTATCGTAGATAGAAGATTTAAACTAAATACTTATTTGGGTATTTAGTTTAGATTCTAAATGAGTTTATATAAGATACCAAGTGTTTCATGGTATCTTCAAAATCTTTTGCTTTGTCATTTTTTTTACTAAGAAGTAAAGCCCCTTCAATAGATGCTATCAAAAATGTAGCACAAGTTTTAGTATCTAATGTTTGAGTTATTTGGTTTTTATCTTTTGCTTTTTGCAAGATGTTTGAAAATAACTCTTTCCAATCATCTAATATATCTGTTAATATTTTTTTAAAATCCTCATCTTCATCGAGGGATTCTTGAAGTAAGTTACCTAAAGGACAGCCATTTTTTAAATCCCAATTATTTATATCTTCTAAAATTGAAATAAGTGAATCTATAATATTTTCTTCTGTATTTGCTAATGCTTTCCACTTATTTTCGATTCGTAATTTTATTTTTTCATCAATCATAGATAAAACCATCTCTTTTTTTGAAGGAAAATAGTGATACATAGCTCCTTTTTTTACTTCGGCTCTTTTTAAAATATGAGCTAGAGAAGCTGCTTGGTATCCCTTAGAAAAGACTTCTTGAAATGTAGCTTCAATCAATCTACTTCTTACATCTTGCATTTGCTTACACCTTATTGGTTTTTGCTAATTATATCCAAAATTTCTTGGGGTTCACTTCTACTTGTATAGTCTTCATCTATGAAAGCATAAATAATTTCTTTATTTTTATTTATTACATAAGTAGCTGGCATAGGTAGTTCAAAGCTGTTTTCATTATTTGAAGCTACAATATCAATTCCAAATTTTTCATAAATAGGTCTTAATTCTTGAGCTAAACTAAATACTAAGCCATACTCTTTAGCAACCTTGTTATTTGTATCACTTAAAACTTCAAATGATAGTTCATTTTTTTGCATAGTTGTTAAACTTACATCAGGAGTTTGTGGAGATATTGCTACAAGTTTTGCTTTGTTTTGTATTAGTTTATCATTTATTTGTTCAAAAGCTTTTAGTTCTAAGTTACAATAAGGACACCATGCTCCACGGTAAAAGTTTAGTACTACAAATTTATTTTCTTTTAGTAATTCATCTAAGTTTACATCTTTGTTTATGGCATTTTTAAGTGTGAAACTTTTGGCTTTATCTTTTAGTTTTAGTGCATTTTTAGATAGCTTTTCATTTTTTAGATTCTCAGTTGCTTTTAGCATCACTTCTTGTAAATCTTTTGGTACTCTTTGCTTAAATGTTTCTTGATATTGTTTAATATTATCTATTAATCTTGACATAGTAATCCTTTAAAATAATCTGTTTTAATTTAAAACCAACCAGTTGGTCTGTAGAGAATATTAACAAGAAATCATTAGCTTGTCAAGCTTTTTTGATTTCTTATATGAGTTTTATTTGTCTTGATTAGTTTTTTTAGTAGTTTTTGTTTTATCTTGAGAAATTAAAGGTTTCGGTGCATTAGGCTTTTTGGGTTTATTTATTCCTATTGATAAAGAATTCATATTTTTATTTGAAAAACTTGATTTAGAATCTATTAGTTTGTCACCTTTTCCACCGTGCATATCAATATTTTTTGAATTTTGATTATTAAATGAGTAATTTGCATATAAAATATTTGAAAAAATTAAAGTTGTAAATATTAGATACTTCATACATTTTCCTTTTGTAATACTTTTTTTTCTTTTATGTTTTTAGCTATTCCATAAACTGTGATAGCTATCCAAAATACTTCGATTATAAAAGATCCTAAGTTAAAGTGTACAAAAAGTGATATTAAAAGTAAGACAGCTCCTACTAAGTTTAAAAGTTGGTATTGAAGTGATTGTATAGTGTATTTGTTCATCTGTAAAAGTAAATATGCAAAAACAACAAAAGCCATTCCTACAAAACCTATCCATTGATAAATATCCAAGATTATCTCCTATGTTTTATTAAAAAGCGATTGTAGCTTTTTTTTGATAATAAAGGCTTTATTTGATATCGTAAAATAATATAAATATAGGATAGCTTTTGTTAGATGAATTATTATTAGGTTTAATTGCATTTTTTACTTCAACAATTGCAGGAGTTGTTGGGCTTGGTGGAGGTATGCTTCTTATTGCAGTATTACCTTCTTTTTTACCTTTAAATGCGATTATTCCTGTTCATGGACTTACTCAAATGTCTAGTAATATAAGTCGTGCAGTTTTTTCGTATAAAGATATTCAGTATGAAACAATACCAAAGTTTTTGATAGGTTCACTTCTTGGAGTAGGGCTTTTTGCTAGTATTATTTCTTTGATATCTTTAGAATATGTACCTTTATTTATTGCTATTTATATTTTACTTTCATTATGGTCTCAAAAGTTTAACGAAAAGATTAAAAAATATGAAAACTATTATCTTGTTGGTTTTTTACAATCAGGTTTATCTGTAGTAGTAGGTGCAACAGGGCCTCTTAGTATGACTTTGCTTTTAAAAGACTACAAAAATAGAGATAAGGTTGTTGCTACAAGTGCAGCTCTTATGAGTATTTCTCATATTTTAAAAGTATTTGTATTTATATATTTTGGTTTTGTTTTTTTTGATTATCTAGGGATTATTGTGACTATGATTATAGGAGCTATTTTAGGTAGTTTAGCTGGTACAAAACTTCGAAATAAAATAGATGGTAAAAGATTTACTTTTTTATTAAAAATACTATTATCTGCTTTGGCTATTAAATTAATACTTAGCTTGTTTATTTAAATATATTATTTCACACCACTAAGTAGACACCAAGTTTATATAAATTATAAAATTCAAATATTATATATAAATTAGGAGAACTTATGGCTGAAAAAGAACTCTCAGCATTAGAACAATTAAAAGCTTCACGAAACCCTTTAAGAGTAATTAACGATATATACAAAGAAGCATTAAAAAAAATACCTTTAAGTGATGATTCTATTAGTTTATTAAAGTGGTATGGAATGTATCCACACGTAAATACTAACAATTTAGAAGAAAAAAAATATTTTATGAAAAGAATTAAGATTGTTGATGCAAAAATAAATCTAAAACAATTAGAAGTCTTAGCAACTATAGGCGAAAAATACGCAAAGGGTTTAGTTGATTTTACAAATAGACAAAATATTCAATATCATTATATTGAGATAAAAGATTTACCTGAAATTTTTGCACTATTAGATTCTGTTGGACTAAGCTCAAAAATGGCATCGGGTGATGGCCCTAGACCTATTATGACTTCTCCTGTTGGAGGAATTGACCCAAAAGAGATTATTGATGCTTCATATTTAGTAAAAGAGTTGGATTTATATTTTGATATGAATGATGATAGGTTTTGTAACTTCCCTAGAAAATATAAAGTAGGTATTTCGGGGTGTGGAAGACATACAGCAGCCCATGAGATTCAAGATGTTGCTTTTACTGCTTTTAAAAATGAAAATGGTGAGGTTTTATTTGATTTAACTCTTGGAGGTGGTTTATCAAAATCAAAACAAATAGCTTATCGAGCAAATAGATATGTAAAACCTGAACAAGTTCGTGATGTGGCTGTTGTTTGTGCTGAGATTTTTAGAGATAATGGAAACAGATTTAATAGAAATAAAGCAAGAGTAAGACATCTTATAAATGATTGGGGTTTAGAAAAGTTTGTAAATGAACTAGAGTTAAAACTTGGTTACTCCTTACAAGAAGGTTTAAAAGAACCAAAGATAACACCTTTTGAAAATAGAACACATTTTGGAATTCATAAAGCAAAACAAGAAGGTGAATACTTTGTAGGTTTTGCGACTAATTCAGGAAGAGTAGCAGGGGAAGACCTAAGAGCTCTTAGTAATATTTGTAATAAATATGACATAGCTGGTCTTGCACTTACATCAACTCAGAATTTTATAATTTATGGAGTAAAAGAAAATCTTGTACAAAAGCTTGCCGATGAGGTTGATGCTTTAGGTTATCCTTATGAACCAAGTCCTTTTAGAGCAAGACTTCAATCTTGTACAGGAAAAGAATTTTGTAAGTTTGGAATAACAGAAACAAAAGAGTTTGCCAAAGAAGTAGTAAAAGAATTAGAATGGAATCATCCAACTTTTAAAGAAAATATAACTATGGCAATTTCAGGTTGTGGAAATGCCTGTTCTCATCCACAAATTTCAGATATAGGCTTTATAGGTACAAAAATAAGAGATGAAAATAAAAAAAGAGTAGATGGATATGATGTGATTTTAGGTGGTCATTTACATGGTGAAAAAGGAAGCAGAATAGCCCATAAAAGTGGAGTAAAAATACAAGCAAACAAACTTGTAGATTTTATAGGCGAATTAATAAGCTCTTACGAAAAAGACAGCTTAGGACAAAGTACATTTAAAGAGTTTTTAAATGTAGTAACTTTTGACAAATAAGAAGAAAAAATCTTTTTATTTGTTTAATCAAGTAAATATTGATAAAATATATTATGGATATCTTAAATAAAAACTCAAAAAATAAGAAACTATTTTTATATATTTTTTTAGCTTTTTTATTTCTTATTTTACTTGCATTTTTTGCTGTAAATATAGATAGTTTTAAAAGCCAATTTTTCTTTTCAAATACAGCAGTTATTTGCTAATAGTTTTGTAATCTATTTTCTTATCATCCATTTTTACATGTACAAGTGCTGCGATAATTGACAAAATAACACATGAATACCAAATAGAATCATAAGTTCCAGCATATTCATATACTAATCCACTAACCCAAGCTCCTACAAAGCTTCCAACTTGATGTGATAAAAACACTATTCCATATAATGTAGCTAAGGCTTTTAGCCCAAAGATTTGCGCTACAAGTCCACTTGTAAGTGGAACAGTTGCTAGCCATACAAAACCAATTGCTCCACCAAAAAGTATAGCAGTAAGTGGTGATAAAGGAAGAATAATCATTAAGATAAAAATTATAACTCTTGAAGCATAAAGTATGATTAGAAGGGCTCTTTTATCATATTTATCACCTAATTTTCCAAACATAAAAGAACCAAAAATATTTAAAAGACCTATAAGAGAAAAAGCTAAAGTAGCTACACTTGAACTTAATCCACTATCCATAAGATACGTAGGAAAATGGGTTAAAATAAATGCAATATGAAACCCACATATAAAAAATCCAATGTTCAACCTCCAATAGCCTTGATGTGTTTTTGAACAGTGTAAGGCTTTTGAGATTGACTCTTCTTCTTGGGTATCTGCTTTAATTATTTGTGATTCATCACTATTCATAAAAAAACCAAAAAAAGCAATAGCTAGTGAAAAAATACATAAAATATAAAAAGTTGTATTTAATTCAAAATGAGAAAGCAAACCATCTGTAATAGGAATAAATACAAACATTCCAAATGAACCTGCTGCTGTTGCTATACCAAAAACAGTACTTCTTTTTGCTGGGTCAACAACTTTTGCAATAGCTCCTAAAACAACTACATAAGTTGATGCACTAAGAGCAAGACCTACAAAAAAACCAAGACTTAAATGAAGACCAAAACTTGTAGTTATAATAGTAATTAAGTAAAGTCCTAAAGTATAAAATAATCCACCAGCAACTAAAACTTTGTTGTTTCCATATTTATCACTTAAATATCCTATAAAAGGTTGTGCAAGTCCAAAAAATAAATGTTGAAAAGCTAAAGCTAAACCAAAATCAGCCCTTGTAATATCAAAGTTTGTAGTAAAAGAAGGAATAAACAAGCCAAAACTTTGTCTAAGACCCATAGCAATTATAAGAATAATAATTCCTAAAAAGATAATCATATTTCTATGTTGTGATTGTGTCATAAGTTCTCTTTAATATTTTTTGCATATTCTATCTAATTTGACTTTTTTAATCTATAGTGCTAGTATTCACAAAATTATTAAAAAGAAAATATATGAGAGATTTTTTTAAATCAAAAGAAGCTTTACTTTATGTGATGGCTTTGTCAATGTCTTTTTCCTTTGCAGCATGGATGAGCTTACTAAATAACTTTGTAATTGAAGCTGCATCTTTTGATGGAAGCCAAATAGGAATACTTCAAAGTCTAAGAGAAATTCCAGGATTTTTAGCTTTTACAGTTGTTTTAGTACTCATTTTTATATGTCAGCAAAGGTTGGCATATATGTCAATTATGGCTTTAGGTCTTGGAGTTTTATTAACAGGATATTTCCCAAGTGCAATAGGGCTTTATGTTACTACTGTTATTATGTCTATAGGGTTTCATTATTTAGAAACTTTAAATCAGTCTTTGTCCCTTCAATGGCTGTCAAAAGATAAAGCACCAATAGTTTTAGGAAAAATAACAGCTGCTAAATCAGCAACTTCACTAGTGGTATTTGTGCTTATATATTTGATGATGAAATACTATTCTATGGAATATAAATATGTATATTTATTTTTTGGTGGTATAACTTTTATAGTAGGTATTTTAGCTTGGCTTTTATTTGAGCATTTTAAAGAAGAAGTTGCCCAAGAAAAGAAAGTGAAATTAAAAAAAGAGTATTGGTTATTTTATATATTGACTTTTTTTGCAGGAGCAAGAAGACAGATATTCATAGTATTTGCAGGTTTTTTACTTGTTGAAAAATTTGGTGTAGATGTTCATAATATGGTTGCATTATTATTTATAAACTCTGTTTTAAATATGTATTTTGCTCCAAAAATAGGTAGATTTATTGCTAGGTTTGGTGAATCTGTAGCTTTAAAGGTTGAATATGTAGGGCTTATTCTTGTTTTTATGTCTTATGCTTTTGTAGAGAATCTATATTTTGCTTATTTTTTATTTGTACTTGATCACTTATTATTTTCAATGGCAATAGCACTTAAAACATATTTTCAGAAAATCGCTGATCCAAAAGATATAGCAAGTGCAAGTGCTGTTTCTTTTACTATAAATCATATAGCAGCTGTATTTTTACCAGCTTTACTTGGTTTGGTATGGTTGTATTCAAGCTCACTTGTATTTATAATAGGAGCAAGTATTGCATTTATATCTCTTAGTTTGTCTTTTTTAATTCCGCGAAATCCCATACAAGGTATTGAAACTACATTAAAACAAAAAGCTTTAGACAAAGTAGTTTAAAACAAAGATTATAAACAGTACAGAAACTAAAGTTTGTACTGTGATAATCGAAGACATCAAGTTTACATCTCCTCCTAATTGTCTTGCTAGTACGAAAGATGAAGGTGCTGTTGGAAGTACTGCAAAGATGATAAGTATTGAAATCATAAAGTCATCTAAATTAAAAAGTTTAGCTATTAAAAACATGATTATAGGTGTTATGATTAGCTTTGCTATATTGGCATTAAATATTTCATTTTTAGATGAGTTTATCTCTTTTATTACAAGTCCAAAGCCAACTGATAAAAGTCCTAAAGGAAGTGCTGCTGAACTTAAAATAGCCAATATTTTATCTGCAATTATAGGAAGTTGTATTCCTAAAAAGTTTATCATTCCTCCTATGAAACAAGCTATTATTAAAGGGTTTGTGATTATAGATTTTAGTAAGTAAATGAAAGTTAGCCTATTATTATTTATATAAAGTGCAAAACTTGAAATACAAAGTATATTTATAAAAGGAATTACAAAAGTCATCAAAATGGCTGCTAAAACAAGACCTTTATCTCCAAAGACAGAATCAATCAAGGCTAAAAAAACATAAGTGTTAAATCGAATACCACCTTGAACAATAGATGTAAAAGCATCACCTTTGAATTTGAATAGTTTATTTATTATAATTAGAAGTATAAAAATAAAGCTAATAGCAAAAATTGCAGTTGCTACAAAATTTAATCCATCTACTCCTTGTAAGTTTGCAGTTGAGAGTTTATAAATCAAAAGTGATGGCATTAAAATAAAGTATGTTAGTTTATCAGCCTGAGGCCAAAACTCTTTTGATGGGAATTTGATTCTTTTTAAGAAGTAACCAATCATAATCAGCGAAAAGATAGGAATTAGTGCTGTAAAAATATGTATCATAGTTACTCCTTAATTTTAGTTTATAAAAAGTTTCAATATAATTTAAAATATTGAAACAATTTTGAAACTTTAAAATTATAGATTAAAAATATATAGGATAAGATTAAATGCTTTTAAAAAATGAAAAAAAATATACTCTTTATGATATTCAAAAGCTTTTTTCTCAAATTCCTGTGATATTTATAATGCTATTAGCAAGTCTATTTATCGTAATTTCTTATTTTATTTTAGAAGCAAAAGAAAATAGAGAAATAGATTTATTAAAACAAAAAGCTTTTTTAAACTATAAGTTTGAAAAAAAAGAACAAATTAGTGATTTTAAGTCAAAAGTAAAAGAACAACTAAAAGAAGGCTTTTTAGAAGAAGAAACTTTATTAAAAAAAGTAACGTATAAAGCTATTGGTTACTTAGAATCAAACTCTTTATCAAAGTTTGATTTACTTACAGATTATTTACAAAAGATAGAAAAACAAAATCATATAGAATTAGTAGTTTTTACAAAAGATAATTTAAATATTTTATATGGAAAAGAATCAATTAGTTATTTACAAAAGTTAATATTTAATTCGGATACAAAGAATCATGAAAATATTACCTTGAAGTATATTTATTCTCAAGGACAAAGTAACCTTCAGTATTGGAAAGATGACCTAAAAAGAACAGTTAGATTAAGCTTTTTTGATGAGATAACTATAAATGGCTATGATTATTTTGTGGGGTCATTTTCTACTATTAATTCCATAAAAGAAATCACTAAAAACTCTATACTTAGTACAATCTCAAATCAAAACTATGATATATGGTTTTATGATATTATCTCCCAAGATACTTTTAATTTTAAGGCTAAGAAAAAAAATATAAAATCTAATGAACTTCTTAAAAACAAGGATGATAATATCTCATATAAGATTTTAGAACATTATTTTAAGGATTATGAATATAATAAAAAATTTGAAGATTATACATATTTTTATGATAAATATAACTTTTTAATAGCAAGTTTTTATGATGAAAATGAAATCAATAATGAAATGAAATATACTGTAAAACAAATAAAAAAAGAGTATCGAAATCAGTTTTTTCAAATATCAACATTGATTATAATCATAACTACAGTTTTTATACTTTTTACATACATTTTTTCTAATTTTATAAAAAATATTTTCAATGAATATAATGATGAACTTGAAGGTAAAACTTTATCTTTAGAGCATTGGAAAAAAAGGTTTGAGCTTGCTATTATAGCTTCAAATGATGGATTATGGGATATTGATTTTAAAACAAAAAAGATATATTTTTCTGATAAATGGCTTGAAATGTTTGGTTATGAAAAGCAAGAACTACAAACATTTTCAGATTGGTTTGAGCTAATTCATAATGAAGATAAAAAGAATGTAGAAAAGCTTTTTGATAAAATCTTTGCTAAAGTTGATGATACTTTTATTTGTGAGTATAGACTAAAGACTAAAAATGATGGTTTTAAATGGGTTTTAGCACGTGGAAAAGCCTTTGTAAATGATAAAAACGAATTAGATAGAATGCTTATGATGTCTATGGATATAGACAAAAATAAAAGAATGAAAAAAGAGCTTTTAGATGTGGAATATCTTGTTGAAGATGGAAAAATTGTAATTTTTAAACTTAAAAATGATGATAAATTATCTGTTCAATATATTTCAAATAGTATTAAATCTTTTGGATATACAAAAAAAGAGTTTGAATCTAAGCAGATGAGTTTTTTTGATTTAATTCATAAAGAAGATATCAATAAAATTCAGGTAGCAATAAATGCAGCACTTAAAAATGACCTTCAAAATTTCACAGTAGTATGTAGAGTAATAAACGCAGCAAATGAAATTAGGTGGATATCTTCAAGGGTAATACTTATCAAAAATCACTCAGGAAAAGTCTCTCATTTTTACGGCTATATAAATGACATAACAAAAATCAAGCTAAGTGAAGAAGAACTAAAATTAAAAGTAGAAGATGAAGTAAAGAAAAATAGAGAAAAAGATAGAATTTTAATACAGCAAAGTAAGTTAGCAGCTATGGGAGAAATGCTAGGAAATATAGCACACCAGTGGAGACAACCTCTAAATAATGTCTCTTTAATTATGCAGTTTTTAAGAGATAACTATAAAAATGAAGCAGTAAGTGAGCAAAAACTAGATAAGTTTATGAATAAAGCAAATAAACATATAGAGTATATGAGTGAAACAATAGATGATTTTAGAAACTTTTACAAACCCTCAAAAACTCAAGATAAATTTAGTATAAAAGAGTGTATAAATACACTTTTATATATGATAAAAAATCAGTATGAAAGTGATGGTATAAATATAGAGTTTGAATGTGAAGATATAATCATAATAAATTATGAAAATGAATTAAAACAAGCTTTATTAAATATTTTAAACAATGCAAAAGATGCTTTATTAATCAAAAAAGAGAATAAAAAGTTTGATGCAATTATCAAAATAATAGTAAAAAAACAAGATGATAAATTAAAAATAGAAATATCAAATAATGGTGATAATATTAAAAATGATATAATAGACAGGATTTTTGAACCTTATTTCACTACAAAGTTTGAGACACAAGGTACGGGAATAGGGCTTTATATGACAAAATCAATAATTGAAACAAATATGAAAGGTAAAATAGAAGTTGAAAATATAAAAGATGGTGTGAAGTTTATAATCACACTAAATATTTGAAACAGGATATAAAATATGAGTGAAATAATTACAAGAGTTTTATTAGTAGAAGATGAAGAAGATGCAAGAGAAATATTGGAGTTTTATTTAGATACTATTTTTGATGAAGTGAAAATCGCTTGTGATGGAGAACAAGGCTTAGAGTTGTACAAAAAATATCATGATGAAAATAAAACATTTGACCTAGTTCTAACAGATATAAAAATGCCAAACAAAGACGGCCTTACAATGGTAGATGATATAACACAATTAAATGAAGAACAAAAGTTCATCATAGTATCAGCATATAAAGATGAAGAATATCTATTTAGATCAATAGGCCTAAATGTCATCTCATACTTCGTAAAACCCTTAGAAGTAAAAACTGTAATGCAAATGCTAAAAAAAGTAAAAACAAAAGTCTTAGAAGATAAATCATCAAAACAAGAAATCTTAGATGAAGTAATAAACCTAAATCAAACTTACTCATTCAACAGAAAAACAAACCTACTATATAAAGGTGATGAACTAATAAACCTATCAAAAAAAGAAGTCTTACTAATACAAGCACTAATCACAAATATAAAAGAGATAAAAACAAAAGAGTACCTAAAAGAGTTCATTTGGAATGACCCCAATACCTCAGATGCCACAATGCGTACAGTTATCAAAAGAGTAAAAGATAAAGTAAGTGATGATGATTTCATTGTTTCTAAGAAAGGGCTTGGGTATATTGTGGAGTAAAATTTAACCCTCCAATAAAAATTAGAAAATATTAATGTAAATAGTTTGCTTAATCTTCTCTATATGGTATTCAGATCTTTTTTAAAAAATTGACTATTCCTATTTTAAATTGGTCTTTAACAATTTTATAGTTAGTAGTATTGTTTGAGGGCAGATTAGATGATTCTTTAAATTTACGATTTAAGAAGTCATTTTGTTGTTCAAAAGGTCCTAGAGTTTGTGAGATTCTCTAAATTCTACTTCTTGAACATTTTTGGGAATAAATTATATCTCTAAAAAAAGGTTATAAAGCCAGTAAGTGAGATTTTCTAATTTTGTTCCAGAATCTAGAGGTTACTGTGAATGGTCCACTTCACCAACAGTTTATCTGTTCGGTGCTAGGGGGTTGTTGTACTTAAGTTATTTTTCTTTCAAATAATGGATTAAATGTATTTGTTCTTTTCCATAAAATAGGTAAACAGTTATTTGGACATGTATCTGGGAAGACTACTGTGGCTTGACAATTTCCGTATCCTAAAGGGTTTTTACTAATTAATTCTTTTCCTTTTTCCCAACATAAATTTTCAGCTTCTTTTCTTTTTTGTGGATTAGTAAAAATTTTAGATGTGTCACTAAAGCATTTATCGTTTTCTGTTAAAGGTTCGTGAATGATAATTTTTATATTTTTAAGTTTAAGTTTTATAAGTGCATTTTCTATTTTTTCTTTACCTTCAAGAAAACCAGTTATAACACCTATAAAAATGTAAATATTTTTGGTAAAAACTTCAGGATAGTTAGTTTTAATTTTTTTTATATTGTCTATAATATTAGACCCCGAACCTATAAAATCATCAGTAAAAACCAAAAACTTTATGTTATTATCATTTTGAATCTTTTCCAATATTTTATTTGTTTCTGTAGTGTTTTTTTGTAATATCATATTTTCATCTGCAAAATATTTTGCATACTGTGTGCTACTTTTTCCCAAGTTGTCAAGATTACTAACTAAAACATTTGTTATTTTCTTCCCTGATGAATATGTAATGCTTGGTAGTTTTTCATCAGCAATATAGCTTTTTATTTCATCAAAAATTCTTTTCATAATAATTTTAACATTTGATATATCATAGTATGTACAGTTTTTTACTATATCAAAAATAATTCGTTGATTTATATTATTTTCAAACTGTTCAAGATATGCCCTGATATCATCAGTTGTTAAAATTTTTCCATTATATGTAATTTTATAATCTTCTATAAATTCTTTAATTTCTTGAGAATTAATTTTAGCTTCTTTTTCTTCTTGTTTTCTACGCTTAATTTTTTGTTCATCAGATAAAGTCATAATGATTTTCTCTGTTCCATATTTTAGTAACCAATCCTTAAAGAAATTTATTCTGAATTTATATAAATCGTTATTTTCTATCAAAATTTTTCTATCAACAAATTCTTTAAGAATTTTCTCTACTTCATTTGCATCAAATTCGTTAATCAACTGATCTTTAATATGCATTTGAGTTAATGATTTATTATTCTTATGAAGCATTGACAAAGCCAGTAATACACTTCTTCTTTTATATGATATTTCTTCTTCTTTGTCATTATCTTCTCTAATTCCATCTTCCCAAAAATGAGAGAATCTTTGTGTTTCAGTTTTTTGTAGAGATCTTTTAATTGCTTCATCAACTTCTATATTTGTAATATGAGTATCTTTTTTATTAACTGCTAAATCTAACATTTCTTTACAGATAACATTAGTAAAAAAAGGATTTCCAGCCGTTTCATTGTATATCTTTTCAATTGCTTCATCAGTAATATCAATAAAATCCTGAACTGGTTTTTGAACTAACTCTTTAAATTGTTGCCAATGTTCTTTATCAAAGTAGTCAACTCTACATGAGTCAAACTTGTTTAATTGTTCTCCTTGAATGCTAATTATAAAATCAATTTTTTCACCACCGACTAAAATAAAACTATAAAATGATTTGTTACTTAAACTTCTAATTGTTAAAAAAAATGCATCTCCAATAGAACTTCTTTTATAAAGTTCTGATGATATTTCATCAAATTCATCAAAAATAAAAACAATTTTTTTATCTTCTAACTCATAGCTTACATCATCTAAAAAATCAACTATTGGCTGTATAGAATCATCAAATTTAGGTGTTTTAATATCAATAAGTTCTTTTCTATACTCTCGTTTAAGATGTTTGCAGATTTTATTTCCTAGGTTTTTAATTGTATCTTGAAAAGTTGTTCCAACACTATCGCCAGCTTCTATATAAATAATAGAAAACTCTTCTTTTTCCTTTTCTAGTTTTGATTTTAGTGCTTTTGCTATAGATGTTTTTCCAACTCTTTTTTGACCATGAATATAAAAAGAGTTAATATTTTTTTTCTTTTTTAATCCCTTGTATAGTTCATTTAAGATATCGTCTCTACCTATTAGTTCATCTTCGCTATCAACTGCTTCAATCGAATAAGGATCCTTCTCTTGCAGTTCACTCCAATCTATATCAATTCTTTGTGCACTAAATAATAGTTTCTTTTTCTTATATAGTTTTTCTTGATTGTAGTTTTCCCATTCAACTTCTACATTAACATGCATTTGTTTTTCATTAGATATAACTTCAGCTGTAAATTCTAAGTTAATTGTTCTTTTTCCTTCAAGTTTTCCAATGTGTTGTTTTTTACTTATTAGATTAATATTTTTTGATGTACCAGTAAGTGTTACTTTTGCATTGAAAGCTTTACCTGTTTCAATATTTTTAAGTTGAACTATTAAATTAAACCTCGTTCCTATTGGAGACAATAATGGATATCTTTTACCTGAGCTTGAAATAATAATTTTTGAAGGCTGAGAATCAGGGTTTTTATCAAAGTCTTTATTAATCAAATTTAAAATTTGTTCTAAAGGTTTTAAAATATACATGTTATTGTATTCTGAATCCATATTTTTACATATTTCAATGTTTGTGTCTAAAAGATTTTTTATTTCCTGAAAGGTTTTTAAATTAGGTTTTTTTTGATAGTTTTCCAAGCTTAGAAATATATTGCTCATCTCATTTTCAAAAATATTTTTTTCTAAAAAAGGTGTAATTATTGTTTTATACTGCCCATTAAAATATTTATAAAAATCTTGCTTGAATTTTTTTAACTTTTGTAAGCTATCTATATTTAATTTTATTGATTCTGCTTTTTCAATAAACTCTACTAGTTGTGCTAGTTTTTCATACGTTTGTGTTTTATTATTTATTTTGAGTTTCTTATATATTTCATTTGCAAATATGTCATCAAAGAGTTTGACCATTTCTATTTTAAGAGTTGAATTTTGATCAATAATATTTTCATGATTTTTATAAAATCTCAACAAACATATCGCTAAAAAACTTCTGTCAGATATTTTTGTTGTATTTTGTAATAATTCTAATATATTTTGATATTTTGGTAAATTTAAATGAAAAGAAATAGCTTCTGATAATTTTGCTAAGGGATCTTCATTGTTATTTGATATAGCAATACACTTGCTAATTATTGCTACTGGACTTTCATCGCTTTTTAAATTCATTTTTATCCTTTTATTTGCACAACTATTTATTAATCACGCATTATATGCAAAATAGCCTGAGAATCAACAAATAACATACACTAAAATGTTATATATTGAAACATCTACAAAGACCTTAATTAAGGTAAATGTAAAACTTTTAGTAAAAATTACTGTAAGTATAAATATTTTTTAAGTAATTTTAACTTTTTGATATAGTTTCTATGTATGTTTAATATCGATATTTAGATGATAATAGTACATTGTGTATGTATATTATGGTGATATCGTGATAAACCTGCAAAATGTTAAATATATGGGGGTACAACAGTGTGTAAAACTTGTTCTAAAGATGAACTATAAAAACAAGTTCAACAACCTGTAATATTTGGCACAAATTTGACTAAGTAATATTAAGTATGCCAGAATTCTAGGACTATCAGTTGCTGACACAAAACTCTAAATAATCTCTTTATTTGTCATAATATTCTCCATTTACTACTTAAATATATTAGAAATAATCTAAATTAATTTTATATGTTTTTAATTTTTTCTCTCTATGAAGAAGTTAATGAATTATGTATTTAAAAATTTTACTTAAACTGCAAAATCGCAGCAATAATCAAAAATCCTACACCCCATTACAATAAACTACATAGACTTTTCTTTTCTAAGAATTGTTTCATCTACTTCAAACACTGCTACAGATTTTAAAGCTCCATTTTCTTTATATTTTAGAAACTTATAACCTTTCTTTACTAATTTTATTTTTCTTTTTTCTAATTCTTTTTCTCTTTGCTCTTTACTAAAACCACCAATTACAATATTTTTCTTTAGCACTTTTTACCTTTAAAAATCAAGTTTGATTTTATTAGAAGCGAACTGATGTATAAGCATCTGAATTAGTGTTTGATAGGGGATAGAGTTTTCTAAAGCTTTCTTTTTTAGTTCATAAATATCATTTTCATTTATTCTTATAGAGATTGCTTTTTTCTTTTGATTTTTTATATATGACTGTAGCTCTTTTAATTTATCCTCTTTGTTGTTTTTACTTTCCCATTCTCCATTTTCAACACTTTGTAAAATATCTTTTTCAAATTTATCAAGAGTCATTTTTAGCTCCTTTATTATATTTTTATTGTCAAGTCATTTTATCATTTAAATTTTAGAAATACTGTTTTCATGACAAAATGTAATAATTTTATATTTTAAAATATTATATATTCTTGTTTATTAAGTAGATGTTGATTCTATAAAGTTTCAAAAGGAACAGTTGTTTTATATATAAAATATTATAAAAACCCCTAAAATAGGTGTCTTGAAAACAAATTTATAAATTTGAAACAATTTTGAAACAATTTTGTTTCAAAATGTGTTATACTTCTTCTAGTACAAAAACTAAGGAGAAATAAGATGTCTAAAATATCAATCTTAAAAAAACTTTTTGTTACATCAGCAATCGCAGCTACGATGATTACTGGTGCAAATGCAGCAAAAAAAGAGTCTAAGTATGTAATCGCAACGGCAAGTACAGGTGGAACTTACTACCCAGTAGGTGTTGGTATTGCTACTATTGCTTCACTTAAATTAGCAAAAAAACATAAAACTACTTTTTCAGCTATTACATCTGCTGGAAGTGGTGAAAATGTTGATATGCTTCAAAAAGGTGAAGTAAATTTTGCTATTTTACAAGGACTTTTTGGTTCTATGGCATGGCAAGGTAAAGCTAAGTATGATGGTCAACCTAAGAAAAACTTAAGATCTATTACTATGTTATGGCAAAATGTTGAGCAGTTTACTATAAGAAAAGAGTTTGCTAAAACAGGAAATATCAATGACTTAAAAAATCTTTATGGTGAAAGATTTTCAATTGGTGGAAGAAGTTCTGGTTCAAGGGTTTCAGCAGAAACTATTATGAGTTCATTAGGAATTAACTTTAATAAAATGAATATTCAGTATCTAGGATACACTCCCTCATCAACTGCTCTTCAAGATGGTAAAATCGATGGTATGAACACTCCATCAGGACCTCCAACATCAGCAGTTACTAATGCATTTGCTTCTATTGGAAATGATAAAATTAGAGTTTTAGATTTCAATGAAAAAGATTTAAAGAAAATCAACGACAACTATCCTGTATGGACTCCATTTACTATCAAAGCTGGAACATACCCAGGTCAAACAAAAGATATCAATACAATCGCACAACCAAACTTATTAGTTGTTACAAAAGATACACCAGAAGAGACTGTTTATCTTTTAACTAAAACGATTTATGAAAACTTACCATTTTTAAATAGTGTTCATAAAGCTACAAAAGCTATGAGTTTAGATAAAGCAATTTCAGGTCTTCCTATGCCTCTACATCCAGGTGCAGCAAGATTTTATAAAGAACAAGGTATTAAAATCCCAGCTACTTTAATAGCAAAATAATTTTAAAAAACAGACATACTAAAAGAAGGCTTCTTCTTTTGGTGTATGGATTATATAAGTAATTATAAATTGTTTATGTAGTTTATATATTTTAGGAAAAAAAGATGATAGAAATAAAATACTTTAAAGAAATCACTTTTGTTTACGCAATTTTTATATCATTATTTCATTTTGGTATAAATATTTGGGGTGGATTAAGTGATTTATGGTTCAATTCAGCGCACTTTGCACTTTTGGCTTCACTTGGATTTTTAACTTATGAAGCAAGTAAAAATGAAAATCAAGTTTCAATTTTAAATCTAATCTTTACTATTTTATCATTATCTACTTTTATTTATATGATGGCTTTTGAAGAGAGTCTTTATGCTGTAGCAAATGGTCAAATGAGAACAAGTGATTTAATAGTAGCTTCTATGACAATTGTTTTAGCTATTGAGATGGTTAGAAAATCAACTGGTTATGTAATTCCTGCTATTATCGTGTTTTGTATTGCATATTTGCTATTTCTAGGACAGCATTTTGAAGGGGTGTTTGCTTTTGGTGGAATGACTGTAGATAGATTTTTATATAGAATGTTCTATACAAATGAAGGTTTATTTGGTCCAATTGCTACTATTTCTTCTACTTATGTATTTATGTTTATTTTATTCGCTGCTTTCTTACTAAAATCAGGAGCAGGGGATTTTATCGTTGATGTGGCAAATGCAGTTGCAGGTAAATATACGGGTGGAACTGGTCATGTTGCAGTTATCTCATCTGCAATGATGGGAACTATTTCAGGTTCAGCTGTAGCAAATACCGTATCAACTGGATCAATTACAATTCCTATGATGCAAAAAGCAGGATTCAAATCCAAGTTCGCAGCAGCAGTTGAAGCAGCAGCAAGTACTGGTGGACAAATCATGCCTCCTATTATGGGTGCAGGGGCTTTCATCATGGCTCAAATGACACATATTCCTTTTGTTACTATTATTTCTGTATCGATTTTACCTGCTATTTTATACTTTGCTTCTATTGCATTTTATATAAATATCCATGCAAAAGAAAACGATGTAAGAGGGGAGCGAAGTGATGTAAAAATCCTACCAATTTTGCGAGAAGGTTTTCATTTTATTATTCCTCTTTCTACTTTAGTTGGATTGTTGATTTATGGGTTTACTCCTACTTATGCAGCTGGTATTGCTATTGTTGCTATTATCTTATCTTCATATCTTACAAAAAATAAAAGAATGGGAATAAAAGAGATTTTAGGAGCTTTAGCACTTGGTTCTCAAAATATGATTGTAACAGGTGTTTTACTTATTGCTGTTGGTATTATCGTAGGTATTATAAATATTTCTGGTATTGGGATTACATTTTCTCAATTAATCATGGAATGGTCTGGTAACTCACTTTTAATCGCAATCGTGTTAGTTGCTATTGCTTCACTTATTTTAGGTATGGGATTACCTGTAACTGCTTCTTATGTTGTATTGTCTGTACTTTCTGCTCCTGCTTTAGTTGGTCTTATGTTAAGTCCTGAAATGGTAGCTTTAGTAAATGCAGGTATTCAAATCCCTGAGGTTACTATGTATCTTCTATCAGCACACTTGATAATTTTTTGGTTATCACAAGATTCAAATCTTACACCACCTGTGTGTCTTGCAGCATTTGCAGCAGCTGCAATTGCTAAGACACCACCAATGGCAACAGGTATGACTTCTTGGAAAGTTGGTAAGGGTATGTATATTATTCCATTGCTATTTGCTTTCACACCACTTATTAATGGTACTTGGTTTGAGAGATTTGAAGTATTTGGATTTGCGCTTATTGGTATCATGGCATTCTCTATTGTGATGGAAGGATACTGGGATAAAAAGATGAGTATTTTAGAGAGAGTTGTATTTGCTATTGCAGCTGTACTTTTACTTACTCCTGATAGTACATTTGGTCTTGAGAGTTATTTAGGTGTGATTCAAAATACACATATCTTAGGATTTGGAATCTTTGCTGTTTCTATAATAATGCACAAAATCTTATCAAAAGAGGAGCGAACTTATGCAAAAGCTAATTAGTACACTTGAAAATTGTGGTTATAAAGTTCATACTGCAAAGGATAAAAATGAAGCTTTAGAAATATCGAAGACTTATATAAAAGAGGGTATTTCTGTAGGTCTTGGAGGTTCTACTTCTGTTGGTCAGATTGGATTATTGGATTATTTGGTAAGTAATGAAGATATCACTTTATATAATCAGTATGAAAAAGGTATCTCAATGGAAGAGAATACAAACAGAAGAAGACTAGGGATGTTAACTGATTTGTATGTTACAGGTACAAATGCTTTAACACGTGATGGAAAACTAGTAAATGCTGATGGTAGTGGAAATAGAGTTGCTGCTATGATTTTTGGACCTAAAAAGGTTTTGGTAATTGTAGGAAAAAACAAGATTGTAAACTCTGTGGAAGAGGGCTTTGATAGGGTTATGAATGTGGCAGCTGTCAAGAATATCGATAGAATGAACTCTAAAGCAATTGAGATGGGAAAGGAACCAAGACATAATAAAGACAATATCGCAAATAAATTTACTTATATAAAAGCAGATGAGAAAGATAGAATAGTATTGATTTTAGTAGATGAAGAGTTAGGATTTTAAGATGTATGATTATTTGATAATTGGGGCTGGAATTATTGGTTTAAATATTGCTAAGAATTTAAAGCAGAGATTTCCTCAAAGTAAAATCTTAGTAATAGAAAAAGAAAAAGAAGTTGGCTTTCATAGCTCTGGGCGAAACTCAGGGGTTTTACATGCAGGATTTTATTACACTGCAAACTCACTAAAAGCAAAGTTTACAAAAGAGGGAAATGCAGCTTTAAAAGAGTTTGTTAAAAGTAGGGGATTACAAATCAATGAGTGTCAAAAAGTAGTAGTTGCTGTTAGTGACGAAGAAGTTGAGGGATTAAAAGAGCTTAAAAGAAGAGGTGAGGTAAATGGTGTTGAACTTCATTGGTTAGATGAAGAAGAACTAGCTGAACTTTATCCAAATATTAAAACCCATAAAAAAGCTTTATTATGTCCAAGTACAGCAACTGTAAATCCAAAAGAAGTCACAAAAGAGTTTGCTAAAGTTATTGAAGAGATGGGAGTTGAGTTAATCTTAGATTGTAAATATATCTCATCTAATAGTAATGTAGTTACGACTTCTCATGGGGATTTTCAAGCTAAAAAAGTAATAAATTGTGCAGGGTTATATGCTGATAATATTGCTAGAGATTTTGGTTTCTCTAAAGATTATGTAATTATTCCATTTAAAGGGATTTATCTAAAAGATAAGAAAAATCAATCTAAACTTCAAACAAATATCTATCCTGTACCCAATTTAGAAAATCCTTTCTTAGGAGTTCACTATACTTTAACAGTAGATAATGAATCTAAGATTGGACCAACAGCAATTCCTGCATTTTGGAGGGAGAACTATAAAGGGTTTGATAATTTTTCATTAAAAGAGTTTGTTCAGATTTTGTATTATGAAGCAAAACTGTTTATTACAAATGCTTTTGGGTTTAGAAGTCTTGCTTTTACTGAGATGAGAAAGTACTCACTTGCTCACTTAAAAGGTTTAGCACAAGCACTTACAAATAAAAAAATGGATCATAAAGGTTTTGATTCTTGGTCAACTCCTGGAATTAGAGCGCAGTTATTAAATAAAAATACATTAGAATTAGTACAAGATTTTGTTGTAGAATCAGATGAAAACTCTGTGCATGTTTTAAATGCAGTTAGTCCAGCTTTTACCTCTTCTATTCCTTTTGCGAATTGGGTAGTAGAAGAGCATATTTTAAAAAGTAAAGAATATAAGATTATTTAGGGAATAAAAGACTTATCTTTGTTCCCACTGATACTTGGCTTTTTATATCAATAGTTATTTCTAAGAGATCACATAGCTTTCTTACTATACTCATACCAATCCCAAGACCATTTTCATTTTCTTTATAATATCTTTGAAATACCTTATTTACATTTTTTATTCCTACTCCAGTATCTTCTATAATAAGGCTATTATCTTTTATAGTTATGATTACTTTTCCATTTTTTTTGTTATATTTACAAGCATTTGTAAGAAGATTGTCTATGATTCTATCAACTGCATTTTTATTGCTTTTAATAGTTAAATCATTTTGTTCTTTTTCAAAACTTACTCTTGGATATAGTTTTTCTAAAAGTTCTATTTTATTATCAACTAATTCTTTTATTGATATTTCTTCATCTTTTATGATTTGTTTGGGATTTATAAACTCTAAGTTTTTATATAAAGATGAAATAGTTTTAGCACTTAATTCTATTCTTTCAATCTCTTTAAAATCACCTTTTCTTCTTAGAAGTTTTGTATTTAAAAGAATTGAAGTTGCAGGAGTATTCAAATCATGAATTAAGTCTTTTAAAAATGTCTCTAATAAATTTACAGCTTCTTTCATAGGTCGTATTGAGTACATAGCAAAGATTATTGATATAAGAAGAATAAAAATAAAAATAACAATACTAAATTTAAATATTTTTATTAAAAAGTTATCATAAACTTTTTGATATTTATTTTTATCATAAATCACTTTTAACAAATAAGGATTTTTTGATGGGGTTTTAAAGTATGCACAAAGCCCTTCTTTACAATCATAAAGTTTAAAAGTCTCTTTTTTGTTGGTATATTCTACAATATCTAATGAAAATTTATCACCTTGAAAATCAAAAGTATAATCTTTCATTTGATATAAAATATTCTCTTTTATATAATTTATTCTATCTTGATGGTACATATAAAGTACGATACTTGAAAAAATAATAAGAGGAATAAAAAATAAAAAGGTAGTTGTTAATAGATATTTTTTTTCATAGTTCTTCAAGTTTATATCCTATACCTTTTATATTTGTAATATTTAAATCAAATGTTTTTTTTAGCTTACTTATCAAAACTCTAAGGGCTGTACTTGATGGTTTATTCATATATTCAAAAAAACTATCTTTATTTACAGTTATACCTATGTTTCTTATTAAAAGTGCAAAAACATCTTTTTCTACATTTCCTAAAGTAACTTCTTTTTTATCTTGAAAAACTCTATTTTCAAGTAAATCAAAACTTATATTTCCATAAGAAATTGTTGGATTTCTTCTTTTTAAAGTAGCTTTAACTCTTGCTAAAAGTTCATCAGGATCAAAGGGCTTTTTTATATAATCATCACAACCACAATCAAAGCCTTCAAGTGTTGACTTTGTATCAATTAATGCTGTTATAAAAAATGTAGGAGTATTATCTTGTGCATCTCTTAGAAGTTTTAAAGTCTCTTTTCCATTTAGTAAGGGTACATTTATATCAAAAAGATATAAATCATATTTTGAATCATAAGTTGCTTCAAGAACTTCTTCTCCATCACTTACTAATGTTACTTCATAATTTTCTTCTTCAAGTAAATCTACCATACTACAAGCAAGAACATTATCATCTTCAAGTAAGAGAATTTTTAGTTTATTATTCATTTTTCTTACTTTAATTCTCTATTTTAAAAGCTTTAGAAGGAAGTTTACTTTTTGCTTTTATAATTGCATTTGATTCTTCTTGGGCTTTTTTATTTTTGTTTGCTAATTCTAATTTGAGTTGATTAATTAGCTCTTTTTTTTCAATAGGGTTTTTTGTTTGATTGATTTTTAGAAGTAAATTATCAATCTGTGTTGTCTGAGAAAAAGAGCTTGTACTTATGAAAAATAAAAGTATAAAGATTAAATTTTTTTTCATCTTTTTAGTTCTCCTTCAAGGCTTTTTATTTTTGATTTTATGCTTGAAATTGGATGAGTCTTGTATTTTTTTAAATTGCATTCATTCTTTTTTGCTGTAGTATAGTTTTTATCATAAGCTTTTATTGCAGCATTTATATTTTTGGCAAAAACAGAGGGTGAATTACTTTGTACTAAAAAAAGTTGTGCTTTTGCACCTATTATATCTTTTTTACTAAAGTATGCTTTTTCAAACTCATTTAAAATATAGTTTTTAGCATAAAGCATATTTTTTCTGTGTTTATTACAATATTTGTACGTGGGCTTTTTTATTTTTATAATAGATTTACTTTTTTCTACTTTCTTTTCTTCGATTGTTTTTTTTGTAGTTTCTTTATTTTGTATAGTTACTTCTTTATTTAAACATCCCGTGAACACAAAGATAAAAATTATGCTAAAAAAAATCTTGAAAATATTTGACATTTGTACCTCTTGATATACTTTATAATATTGTTGAAAAGATGAAAATTATAATAGAAAACATATTAAACATCAAATTAAAATCAAACTTACACTTAACTAACACTTCTTGTATATACTTTCATCACATTAAAAAATAGGAGAAATTAAAAATGAAAATTATCGTAAAAAGTTTAGCTTTAGTATTAGTAGGTCTTACAAGTTTAGTTGCACTTGAAGTAAATGAAAAAATGAATAATGAGCAACAAATTGTAAAAGTTAAAGTTAAAAAACAAATGGAAGAAAAAAAACAAGAAGCTAAAGATATTAAAGAAAAAGAAGATGATAAGTTAAAAGATTTTAAAGACTCTATTAAAAAATAAATCTTTTTATTAATTAAATAATTCTTTATAAAAAAGCTAAGCTTAAAACCTATAAGCTTAGCTTTTTTACATAACTTACATTTGACTTTTGATTATTTTTATAGGTATTATTGTTTAATAAAACTAAGGAATAGTCAATGAGCATTTTTGTACAATATTTTAAAAATAACTTCACTGAATTTATAGTAGGCTCTTATGATAATAAGATTTGTTTACTAGACTATAGATATCGTAAAAATAGAAATACGATTGATAATAGAATGAAAAAATATTTAAAGACTGACATTGTATTTGAATCAACAGATATTATTGAAAAAGCCATCGTTCAGATTAAAGAATACTTTGAAAAAAAAAGAAAGACTTTTGATTTACCCTTACTTTTTGTAGGTTCAGATTTTCAAAAAAAAGTTTGGACAGCACTTGTTGAAGTTCCTTATGCTCAAACCTCTTCATATTTGGATTTGGCTAAGAAAATTGGAAATGAAAAAGCAGTAAGAGCCGTAGCAAATGCAAATGGAGCAAATGCACTCTCTATAGTTGTTCCTTGTCATAGAATAATTGGAACAAATAAAAAACTAACAGGCTATGCCGGTGGCTTAGAATTAAAAAAGAAACTTTTAGATTTAGAATCAAGTAATAAATAGGAGAAAAAATGCCAATAATAAACGTAAAAATGACTCATGAAGATGATGGAGCAACAAAAAAACAAAAAGAAGAATTGTCTAAGAAATTAACAGATGCTTTTGTTGAAGTTTTTGGAAGAGGTGAAAAAACTTGTGTTGTAACTATTGATGAAATATCAACAGATAACTATGCAATAGGTGGTAAGACTATTACTAATATAAGAAAAGGGTGAGCCTATAAAAGAATAATTGGTTTATTAGCTATTAGCCTTTTTTTTAATGCTAATACTTCAAAAGAAGATAAAATAGAAGAACTTTTAAAAATTACAGAAGATAATATGGTATTTGTAAAAGGAGGTTCTGTTCATACCTCGAATTTAGATGCTATGACTTTTAATAGACATAAATTTATATCAAATGTTAGAATAGCTACGTTTAGATGTGTTTTAAATCTTAAAAAATAACTCTCTAAATGAGCCTATGCTTTCATCTATAAAATAAATACTATTACTCATAGCTACGATATTTTTATATCTTTGATATCTAATTTAAAAACACCTAATGATAATAGTATGAAACTCCATTTATAAACCCAACAATATTACTTCTTGATTTTCTCTTGCCATAAATTGACTATTATAACTATTAACTGATTGCATATTTGATACTCTTAAGTATGTTGATGTTATTGTTTTTTGTTTATATTTTATTTTTTTCATTATTATCTATTTTTAATCTGCCATTATAAATAGTCATACCTTCTTCTTTTTCGATTTGTTTAAATATAGAATATAATGCAGATTGCTTTGTTATTAATTTCATAATTTCTGGGATAATAAAAAACATTAAATATATTGCAAAATATATCATCCCATTTCCTCCTGTACCACTTGAAGCAAGTGCTGCCAATACTGGAAGTGTAAAACCAAATCTCATCATAAAGCTTACAACCTTTTCAGCTATTTTTGTTAGTTCTGGTTTGTTTTTTTCATCTTCTTTTAAATCATATTGAAATAACTTATCATCAATGTTAAAATAATAATTATTAATTTCTAATCTTTTTTTTATTTTTGTATAGTGCTTTTCTAAAATATATTTTTTCCATCTATAGTAATAATAATGATAATAATAACAAATAATAATGATAAATGACATATAGTAAGCATAGATTGTTGTTACTTGAATATTATTAATGATAAATAAAGAAATTGGAGCAATAGAAATTATACCTAAAATTGACAAATGTTGATTAATTGAGGAAAAGAATAAATAGGATAATGTTTTGAACCTTATATTATAAGTATTCTTAAAAGATAAAATACTTATAAATGGTATTAAAGTTAAATAAACACAATATATATAATATATAAAAATAAATTGATTAAAATTTATATTAGATTTAATTTTAAAAAGGATTATAGAAATACAAAAAACAGAAATAAAAATTATAAACAATGGTAAAACAAAAAAATTGCCATATTGTACTTTTACTGCATTAGTAATAAGTTTTCTACTTAACTTAATATTAGTATATGGATTTTTAATAAATAAACTTAATACTTTTTCAAATTTTTCCATTAAAAATACCTATAATCATTTTTAATAAGGTTTAGAATAAGGAACACTATAACCTCCTGTATAAATAAAATAGTCGAAGCCTCTATATAAATAATCTAAAAATTCTTCAAGAGATTCTTTTGGTCCCTCTTCTACTGTCTCAATTTTAAATTTAAATGAAGATTGAATTTCATTTATCTTTTTCTGTGAAGATGTTGTCCAGCCATATTCATCATCTGCTATGTTTAATCCTGCACCTGCAAAAACTGAAACTGTAGCACCCATTGCAAAAACTGCCAAAGCGGGTAATATTGTAGTTCCAAATAAGAATAAAATACCTGCTACAGCTAACGTCCCAACCCAATAAGCAATCAAAGCTTTACCAATACCTGTTAAAAGATTAACTGCAATGTCTGTAAAATCAGCTTTACCATCTTTTGTAGTAAAATAATCTATCAATGAAAATGCTGAACTTATTAAAACAGTTATTTTTGTTCCATTTACTATTGAACTGTAAGATACTATATCTTTAGCTGTTACTGCAAAAGCTCCGACTTGTGGATTTGTTAAAAGATATTTTGTACCTTTTAATGTTTCTCTTAGTCCTGAAAAACCTTTAAGTATAACATAAGACTTACCTTTTATTTCTTTAATATAAAACTTTAATCCTTTAATATCTTTCCATATCCCATCTTTGAGAGAAGAAAACTCTTGTGAAACATCGCCTATTACTCCATATATTACATTTCTATTTTCTTTAAAGAGTATTATAAATTGTTCTTTCATATCATCTGTTATAGTATATACCTCACTTCCTAAGGTTTTAAAATATTCATTTGTTGTTTGAAAGAATGTAAGATTATCCTCTTTTGTAAATTTTTCTTCCTCTTTTTGTATATTATCTTTATCAATAACTATTGGCTGTTTGGGTTGAACTAAAGCAAGAGTTATTTCATCTTTACTTTTATCTAAAACAGGAAACCTTAGAGTATTTTTTCCTTCCGTTTCTATACATATATTCCCAATAAATCCACTATCTATTTCAAGTAAATATGGCTCTTTTGCTTTAAATTTATATGTAGATGAATAGTATTCATTATTACATTTTATTCCTACTCTTTTTTTATTAGTTTTATCCTCTTTTTCAAACCTTATTTTATATGTATCATATTCTGGTAAATCAATACATATTTTTACTACTCTTCTTTATGGAGAATAACCTTGTTTTACTTCTAACTCTCCCATTTAAATTTTCCTTTTATTTCTTTAATTATAGATTCATTTATTTCATTTTTTGAAATAATATCATCTAAGTCAAATATTGCTTCTAGTTGTGAATTTTGAACACTTATTTGTTTACTTTCCTTTGCTAATACTTTCTCTTCAGCTCCTAATATAAAACAAGTAGCTTCAACACTTTTCCCGTCTTTTAAACTTGTATCAGCTCTTAATATATAGTCATCTTCATATATATTATTAAGGTAAAAGTTTTTAGAATCATCTGCTCTTAGATTTATTATATCCCCTGTATATTTTACTTCACTTCCACAAACCCCACCATTGCCACTATTTTGAGTATAGTTTGGAGTTTTGAAGTGTATACCACTTCCATCTATTGTAAGTACATTTCCTCCACATTTCAAAGAAACTCCTGATGTTGTTTCAAAGTTTATTTCATTTGTTGCTTGATACAACATATTTGATGTGTCTATATGAAAGCCTTCTTTTATATCTACTCCCATTTTTTCTGCTATTTGTATAAATAAACTTTCCAAGTATTTATCACTTACATCTCCTTCTATATATTCTAGAAGTGTATTTTTTATTGTTGTTTTTATATCTGTTTCTATTATGTCTTTTTTATTGTTTTTAACTATTGTTACAAAGTCTTTATTTAGAGTCTGGGTATAATCTTCTAAAACAGAAGTAAGTTTTTCTTTCTGTATCGTCGAAATATGATTATACTTTACATTCTCATTTAAATCTTTCCCTACTGTTAAATTTGAATTCTCTTGTATCGTCTCCTCTTTATCTTTCTGTACTA
>NZ_JBJBSI010000006.1:0-180450 GCF_044841725.1 Arcobacter sp. YIC-80 | reverse complement strand
TCAACAATAGTAAAAGTAAAAATAACTTCATTACCAGAGGATGGAGTATTAACAGTAAATGGAAATCCTGTACAAGTTGGTGATATATATGATGAAACAACGACTATTAAATATACACCAAATGCAAATCAAGCAGATACACTATATGGAACAACTACTGATACAGGTACAATAGATGAGTGGGGAACTATGGATAATGGAGTTCTTACAACAGATGATGGAAATGCAGTAATTAAAGCATATAGTAATGATGTTTTAGGTGAAGTAGGCTTTGCAAGTGAAAATAACAATAATCATCATGATGGATTAGGACTAGGTGTTGTAGGTTCAACAGATGATGATCAAATAGAATTAGATGGAAATGAAAAATTAGTAGTAGAGTTTAAAAAAGTAGTAACAAATGCAGAATTTGGATTAGCTTCTTTAGGTAGTCATTTTACACCAGGTGCATCACAAGATGCTTATGCTCATTGGGAAGCATATAAAGATGGAGTGTTAGTTGCACAAGGGGATGTAAAACAAAGTACAGATGATTCAAATGCTACAACAAACTCATTTGAAGTAAATGTTGAGTTTGATTCAATTGAATTTACAACAACAGCAAATGTAAATTCTAATTTCTCAGTTCAATATATGAATGTGGATTATAAAGTTGACGATTCATTTGATTATATAGCAATTGATTCAAATAATGCAGAATCTAATGAGTCAACAGTTTCATTTGATATGAATACAAAATCTTGTATTCATAAAAATGATAATCCTGATGCTGTAAATGATAATGTAACAACTAATGAAGACCAAGCAATTGTTATTGGTGTTTTAGCTAATGATACTCACTTAGATGGTGATACTTTAAGTATTAATTCTGTTACACAAGCAGCTCATGGTACAGTTGAAATTAATAGTGATGGTACAGTTACTTATACTCCAAATCAAGATTATAATGGAGCAGATAGCTTTACATATACTATTTCAGATGGAAAAGGTGGATTTGATACAGCAACTGTTACAGTTGATGTAAACTCACAAAATGATAAACCAATTGCAGTAAATGATATAAAAGTGCTAAATGAAGATCAAGAAGTTAACATAAATGTTTTATCAAATGATAGTGATATTGAAACAGCTAGAGCAGATTTAAGAGTTACTTCTGTTACTCAACCAGTACATGGAATGGTTTTAATCAATAATGATGGTACAGTAAAATATACTCCAGCAAAAGATTATACTGGTTCAGATAGTTTTACATATACTATTACAGATGAAGATGGTAGCACAGATACAGCAACGGTTTCATTAACAGTGAATCCTCAAAATGATGACCCTGTTGCAGTGAATGATATAAAAACAGTACAAGAAAATGGTTCAGTTAAGATAAATGTATTAACAAATGATAGTGATGTTGATGGTGATGTATTAACGATTCATTCAATAGTTAACCAACCAGGTCATGGAACAGTAGTTATTAATCCAGATAAGACTATTACTTATAATCCAACAAGTGGTTATGATGGTAATGATTATTTTGAATATAAAATTAGTGATGGTAATGGTGGTTTTGATACAGCAAGAGTTGATATAACAGTTAATCCAAATGATCCTATTAATGCTACTTTAACTGGTACAAGAGATATTGCAGAAGGTAACAGTGGTTGGTACAATGTACAATTAGATAATGCAGTTACACAAGATACATGGGTTACTGTTCAAGTATATGATGGCTCTGCAAAAAGAGTTGATGCTAATGGTTGGGAACAACAAAATCAAGATATTATGTGGGGTGGATATTATGATATAAGAAATGGATATGGACAAGTTATTGAAATTATCCATGATAAAGTTCCAAATGGAACTTCTGTATCATCAGGAAATAGACCACAAGTTGGACCTGATTATGCAACTTGGGATTATACCGTTGAAAAAGATGGAGTAGTTCAACATGGTGGAGTTGTTTCTGTTTTAATTAAAGCTGGAGAATCTAGTTCTAAGTATTTTGAAGTTCAGACATGGAATGAAAAAATAACAACAGATAATAATCTTCATTCAAGTACAGCAGGTAATGAATATGTTGAAAATTTAAGCATGAGAATTACAAATATTACAGGAAATAATGTAGATGATATAAACTATAATTCAAATTACAATAATGTAAATATTCATGATAGAACTTCTGTATTTAGAGTTTCTCCAATTACCTTAGATTTAACTGGGGATGGAGAAATTGGTGTTACAGGTGAAACTTCATCAATTGATAAAGGAATTAGTAACGAAATTGGAGCAACAGTAGAGTTTGATATTGATGGTGATGGTAAACTTGATAATATTGAATGGTTAGATGGTGCAGGAGATGGTTTATTAGTTGATAATAGAGATGGTAATGCTGCAAATGATATGAATGGATCTAGACTATTTGGAGAAGAAGATGGAAAATATGCAAATGGATATGAAAAACTTGCTCTTCTTGATTCAAATAATGATGGTGTATTAACAGGTGAAGAGTTAGATGGTTTAAATGTTTGGGTTGATGATGGAGATGCAAAAGTTGAAGATGGTGAAATGAAAACTCTTAATGAGTTAGAAATTACTTCAATCTCTACACAAATGACTGAGACAACAGGAGCAGATGGTAAAATGCACATGGAATCAGTTGCTACTAAAGCAGATGGTTCTGAAATTATGACTGAGGATGTATGGTTTACAACAACTGATGTTGATTTATCAAAACTTATAAGAAGTGAAGATGGTTCTAATATTATTGATGCAACAAACAATATAGCAGATAAACTAGATATTGATTTAGATGAAGTAATTGATTTAGTTGATGAAGATAATCAATTAATTATTAAAGGTGATAACTCTGATAAAGTGGATTTAGATACAAGTAATGAGTGGACAAATTCAGGAAAAGAAGAGTTAGATGGAGCTAGCTATAATGTTTATACAGGAGTAGGAGCTAACTCTACGGTTAAAATATTAATTGATGATGAAATAGAAATAAATCCTGATATTTAATAAATAAAGATAAATAGGTCTCCTATTTATCTTTAAATCCTAATTGAAGATAGCAATATATGAGACAGACAAAACTTGAAGATTTTTTAGAACTTGAAGAACATAATAAAGAGCTTGAAAAAAGAATTAAAGTTGAACTTGAAAAAAATAGAAAAAAAGATGAATTATTATTTAGACAAGCTAAAATGGCTTCAATGGGAGAAATGTTAGCAAATATTTCTCATCAGTGGAGGCAACCTTTGATGGAGATTACATCTCTTTTTTTACCAATAGAGGCGAAGTTAAAAATGAATTTACCTATAGAAAATGAAGAGTTACAAGAGTCAATAACAAAATTAAATGACATTACTAAATATATGTCATCAACTATTGATGACTTTAGAAATTTCTTCTCAAAAGATAAAGAAAAAATGAAGTTTAAAATACTTCAACAGATTAATTCAACAATTAATATTATAAATGGTGGATTAAAAGCACATAATATACACCTTGAAATAATTATCAAAAAAAATCCTACAATTTTAGCATATAAAAATGAATACTCACAAGCTTTAATAAATATAATAAATAATGCAAAAGATGTATTAGTCCAAAGAAAAATCGTTAATCCTAAAATTGATATAATAATTGAAGAAAAAGATGGTTTGGTAATTACTTCTATTCACGATAACGCAGGTGGAATAAAAGTAAAACCTATTGAAAAAGTTTTTGATCCATTCTTTACTTATGAAAAAGCAAATGGCTCAGGAATAGGACTTTTTATGTCAAAACTTATTATAGAAAATAATATGAATGGTAAGCTAGAAGTGGAAAATAAAGAAGATGGTGCATTATTTGTTATAAGTATTCCAAAACTATAAATACCTTGCTTCAAATTTTATTTAAATAAATTTAGATATAATCACGACTTACAAGAAAACTTCATTTTACAAATTAGGATAATTATGTCAAAACAACTATTGCAAAAACAAGCTGATACGATTAGATTTTTAGCTGCTGATATGGTTCAAAAAGCAAATTCAGGACACCCAGGTGCACCAATGGGTCTAGCTGATATTGCTACAGTTTTAAGTAATCATTTAAACTTAAACCCAGCAAATGATAAATGGCTTAACAGAGATAGATTAGTGTTCTCAGGTGGTCATGCTACTGGATTAGTATATTCATTATTACATTTATGGGGATTTGATGTTTCTATAAATGATATGAAAAACTTTAGACAAACTCACTCTAAAACACCAGGACATCCAGAATATGGACATACTCATGGTATTGAAATTACAACTGGACCTTTAGGTCAAGGTATTGCCAATTCAGTTGGTTTTGCAATGGCTGCTAAATATGCACAAAATGTATTAGGAAAAGAAGTAATTAATCATAAAGTTTATTGTTTATGTGGAGATGGGGATTTACAAGAAGGTATTTCTTATGAAGCATGTTCAACAGCAGGACACTTAAATTTAAATAACTTAGTTATTATTTACGATTCTAACTCAATTACAATTGAAGGTGATACTTCTATTGCTTGGTCTGAAAATGTTAAGAAAAGATTCCAAGGTATTGATTTTGAAGTAATTGAAATTGATGGACATAATTTTGACCAAATTGATAAAGCGTTAGTAAGTGCAAAAGATGCTACTAAACCTGTATTAGTTATTGCTAAAACTGCAATTGCTAAGGGATCTGCAACTTTAGAAGGAAGTCATCATTCTCATGGAGCACCATTGGGTGAAGATGATATTGCAGCTTCTAAGAAAAAAGCAGGTTTTAATCCTGATGAAACTTTCCATGTTCCAGCAGAAGTAAAAGGTGCATTTGATAAATTAATCAAAGGTTCTATTGCTGAAAATGAATGGAATGACTCTTTATCTGCTGAAGCAAAAGCTAAAATTGAAGAATTACAAAACCCTAATTTTGATGCAGTAGAATATCCAACATTTGAAGCTGATTCTGATGTTGCAACAAGAGATTCAAATGGTAAAATCTTAAATGCAATCGCAAAAGCTGTTCCAGGATTCTTAGGTGGTTCAGCTGACTTAGGGCCATCAAATAAAACTGAATTAAAAGATATGGGTGATTTCCCATCAGGAAGAAATATTCACTTTGGTATTAGAGAACACGCAATGGCAGCTATCTCAAATGCTATGAATTTATATGGATTATTTAGAGTTTATTCTGCTACATTCTTTGTATTCTCTGACTATTTAAAACCAAGTGCTAGAATTGCAGCATTAGCAGGAATTCCACAACACTTTATTTGGACACATGATTCTATTGGTGTAGGTGAAGATGGACCAACTCACCAACCAATTGAGCATTTATCACAGTTTAGAGCATTACCAAACTTCTATACATTTAGACCAGCTGATGCAACTGAAAATGTAGAAGCATGGAAAACAGCACTTAAAATGTCAGCACCAACTGCATTTGTTTGTTCAAGACAAAAATTAAGAGTATTAAAAGATGAAAAAGCCTTTGGTGAAGTTTCAAATGGTGCTTACTTACTTAAAAAAAGAGATAATGCAAATATTACAATTATGGCTTCTGGTTCTGAGCTTATGTTAGCATTACAAACAGCTTGTCAATTAGAAAAAGAAGGAATTTATGCAAATATTGTTTCTGTTCCTTGTTATGATTTATTTATTGAACAAGATAAAGAGTATATTGATCAAGTAATTGATAAAAATACTAAAGTATATGCTGTTGAAGCTGCAAGAGGATTAGAGTACTACAGATTTGCTGATGTTGTATTTGGAATGGATACATTTGGTGCATCAGGACCTGCTGGCGACTTATTCGAAGAGTTTGGATTTACTATTGACAAACTAAAAGCTAATATCGTAGCTGATTTTAAAAACTAATTTTAAAAGATGGGCAGAATGCCCATCTTTACTTAATCTTCAAAAAGTTTAGTTTCTTTTCCATCAAAACTTATTTGATTCTTTTTCTTCATATAAGCTATATGATCTTCTTTTGATGAATTATCATAAAATTCTGTAAGTTCTGTTCTTTGATCTACATAATCATATAAAGGTACACCCATTCCGCATGAGTTATTTACAGCTTCAATAGTTACTTCAAAAACTTGTCTGGCTGCTCTTTGTATTGGAAAATGTGAGATATATTCATTCCATTGTTTATCTTTTTCTTGTATAGCTTTTGCTTTACAATAAAGTCTTAAAATATTTGCTTCATTTTCAAAGGCACAAAACATAATAGTCATTCTATCATCTTCAAGTAAGTGTGCCGCTGTTTCATTGCCACTACCAAAATAGTTTAACCATAAAATCTTATTTTCATTTATTATTTTAAAAGTATCATCTAATCCTTTAGGGGATAGATTTATCTTACCTTCTTTGGGTGCAGTTGATACAAAAAACATTTTTTGTTGATTTATAAAATCTATATCATATTTATTTAACTTATTTGTAATATTTGCCATGAGTATCCTTTGTAATTTACTATAACATAAAATAAACAGAATACAAAATGTCTATATATTGACAAAAAGTCTCTTGTTGTATATAATCATTGTAAAAAATAAAGGGTAAATATGCCAATAGGATTTATTGGGCTTGGTAATTTAGGAAGAGCAATTGCTACAAGATTAACTGATATGGGCGAAGAACTTGTAGTTTACAATAGAACAAAATCAAAAGTTGAGAACTTAGGTTATGAAGTAGTTGATACTCCAAAAGATTTATTAAAAAAATGTGATGTAGTTTTTTTATGTTTATTTGATTCTCCTGCTGTTGATAATATTTTAAATGGTGAAAATGGACTTTTATGTGATGAAGTAAAAGGTAAAACAATTATTGATTTATCTACAAATCACTATGAAGATGTTCTAAGGTTTCATGAAGATGTGCAAAATGCAGGTGGAAAATATCTTGAAAATCCAGTATTTGGAAGTGTAGCACCAGCACTTGTAGGAGCTTTAACTTTAGTAGCATCTGGAAAAGAAGAAGTGTTTAATGAAGTAAAACCACTTTTAGAAAAGTTTGGAAAAGAGATTTTCTTTTTAGGAAAACCTACATCTGCTACAAAAATGAAACTTATAAACAATCTTTGTTTAGGTTCATTTATGGCAACAATTGCTGAGTGTACATCTTTAGCTCAAGATTGTGATATAGATAAATCAAAAGCTTTAGATATTTTAGGTGTAGGTGGTGGGACATCACTTGTTTTAAATGCCAAAAAACAAAAACTAATAGATGAAGATTTTTCAGCACATTTCTCAAATGATGCAATAAATAAAGATTTACACTTATTACAGGATTTAGCATACTCTATGCAAAAGCCACTTTATAGTGCAGCTATGCCAAAAGAGCTATTCTCAAAAATGAAAATGATGGGTAAAGGTGATGAAGATTTCTCTTCAATCTATCAACTTTTTAAATCATAATAGTAAAGCTTACGCTTTACTATTTATCCTCTTTTAGCCACTTATAAATAGTTGCTCTTGAAATATCTAAAACTTCACATAAATAGCTTACTACATTTCTAATAGAGAAAATACCTTCTTTATTTAGGTATAAAATCAACTCTTTTTTCTCTTTTATTTTTAGATCACTAAGCTCTAAGTTTTGCTGTTTTAAAAATTTGTTGATGGTATTGTGAGTATGTTCTTTCCAGTCTTGGGAGAAAATAGTTTGTGGTTGAGTTTTAGTTTCTTCAATATTTAAAAGCATTTTTAAAGAGTCGTACATTTTTTCAAAAACTTCTACTTTAAAGTTTATACAAATTATACCTATTGGTTTATTATTTGTATCTCTTAGAAGTGTTGAGACACTTTTTAGTTTTGCACCATCAATATTTGTTTTATTATAAGGACCAACTATATCTTCTTTTATAGATTCAAAATCTTTTACATCATTTAGCATCTCATCACCAATTTCTCTTTTTGAAAAAGGGTTTACTATATGCACTAATTTTTGAGTTTCTAAGTCATGAAGTACAACTTCCACATTTGGATAAAAAAGCTTTCCTATTGAGTCACATAAAGGGGTAAATGTTTTTAAAATTTTATTCATAAAATATAATACAATAAAGAGCTTTAAAATACAAAGTGTCTATATGTTAAATAAAATTGACAAAATGTCTATATTGGAGTATACTTTCATTTTTTTAAGGAATTATAATGTTAAAAGGAATTATTACACTTTTAGTTTTTCAGTTTTTAGGTGAATGTATAGTAAAGCTTTTTGATTTACTTATCCCAGGTCCTGTAATAGGAATGGTCTTACTACTTATATTTTTAATGATTAGAAAATCAAGTTTTAAAAGTTTAGATAATGCAGTTTTTATTCACTTAAGATATTTACCAATGCTTTTTATACCAGCTGCTATGGGGATTGTAACTCAAATCGATATTATCTCAAAAGAGTTTTGGGCTATTGCTATTGCACTATTTCTAGGAACTATTATAGCACTAGCCTTTTGTGCTAAATTAATGGATTATTTAACTATAAGACAAGAGAGTAAAAAATGAATATAGACGCATTAATACAATATATATCAGACTCAACACTTATTTGGTTGATTTTAACTCTTGGTTCTTTTAAGATTGGAATAATAATATATGAAAGATTTAATAAGCATACTTTATTACAACCAATTATTATTTCATATTTTATAATCATAACTGTATTATTTATAACAGGAGTTTCTTATGAAGAGTATTTTAAAGGTGTTGAGATAATTCACTTTTTTTTAGGGCCAGCAACAGTTGCACTAGCATTGCCTTTATACAATAATCTTAAACATATAAAGTCTTTGTTTTTACCAATAATGATCACTTTAGTTGTTGCAGGAGTTTTTTCTATTTTAATAGCTGTTTTATTATTATGGGTTTTAGATGCAAATATGCCAACTATTTTATCAATGACAACAAAGTCTATTACTGCTCCTATTGCTATTATTACTAGCGAGCAAATAGGAGCTATTCCTTCGCTTGCAGTAGGTTTTGTACTTATTACAGGAATAATAGGAGCTCTTTTAGGAACTTTTATTTTTAAAATAATAAAGATAAAACATGATACTTCAAAAGGCTTTGCCTTAGGTGTAGTTTCTCATGGAATAGGAACAGCAAGAGCAGTTGAAATAAGTGAAAAAGCAGCGGCTTTCTCAGCTTTGGCAATGGGTTTAAGTGGTATATTAACAGCAGTATTTTTACCATTAATTGTTCAGTTTTTAAAAGGATAGTAATTGTTAAGTTATAAAATAAAAGATATTTATACTGGAAAAGAACAAGAGCATAAAAGAAAAGAAAAAGTATATAAAACTTCTTATCATAAAAAATCAATAAATAAAGCTCAATATGTAAATAAATTGGGTTTAGAAGAAGATAATCAAAGTGATAAAGAAAATCATGGAGGAGTTGATAAAGCTATTTGTATATATACACAAGGAGCATACGATTTTTTTAAAGAAGTGCACGGTATTGAGTTTCCAACTTGTGCCTTGGGAGAGAATATAACTCTACTTGGATGTGAAGATAAAGATTTTTGTATTGGAGATAGATTTTCTTGTGGAGAGGCTATTTTTGAAATAACTCAACCAAGAGAGCCTTGTTGGTTAATCTCAAGTATTTTAGGAATAAAAAAACTAACAGCTTTAATAGTAAAAGAGGGTAAAAGTGGTTTTTATTTACGAGTAATAAAAGAAGGTAAAATCTCAAAAGATGATGAGTTTATCTTGCTAAATAGAACAAATAAAGACATAAATATTGAGTATGTGAATAAGTGTTATTATAATGCAAAAGAACATCAAGAAGATATTAGAAAAATTTTAGAATGTAAGGAGTTATCATCTTCTTATAAAGAAGCTTTACAAAGAAGATATAAAAATAAAGAGTTTGGTCTTGAAAGTTTTCAAAAGGATAAAGAAGAGTAGATAAAAATACTTTTCTTATCGATATATCAACATATCTTGATGTATCCAAAATATTATGATATACTTTCAAAAATCAAAGGAAGTGTATGGATATTTTTTTAAAAACAGTTTCAGCTTTAAATGATGAAACAAGAGTAAAACTACTTAAATTTATAAATATTCATGGTTCTTGTTGTGTTTGTGATTTAGAACACTCTTTTGATATGATTCAATCAAGATTATCTAGGCATTTAAAGATTTTGAAAGAAGCAGGCTTTTTAAGAGTTGATAGACAAGGAAGATGGGCTTATTATAGTGTAAGAACTCCCCTTGATGAATTTAGAAGCCATGCTATTAAAGAGATTATGACTTTAGATATTCAATTACCAAATTTAGTAAAGGCTTGTAGTTAATGAAAGAAACACTTTTTGTTTACGGAACACTTATGCCAAACTGTCCAAATGGACATGTTTTAGAAAATATTGTAGGTAAATTTGTTCCAGCAACTGTAAAAGGAAAACTAATAGATGCAGGTTGGTCAGCTTCTATGGGTTATCCAGGAATTAATTTAGAAGCTGGAAATGATACTATTCACGGGTACTTATTTTATTCTGATAATCTAATCGATAATTGGGATTATTTAGATGAGTTTGAAGGTGATGAGTTTTTAAGAAAAGAAGTTACGGTTGAAAGGTATGATGAGTTAGAAGTAGATACTTTTATCTATACTTTAAAACCAGAAGTTCAAGAAATGGAAGAGTAACCAAGGTGTTACTCTTTTTTTATAGAATTATACATCAATATATCTTGATATATAAAATTAAAATAGTTTAGGATTTATATGTTTTTAGCAAGTAGTATATTTATTATTACACTTATTTTTGTAATATGGCAACCAAAAAATCTTCAAATTGGAACAACGGCTGTTATTGGTGCAATAGTTGCACTTTTATTAGGTGTTGTTTCACTCTCTGATGTTTGGGTTGTAACTGATATAGTTTGGGATGCGACTTTGTCTTTTATAGGTATTATTATTTTATCTATGGTTTTAGATGAGATTGGCTTCTTTGAATGGTGTGCATTAAAAATGGCAAAATTCTCAAATGGTAGTGGAATGAAAATGTTTGTTTATTCTATTTTACTAGGAGCTTTTGTTTCTGCACTTTTTGCAAATGATGGGGCGGCACTTATTTTAACTCCTATTTTACTTGCTAAGATGAGAATTTTACAGTTAAATATGAAATCAATTATTGCATTTTTATTAGCAGGTGGATTTATTTCTGATAGTGCTTCTTTACCTCTTGTTTTCTCAAACCTTACAAATATTGTAACTGCAAACTATTTTGATATAGGTTTTGCTGACTATATGGTAAATATGATAATTCCTTATATTGTAAGTGTTATTGCTTCAATTTTCTTCTTATGGTTGATTTTAAGAAAAGATATTCCAAAGCAAGTTGATATTTCACTTTTAAAAGAACCTAGTTCTGCTATAAAAGATGAAAGAATGTTTAAACTTTCATGGGTATTTTTAGCTTTACTTTTAGTTGGATACTTTGTAGGAGATGCTTATGATTTACCAGTAGCTGTTTTTGCTCTTGGTGGAGGAGTTATATTTTTACTTATAGCAACTGCTTTGAAATCAGTAGAACCAAAACATATTATCAAAGAAGCGCCTTGGCAAGTTGTATGGTTTAGTATAGGTTTATATATTGTTGTTTATGGACTTAAAAATGAAGGTTTAACTGATTATTTAACGGTTCTTCTTCATGATTTTGCTTTAAGAGGTGATACTTTTGCTATCGTAGCAACAGGATTTTTATCAGCATTTTTAAGTGCTATTATGAACAATATGCCAACAGTTATGATTATGGATATAGCTTTAGATAACATGGGTGAAAATGTTAATCATGCCTTAGCTTATGCAAATATTATTGGTTGTAACTTAGGGCCTAAAATGACACCTTTTGGTTCACTGGCAACTCTTCTTTGGCTTCATGTTTTAGCTAAAAAAGGTGTGAATATCTCGTTTGCTCAATATAGTAAGTTTGGTCTAATCATAACACCACCTGTGTTATTGATAGTATTATTAACACTAGCTATTTTTTAAATTTTAATATAAAGGAAGATAAGTATTATGGAAAAAAAAGTTTTAATTTTATGTACAGGAAATTCGTGTAGAAGTATTATTGCAGAAGCATTAATAAACGCAAAATTAGATGGTATTAGTTCTGATTCAAGTGGTGTAAGAGCAAGTGGAAGAGTAAACCCAAATGCACAAGAGTTATTAACACAAAAAGGAATTTGGAGAGATGAATACCACTCAAAAACTATTGATAAAGTAATTGACAATGAGTATGATTTAGTAATAACTGTTTGTGACCATGCAAATGAGACTTGTCCAATGTTCCCAAAAGCTACTAAAGTTATTCATGTTGGATTTGAAGATCCAGATGGAAAAGGTTTTGATGCATTTGAAGATACATATGCTGAAATTGAAGAAGTGTTATTACCAAAAGTTATAGAGGCTTTAAAATAATGAAAACATTAAAAATATACGACCCTGCAATGTGTTGTCCTACAGGAGTTTGTGGAACTGATGTGGATACAAAGTTAGTTCAACTAGCAAATTTTTTAAAATCACTTGATAGATCAAAGTTTGATGTGAAAAGATATGGTTTAACAACTGAACCAGCAGAATATGTAAGCAATAAAGAAGTTGCTAGAATTCTAAATGAAGAGGGTGTTGATAATCTGCCTTTATTTTTTATTGATGACGAATTAGTTTTTAAAGGTGAATATCCACAAATTCCAGAACTAAGTTCAAAACTTGGCCTTGCTTCTTTTGTAGCAAAATTTTAAGATAGTCAAAAATGGAAAAATTAATAAATAAAATACCAAAATTCCTTTTCTTTACAGGAAAAGGAGGGGTTGGTAAAACATCTATGTCTTGTACTATTAGTGTTAGTTTAGCTCTTAAGGGGAAAAAAGTACTTTTAATCTCAACTGACCCTGCATCAAATCTTGATGAGGTTTTAGAAACACCTTTAAGCTCAAGTGCTACAAAAGTAAAAAGTATTGAAAATCTTTATGCTATGAACATAAACCCAGTAGTCGCTGCAAAAGAGTATAAAGAGAAAATCGTAGGACCTTATAGAGGAATTTTACCAAAAGAAGCAATACAGCAAATGGAAGAGCAGTTAAGTGGTGCTTGTACTGTTGAGATTGCAGGTTTTAATGAGTTCTCAAAATATGTTGGAGATGAAAGTATTATAAATGAGTACGACCATATAGTTTTAGATACAGCACCAACAGGACATACTTTAAGACTTTTAGAACTTCCAAGTGCTTGGAATGATTTTATTGAACATAATAGTAATGGTAGTTCTTGTTTAGGGCCTGTTTCTGGTCTTAGTGATTATAAAGATTTATATGATAGTGTGGTTGAAAATCTAAAAGATGAGAGTAAAACTCTACTTATTTTAGTTTCAAGAGCTGAAAGGTTATCTTTTATTGAAGCTTCAAATGCAAGTGTTGAACTTAAAAATCAAGGCTTAACAAACCAACATCTAATCATAAATGGAGTGTTTACTTCAAATGATAATGATGAGATTGCAAAGGCTTTTGAGGAAAAATCTAAAAAAGCTTTTGAGTTTTTACCAACTAATCTTAAAAATTTAGAAAAAACACAAATAGGTTTTTACCCAAATGGTGTAGTTGGAATACAAAGCTTAAAAGCAATAGGTCAAAATGAAGTAGCAAAAGAGTTTGAAAACTCATCAGAAGAGTTAAATGAACACTTAAAAACAACACTTGATAATACTTTAGAGTTTAATGAGCTTTTAGAAAATATTGAGGCCAATAAAAAAGGTTTAATTATGACTATGGGTAAAGGTGGAGTTGGGAAAACTACAATGGCTTCATTAATCGCTTCTCAACTAGCAAAAAGAGGACATAAGGTAACTTTATCTACAACAGACCCAGCAGCTCACTTAGAGTATATAACGCAAGAAAATGAGAATCTTCAAATTGAGAGAATTGATCCTAAAGTTGAAATAAAAAGACATGTTGATAATGTAATAGCTAAAAATGAAGGTATTTTAAGCGATGATGATATGGATCTTTTAAAAGAAGAGCTAAGTTCACCTTGTATTGAAGAGATTGCAGTTTTTGAAGCCTTTGCAAATACAGTTGATAGGGCAAAAGATAGATTTATTGTTTTAGATACAGCACCTACTGGACATACTTTACTTTTATTAGATGCTTCAAAAGCTTATCATCAAGAAGTGTTAAAGAACACAAAAGATGATATGAGTGAAGCTCTTAAAAATCTTCTTCCTAGAATAAAAGACGAAAAGTTTACTAAAATTTTACTAACAAGTTTAGCAGAAGCTACACCAACACATGAAGCACAAGATTTACAAGAGGATTTACAAAGAGCCCAAATAAAACCTTATGCTTGGCTTGTAAATAGATGTTTTAGTCTAACAAACAGTTCAAATAATCTTATTTGTCAAAAAGGTTTAAATGAATTAACTTATATAAATAAGATTAAAAATGAACTCTCAAATAAAACAGTTTTAATTCCTTGGGTAAAAGAGGAAATTACAAGTACACAAGACTTAGAAAATCTTATAAAAATCAAAAAGTAAAGAGTTGTACTCTTGACTTTTTGATTTAATTTATCTATACTTTCAAAATAAAATTAAAAGTACAGAGTTTAACTCTTTACTTAAGGAACAAAAATGAAAGTTATAGATGATAAAAACTACTATAAAATGAGTGAACTTGTAAACCAAACAGGTTTAAGTAATCACACAATCTCTTTTTATCACAAAAAGGGTTTACTTCCAAATACTTTAAATACTTCTAAAAATATGAAGTATTATCCAGAAATCACAATCACAGTTTTAAATATGATTAAATATTTCAAAGATAATCTTAGTTTTTCAATAGATTATATAAAAGAGCTATTTGATTACTATAATATAAATTTTGATGATAGAGCAGATTTAATACTTCAATCTATTCAAATGATTTCAAGTGAGATAAAAAATCCAGTTTCACAAAAAGACTTAGAAGAGTTTAGCTTAGAAGAAGCGATAGCTTTAGATTTAGTAGATAAAAAAGATATTTATTTTAAAACAGAAGTTGAAGTAATCAAGACTTTTAATGAGTTAAGAAAATATGATATTTCATCTGAACTTATAAATGAATATGTAACTACAAGCAAAAAACTTGCACTGCTAGAAAGAGAACTTAGTTCTAAGGTTTTAGAGAAAACAGGGTTTTTACCAGAAATTTTGGTTTTGGATATTTTAAATTCATTTAAACCATATATTTTCAATAGATCAACTATTGAAGAGTTTAAAAAGGATATATAATGAGTAGTTTATCAAAAGGTATTAATAATTTGATATTAATAAAATTCGCTTTTTTATTTGTGGTTTTTGGCAATGTAATTGTTGATGTTTCTCACAAGATCTTATTACAAAATATTGCATTTAAGATATTTGATGGAAGTACTCAAGTTGTTTGGATTTCTATTATAAATGCTCTAATTTTAGTGCCATTTTTACTTTTATTTACAGTAAGTGGTTTTATATCTGATAAATATAATAAGAAAAATATTTTAATTTATGGGGCAATTTCTTCTTTTGTTTTATCTGTTCTTATGATATTTTCTTATTTAAGTGGTAATTTTTATTTGGCAATGATAAATTTAGTTTTATTAGCTGCCCAAAGTGCTATTTATTCTCCTGCAAAATTTGGAATTATTATAGATATTTGGGGAAAAAAGAATCTAGCACGTGGAAATTCAGCACTACAAGCTGTGTCTATTATAGCAATTTTATTTGCTATTGCTAGTGGATCTTATATATTTGAAAGCTATTATGTAAGTAACTCTTTAGAGACTTTAAAGACAAAAGAAGAGCTTTTAATAGCAACTCAAACTCTGACTTATTTTATAGTTCCCGTAGCTTTTTTAGAAATGATTGTTTCTTTATTTATTTTAAGAAAGGTAAACACTTCCCATAAAAATAATGATTCTTTATCTTTAAATAAACAAGAACTATTTAAAGGTAAACTTTTATCAAAAAATATAAAAGCAATTAGTTCAAATAAAGTGATTTTTTTATCAGTAATTGGATTATCAGTTTTTTGGGGTATTTCTCAGGCTTTAATGGCAGTATTTCCATCTTATGCTAAACAGTATTTAGATGTTACAGATGTATTTGTAATAAATGCAGTTTTAGCAGCTTCAGGAATTGGTATTGCTATAGGTTCTATAATTTATTCAAGAATTTCTAAACACTATATTGAAGTTGGAACTATTCCTTTATCAGCTTTTGGTATGGCTTTTATGATTTATGTTTCAACTATTGTTGAGTCATCTTTTATGCTTAGTATGTCATTTTTAGTATTTGGTATTTTTGGTGGAATGTTTGTAGTTCCTTTAAATGCTTTAATACAATTTAATGCTAAGAAAAGGGTTTTAGGAACAATTCTTGCTGGTAATAATTGGTTTCATTCCCTAGCAATGTTTTTTATGCTTTGTTTAACTACAATTGTATCTTTATATAATTTAGATCCTTTAAATACTATATATCTGATTTTGTTAATTACTATAATAGGAACAGTTTATACAGTAGTTAAACTGCCTCAATCAATGTTACTTTTATTTGTAAAAAGTGTAGTTGGATTAAAATATAAACTTGAAGTAAATGGAGTTAAAAATATTCCTTCAAATGGTGGAGTTTTACTTTTAGGAAACCATGTTTCATGGATTGACTGGGCTGTGATTTTAATGTCTACACCAAGGGAAGTTAGATTTGTTATGCATAAACCAATATATGACAAATGGTATCTAAACTGGTTACTTAAAATATTTAATGCAATACCAATTTCAAATGCTTCTAGTAAATCTACAATGAAAGAAATAGCTAAACAATTAGATGAAGGTCATGTTGTTGTATTGTTTCCAGAAGGTTCTATAACAAGAAATGGTCACCTAGGTGAATTTAAAAAAGGCTTTGAAAAAATATTAGAAATGACTCAAAATGATGTAAGTGTTGTATCTTTTTATATTAGAGGTCTTTGGGAATCTATGTTTAGTAGAGCAAGTAAAAAATATAAAAATTCATATAAAACAAATACTGTAACTGTTTCATTTTCAAAGCCTATTAAAAAGCACAAAGCAAATGTTGTAAGCGTAAAAAATGAAGTTATTGCTTTATCAACAAAAGCTTGGAATGAACATATCCAAAATCTTGATACTATTAGTGAAACTATTTTTGATAGATTAAAACAAGTTGGAAGTGATTTTATTTTTGCTGATTCAACTGGTTTAGAGTTAAGTGGAAATAAGTTTTTAACTGTTTCTATTTTATTTAAAGATTTACTAAAACCAAGAATTAAGGGTCAAAATATTGGTTTATTATTACCTTCAACAGCAGCAGGTGCGTTTATAAATACATCTATTTTGATGATGGGAAAAACTGCTGTAAACTTAAATTATACAGCTCAAATTGAGTCTTTGAAAAAAGCTATTCAAAAAGCGGAAGTAAAAACTATAGTTGCTTCAAAGAAGTTTGTAGAAAAACTTGAAAGTAAAGGTATTGAAGTAAAAGAGGTTTTAGAATTAGTTGATGTGATTTATGTTGAAGATTTAAAGCCTAAGATTTCAAAATTAAAAGGTTTATTAACGCTTATAAGTGTTAAATTTTTACCTAGTTTTATTTTAAAAGCTATTCATGTAAAAAAGATAAAAAAAGATGATACTGTAGTGATTTTATTTTCATCGGGAAGTGAAGGTGAACCTAAAGGGATTGAACTTTCAAGTGATAATATTGTAGGTAATTCACAACAAATAGCCTCAATTTTAAATGCAGATAAAGAAGATATTATAGTAGGATCTCTTCCAATTTTCCATGCTTTTGGTATAACAGTTACAACTTTTTTACCTTTAATTGAAGGAATTAAATGTGTAGCTCATCCAGATCCAACAGATGGTCTAGGCATAGGAAAACTTGTATCAAAATATAATGCAACAATTATGACAGGAACATCTACCTTCTTTAGACTATATACTAAAAACCCTAAAGTTCATCCTTTAATGTTTGATAGTTTAAGACTGGTAGTTGCAGGTGCTGAGAAGTTAAGAGCTGATGTTAGAGAGGATTTTAAAAAGAAATTTGGAAAAGATATATTAGAAGGGTATGGAGTTACTGAAACAACACCTGTTGCTGCTTGTAACTTACCAAATTTTTTAGCACCTGATTATAGTGTTCAAGTTGGACAGAAATTAGGAAGTGTAGGTATGCCAATACCAGGTACTAGTGTTAAAATTGTTGATCCTTATACTTATACTGAACTTGAAGTTGGAAGCGAAGGAATGATAGTAATCTCAGGTGTTCAAGTAATGAAAGGTTATTTAAAAGATGAACAAAAAACATCAGAAGTCTTAGTAAAAATAGGTAATAGAACATATTATATTACAGGAGATAAGGGAAAACTTGATGAACATGGTTTCTTAACTATTGTAGATAGATACTCAAGGTTTGCAAAGCTTGGTGGTGAGATGGTTAGTATGGGAGCAATAGAAGAGGGTATTTCTAAAGCAATAGATTTATCAGAGGATAGTTTAGTTGATTATATTGCAACATCTATTGAAGATGAGAAAAAGGGTGAAAAGATTGTTTTGCTTATCTCAGATGTAGATGAAGAGTTTGTAAATGAACTAAAACAAAAAATAAACAGCTCTTTTGATAATAAACTAATGATTCCAAGTTCAATTTATATAGTAGATGAAATTCCAAAACTAGGAACAGGGAAAAAGGATTTTAAACAAGCAAAAATACTGGCTTCTAACTTAGTTTAAATAAAGCAGTTTACTGCTTTATTTATCTGTACACATAAGTTCTAAAATTTCATCTTGTTGTGAACAGAAATTTCCATTTTTTTCAATAAGTATTAAATCTCTAGCAAGATTTTTATGGGTGTGAATTTTTGCACTTTCAATATCTATACCAAAGTCATCGAAAATTCTAGCAATATATGCAAAGAGACCTTTTTGATCTTTTTCTTTAATTTGCATAGATGCTAAATAAGCTGTATGATTACAGTTTATTGTAATATTTTCTTTTTTAATAATAGGTGTTAAAAGTTTAGTTGTTCTGTTCATATCAAATGAATCATCGATGATTTTCTCAATATAAGGAATATCTTCATCATCTACTCTCTCACTAAAAGAAATATAAAAAGCTTTTTTATCATCAAATAGTTTAAAAATATTCATAGAAGCTATATTTAAAAACTCTAGTTTACCAAGTAAGTATCCTAAATTTAAAGGAACTTTTCTAATAATTCTAATAGTTAAATGCGTGGGTTTATTTACAATCTTATAAGTATAATTTTGCACATTTAAAGCATGAAGTGCAATATCTAAAATATCTTCTGCTTTTAACCTTAAGAACATTTGATTTGAAGCTATATAGTTTATTTTTTTCTTTTTTATATTTGGAAGATTTTTATATCTTTCAAGTTTTTTAATTGTATTTAGTTTTTCAACTCTTCTAGCCCCTTCATTTAAAAGGTTTTCATCTTCAAAAGCAGGCAAAGACTGTAGATATAACTGTTTTAATAAAGATGAAGTTGAGTTATTAAAAATATTTTTTCCTACAGCTGAAATATCACAGTATGTAACTACATACAACATTTTTAAGGCTACTTCTGTTTTTATCAAACCTGTAAAGTTTAAGATAGTTTTTTCTGAATAAATATCTTCATGGGTTGCGACAAAAGACATCATATTATGGTATCTAACTAATCTAGCTCCTAATTGAGTTAACTTTTCATCAAAACCAAAAACTTGTCCCATTTCTTTGAAGATTCTTTCCCCTAATATATGATGGTCTTGAGTCCTACCTTTTCCTATATCATGGAAAAGTGCTACAAGTCTTACAATAACTTTTTGGGAAGAATTAAGTGAGTTAAAAATAGATTTTATATAATCATCTTCTATATTTTGAGCAAATTTTAGTGTTTTGAGTGAATGTACATCAGTTGGATGCTGATGATAGCCATCAAATTGGGGTTGATCGATAATAACCTTTGCCCAAGGAATAACTACTTCAAAAAGTCCTGCATTATATAAAAGTTTTATTACAGGATATAAACTAGGTTTAAATAAAACTGATTTGATACTTTTTTTTAACTCTTTTGATTGTGTTTTAGGAAGTTTTGTTTTACTTGCATAATATATATATGATCTATCAAATCTTGTAACTTCATCGGGTAAAGAAATCAACTCTTTTAATAAGCCATTTAAAGTTTTAGGTTTTGCATTAAAAGAAGTATATAAAGTATTTCCTACTATATATAAATTCTTTTTAAATCTTGATTCTTTAAGTTTTACAATATTTTCATTTTTAAAGATAATAGTTCTTGTAAACTTTTTTATCATAGTTGCAGAGAAGCTATGAATTGTATGTAAACTATTTAAAAGTTTTGCCATACATTGTCGCTCTTTTGTATATCTAGATTTATTTAAAAAACCTAATTTTGAACTTAAATCAGGAAGAATATCAAAAGTAACTTGATCTTGTTTTTTTCTTGCTATATTATGTAAAGCATTTCTTACTCTAAATACAAACTCTAAAGCTTGTCTATATTTTCTATACTCTTCTTCTGTATACTCTATTCCTATAAGTTGTTTTGTATTAGTTGCACCATATAAAACATTTGCCATCCAATACATCATATTTGATTCTCTAACTCCACCAAAACCATCTTTTATATTGGGTTGCATTTTTAGTGGATATTTTAAAAGTCTTTGTTTATGTTCTTCTAATTTTTCTAAAACAAACTCTTTTTGTTTTGTTTTTCTGATTGTTGTTAATACTTTTTCATAAGAAAACCAAAGATATTTTGAACCATAAATAAGTCTTGATTCAATAATTGAACTTTTAATAGTAATATCTTCTTTTACACTATCTTCAATCTCTGATAACTCATGTACTCTTGAACCTAGTTTTAGTCCACAATCCCAGGCAAGAGTTATAAACTCTTCCATAATTTCTCTTAAGTTATAACCTTTTATATCTTCATATAAAATCATAATATCAATATCAGAATAAATACATAACTCTTCTCTACCATAAGAACCCAATGCAATAAGTGAAATAGGTACAGAAGTACTCATAGGTTGATATGAACCAAAGTTTTTTCTTAAGACATATTTATAAAGTTGGATCAAAAATTTATCAGTGTGTTTAGTGTGTTTTATAAAAAAGTCTTTACCACCAGTGCTTTCAAAAGTAGTATCAATTGAATTTACATAGTTTTTAAAATAAGTTTTAAAAACCTTGGAAATTTCAAAATCACTAGCTTCTTTTGATATCAGTTCTTCTATTTGTAAATTCAACTCACTCATAATAACTCTTTATGAATGTCTATTTTTTTTCTTAAAGTAATTCTATTTAAACCTAGATTTTTAGCTACTTGAACTTGTGATTTATATTTTTTTGTTGAAGCTTTTATTAATGGTACTTCAAATAGATATATCAGGTCTTTATAGACATTTTCACCATCTAAGTGCTCACTTAAATATCTTTCTAAAAACATTAAAATCTCTTCTTCTCCAATAGTTTCAAAAAGGTAAGAAAAATAAATAGATTTTCTTAGACTATGGGCATTATTTGAAATATTTATAATAAGTTTTGAGCTTGTTATTGTTTGCATATCTAAAGTTGAACTAGCTTCTTTTGAAAACTTTTGTACTAAAAGTTTTGTATCATTTTCTCTTTTTATAAGGTCAGGTATTTCAAGGTTAATAGAAAAAATATCTTTTAATTTCTGATTTAGTATTTCACTATTAGAAATAGCAATAACCCTAATTGAGTTTTCTTCAAGCCATTTTAAAAGTAAGTTAACATTTGTGATTTCTTGGATTTTATCTATAATAATAGCATCATTTTTTATTGTGATTACTTCATCTATAATATCTTGTTGTAAAGCTTTTGCTTCAAATATTTTAGACTTTGGAAGTATATATTTTGCTAGAGATTTTTTTCCAACACCACTAGAGCCTATAATAAGAGCATTTACATTAACTGCTTGTAGTAGCTTAGCTGAGTTTAGAATTTCTTTTGATATTTCATCTTGGGCGATATATTCTTGCATACAATTTAACCTTATTTTATATAAAGATATTATACATAATTTGTCTATAGAGTTTATTATACTGTATATTTTTACTATAAAACATAGGTGATTGTATATTTATTAATCAGTTTATTAATTAATTGAAATAAATTTACTTTTTTCTTGACAATAGAGTATTTAAAATGTAAAATAATAACTTAATGAGAAAAAATATATATAGAATAACTACAATAATCACATACTTAACTATCTCTGTATTAGCCTTAAGTATTACATCAAACTATATTATAAAAAAAGAAAATAAGCTTCTTGAAAAAAAGTATAATATTATTAGTAATAATTTAAAAGATAAGATTAATTCCTTAATTATTAAAAAGAAAAATGCAACATTAGCTCTTACAATTACTTTAGCAAACAATATTGTAGTAAATGAAATTTTACATACTCCCAATTACAATAAAGATAGTTTAAAAGATTTATCTCTTTTATTAAGAAAAGAGACTGCTTTTAAGAATGTGTGGTTTCAAGTTATAAATAAAAATGGCTATTCTCTTTATCGTTCATGGGATAATAAACGAAATGATAATGTGTCCTTACTAAGAAATGATTTAAAAAAAATGATTCAAAATCCGAAAATAAAAAGTACTATTAGTGTAGGAAAATATGATATTACTTTTAAAGCAATGGTACCTATATATATAAATGGTATTTTTGAAGGTGTCTTAGAATCAATTACTCACTTTAACTCTATTTCAAGAGGCTTAAGAAAAAGTGATTCAATTGAACCAATTATTATAGTTGAAAAAAAATATACACAACAATTAAGAGAAAATGCTTTTACAAAAATATTTATTGATGATTATTATGTAGCAAACTTATCAGTTAAAAAAGATATTTTAGAGTATTTAGAAGAGTCTAAGATAGAAGATTTTTTAAATATTGATAATTATTTAGTGAAAGATGAATATTTGATTATTAATACTCCAATTATTTTTGATGATATAAAATTGGGAAATTTTTTAAGCTTTAAACGACTTGATGAAATAGATACAAAATATATAAATGAATATAAACAAAAAGCTTTTTTATACCTAGGTTTTTTTGTTATTTTACTTGGTTTAGTTTTATATAGTATTAGTCATTATTTATATTCAAGAGAACTCAAGAAACTATATAATCGCCTAAGTGAAAATCAAGATAAATTACACACTTTAAATAGTTCTTTAAAGAAAACTGTCGAAGAAGAAGTATCTAAAAATTATGAAAAAAATAAGATTTTATTTCAACAAAGTAAAATGGCAGCAATGGGTGAAATGATAGGAAATATAGCTCATCAATGGAGACAACCATTATCTGTTATTACAACTGCTGCCACAGGTATAAAAATGAAAAAAGAAGTAGGAATTTTAAGTGATGAAGAGTATAAACAATCTCTTGATATGATTGTGAACTCTGCAAATTATTTATCTACTACTATTGATGATTTTAGAAACTTTTTTTCTCCTCATAAAGATAAAAATAGTGTTAAGGCAAAAGATTTTATTCAAAAAGTATTTAATTTAATAAGTAGTAATTATCAAAGTAAAGATATAGAGATAATCACAAATATTGAAGATATAGAAATATTTATTTATGAAAATGAACTTCTTCAAGTAATGATAAATCTTTTAAATAATGCAAGAGATGAGTTTGAAAAAATTAAAGATTTTGATTCTAAGTTTATTTTTATTGACTTATTTATGGAAGAGAATATGATAATCATAAGTATTAAAGATAGTGCAGGTGGGATAGATAATAATATCATTGATAGAATATTTGAACCATATTTTACTACAAAACATCAATCTCAAGGTACAGGAATAGGACTTTTTATGTGTGAAGAAATTATTTGTAAACACATGCACGGAAAAATAGAAGTTTTAAATGATGAATACACATATAAAAATATGCAATTAAAAGGTGCTAAATTTAAACTAAGTATTCCTATGGACTAGGATTACTTAATTTTTTTATTTGAATAGTTGATAAATACAGTAAGAGAAATAAGTATTAAAGAGATACCAGCTATTAGATAAAAGGCATTTATCATTTTGTCATAATTATTTAAAGCAATTTTAAATACAACAATTAAAGCTTCAATTGATAAAGCAATAATAATAGTACTTAAAAACTTAGTCAATATTTTTGTTTCAACTTTAGAGTTTTTAGAATAAGATTTAAAAAACACTTCTTGTTCCAGTATAGTTTTAGCTAAATCAAAAATAGCAATACCTAAAGTAAGTGCAATTATTGGTTTAAACATAACTTCCAAAGAAATATCTTTTTTTATAAACAAATAGTATAAAAAATCATAAAGAGAAAAAGCAATAGTTATAATGGCTAAAATAATCATAGAAAAACCTGCAAAAATATAAAAACCTTTAGTTAAAGAATGAAAAGGTTTATTTAATTCTAGTAAGTTTAATTTCTCTAAAAGAATATCAATTCTAAAATCTAAAAATATTATTTCATTTCCTTCTTTTACTGTTACCGTAATACAATTACTTCTTGTTGCACTACTTATATAAGGAGTTGAAAATGCCATATTATTATCTTTAAATTGTAACTTAGAAATAATAGATGATCTATCTTTATTTTTTGCGCTTAAATCTATTTTATCTTTATATACATTTTCAGAGGTTTGTATTTTTGTTTCTTTATTTGTAATGTACACAAGCTCTAAAGAAGGAAAAAGATTAAATAGTTGTTTGAAATTGTCTTTTTTTAAACTACTTATATGCCCTAAATTGCGGATACTTTCTTGTATAAAGAATTCTATATCTTCTTTATGCTGTTTGTAGGTTTCTATAAACTCTTTCATACTTTTCCTTATATTTTTTATTATTATACATTTTTATAATTAATAATGAAAATATTACTGTATATTTTTTACTCATCTGTTTAGTTTTTGTGAGAAAAACTTTTACTATATGAATAAAAAATATTATAAATTAGAAAATATCTACAACTGTATATTTGCTATACAAAGAGTTTTTTTGATAATAATTTTATTGTGTTATAGTTTAGAACTTAAGTAAAGGAATAAAATTATGATTGATAAAATAATTGAAAATAGTTTAATAGATATTCATTTCCAACCTATAGTTTCAGTTAGTACAAAAACAATTTTTGCATTAGAAGCTCTTACCCGATGTGAATACAATAATCAAAATATCCCACCTGATTTACTTTTTAAAATGGCTAAACAAAATAATCTTCTTTTAGAACTAGATATTCTTGCTAGAAATAAAGCAATTAAAAAGTTTCTTAAATATTATAAGAAAAATAATGATCTAATTCTTTTTTTGAATTTTGAATCATCATTACTAAATGATTTAGAATCTTTTGAAAAGATAAATAGTTTTTTAGAAACAATTATAGAGTTGAAAATACCTTTTAAAAATTTTGTTTTAGAGATAAAAGAAGATGAGATATCAAATACAGAAGTTTTAAATAAATTTTGTAAACAATATAAAAAACTAGGTTTTTATATAGCTTTAGATGACTTTGGTACAGGTAGCTCAACCTTTGATAGAATTAATCTTATTCGACCAGATATTATTAAAATTGATAAGTCTTTATTTACAGATTTTGAAAATCAAATTAATAAAGAAATAGTAAAAGCAATAGCAAAAATGAGTCATAATCTAGGTATAAGAGTTTTAGCAGAAGGTGTAGAGGAAGAACAAATAATATGTGCATCTTTAAAAAGCTTAATAAACTTATATCAAGGTTTTTATTTTTCGAAACCTAAAGCTTATATAGATAATAATGATATGGAAAAAATAGAAGAAAAAATAATATATATAGCTAATATTTTTAAGGAAAAAAATATTAAGACATTAAATGATAAAAGAAAATTTATAACTACTTATGATCAAATGATTACAAAAATAATATCTCAAATTAACTCTTTAGATTCATTTATTTTAAGTTTAAAAAAATCTATATTGATTTATGAAAATGTAGAAGCTATGTATCTAATCGATGCAAAAACATCTAAGCAAGTTTATGACACTTTTATAATAAAAAATATAAATGATAGATTTAAGCCAACGAAAGATGGTTTTGAACACTATTTAAAAGAATATTATTATATAACATTAGAATCAAAAAAAGGAATTTTTTTAAGTCAAAAGTATATTTCTTATGCAACAGGTTCTCTTTGTAAAACTTTTGCAAAAAAGTTTACTGTTTCCAATAAAGAGTATATTTTGTGTATAGATATAGTTTTATAGTTTTTTATACTGTTGAATATATATTTATATAATTGAGTAAAAAATATACAGATATTATGTTTACACTTTTGTTGGTTTGTTTTATAATGACTGTAGATAAATTGACAAAGGAGTCTTATGGAAAATTTTACTGATGTAAAATATATACTAGATGGTTTCCTGTTTGTATTTTCAGGAGTTTTAGTAATGTGGATGGCAGCTGGTTTTGCCATGTTGGAAGCTGGTTTAACAAGAACAAAAAACAATGTAACTGTTTTAACTAAAAATATTGGATTATTCTCAATATCTTGTATTATGTTCTACTTTGTAGGTTATAATGCAATGTATGGTGATGGAAATGCTTTCATTGGTTCTATCTCAATGTTTAGTGGTGAAAATGCATCAGATGCTGCATATCCAGCATTTGCTGATTTCTTCTTCCAAGTTATGTTCGTAGCAACTGCTGCATCTGTAATTTCAGGTACAGTTGCTGAGAGAATGAAATTATGGCCATTCTTAATCTTTGTTGTTGTGTTATCATCTTTAATTTACCCAATTCAAGGTCACTGGACATGGGGAGGAACTGAATTAGGTGGTTTAATCGCTGGTTTCTCTGACTTTGCTGGTTCAACTATTGTTCACTCAGTTGGTGGATGGGCTGCATTAGCAGGTGTATTAATCCTTGGAGCTAGAAAAGGTAAATATGGTAAAAATGGACAAGTAAGACCAATCCCAGGTTCAAACTTAACATTAGCAACATTAGGTACATTTATTTTATGGATGGGATGGTTTGGATTTAACGGTGGTTCTCAATTAGCATTAGGTTCAAAAGCTGATATTGATGGAATTGCTTTAGTTGTAGCTGATACAAACATGGCTGCTGCTGCTGGTGCTATTGCAGCTGCACTTTTAACTCAACTTATTTACAAAAAAGTTGATTTAACAATGGTTTTAAATGGTGCTTTAGCTGGTCTTGTTTCTTGTACAGCAGGTCCTGATTTAGGTATGTTAGTTGCATTTGTTGAAGGTATTGTTGGTGGTGCTTTAGTAGTATTTGCTGTTCCTTTCTTTGACAAGTTAAGAATTGATGATCCAGTTGGTGCTTTATCAGTTCACTTAGTAGCAGGTATTTGGGGGACATTAGCTGTTGGTATCTTTAATCCAGATGTTACAATATTAGCACAACTTAAAGGTATTGTTGTGATTGGTATCTTTGTATTTATATCTTCATTCCTTGTATGGAAAATATTAGATATTACAATGGGACTTAGAGTTGATGAAGAAACAGAAGTTAATGGTCTTGATATTCATGAAACAGGACTTGAAGCTTACCCAGAGTTCAAAAGAGCCTAAGGAGTATTATAAATGAAAAAGATAGATGTAATTATAAAACCGTTTAAATTAGAAGATGTAAAAGATGCTTTAGTAGAAGCTGGAATTACAGGTATGACCGTAACTGATGTGAAAGGTTACGGTAGACAACAAGGTCACTCTGAATTATATAGAGGGGCTGAGTATGTGGTAGATTTTTTACCAAAAATCAAAATTGAGATGGTAGTAGCAGAAGATATGGTTGATACAGCTATTAAAGCTATAACGGAATCTGCAAAAACTGGAAAAATTGGTGATGGTAAGATTTTTGTTTCTTCTTTAGAAGATGTAGTAAGAATTAGAACTGATGAAAGAGGCGAAGAAGCCATTTAATTAGTTATTATTTATACAATACAATCCAAGTTATACACTTTTTCTTGGATTGTATAAAAAGTATACAGTAAACTTCTATACAAATATTTTTTATACCTATATAATAAAAGAAAAATTAAGGAATCTTTTATGGGTGTAGAAGTATCTTACGTGATTGACACGCTATATGCAATCTTTGCAATGACTCTTATTATTTTTATGGTACCAGGCTTTGCTATGCTTGAAGCAGGTATTGTTAGAACAAAAAACGTTACGGCAGTATTAACTATTAATACTTTAATTTATGCTATTGCTTCTTTAGCATTTTTACTTATAGGTTATTCAATAGCTTTTGGTGATTTTGGAGCTGATGGAATGAGTAAATGGGCGGCTTTCCTTTTCCAAATGGCATTTGTTGGTAAAGTTGTAAACATCATGTCTGGTGGTGTTAGTGAAAGAGCTAAAGTAATTCCCTTAGCATTATTTACTATTATCATGGCAGCTGTTATATATCCTTTAGTTGTAAATGTAACATGGGGGTCAAACTTTCTTGAAGGAACTGCTTTAGCTTTATCTATGTATGACTTAGCTGGTTCAACAGTAATTCATAGTACAGGTGGTTGGGCATTGTTAGCTGCAATTTTGATTATAGGTGCAAGAAAAGGAAGATATACTCCAACAGGAGGAATTAGAGTAATACCAGCTTCTAATATTCCTTTACTTACTTTAGGTGCTTTTCTTTTATGGATTGGTTGGTTTGGATTTAATGGTGGTTCAGTAGGTTCAATTGCTTCAAAAGAAGGAGCAGATGCAGTAGCCTTAACTATTATGAATACAAATACAGCAGGTCTTGCAGGTGCTATTATGGTAGCAGTTATAATGTATATAAAGTATAAGAAACTTGATATTACAATGATTCTAAATGGTGCCTTAGGTGGTTTAGTAGCTATTACAGCAGGACCTGATCTTTATGATATTCACACTCCAATCTTAATTGGTGCAATTGGTGGAGCTTTAGTTGTATTTGGTGTATCTTTCTTTGATAAATTAAAACTAGATGATCCAGTTGGTGCCTTATCAGTTCACTTAGTAAATGGTATTTGGGGAACATTAGCAGTAGGTATCTTTGCTTCAAATGGAGAAGATATTACTTTTTTAGGTCAATTAAAAGGTGTTATAGTTATAGCAATCTTTGCATTTGTAGTTTCTTACGTAATTTTATATCTTATAAATAAAGTAATGCCATTAAGAGCACATAAAGATGAAGAAGTTCAAGGGCTTGATGTTGAAGAGTGTGGGGTTGAGGCATATCCAGAGTTTAAAAGAGCCTTCTAAAATTGTAGTTATTGAGCATCTTTTGCTTAATCTCTGCGTTGAAGTATAAGTTTTACTACTCACTTACTTAAAGTAAGCTCCTACGTAAAACTTATACTCCGCCTTGATATTGAACAAAATCTACCAACTCTTTGCCAATTCTTTTTTCAAAGTTTTGTAGAGATTTTGTTTGGTTTTATAATTAAATAGTTATAAAAATGACTAGATAATTTAAATTTAAAAAAATTTTGTTAAAATATACGAACTTAAAAAAGGATTAATAGTGAAAAAAATTGAAGCTGTGATTAAACCGTTTAAATTAGAAGATGTTAAAGATGCTTTAACAGAAGCAGGGATTACTGGTATGACTGTTTCTGATGTGAAAGGTTATGGTAGACAACAAGGTCACTCTGAACTTTATAGAGGTGCTGAGTATGTTGTTGATTTTTTACCAAAAATCAAATTAGAATTAATAGTTTCAGAAGAAGATGTTGATTCGACTATATCAGTTATTACAGAAGCTGCTAAAACTGGAAAAATTGGGGATGGTAAGATATTTGTTTCACCAATTGAAAAGATTGTGAGAATTAGAACTGGCGAAGAAGATGAGGAAGCAATCTAATGAGTAGTGTAACTACTTTTGAGATAAATGAACCTTTAGATATGCACCTTCACTTACGTGATGGTGATATGTTAAAACTAGTAGGTCCACTAACATCAAATACTTTTAGTGGAGCTTTAATTATGCCTAATTTAGTACCACCAGTTACAACTAAAGAAGCATTATTATCTTATAAACAAAGAATTAAAGAAGCATGTGTTGGTGATACTTTTGAGCCTTATTGTACGCTTTTTTTTCAAAATGATTATTCTTATGAATTTTTAGAAGATATTAAAGATGATATTATAGGTATTAAACTTTATCCAGCAGGAATTACTACAAATTCTGAGACGGGTGTTTCATCTATGGATGTTGAGGTATTAAGACCAACATTAGAATCAATGAGTAAACTTGGAATTCCTTTATGTGTTCATGGTGAAACTAATGGTTTTGTTATGGATAGAGAAAAAGAGTTTATGCCAATTTATGAATCAATTGCAAGTGCATTTCCTGATTTAACTATTATTATGGAACATATTACTACAAAAGATGCAGTTGAATTAATGGATAGGTATGATAATTTATATGCAACTGTTACTCTTCATCACTTACTTATAACTCTTGATGATGTTGCAGGTGGAATGTTACAACCACATCTATTCTGTAAACCAATAGCAAAAAGATATGAAGATAAAAATGCATTATTAGATGCAGCCTTAAAAGCTCATCCAAAACTTATGTTTGGAAGTGATTCTGCACCACATCCAAAACATAAAAAAGAGTGTTGTGGTTGTGCAGCTGGTGTATTTACTTCACCAATTGCACTGCAAGTTTTAACTGAGTTATTTGAAAAGTACCAAGCTTTAGATAATTTAAATGCTTTTGTATCTTTAAATGCTCAAAAAATTTATAAATTCAAACCTTTAACTAAGAAAATTAAATTAGTTAAAAAAGATTTTGAAGTACCTGCAATTTATGAATATAAAAATGAAAATGTAGTACCTATGTATGCGGGGGAAACTTTATCTTGGAGTATAGAAGATTAAAGTTTAAAGATAAGGAGAAATTAGTATTTCCCTTTTCTTTTCTCTTCTTCTTTTTCTTTTAATAATCTTCTAATATTTTCAGAAGTCTCTTTTGCTTTTAAGATTCTTTCTTCTCTCATTTCTCTTAAAGTGTCTAATGTTTCTTGTTTTTCTTTGTCTAAATTAGTTTGAATTTGTACGGCTTTTCTATTGTTTGAAACTCCTGAAACTGTAAGAAACTTCTCTTTTTTATTGATATAAACTTTTGTAGAAGCAGAAGTTGCATTTTTATTAAACACTATTACGTCATTTTCTTTTAAGTTTAGTATCTCTTCTGCTGTTAATTCTGTTTCAGCCATAATAGCTTCAATTTTCATTTTAGCACCAGAAATTAAAGTTGTAATATCTCTTTTTCTACTTGATTTTCTATTTTTACCCTCTGAGAAAACTTTTTCAACTACTTTTCCTAATAAAGGTTCAATATAAGAAATAGGGTAACAAATAGATAAGAAACCTGACTCTTCATCAATAGTTACTTCAAGTACTACAAGTAGTACAATTTCATGATCTGAAATAATTTGAATTGCATTTGCATTTGTGTCTTTTGATTCTACTTTAAAATTAAGAGTTGATACATCATCCCAAGTTTTATAAAGATTTTTTATTACTAACTCATAAAAATGATCAAGTATTTCAACTTCAATTTCTGTAAGTTCTCTATCTAAATTATCACTTGTATTTACAGCACCTGAACCTAAAAGTTCAGCAATAATTTTATGGGAAATTCCAGGGTTTGACTCAATTACAATTCTTCCTTCCATAGGTTTAATAGAAAGTGTATTAAGTGATGTAATTTGAGGAATTGATAAAATAAACTCCCCATAAGTCATTTGTTCAATTGAATAAAGTTTAATATCAACAATTTTTCGAAGCATTGCTGATAAATCAGTAATAAAATCTCTTAACATTTTATCATGCATTGTTGAAAAGGCTTTAAATTGTTCTGGAGATATTCTATTTGGTTTCTTAAAATCATAAATAGAGTAATTTTTTTCTTTAGATACTACTTTATCAGCAGGTGTAGCATTATCTATATCCTCACCTTGCTCTGCAATATCTAATAGTGCATCAATTTCATCTTGACTTAAAAATTCTGCCATTTTACCCTCTTATCTCAAATTCAACATCAATTGCACCAAGCTCTTTTATCATTTTTAAGGTATCAATTATTTCTGTCATAGGAAGTTTCATAACTTTCATAGCTCTAACCAAATCAGATACAGTTGGTTGATTTTTTGTATCAATTCTAGCATTATTGATATCTACTACTGGTTTATCAATTATTTTTACATCATCTCCAACATCTACACCTTTGTTTAATTTTTCATCTTTCCATTGGTTATCATTAAGAGGTGATTTTTTGATTCTTAAAGTAAAAGAATCTCTAGCTATTGTTACAGGATCTATAACTATTTCTCCTCCTGTAATAACAGATTGTCTATTCATATCAATAATAATTTTCTTTTTAAAACTTGAATCAAGTTGAATGCCTTCAACAATAGCAATAAATTTAACTATTGACATTTCAGGTGGTTTTATTACATCAATAGTTCTTGTATCAAGAGCTGTTGCTAATTTTCTTCCAAATTGTTTATTAATTTTTGTTTGTATTAAATCTGCATTTTTTGCTGAACTTTTAAGTAAACTTAATCTAATAGAGTCTTCATCTTTTAAATTAAAGTCAATTTCATTTTCAACTGTAGCCCCATCATAAATAAAACCTGTAGTTTCATTTCCTGCATCTGCAACAATAGTTCCTTGGGCAAGGGCATAAACTTTTCCATCTACACCTTTTAATTGTGTGATTAATAATTCACCTTTATCAACTGACTTTGCATCACCAATTGTAGATACTTTTACTTTTATTTTATCCCCTTGTCTGGCAAAAGGAGGCAACTTACCAGTAACCATTACAGCTGCTATATTTTTTGAATTAATTGAACCTGCTGGGATTTTAATATATGAATTTCTAAGAAGGTTTTGTAAACTTTGCATTGTAAATTTTGATTTATCACCAGTTCCTGCAAGTCCTACTACTAAACCATATCCAATAAGTTGGTTTTCTCTAATTCCAATTATGTTTGATATATCTTTTATAGTTTGCGAATATAGCGATGAAATAAATAATAATACTAAAAAAAAATACTTCAAAATAAACACCCTCTAGTTAAGTACAATTATTTTATCAAAAATTTAATAAAAAAAGGTATAATCTATACAATAAAAATGATTGTATTATAGGGTTTTGGTTTGAATGTATATATTTATGGCAATAGCGGATTTAAAAAAGAAATTCATGAGACTTTAGAACACGCTAATATTAAATTTAAACTTGATGATGATAGTGTTATAAAAGACATCAATAGTTTAGATGAATTAAAAAATATAATTAAAAATAACCCTAATGATATATATTTAATTGATGATGAAAAAATCATCAAGAAAAATGGAATTTCAAAGAAAATAAAATTTTTAACTCCTAAAGATGGAATTGAAGAAGAATTTTTATTAGACAATGGAATAGCCGACTTATCAGTAGATTCTTTAAAAGAAATCCCTAAATATATTATTCAAAAACACGAACAACAAAAAAAGATTGAAACAGAAGATATCCAAAATTCTATTGCAAATATAGTTGATGATGCTTATAATAAAGAAGAAGAAAATAATAAAATCAAAGAAGATGAAAACTCAATGGATGATGAGTTTAGCGATGATTTTGAACTAGATCCAGAACTTGCAGCATTACTAGAAAAAGATGAAGATGCACCTATTGAAATTATTGAAGAAGAGACTATTAACAAAGACAATTTTGAATTGAAAACTGATGATGAAAATTTAATGTCTGAAAAAGAATTAGAAAATTTAATGAAATTTGATGAAGATGTTGGTTTAAATAACACATCTTTTGATTATGATGATGAAAAAAGTAAAGAAGATGAAAATGAAAATGATTTAGAAATAGATTCACTCATGAATGATTTAGAAAATGATGATATAATAAATCAATTAGATAACGAAATAGACTTTGAACCCATTGAAGAGAATATTGAAGAAGATCATGAGAACTTAGATGAGTTACTTGATGAAGATATGAATACAAATAGTTTTGAAGAATCTATAAAAGGAGAAAAAATGAGTGATGAATTTTCAGAATTAGACTCATTAAATGAAAGTGACATCTTAAGTGCAATTGAAAACTTAGATGATATTAAACCTTTGAATACAAAAAATGAAGAAAGTAAAATATCAAATAATTCTTCTAAAAGTGAGCAAAGTGTTGAAGTTAGTAGCTCAAGTGCACAAGATATTACAGAATTAATAACAAAATTATTGAATAATAAAACATTAGAGATTACAATTAAGATAAAAGATTAATCATGGATTTAATGTCTATTGCTGAAAACACTGTAAAAATTATTCTTATTTTAGGAATGCCATCTTTAATAGTAAGTATGATAATAGGTTTAATAATCTCTGTCTTTCAAGCAGTAACTCAAGTAAGTGATGCTTCTTTAGCTTTTGTACCTAAGATGATTTTTGTATCAGCATTTATTTTAGTTACTTTACCTTGGGTTGGAGACCATATAGCAACATATACTAAGGATTTATGGGATTTAATGTTGATTTTTGGGAATTAAATTATGATAGAAAAACTTTATAATCTAAAACAAACTCAAACAGACCAAAAAATGATGGAAAAAGGTCAATTACAAGCCCAAATTGATACTATAAGTGCTGAAATAATGTTTACTCAAAATAAAATAGACACAGCAACATTACATAAATTTGGGTCAATTTCAGATTTTGCAGTACTAGCAATGCATAAAAACACTATGAGACAACATATTCAAGAACTTGAATTAAAAAAAATAGAACTTGAAAAAATAATGGAAGTTATTGTTGAAGAAGTAGTAGAATTACAAAAAGAAACAGAACAATATGCTTATATTCTTGAAGAAGAAAAAAGAGAAGCTTTAAAAAAGTTACTTTTAGCAGAACAAGAAGCCTCAGAAGAGTATATACAAAGTAAATATATAAGTGGATAAGGAGAGTTTTTTGTTAAAAAATTTAGTTGTATTATTTTTATTATTTTCTATTTTAAATGCACAACAGACAAATAGTAGTAGTTCTTTAGTTAAACAAAAATTAGAGATTAAAGAGCTAAAAAAAGAGTTAAATATATTTTATGAGCAAAAAGAAAAAGAGTATCAAGAAAGAAAAAAAGAGTTAGAAACAATTTTAGAAAAAATTGCATCAGAAAAAAAACAAATTGAAACTTTATATAATAAAAATACTCAAATTTTAAGTGACATAAATCAGACTGTTGAAAGTAAAACTACTAAAATATTTAATAAAATGAAACCTAAAATTGCTGCAGCAATTTTTGATGAAATGATTGCTGAGGGAAAACTTGAAGATGTTTTTGATATAATCATTAGATTAAAAGAAAAAAATATTACATTATTATTTAAATCATTAAGTGTTCAAAATGCAGCACAACTAACTGAAATGTTAGAAAAATTTAATATAGAAGAAAAAAAGGGAGAATAATGGCAGAAGAAACAGCAGAACAGGCAAAAAGTTCAGGTGGTGGAAAAGGTTTAATGATTGTGCTAATAGCACTAGTTGTTGTCTTACTTTTAGCTGTTGTAGGAGGAGCTTATTTCTTATATTCTCAAGGTGTTCTTTCTCCAAAACCAGAAGGTGAGCAACAAGAGAAAATGGTACAAAAAGAAGAAGCAGGTGATTCAAAAGATACTTATAAAGCAGAAATTAATGACTTAGTTTTAAATATCACAAATTCAAAAGGTAGAGAGAAATTAATGAAACTATCTTTTGCGATTAAAAGTGTAGAACCAAGTATTGCTGCTTTAACAGAAGAGTATAAAGCAGAAATTATAGATGTTGTAATTAGACAAATAAGTGCTAGAAGCTCTGAAGAGTTATTAACTGTTGGTGGAAAAGCTTTGTTAAAAGAAGAATTAATTGAAGAAATAAATTCTGTTTTAAATGATGTAACATCTTCAAATGAAGAAATTAAATCGAATCATATTAAACAAATATTATTTACAACTTTTGTAATTAAGTAAGAAGATAAAATGATAGTTGCTGTAAAAAGAAATAGAAAGCAAAAACTTATTAAGTTTTTGTCTTTATTTGTAGTTACACTTATGTTTGCAGGATATTATTTTCATACAAGTAGTGAATTACAAAAGCAACAAGAAGAACAAATGAAAGCTAAACAAGCAGCTCTTCAAGAAGAAAAAGCAAAGGCTAAAGAAAAGAAAAAAGTTGAAGGTATAATTGTAGATGAAGTTCAAAAAGCAGTGAGCCTAGTTGGACAAGAAAATGTTAGACATGTTAAAATTATTGAAGATAAATTAATTTTAATTTGTGAGTTAGATACTAACCTTGAACCATTAATGGTTAGATATGGCACAATGGCATTAGTTAAAAATACATTAAATGAAATAATTGTTGCTATAGATGTTCAATATATATTAAAAAGTAGATTAAATGCATAAGTTAATAATTCCATTTCTAGTAATCATATTTTTTTCTGCTTGCGCTACAAGTGAACCTGAAATAAAATTTGAAGAACCCAAAGTTCAGATACCAAAACCCCAGCCTAAACCTAAAAAAAATAAAGGTTCTCTTTACTCTATGGAAGGAACATCTCTTTTTGCTGATAAAAAAGATCTTCAAGTTGGAGATATTATACAAATCAATATTAATGAGAATTTATCATCTAATTCTAATAATAAAAGAGAATTATCAAATGATAGAAGTAGTAGTTTGGGTGGAGGAATTTTAGCAGCAACTGGTACAAATAACCTAGGTGGCACAGCCGCTGGAATAGCAAATAAATTTAATAGAAATTTAGGGATAGATTTTTCTACTAAAAGTTCAAATGCTGATACAGGTGAAGTAAAAACTAAATTTGATGAAAGTTTTTCAACTTCAATTTCTGCAATAATTCAACAAACTTATCAAAATGGTAACTATTATATAAAAGGTTCAAAAGAGTTATTATTAGATGGGCAAAAACAAGTTATAATAATTACAGGAGTAATTAGACCTTATGATATTAGTTCTGAGAATTCTATTAATTCTAATCAAATAGCTAATTTAAAACTAATGTATGATAAAGAAGGAACTGAGGCAGATATAATGGAAACACCATGGGGGATTAAGCTCTTAAGAACTATATGGCCATTTTAATCTAATTTTAAGAAATGTAATGCAATAATTAGACAGTATACTACAAAGGAGTCTCTATGCTTAATACATTAAATGTTTCGCAAACAGGTTTATCAACTGCAAAAATAGCAGTTGAGAATGTTTCTAATAATATAGCAAATCAAAATACTCCTGGGTATAAAAAAAGAGTTGTTGATATGAAGGAACTCGAACAAACTGATACTCGATTTACAGGTCGAGGTGTTGGTTCTGATAATGCTTATAGAATTACTAATCAATATATGTTTGACAGACTCATGACAGAAAATACTAGGCAAGAAGGTTATACAAAGCTTTCAAGTATTTTAGGAAGTGTAGAGACAGCTTTTAAAGAGACAGATACAAGTGGTTTTTCTTCTGATTTAAATAGATATTTTCAAGCAGTGGAAAACTTAAGATCCAATCCAAATTCAGAAGTATACAAAAATGGATTGATAAATGAGGGAAAACTATTAGTAGAATCTTTACAAAATTTATATACAGGAATTGAAAGAGCCCAAGAATTAGAAGAACAAGAATTAAGATCAAATGTTGATAAAGTAAATGATATTCTTCAAGAAATAGGTTCTATAAATGAAAAATTAGGAAAACAATCAGACGCAACAAATGATTTATTAGATAGAAGGGATTATCTTGAAGAAGAGTTATCTGCTTATGTAGATGTTAAAGTAGATAGATCATTTAATGAGTATGAGCTTAGAATCGCAGGTAATGTTGCTGTAAGATATAATACTAATGTTAGAGATATTAGTGTAGAAGAAGAACATAAAGCTCAAATTGATAGATTTGCTAATGAAGATGGTACAGCAAGTAGTATTAAGTTTAAAGATAATACTACAGGTGCTGTAACTAGTATCCCTGAAACAGGTGATAAAATCACCTATAAACTTAATAATGAACAAGAAGTAAGTATTACTATTGGTAGTTCTCAATATACTGATCAAAATGGTAATACTGTAGATATTGATATTGACCAAGATGGTACACCTGATACAGTAGATGCTTCTAACTATGTTAGAGCTTTAGCTTATGCTATCAATGATAATCCTAGTACTAAGGGTTTAATTACTGCATATAATGGTAATTATAGAGTTGATGATGATGGTAATAAAATTGATACCACTGGTGAAGATAAGTTTTTATTGATTGAATCGGATAGTCCTGGTGTTAATGGAAAATTTGAAGGTAGAATTACAGTAACAGAAAGTCATGATGTTGATGGTGATGGAAATGCTGATGAAGTAAGAAATAGTTTTTATAAAGATGAATTACAAAGTTCAGACGCTGTTAGTAGGACTTTTGTAACTATTTATGATAAAGAAGTAGAATTAAAATCAGGTGTATTAAAAGTTCAAACTGATAATTTAAGTTCTGATTCTCCAAATAATAAACTTGAAGTCTATAAAGAAAAACTTGATAAATTTGCTAAAGTTTTAGCTGATGTTACTGATAAATATATAAGAACAGGTGTTGATTCATATAAGTTTGGAGAAAAAGCTTTAGATGAATTAGATAGTACAGTTGGAGAAACTGTAAAAATTGGTTTATTTTCAGGAAGTAGTGTAAGTACATTAAAATTTAATGAGTCTGCAATTAATGATTTAGATCAAAAAGATTTAGATTATCTTGCTGAACTTCAATGGAAAAAAGACTTGTCTTTTACAGATGGGGCACAAGATCCTACTAATAATGATAGAACTTCTTTCAAAGAGTTTTTTCAAGAGATTAGAGCAATTGTATCAGGAGATAAAGAAAGTACGGATTTTGTTTTAGATACACAAAAAGATATAAAAGCAGCTTTAACATCTTCCTATGATAAACTTGTAAAAGTTGATAAAGATGAGGAAATGCTTAATCTAATTAAGTTTCAAGCAGCCTATACAGCAAATGCAAAACTTGTAACTGTGATTGATGAAATGTTAGAAACTTTATTGGGTCTTAAAAGATAGTAAGGAGTAAACTATGGCTGAAGGAATTTTAGGATTAGGTACAGGGCAATCTGCTTCTTTAAATCAAGAATTAATTGATAAATTAAAAGGTGCAGAAAGAAAAGCAAGAGTTGAGCCTTTAGAAACAAGAATTGAAGATATCACTAAAGAAAGAGAAACATATACTCAAATTGATACAAAAGTAAGTGAATTGTTAGCTGCAATTAAACCTTTTGATCTTTTTGTAAGTGGTGGTACAAATGCTTTTGAAGAAAAATCAGCTACTACATCAGGTGATTCTGTTGTATTTAATGCAACAGATTCATCAAAATTAAATAATGGTATTACAACAGTTGATGTAAAATCATTAGCACAAAAAGATGTATATCAATCAAATACAATAGATGCAGCTTCAAAAGATGCTTTAGGTGATATTGGTACATTAAGTATTGGTGTTGGAAGTGAAACTTTTACTTTTAATACAGCTGATTATTCAACTTATGATGAATTAGCAACAGCTATAAATGATAAAACAGGAATTAATGCATCTTTAGATCAAGTAGGTACAGACTCTTATAGATTGATTTTAAAAAGTGAAGAATCAGGTATTTCAAATGCTTTATCCATTTCAGGAACAGCTAGCCAAGCATTAGGTTATACAACAGATGGAACAACAGTTAATGCTACAAATCATACTTTAACAGCTCAAGATATGAGTGTTGAAATTGATGGGGTTTCTTATAATAGTGCAGAAAATAGTATTACAGTAGATGGTTTAGATATAACTGCAACTAAAACAGGTATATCATCTATTAATATAAAAGATGATACTTCTGTTATAACAAGTCAAGTACAAGAGTTTATTACAAAATATAATGAACTTGTAGAATTGATTGGAACAGAAATTGATAATGCTGATAGTGCAATATCTGATAAATCTTCATTAAGAAGTATTTTATCTGAAATTAAAAATGAGGTATTTGGATCGTATGGTGCATCTGATGATAAATCTTTATTTAATTATGGTTTTGAATTAGATAAGTCTGGTAAATTATCTTTAGATACAACAAAGTTTAATGATGTTCTTACAAATAACCCTGATGAACTAAAAGAATTATTTGTTGGTACTGCTGCAAAAGAAGGTTTTGGAACACAATTAAAAGCAACATTAGATGAAATGAATTTTTCAGGTGGATTACTTGATGCCTATGAAAAGGGTATTGATTCAAGAAATCAAACATTAGAAAAAGAGAAAGAAAAAGCAGTAAAAGACTTAGATGATAAATATAGTCAATTAGCAAATCAATTTGCTGCTTATACTTCTATTATAAGTCAATTTGAGAGTACATTCTCAGGTCTTAAAATGATGATACAACAATCTACATCATCAAACTAATAAAAAGAGAAAATTATTTTTTCTCTTTTTTGTTTAAAATTAAGCTAAGATATAATATACTTATTGCTACAAGAATAACGGAGATACTTTATGGGATTAGATGTATATAATCAACAAAATGCAGTTTCAGACGACCCTTATGTACTGATACTTAAATTATACGAAGGTATAATTAAATATCTTTCATTTGTTAAAAATGCAATGGAAGAGGGTGATGTTGAAGCAAAGTTTACTTATATAAATAAAACTATCGCTATTTTTGATGAACTAAGAAATGTTTTAGATTTTGATGGTGGAGATGTAGCTTATTATCTTGATGGATTATATCTTTATCAAATTGAGACACTTTTTTCTGCTGGTATTGATGATAATGTAAATGCTGTTAATCAAGTAATGAAAGTAGCACAAGGGCTAATCGAAGCATGGAAAGAAGAGACAGGTCTGTAAAGGCCTTAAACGAACTAATAAGAATTGATTCTTTAGATTCTTATGATAAAGCTGATGCTTTAGTTGCATGGTATGAAGAATATATAGGTCAAGATAGTATAGAAAATTTTGACTTAGAACTTCAAGAATTAAAGCAACTTGAAGAACTTTTTTTTAAAAGTATAAACTTTCTAAATAAACAAAAATTAGAAGCTAAAAATGATTTAGAAGAAGCACGAAAGATGAAGAAATTTCTAAATAACTAGATCTTCTATTTCTACTTTTTTTTCATATAAATATGCTCTTATATTTTTAGGTATTTTTTTTACTCTACATTTTTCTTTAAATTTTTTATCCATAGATGTTTTTGAAACAGGACATATAAATATATATTCCGAATTTATACTTACGGCAATCTTATGAGATATAATAATTTCTTTTTGTTTTATAATTTCATCTCTTGAAGCTTTTGATAAAACAAAGCCTCTTTTTTTGATACTTTTATCTATAATTCTAATGTTTAGATTATTATCATTTAGATTTTTATAAATCTCAAGCTCTTCGATTTTTTGTAAAGCAGATATACTTATATTTAAAGAGTTAATATCTTCTTGTAAATATTTAAAAGAATTAATAACTCCATTTTTAAACTCACTTAAAAACTTATCACTAAAATTATGTCTAAAATAATTTCTTTTATATTTTATATCATTATTTGTTTCATCAATAAAATACTTTAAACCATTTGTTTTTAAATATTCTTCTAATTCATCTTTTGTAATATTTAAAAGAGGTTTATATATCTTATAATAATCTTTATCTTCCCATGTATTAAAGCCTATAAGCTCACTTAATCCTGCGCCTTTAGATAATTGCATCATAAACCATTCTAATTTATCATTTAATTGGTGAGCAGTAATTAAAGTATCATATTTTTCTTCTTTAATGATCTCTTCAAAAAAGCAATATCTTATATCTCTTGCTTTTTTTTCAAAGTTTGAACCACTTAAAGAGACTTCTTTTAGAAATATTTTTTTATTGTATTTTTTAGCTAGTTCTTTAGCGAATAAAACTTCTTCTTTTGACTGGGCTCTTTCATTATAGTCTACAATTGCTATATCAAAAGAAACATTTTTATCAAGAAGTAGAAAAAATAGTGCACTTGAATCTATTCCTGCTGAAAAGGCTAAAAGATTTTTTGTATTTTTTAATTTTTCTAAATTTAGTTTTAATATAATTAATCCTTTTCTTTAAAACTTTTTACAGATTTTGGTTCACCTAGATGATATCCTTGAGAATAATCGATATTAAGTTCTTTTACTTTTTGATGTACAACTTCATTATGTACATATTCAGCAATTGTTTTTATTCCAAGTTTTTTGGCAAAATCAACAACAATTTCAGCAACTGTTTGTGCATTTTTATCGTTGTTTATATTTTTGATTAAAGAACCATCAATTTTAATAAAATCAACATTTAGTCTCATTAGATATTCAAAGTTTGAATATCCTGTACCAAAATCATCAATTGCTATTTTACAACCATGTCTTTTCATATTTTCAATAAAAGAACTTACTTCATCAAAGTTTTCTATTCCTTCTGATTCAACTATTTCAAGTACAATTCTATTTGCTACTTTGTACTTTAAAATTTTATCAATAAAGTAGTGCATTGTCTCAGGATTTAGTATATCTTCAATAGTTAAATTAATAGAAAATTCATCACTTCTATTTTCAAAAAACTTACAAGCTTTATCTATTACTACTTTTGTAATATTTGAATAAAGTCTTGATTTCTTTGCTACTTCTAAAAAATGATAAGGAGAAACTATTTCCCCATTTGGTTCAATATATCTAATAAGACATTCATATTTTGATGTTTCTTTTGTATTATTTGAAATAATAGGTTGTAAAAAAATATCAAATCTTTCTTCAAAAAAACCTTCTCTTAGTTTTTTAGTCCATAATAAATTAGAATAATGTCTTTCTTTTAGATTTTGACATCTATCATAGTAAACATATTCTATATCATTACTTTTAGCATATTCAAGTGCTGTTTCAGAGTGTAAATATACATTTGTTGAGTTTGATATGGCACAAGTAAGAGAGATATTAAAACTATACTCTTCTACTTTAAAAGTTTGTTTTTTTATTTTTTTATTAAATTCTTTAATTTTTTCGATAAAAATATCATCACTAAAATGATTTATTTTTAAAATAGCAAATTTATCTGCATTTATTCTAAAAATTTTTGATATATCTTTAAATTCATTTTTAATTATAGTTGATACTTCTATTAATAATTTATCACCAATACTATAGTCATAACATTCATTTATCTCTTTAAATCTATTTATATCAAATAAACAAAGAGCAGGATTATTTTCATTTTTTAGCTCTTCAAAAAGTTTAAGTCTATTAGGTAGCTTTGTAAGTGGGTCTGTTGTTTGTTGTTGTATTTTTTTTTCTTTATTTATCAAATCAGTTACATTACTTCTAATAGACATAAATTCATTAATCTCATTATTTTCATTTAACATGGGAATAATTGTAGTTGCTACATAATACTCTTCTTTTTCTTTATTTTGATTTTTGATAACGCCTTTCCAAATCTTTTTCTTAAGAATTGTTTTCCACATATCTTTAAAAATTTCTTTAGAATTGTCAGGATGTCTTATTATACTATGAGGACTACCAATAAGTTCATCTTTTGAATATTTTGAGATCTTTATAAACTCATCATTTACATAAGTTATAATACCTTCTTTAGATGTTTTTGAAACAATTGAGCTTTTATCTACGGCTTTTTTATATTCATTTAATAAAGTAACATTTATTAAAAGTTCTTTATTTCTTTGACTAAGAGTTTTATTTAATTTTATTTCTTTTTGTTTATTTTTTGTAATATCTGTTACAAACCCTTCAAGGGCAATTACTTTACCATTTTCTTTTATAGCAAGGCCTTGTTCCCATACCCATTTTATATTTCCATTTTTTGCTGTTATTCTATATTCAACTTTCCATGGAATATTTTCTTGAATAGCTTCATCAACTATCATATCTACTTTTTTTCTATCTTCTAAAACAATTAAGTCCATATAAGATAAAGTAGCATTATTGACTAGGTCTTTCTTTGAAAATCCTGTTAAATCTTCACATCCATCACTAATTACTTCCATGGTCCAAAAATTATCATTTTTACATCTGTATAACATTCCAGGTAAATGATGTATCAATGATAGTAGATATTCTTTTTTTAAAAAATCGAATTCTTGGGCCATGGTAGCACTCCCTTAGGTATTTTAAGCTATTACAGTTGCAAGTAGTTTATCTCCCACAAGTTCTGTTATTTTTACTTTATATATCTTACCAAATTCTAACTTTTTTTGTTCACCTTTTTCATCAAAAAGTTCATTATCATTGATATAAATTTCTCCATCAATATCAGGAGCCCAAATAGTTTTTCTAGCACTTAATAAATATTCATGCTCATCACTCTCTCCATCAACATAAACTTCAAAAGTTTTACCTACTTCTTTTTCAAGTGATTCTTGAGTTGTTTTATCAATAATTTCACCTAAAATATCTGCTCTTTCATCTATGATTTCTTGTGCAACTTTAGCATCTGATTTTGAAGCAGTTGTTCCCTCTTCATCAGAATATGAGAATACATTTGCTCTATCAAATTTATACTCTTCAACATATTTTGCTAAAGCTTCAAAATCTTCTTGTGTTTCACCTGGGTGACCAGCTATAAATGTAGTTCTTACAAAAGAGTTTGGTTTTGATTTCATCTGATCCATAAGCTCGATTAGCTTTTCAACACCTTTTCCTCTTTTCATTATTTTTAACATTGAAGGTGTGATATGTTGAAGTGGCATATCAAAATAGTTTACAAATACTTTAGAGTCAGCTATCTTATCAATAAGTGATAATGTAGTTGTTGATGGGTAAAGATATAAAATTCTCGCAGTTTTAATACCTTCAACTTTCTCAACAGCTTCTACTAATTGTTCTAAACCATCTTTATGTCCTAAGTCTCTTAAAAAGGAAGAAGAGTCTTGAGAAACAAAAGAAAAATCTACAAAGCCTTGAGATACTAGTGATTTAACTTCTTTTATAAGTGATTCAAGTGTTCTTGAATGAAGCTTTCCTTTAAAACTAGGAATAGCACAGAATGAACAGGCCTGATTACAACCTTCACTTAATTTTACATAAGCATGATAGTTTGAACCTGTGATTACTCTATCATTAGTTTCACTTGCTAAAAATACATCATTTGTGAAGTTTGATCTTTTAGCATTTACAAGTTCATCAATTCTATCGTAGTCACCAACCCCTGTAAATACATCAATTTCAGGTAGTTCTTTTTGTAATTCTTCTTTATATCTTTCACTTAAACAACCAGCCATTACCAATACTGATTCTTCTTTTCTTTCATCATGTAAATTTAAAATTGTATTGATACTTTCTTCTTTTGCAGAGTCAATAAAACCACATGTATTTACAATAATAACATCTGCATTTGAAGAGTCATTTGTAAGTGTATAATCTTTTAATTTTCCAAGCATTACTTCTGAATCTACAAGGTTTTTTGTACAGCCAAGTGAAACAAGATGTAATGATTTATCGGGATTTTGAGTTGTAAATTTCATTTATTACCTATTACTTTTTTCGCAATTTTATCATAAATTTAGTAAAAGTTTAAATTTAAATAAAATATAGAAAAAAGTAAAAGATATTTTTAGTTGACTTTTTCTTTTATACCTTGAACATCAATTAGAAGTTTTACATTATTGCTTACTGCAACACCACCCATTTCTAAAGCTTTGTTTCATTTAATACCATAATCTTGTCTATTAATTTTTCCTTCAAGAGAAAAACCTGCTCTTTCATTTCCCCAAGGATCTTTTACTGTAGAAATTTCATTTATATCTAAAGCAATATTTTTTGTGATACCTCTTAATGTGAAATCACCATAAGCTTTACCATTTTCAATTTTAGTAAGTTTAAATTTAATTTCTGGGAACTTTTTAGCTGCAAATAATTCTTCTTCTTTTAAGTGTTCGTCTCTTTCTTTATCTGCTGTGTTAATTGAAGCAACCTTTATTGTTGCATTTAAATTTTTTAGTTTTTTAGTTTTCTCATCATAAATAAATGAACCATCAAAATTATCAAATGAACCTTTTACATTTGAAATCATCATGTGTTTTACTTGAAATCCTACGTTAGTATGGCTTTTATCTACTTTATATGTTCCTGCAAATAAAGACCCTACTAATAAAGCACTTGATAATAATAGTCTATCTAATTTCATATATAATTATTTTTGATTTTAATTATCAGAATTATAAGTATGATAAGCTTAAATTATCTTGAATGGTATTTTATTATAACCAAATATTATCAAGAAGTCTTGTATTCCCAAATCTAGCAACTACTAGAATTACTGTATTTTTAAGCTCAATAGTTTCTATTTCATTAAACTGCTTATCAACTATTGCAACATACTCCACATCAAGACTTGACATAACCTCATAGATTTTCTCTTCTACTTTTTTTACATCGAGTTCACCTTTTGCTATAAGTGAAGCAGCACTGTAAAGTGACTTTGAAATAAGTAATGCATCTTTTCTTTGAGTTTCATCTAAATATACATTTCTTGAACTCATAGCAAGGCCATCTTTTTCTCTTACGATATCACAAGGTACTATGTTTATTGGTAAGAAAAGGTTTTTAACCATTTGCTCTATAAGTGATAGTTGCTGTGCATCTTTTTTACCAAAGTATGCGTTTGTTGGTTGAGTTAATCCAAATAGTTTTAAAACTACTTGTAAAACACCATCAAAATGACCTGGTCTACTTTTGCCTTCTAACATATAGCTTTTATTTGGAGCTTTTATTAAAATCTCTTCACTTCCATACATAGTAGAAATTTCAGGCATGAAAAGATAGTCAACTTTACACATCTCACAGATTTTTTTATCTGCTTCATCACGTCTAGGGTAGGCGTCTAAATCTTCTCCTGGAAGAAATTGTGTAGGGTTTACAAAGATAGATACTATAACTATTTCATTTTCTTCTCTTGCTTTTTTGATTAAAGAGATATGTCCATCATGTAAAGCCCCCATTGTTGGTACAAAACCAACTGTTGAGTTGATATTTTTTCTAACTTCTTGTAACTGCTCAATAGTTTTTAAAACTTTCAATTATGTTTCCTTAATTAAATTTCTTATTTTCCGTCATAGTTTGGGTTTAGTTTTAGTAGAACTAAGTCTGCTAAGATATTTCCAAGAAGTGTTAAAAATGCTCCAATGATTAATATTCCCATAATTACAGGATAGTCATGGGCTAAAGCACTTTGGAAAAATAAAAGTCCCATTCCATCAATAGAAAAAATTGTTTCAAGTATTACTGAACCACCAATAATTCCTGGAAGTGATAATCCAAGTAATGTAATAACTGGTGGATATAGATTTGGTAAGATATAGTATCTTAGAATTTGTTTGTTATTTAAACCTCTTGCTTTTGCAAAGAAAATATAATCAGACTTTAAAATCTCAATAGTTAATGATCTAATATATAAAGTCAAACTTCCAATTCCACTAAATATTATGATAGAAATAGGAAGTATTAAGTGCCATGCAAAATCTAAATAGTAAGTTAAACTTCCATCATCTGGTACGGAGTGTAAACCTGCTATTGGTAAAACTTCAAAGTTTATAGCAAAAATTAAAACTAAAAGCAAGGCTAAATAAAAAGATGGCATAGAAAAACTAAGAAGTGATAACTGTCCTGTGAATCTATCAAAAAAACTATTTTTATTTAATGCTGCTTTTATTCCAAGATAAAGTGAAATAAAAAAGATAAAAACCATTGAGATTATATTTATAGTAAGTGTGATTGGAATTCTACTTAATATCTCTTCTTTTACTTGTGAACCACTAGCAAAGGAAATACCAAAATCAAGTTGAACCATAGCTATAAGCCATGAAAAATACTGTACATATAAAGGCTTATCTAAACCATAAATAGCTTTTAGTTGAGTAATTGACTCTTCTGTAATATTAGGGTTTAACTGCCCACTTGCAAAAAAAGAGTTTGGCGCTGCATTTATAGCTATAAATGAAATCAAACTAATTATAAAAAGCATGATGATAAGGTATAATAGTTTTTTAGCAAATATTTTCATATTTGAATTATACACAATTAGGACTAAAATGATAGGTATAGATGTAGCTTCTGTTGATAGAATAAAAAGAATGTACGAGAAGTTTGGACGAAAAGCTTATGAGAGATTTTTAGATGATGAAGAGATTGAACTTATAAAAAGACCTGAGAGTGCTGCTGGTTTTTGGGCTGCTAAAGAGGCTGCTTCAAAAGCTTTGGGTACTGGTATTGGTAAAGAGTGTGGTTTTCATGATATTAAAATCAAAAAGTCAAAGCTTGGTGCTCCAAAAATAAAATATAAAAAAGAAATAAGAAAAAAGTATAAAATCAAAAAGTCTTATTTATCAATTACTCATGACCAAGGTTTAGCAATTGCCGTGGTTCAAAATACAAGAAAATAGATTTTAAAAAAAGATAAGACGGAGATATTTAGTATTAGTTTTTTGCTAAATATCTCTCTAGTATAATTTTTGCAGCAAGGGAGTCAACTCTTCCATCTCTTTTGTATTTGATTTGCCCTTTCATCATATCTTCTGCTTCAATTGAGCTCATATTCTCTTCTTGAAGTTCATAAGGTATATCAAGTTCTAGTAGTTTTACAAAGTGATTAATTCTTTTTTGCATATCTTCACTTGCACTAGGAAACCCAACTATTAATTTCTCTATTTCCCACTCTTTTAAAAAAGCATTTACATCATTTGAGGCTTGATTTCTATTTTTTCGTAGAATGGCTTCTTGTGGTGTTACTATGTTTGAACTAAGACAGATTGCAACTCCTATTCTTTTAAGTCCTATGTCAATGCAAGCTAGTTTCAATCAGTTTCCTTTAGTTAATTTTAGGTATTATTATAACCTTTAAAGAATAAAACTAGGGAAAATTAATGAAATTAGCTGTATTTGATTTTGATTCAACACTTATGGATGGAGAGACTATTGACTTTCTAGCAAAGCCTTTAGGATTAGAGGAAAAAGTTGCAGGAATTACAGAAAAAGCAATGGCTGGAGAGTTAGACTTTTTTGAATCTTTAATTGAAAGAGTATCTTTACTTAAGGGTTTAGAGTATGCAAAAGCTGTAGAGATTTGTAAAGATTTACCTTTAATGCCAGGTGCTTATGAGATTATTCCTGAACTTAAAAAGATGGGCTATAAAGTTGTATGTTTTTCAGGTGGATTTAGAATAGGAACATCACCTGCTAAAGATAAACTTGGACTTGATGCAGACTTTTCAAATGTACTTCATGAAAGAGATGGTATTTTAACTGGACTTGTTGGTGGAGATATGATGTTTGGATATTCAAAAGGTGATATGATTCAAAGATTACAAAATATTTTAGGTGTTTCAAAAGCTGATACTTTAGTTTGTGGTGATGGTGCAAATGACTTATCAATGTTCGCTCATGCTGATACTAGAGTTGCTTTTTGTGCTAAAGAAGTATTAAAGAAAGAAGCTAATATTATAGTTGATACAAAAGATTTAACAAAAATCTTAGATAATTTATAAGGGAAACAAACATGAGTTTAAAAGAAGAAATTAACTACTCTTTATGGTGTGATTTTATTGAAAGAGATTTCTTGGAAAACAGATTTCAAGAGATTATAAAAGATGAAATAATCCAAGGTGCTACTTCAAACCCTGCGATTTTTGCATCTTCTATTACTAATTCTGTTGCATATAAACAACAACTTGATATGTTACAAGCAAATAATGCAAAAACAATCTATGAAGAATTAGCTCTAACAGATATCAAAAGAGCTGCTTGTTTACTTGATGAATTACATAAAAACGATGCTGATGATGGGTTTATCTCTATTGAAGTTGACCCTACACTTTGTGATGATGCCCAAGGGACTATTGAAGAGGGAATTAGATTGCATAATTCAATCGGACTTGATAATGTAATGATTAAAGTTCCTGCAACACAAGCTGGATACATTGCTATGAGAGAATTAACATCAAGAGGTATTCATGTAAATGCAACACTTATTTTTTCAGTTGACCAAGCTATCAAATGTGCGCAAGCTTTAGATGAAGGAATTAAAGAATCAAATAAAGATATTAAAGCTGTAATTTCTGTATTTGTTTCAAGATTTGATAGATTGTGTGATAGTGATTTTGCTTCAAAAGGTTTAGAAACTTCAAAACTTGGAATTGTAAATGCAACAAAATGTTACCATGAAGTGAATAAATTTGAAAATAAAAATATCAGAACATTATTTGCTAGTACAGGTGTAAAAGGTGATGAATTAGCTCCTTCTTATTATGTTGATAACTTAATTTATCCAAATTCTGTAAATACTGCACCTTTAGCAACTATTGAAGATTGGGTACAAGTAGGTTCAAAAGAACAGTCAGAAGTAATGACTGATAAGCAATGTGATGAATATTTTGAATTAATAGCTTCAAAAGGTGTAAAAATGGATGAAATCTATGAAACACTTTTAAGCGATGGATTAGATGCCTTTAAGGTATCTTTTAAAGAGTTACTTTCTAAATTAGTAGCATAATCTTACAGACATATTAGACTTTCTAATATGTCTTTTTTCTTATAAAAGCCCACTACTGTTACAATTTAGTAACAAAATTAATTTTTCATATTAAGTATAGTTTAGATAAAATCATCCATTATTAAATAAAAGATAAAGGCAATAAAATGAAAAATTGGAATCCAAGTAGCTGGAGAGATTTTCCAATCAAGCAACAACCAACATATAATGACTTAGATAAATTAAAGAAAGTAGAAAATGAACTAGCTTCATATCCACCTTTAATTTTTGCAGGTGAAGCACTAAGTTTAAAAAGTAAGTTAGCTGATGTAGTAAATGGAAAAGCTTTTCTTTTACAAGGAGGAGATTGTGCTGAGTCATTTGCTGCATTTGATGCAAATAATATAAAAGATTTATTTAAAGCAATGATGCAAATGGCTGTAGTCTTAACTTTCTCTGGTGGATGTCCTGTTGTAAAAGTTGGACGAGTAGCAGGTCAATTTGCAAAGCCAAGAAGTGCAGACTTTGAAGAAATAAATGGTATTTCTTTACCTTCATATAGAGGTGATATTGTAAATGATATGGCATTTACTGAAAAAGCTAGAAATCCAAAAGCTAAAAAATTATTAAAAGCTTATAATCAAAGTGCTGCAACTATGAACCTTTTAAGAGCATTTTCAAGAGGTGGAATGGCTGATTTAAATCAGGTTCATTTATGGAATTTAGGATTTTTAAAAGATCATGAATTAGATGAAAGATATCAAGATGTTTCAAACAGAATTTCTGAGGCATTAAACTTTATGAAATCATGTGGAATTACAAGTGAAAATACTGCACAATTAAGTGAAACATCACTTTATACTTCACATGAAGCACTTTTACTTAACTATGAAGAAGCTTTAACTAGAAAAGATTCAATTACAGGTGATTGGTTTAACTGTGCTGCTCACATGTTATGGATTGGAGATAGAACAAGAGACTTAAAAGATGCTCATATTGAATACTTTAGAGGTATTAAGAATCCAGTTGGGTGTAAAGTAGGCCCTTCTATGAAAGAAGATGAATTAATTCAATTAATTGATAAATTAAATCCAGAAAATGAAGCAGGAAGATTAAATCTTATTGTTAGAATGGGTGCAAATAAAATTGAAGATCATTTCCCTAAACTATTAGCAAGAGTTAAAAAAGAGGGTAAAAATGTATTATGGTCATCAGATCCAATGCATGGAAATACTATTAAAACTGATAATGGTTATAAAACAAGAGATTTTGAAGCTATTTTAAGTGAAGTTCGAAAATTCTTCCAAATTCATAGAGCAGAGGGTACTTATGCAGGTGGTATTCATTTAGAAATGACTGGTCAAGATGTAACAGAGTGTACAGGAAGTGCAAGTTCAGCTATTACAAAAGAAGGATTAGCAAGTAGATATCATACTCAATGTGATCCAAGATTAAATGCTGATCAAGCTTTAGAATTAGCATTTATGATTGCAGATACTCTAAAAGAAGCTAGAAAAGATATCATTGTTTAGTTTATATCTTTGATGGCATAAAAAAAGGGAAGAAGTTTTACTTCTTCCCTTTTTTAGTTTTATAAAAATTTTTCTTTATATTCCTCTTCATTGAAACCAACAACAACATCATTGCTCATTTCAACTATTGGTCTTTTTAAAAGCATAGGCTCTTTACATAACCACTCAAATTTACCTTGTTCATCAAGATTAAGCTCTTTTAACTTTAAACTTCTGTACTTAGTTCCTCTACTATTGAAAACTAAATCAATTCCTGCTTTTTCAATCCAAAACTCGATAGAAGTTGAAGTAGGTATTTCTTTTTTTGTATCAAAAAATTCTACTTCTATATTGTTGTCCTTAAAAAACCTTAAGGCTTTTCTAACAGAGTTTCAGGTTTTTATTCCATAAACCTTAAACATTGTTTTCCTTTTATTTATTACTCAATAATCTTTGGAACTATAAAGTATCCATCTTCGCTCTTTGGCGCATTTTCTAAAATATGATTTGATAATTCTAAATCTTGTTTCGCAACATCATCTCTTAAAGGTGTACCACCTTCTACTGTATTAAATGTAGCTTCAATTTTTGATACATCAATTTCATTTAAATTCTCAACGAAGTTGATAATATCAGCTAGCTCAGATTTTAAGTTCTCTTTTCTTGACTCATCAATCTCTAAACTAGAAAGTCTTGATAATTTTTCAATTAGTTTATCATCTACAGTCATAGTTTTCCTTGTTGTTGTATATAAATATGATTATATCTAAAAAGAGTTTGTTATGGCTTTAAAAGATTTAGAATAAATTTATAGTATACTTTTGTATTAATAAATCTAAAAAATTTTAAAGGAAAAAAAATGTTAAATTTTTTAATAAAGAAATTTAAAGATGAAAAGGGAGCTGTTGATAAAATCTTAGTTGCCTTACTTTTGATTATTTTTGCTCTATCAGCAATCGTTATATATAATACTTGGATTATGGATGAAAGTGAAAAATTACAAAAAAAAGCTTTTTCTGAGAGTGTAATTAGTAAAAAGCATACTTAATATAAATTTTAAATGTTTTATATAGTTTTTTATGTTTTTTCTCTTTTTTTAAGTTACCTAGACCTAAAAAAATATATAGTACCAAATATTATGCTTATAACGATGTTTATAATGTTAGTAGTTTTTGGTTTATTAGAAGATAGAATTTTTATAAATTCTATTTACTTGGCTTTTTTAATGTTTGTTTTTTTTATAGTGATATTTTTATTAAAAAAGGATTTACTACTAGGAGGAGGTGATATAAAGTATATGCTTTTAGTTACATTACTTTTTGAACCTATAGCTTTTTTTCTATTTGTTTTAATCACTGGAATTATACAAATAATATTTTTAATATATTTTCAAAATATTAGAAAAAAACCTATGACTCCTATGATTCCTAGTATGTTTATGTCTGTTGTTTTGGTACAACTTTTTTATTAAAAGAGTTTTTAGGCTCTTTTTTCATAAAATTCTGTTCTAAATTCATCCCATCTATTTTCTAAAATCGCTGTTCTTGCTTGTGTCATAAGATTTAAATAGTAGTGAATATTGTGCATAGAAGCTAATCTAAAATATGTCATTTCACCTGCTTTATATAAATGATTTAGATATGCTCTTGTAAAATTTTGACAAGTATAACAAGTACACTCTTCATCAATAGGTTTTGCATCTTCTTTAAATTGGGCTTTTCTGATATTTAATCTACCAAAAGAAGTAAATAAAGTACCATTTCTTGCATTTCTTGTTGGCATAACACAATCAAACATATCAACACCTCTGTGAATGTTTTCTATTAAATCTTCTGGTAATCCAACACCCATTAGATATCTTGGTTTATCTTCTGGCATAAATTGTGTTGTCCACTCAACTGTATCATACATATCAGCATTTGGTTCACCAACACTTAATCCACCAATAGCATAGCCATCAAAATCAGTTAGAGAACATAATTGTTCAGCACTTAGTTTTCTAAACTCTTTATCTGTACCACCTTGAATAATAGCAAAAATATTTTGATTTACTCCTATTCCTTTTTCTTGTTGGCTTTTATGATATGTAATAGCTTCTTTTGCCCATTTTGTAGTTCTTTGAATAGATTCTTTAATTCTTTCTCTTGTATTTGGTAATGCAACTAAATCATCTAAAATCATCATAATATCACTACCTAAATCATATTGTGTATCAAGTACACTTTGAGGAGTGAAGTAATGTTTACTTCCATCAATATGTGATTTGAACATAATGCCATTATCATCAGGTTTAGAGTTATCACTTAGTGAAAAAGCTTGAAAACCTCCACTATCAGTTAGAAAAGAGTTTGGAAATTTAGAAAAGCCATGAAGTCCACCAAATTTTTTTATTATTTCACTTCCTGGTCTAAGATATAAGTGATAAGTATTTCCAAGAATAATTTTTGCACCCATGCTTAGAAGTTCATTTGCATCTAGTGCCTTTACAGTAGCTTGGGTACCTACTGGCATAAATACAGGTGTTTGTATTGTACTATGAGCTGTTTTTATTGTACATGCTCTAGCTTTATTTACAGTTGCGTCTATTTTAAATTGCATATATTTCATTAACCTTGATTAAAATTTCGCAATTATATCTAAATTAAGTTGATACTTTTTCTTCTAGTTGTTCTTTTAAAGCTTGATTTTCTTGTTTTAATGTTTCTATTTCTTTAAGTAATTCTTTTTTTTCATTTACAATCTCAAGTGCTTTAGAAATTGATTTAATAATATTTCTAATATCTATAGGTTTTATAATATATGAAGTAATTCCAAGCTCAATTGCTTTTTTTAAATAACTTATGTCTTGATGTGCTGTAGTTATTAATACTGGGATATCTTTGTTGATTTTTTTAATTTCTTCAATCATTTTTAATCCATCCATATTTGGCATGGATAAATCAGTTAAAACAACATCAATTTCTTCTTGATTTTGTTTATATTTTTCTAAACCTTCTTGCCCATCATTCGCAGAAATAATAGTGGCATTAACTAGTTTTAGAGTAATAATTGTGTTTTGTTGAATAGCTTGATCATCTTCTACATATAAAATAGTAGTATTTTTTAGCATTTGTTCATTTATCATGGGATTTAACCTTATTTGTTGAATTATATTAGCGATTCTTCAATAAAAAAGTTATTAAATTAAACTAAAATAAAAATTATTTATTTTTAGATATAATGAGATAATTTTATATAAGGGTATAAATGAATTACTTTTTCTTACTTGTTTTTAGTGTAAGCTTTCTATTTTCTAAAGAATTAAAATCAATATCCTTAGAAGAAGCAATACAAATAGCTTTAGAAAATAATAAAAAAAATAAAGTATCAAAATTAGCTTTAGAACTAGCAAATGCCCAATACAATAAAGCCCTTAGTGCAAATTATCCAACTATAAATGCAATGCTAATTGGGACAAGAAAAGATGAAAGTCCTATTTATCAGCAAAAAGGGGAGTTTCAACTTCCAAATGATTTATCACTTATGTTAGGAAGAAATTCAATTCCTGCAAATATTAATACAACTAGCTATGGTAGAGACACAGTAAAAGGTTCAATAAACTTACAATATCCAGTTTATACAGGTGGAAAAATCTCAGCTATTATAGAACAGGCAAAGTTAAATAAACATATTGCTTTTAACGCTATGAAAAGAGAAGAACAAAATGTTGTTTTTGATACAAAAAAGTATTTTTATGGATATGTTTTAACAAATGAACTTTATAAAATTGCTAAAGATTCTTATGAACGAATGCAGTTTATTTCTGATTTAACTAAAAACTTTTATGAAAGTGCAGATTCTTTAATGGTAAAAAAAACTGATTATTTATCAGTTCAAGTAACAGTTACACTAATTGAGTCAATTGTATCTAAACTAGAAGCAAATAGAAATCTTGTAAAATCAGCTCTTATAAACTCTATGGGCTTACCTTGGGATAGTGACATAAAAATCTCATACACAAGTAGATTGGTACCACCTAATTATACTCTTGCTAAGTTAGTAGAAAAAGCTTATTCCTCAAATCAAGATATAAAAGAAATGGATATAGCTTTAAGAATTACAAAAGAGCAAATAAAAGAAAAAAAAGCAGGGCATTATCCAACATTAGCTTTTATGGGAGAAGTATCAAAAACATACAACTCTTATAAATATGGGTTTTTAAATGAAAATCAAAGAAACAGATGGAATATCGGTTTTGCAGCAAATTTACCACTTTTTGATGGCTTTAAAACAACAAATGAGATTGAAGAAAAAATGCTGCAAAATAAAAAAATATATTTATTAAGAGATATGTTAAAAGACGCAATTGCCATGCAAATTAAAAATGAGTTAAATAATGCACTTATTGGTTTTAAACAAATAAAAACATTAAAAAAAGCGAAAAAACTTGCTAAAGAAAATAGAGAGTTAAACATAAGAGCTTATCAAATAGAAGCTGTAAAAACAGAAGAGGTAGTTCAAGCTCAGTATATAGAAGCTTATGTGAAAGCTGACTATTTAAAATATGTTCATGATTATTTAGTAGCTTTAGCAAAAATAGATAAATTAATAGGAAAAGAAATAAAATAAAATGTCAGTATATAGCAAAAATAAATTATTTAAAAAAGTATATAGTTTACTATTCTTAGGAATTACTTTTATAACCATTATTTTTGCAGTTATTGGGGTTTCTTTACACAAAAAAGCTGTATTAGAACTTATGCAATCAGAAGCAAAAGGTTTAACTCAATCTATAACTTTTGTAATATCAAAAGCTTTGTTAAAAGGTGATAACTCATCAATTATTGATTTTAATAAACAGTACATAAAAAAGACAGATAAAGTTAAAAGTGTTATTATCTCAAAAGTAAATAAAAATGAATATTTTTTGATAAAAAAAGATTCTTGGAGTCATAAAAAAACTATAGATGAAGTTTTTTTAAATATGCAAAAAGATAAACCTTTTAGTTCTATTTTATACTCAAGTTTTTTAAAAGAAGAAGTTTTTCATTATGTTTATCCTATGAATATATCTGGCAGTACGTGGGGTTGGTTACATATAAGTTTAGATTTAGAAAAATATAACGAGAAACTTGATAGTTTATATACTCAATATCTAGTATTATTTATTTTGTTTACAATTTTATCTTTTATTATTTCTTTTTATATAGCAAAAACTTTTGTAAGACCAATTGTTGAACTTAATAAAATTGTATCAAAAGTTAGTTCTGATAATTTAGATGTTAAAGCCCATAATATAAGTAATGATGAGGTGGGAGAATTAACTAAAGCTTTTAATTCTATGATATCACAATTAAGTACTTCTCAAAAAAATCTTAAAAAATATCAAGCAGATTTAGAAAAAAGAGTACATGAAAGAACAGCTGATTTGGAAAAAGCAAATAAAAGTCTAAATGAAAAATCAGAACAGTTAGAAGAGTTAAACAAAAATCTTGATACAAAAGTAAAAAGAGAAATAGAAAGAAGAAAAGAACAAGAACAAATGCTTTTACAGCAGTCAAGACTTGCTGCAATGGGTGAAATGGTAGGAAATATTGCTCATCAATGGAGACAGCCTTTAAATGCTTTAGGTATTATCATTCAAAATATAGATTTATCATATAGAATTGGAAAACTAAATGAAGAGTTTATGAAAAAATCCATTGATGAATCTTTGGATTTAACTACTATGATGTCTAAAACTATTGATGATTTTAGAAACTTTTTTATTCCAAATAAGAAAAAAGAAAACTTTTTATTACATGAAAGTTTAAATAGTTCTTTAGAATTAATTGGTTCTACTTTTAAAAATTATAATATTAAAGTTGAAAAAAATATTGATAAAGGTTTAGAAGTTTATGGCTTTCCAAATGAATTTGCGCAAGCTTTATTAAATGTATTATCAAATGCAAAAGATGCTTTAATAGAAAAAAAGATATCAAAGCCTATAGTTTTAGTTGCTTTAAAAAAAGAAAATAATATTGGAAAAATTTCTATTAGTGATAATGCTGGGGGAATTGATAACAAGGTAATAATGAAAGTGTTTGAACCTTATTTTACTACAAAAGAACAAGGTAAGGGAACAGGTATTGGTTTATATATGTCAAAGATGATTATCGAACAAAATATGAAGGGAAAAATTTACGCTAAAAATATAGAAAATGGTGTAAGTTTTGTTATTGAAATACCTTTAAAAGAGCAAAAAGAAGATTAAAATCTACTATTAATTTAATTAAGATATAATATCAAAATGAAAAAGATATTAATAATTTTAGATGGTATTGTTGCTAAAAAGCTAATGCATAGAATTGTTGAGGCAAATACTAATGATAACGCTTATGATGTTATATATATGAGTGATTTGATTCTACCTGTACAAAAGCCTTCTAATTTTACTTTTTATAAGTTTGATCCAACTTCAAAATCTAAACTAGCTATGGTTTTAGATAAAAATATTCATACAGAAGTTTTAATAGCACTTAATTCAAAAGATGAAATGATAAGTGTGATTAAAAATATCAGAGAACATAAACAAAATCTTCAAATGAATGTACTTGATTATTGGGGTTTAGAAGTTGATGATCCTTATGTAAATGTTTATAAAGGTATAGAAGTTTTAGCAAATGGTATGGTTGAAAGACTTCCAAATATTCCTGTTGTGGCACAAAATATTGGGCTTAAACAAGGGGAAATTATGGAAATTAGAATTCCTTTTGGTAGCTCTTATGCTTATAGATATATAGGTTCAATTGAACAAAAAAAATGGAAAATCTTTGCTTTATATAGAAATCAACAACTTCTTACTATAAAACCCTCATTAGTTTTAAAACCCAATGATGTGATATTAGTAGTTGGAAAACCTTATGTTTTAATGCAAGTATTTAATGCAATTGGCAAAAATCAAGGGCAATTTCCTATGCCTTTTGGACACAATATATATTTATATTTAGATTTATATTTACAAAGTGAACAGAGTGCTAGAAAAGCTATTATTGAAGCAAAATTTTTGAATCAAAGATTAAAAAATAAGAAATTAATAGTAAGAGTTACTAGACCAACAAGTGTTGGGATAATGAATTTTATAAAAGATGAATTAAGACATTTCCCATCTATTAAACTTTGTATTGATTATGCAAATTCAGGTTTATTTAAAATACTAAGAGAAGATTTTAGAAAATTTGATATTGGAATGATTGTATTAACTCAAGAGATGTTTAAAGACAAGGAAGCTGTATCAAGATTAATTGAGTTTAAAGTTCCTATTTTCAAACTAGGGAATGAAAAGTTAAAATCTGTAAAAAGTACAGTTGTTGTTTTAAATGATACACCATCTTATGAGCAAATATCTCCTATGGTATTTGATGTAGCAAGTCAAGTTAAAACAAAAACAAGAATATTTGATTTAGATCCAATTGGGGAAGAAGAAGATAAGTCAAACCTTTTAGATCATTTTGAGAATTTAGCAAAAATTTTTAATGAAAAAGTTGAAATTATTTCAAGTACTGAAAATCCAATAAGAAAACTAAAAAAACAAAAAAATATGGTTCAAATTTTGCCACTTAAAAAAGAGATGTTCAAAAAAAGATTTTCATTTAAGTTTTTTTACACAAATACAGACTATATATCTTTTGATATGAATGAATATAACCAACTGCTAATTCCCGTAGTTGAAGAACAAAATTAAATTAAGGATAAATTTTATAATGAATTTTGAAAAATACCCTTTTGAAAGGTTAAATGAGCTATTAGCTGATGTAGTTCCAAATGAAAAGTATGAATTATCAGCATTAACTATAGGTGAGCCAAAATTTGAAACTCCTGGTTTTATTCAAAAAACTTTAAAAGAAACAACTTCTTCTTTGAAAAAATATCCAGCTAGTGCTGGTTTACCAGAACTTAAACAAGCTATGGTTAATTTTGTAAAAGAGAGATTTGATGTAGAAATCAAACAAAGTGAAGTAATACCTACATTTGGTACGAGAGAAGCACTTTTTAATTTTCCTCAGTTTGCATTATTTGATAAGAAAAATCCAGTTATGGCTTTTACAAATCCTTTTTATCAAATCTATGAAGGTGCTGCTATTGCTAGTAGAGCAGAAGTTATTCATATAGATTTAACAAAAGAAAATGACTTCAAAGCAAACTTAAGTGATGAAGAACTTAAAAGATGTGATTTAGTAATTTTAAATTTCCCAAATAATCCAACATCTGCTGAAATGACAAAAGAAGAACTAGGTGTATGGGTTAAAAAGGCTTTAGAGTTTGATTTTATTTTAATCAATGATGAGTGTTATTCAGAGATTTATTTTGATGAAGATGATAAACCAGCATCACTTTTAGAAGCAAGTATTGCTGTTGGAAATACAAGCTTTAAAAATATACTTGTAATGAACTCTATTTCAAAAAGAAGTTCAGCTCCAGGACTTAGATCAGGTTTTGTTGCAGGTGATGAAGAGATTTTAAAAGCATATATGAAGTATAGAACTTATGTTGGATGTGCTTCACCTGTACCTTTACAAATAACAGCAGCAGTTGCTTGGAATAATAAAGAACATGTTGATGAATTTAGAGCTGTATATAAAGAAAATTTCGAATTAGCAAAAGAGATTTTAGGAATAAATCCTCCAAAAGCAACTTTTTATATTTGGCTTGAAGTAAAAGATGAATTAGAGTTTACAAAAGAGCTTTATAGACAAAAACATATAAAAGTTTTACCAGGAAGTTTCTTGGGAAGAAATGGCATTGGTAAAGGTTATGTAAGAATTGCATTAGTTGAAAATGCTCAAAAAACTAAAGAAGTATTAACAAGATTAAAGGATTTTATTGATGGACAAAAATGAGTTAAATGAAGCAAGAACAAACCCCGATTTTCTTAAGTATTTAGAAGAAACTAGGGTTTCATCTATGGAAAATAAAGATATTTCAGCTATGTATGAAACACTTGATTCTATGCTTGTTCTTGGTTTAGATGAAGAAAAAATAAACTCTTTATATGAAGTTATCTTAAAAACTGCATTTGAAAATGTAGAAAAAATAGTAAATGAAAATAAAAAACTTGATCTAGTTGATAAAAATTTACTTTATGTGAGAGCTTTTTATGAGCATGCAATTGAGAAATGGTCTTATGATAATTTTGATGGGGCAAAAGAGTTAGTTTTTGTTTTAGCAAATATCATTAAAGATGAGATCTTAGAACAAGCCTTAAATGTATTACTTATAGTTTTAAGTAAAAAAACACCTCTTGATGACTTTTATGAAACACAAGTTAATTTAGATACAAATAGTTCAAATGAAAAATATGGATATTTCTTAGTTGATTTTAAATTTGATGCAAGTAAATTTTTAGAAGAGAATAAAGAGCTTTTACAAGAAGAATATAAAAATTTACAACCTTTACTGGATGCTTAAATGAAAGTACATTTTATTGGAATAGGTGGAATTGGACTTTCTGCCTTAGCTAGATTTTTAAAACATGATGGTCATGAAGTTTGTGGTTCTGATATGAAAAGTACACCTATTACAAAAGAGTTAGTAAATGAAGGAATAAAAGTTTCATGTCCACAAGACGCTTCAAATATTACTGATGGTTTAGATTTAGTAATTTATTCAGCTGCTGTCACAGATGAAAACCCTGAACTTATTGAATCAAGACTTAAACAAATTAGAACACTTTCAAGAAAAGAGGCTTTACCTATTATTTTAGGAGATAAAAAAAACTATTGTGTTGCAGGAGCTCATGGTAAATCAACTACAACAGCTATCTTAGCTTCAATTTTAGATAGTTCAGCATTAATTGGGGCAATTTCAAAAGATTTTGGTTCAAACTTTAGATATGTAAATGATTTAGTCGCTTTTGAAGCAGATGAGTCTGATGCTTCTTTTTTATTATCAAATCCTCATTGTGCAATTGTAACAAATGCAGAACCTGAACACATGGAATATTATCATTATGATTATGAAAAGTTTTTTCAAGCTTATGAAAAGTTTATTAATTTAGGACAACAAAATGTACTAAATGGTGAAGATGAATATATCAAAAAACTAAATATTAAAAATCCAAACTTTTTATATCCAAGCTCTGATATTAAGAACTTATGTTTTTTACTAAAAGATGGAGAGCCTTTTACAAAGTTTGATTTAAAAGACTTAGGTTCATTTGAAGTTTGGGGCTTTGGGTATCATATTGCTTTAGATGCTTCCCTTGCTATTCTAGCAGCACTAGAAGAGTTAGATATTGAAATTATTAGAAAAAATCTTTTAAATTACAAAGGTATTAAAAAGAGATTTGATATTGTTCAGAAAAATGATAAGATGGTAATAATTGATGATTATGCTCATCATCCAACTGAGATTGAAGCTACAATGAAATCAGTTGAAGTTTATGATAATCTTACAAATTTAGATAAAAGAATTGTAATCTGGCAACCGCATAAATACTCAAGAACTCATGATAATTTAGAAGGCTTTAAAAAATGCTTTAGAAGATGTGATCAATTAGTAATTTTACCTATTTGGACTATTCCAGGAGAAGTGGTACTTGATATAGACTTCGAAAAAGAGTTTACTTCTTATAATCCTATTTTTGCAGATAGATTAAAAACAAGTGATGGGAAAATTGAACTTATTAAAGATGATAAAATTATTTCTGTTTTAGATGAAGGAATTATTTTAGGTGTAGGAGCAGGAGATATTACATATCAATTAAGACATTAATTAATTCTTTTTAATAAATAATAAAGATTTTTGTAATAGAATGATAACTAAACACCAATAATTATAAAAGGTTAATTAAATGAAGGTTTTAGTTAGAAAATTTTTAAAAAAAGAATCAACTTCAGGTATTATCTTAATGTTTGTAACCTGTGTTGCTTTGATATTTAGTAATACATTTTTATCAGACTTTTATAATACCTTTTTACATACCCCAATAGTTTTTAAAATTGGAGATTTTCTTAATATTTCAAAACCCTTAATACTTTGGGTAAATGATGGTTTAATGGCAATTTTCTTTCTTCTAATAGGCTTAGAAATAAAAAGAGAATTGCTTTTAGGTCATTTATCTTCCTTTTCTAAGATAGCATTACCTGCAATAGCTGCAGTTGGTGGGATGTTAGTTCCAGCTTTAGTTTTTTTATTTTTTAATCAAGGAGATGATTTTGCTCTTAGGGGATGGGCTATTCCAACTGCTACTGATATTGCATTTGCTTTAGGAATTTTAGCTTTATTAGGTAAAAGAGTACCAACTTCTTTAAAAATATTTTTGATGGCTTTAGCTATTTTTGATGATTTAGGAGCTATTTTAATTATTGCATTTTTTTATACATCATCATTATCTTTTGAGGCATTATCTTTGGCCTTATTTTCAATAGTTATTTTGTATTTAATGAATAGAATGAGAATACAACTTTTAGGTGCATATATAATAGTGGGACTTTTCCTTTGGGTGTTTATTTTAAAATCAGGTATTCATGCTACTTTAGCTGGTATTATTTTGGCATTTTTTATTCCTTTACGTATGAAAGATGAGTTAAAACAAAAAACAGTCTCACCTATGAAAAACTTGGAGAATCAGATACATTTTTGGGTTGCATTCTTTGTATTACCTATTTTTGCTTTTGTAAATGCAGGAGTAGATTTAAGAGAAATGTCATTGGAAAAAATAACAAATCCTGTATCTTTAGGAATTATATTAGGTTTATTTTTTGGAAAGCAAATAGGGGTGTTTTTATTTACCTTTTTAGCTGTAAAACTTAAACTTGCTAAGTTACCTAAATGTACATCATGGGCTCAAATATATGGAATTTCTATACTTACTGGTATTGGGTTTACAATGAGTTTATTTATTGACTCACTAGCATATAATGATTCAGATGCTTTCTTTTATACTGATAAGTTAGCAATTCTAATAGGATCTGTTTTATCAGGAGTATTTGGGTATTTAGTTTTAAGAGTTGTAAAAGGAAAGAAAAACTGTAGTATCTAAACTACAGTTTTTACTAGTATTTTTATCTTAGAACTCTTTTACTAGTGTCATATACAAATTCATAATATTCATTATTGTTATATTGAAATTCTTGAATAACTTCAAGTCCAAGTTTTCTTTTATGAGCTTCGTATGATCTAGGGTTTATTTTATTTACAAATGTAACTAAAATATCATATCTTTTTGACATATAATCAAGTGCAAAATCAAAAAGTTTTTCAAGTACACCAGAACCTCTTACACTTTTATCTACACAAACAGGTCCATATTGATATGAGTTATCTACAGTGATTCTTTCACCCTTATAACTAAGATTTGGTAAGTCTTCTATCATAAAAGCAAACATTGGCCATTTTGACCAATATTGCCATGAAGCAGACATTACGTAGGCTATAACTTCATTATTATCGTTTGTGGCAATAAAAATCCCTTTTTCTTTATTTATTATATCTTCTAATTGCTCTTTACTAAAAGCAGTAGTTACAAATCCATCTTTTTTATCTTTTTCATCAATAGAATCAATTTGATATTTGTTATGTAGTTTTAATATCGAAGCCACATCTTCTTTTTGAGCTACTTTTAAATTCATAGTTTATTCCTAAAACTTTTTATTTATGATAGTGAATTAGAAGTTATGTATATAATAAATTGCTATGAATATTTTATATTAAGAATATTTTTCCATTTTTTATTTCGATTTTTCCCATTAATTCATATTCAAAAACTTTATCACTATATTTATAAACAGCTTCATCATAAAGTGGAGACGTTTCGCAAAAAAGTAAAAACTCATCTTTTTGAATTTCTTTAACTTGTTTAGGAACTAATAAATTTATAAATTCATCAATATCATAAATAGGCTCAATTAACTTTTTTTCTACTAGTTTTTGCGTTCCTAAACTTTCATTTAATCTATGAGGTAAGGTATAGACTTTTTTACCCATTTTAAGTGCATAATCCACTGAAGTTAAGCTACCAGAGTTTAAGTCTGCTTGTGTGACAATTAACACTTTACCTAAGGCTACAACTATTTCATTTCTTAGTACAAAAGTATAATTTCTAGCTTTTTGTTTTTCTTTATAAGCAGATAAAACAAGACCTTGTTTTTCAATCTCACAAATCATATTTTTATTTACGCTTGGATATATAATATCTAAACCATTAGCCACAACAGCAATAGTTTGATAATTCTGACAAGCTTTATGTGCTATAGCATCAACACCCATTGCAGCACCACTTACAATGGTAATACCTGCAAGGGAGAGTTTAGAAGAGAGTTTATGTGTAAACTCTTTTGTATATGAATTGGGTTTTCGTGTACCTACTATTGAGACCATAGGTGTTTGTAGAAGCTTATCATTTCCAATATAAAAAAGATTTTTAGGATAACTCTTCATACTTTGAAGTTCAGGAATTTGATAGTTAAAGTTTTTAATCATATTTAGTCTTTATAATAAAATAAATTATTATACTTTAAATATACATATTTTTAGATTAGTTATAAAAATCAACATATGTAAATGACATAAGATTAAATAGAAAGCTATACTACTTTATAAATTTAATTTGAGGTTTAATAATGAATGATAATGAATTAAGAGAAAAAAATATAAATAATTTAAGAAATTTATTTAAACTTATGGGTGCACAAAAGCAAGTATCTAAGAAGAACACAAATTTATATTTTTCAAAGACTTGGCCCAATAGATTTTGGATGCCTTATGATTATGAAATTTCAGATTTAAAGGATTTGATAAAAATAAATAATCATAAGAATAAAATTATTTCTTTATGGGAAAATAATAAAGATATTTTTACAGAGGCAAATAATGAGTTAATATCAAAAGAATACACTGTACTTTTTGAACAAATAGGAATGTATTTAAATATGAATGAATTAGATATTAATTTAAATAAAGATTTAGAAGTTAAACAAGTTCATAGTAAGGAAGATATAGAACTTTGGACAAAAATAGCTTCTTTATCTTTTTCTTACAAAATTGATTCCGAGATAATTTATAAAGTCTCAAAAGATTCTAATATAAATTTACTTTTAGCATATAAAGAAAATATACCAGTTGGTACAGCATTGCTTTATAAAAACTCTTCTGTAATGGGAATACATTTAGTTGGAGTTTTACAAAAGTATAGAAAACAAGGAATTGCAGATAATATTATGAAGAGAGCTATTTCTATTAGTAAAGAGAAAAGAATTGATTTTATGGTGCTTCAAGCATCTATGTTAGGTTTAGGAATATATGAAGAATTAGGTTTCAAAAAAAGTTTTGTATTGAAAAATTATCAAAAAAAGGAAATAAAATGAATAAAACATTTGAAGAAGCGATTAACTTCAGGCATGCTTGTAAGAGCTTTGATCCAAATAAAAAAATATCAAAAGAGGATATGTCTTTTATCTTAAACGCAGGGATTAAATCCCCTACATCTTTTGGTTTAGAGTTAACAAAGTTTATAGTTATCGAAAATCAAGAGTTAAAAGATAAAATAAAAAAAGAAAGTATGAATCAAGAACAAGTATCAGAATGTTCACATTTATTGCTTGTTCTTGTTAGAATTAATGATTCTAAAATAGAATCTGGTACTCCTAAAAAAAGATTTGAAAGACTTGGTTTGTCTTCTGATATTTTAGACATTTTTTTAAATATGTATACGGAATTTACAAAAACTCATTTAATTTCATTAAAGGATATTTATAACTGGACATCTAAGCAGGCATATCTTGCTGTAGGAAATATTATGACAGCTGCAGCAGTTAAAGGTATTGATTCTTGTCCTTTAGAAGGATTTGAAAAAGAAAAAATTGAAAAACTTTTAAATTTAGATAAAACAGAGCTTCAACTCGCTTTAGTTTTACCTTTAGGATATAGGACAAAAAGTCCTAGAAAGTCTGTACGATTAAGTTTTGATGAAATGGTTGATTTTATATAAAAATATTATAAATAAGGCAATTCATTTACAAAAATAGGTTCTATTCCTTTAAGTAAATGTTTTGACTCTTTTAAGACTTTAATAGTCATAGAATGAGGGTGTCCAATAGCTATAGCATAACCTCTTTTCTTGGCTATTTTAATTGCTTTTTTTAATTGGTTTTGAATATAAGCATACTCTTTTTTATTATCCATAAAAGTGTTTCTTACTATATACGGCATATTGTATTTTTCAGCCATTTTTTTAGCAACTGATTTAGCTGTTGTTCTACTATCTACAAAGATAAAATTATATTTTTTTAAAGCTCTAAACAGTTTATCCATAGCCTCTTCATTTTGAGTAAATACTGAACCTGTATGATTATTTGTAAAAACTGCATTTGGATACCATTTTCTTAAATCTTTAACTCTTTGTTCTATTTGTTCATAAGTATGAGTGATTTTTAGAGTATTTTTTTCAGGACCTTTAAATTTACTAGATGCTTGCATAGGAAAATGAATCATGTGAAAAGGTAAATCCTGAGCAATTTTTGCTGAATTTGGATGACCTTTTGTTGGAGGTAAAAAGGCCATATTTACTTTATATCCAATATCTAAAATAGCTTTTTTTTGTCTACTTGAACTTACATCGTCAATCATAATAACTATCTTTGGTTTACTTTTCCCATCATATTTATATAAGGATTTCTTTAAAAATAGTGAAATATCATTTGTTGTTTTACTAGGAGCTTCTTTTTTTTCTAGGGGTGTTTTTTCTATTTTCTTTTTTTCAAGTTCTTCTTTTTTCTTTTGAATTTCTTGTTTTATTTCTTCAAAAGGTTTATCTATATGATCTTTATTGAACTCTTGAGTATATTCTTCAAAAGCATCTTTTGGATCTTCTTCTAATTTAAAAAACTCATCTAATTTCTTTTCTTGGAATTTTTTTACTTCTTTTTTTTCAATAATAGTCTTATTAGTATTTTCTTTTTCATTTTTCATAATAAAATAGCTTAGTGCAGAAGCTATGAAGGCAAATAAAAATACTAATAAAAATATATTTATTAGTTTTACTTTTGATATAGAACTATTTTTTTTAGTTTTTTTTGATGATTTTTTTCTTGTTTTTTTAGTCATAGAAGAAAGAAATTTAAGGAAGAGAACTTCCTTAAATTATATTAGTTTTTGTCTTGTTGAACGATTTTTTTCTCAGCAATCCATGGCATCATAGATCTTAATTGAGAACCAGTTTGCTCAATTAAAGAAGCTCTGTTGTTCTTTCTTTCAGCGTTCATTCTTGGGTATCCTGCTTGACCTTCTAAGATGAAGTCTTTAGCAAATCTACCATCTTGAATCTCAGCTAATAATTCTTTCATAGCAGCTTTAGACTCATCATTGATGATTCTCTTACCAGCAATGTAATCTCCGTACTCAGCAGTATTAGAAATAGAATATCTCATATCTGCAATTCCACCTTCGTACATTAAGTCAACGATTAATTTTAACTCATGTAAACACTCAAAGTATGCCATCATTGGATCATAACCAGCTTCTGTTAATGTCTCAAATCCAGCTTGAACTAATGCAGTTGCTCCACCACAAAGTACTGCTTGCTCACCGAATAAATCAGTTTCAGTTTCATCTTTGAAAGTAGTTTCAATGATACCAGTTCTTCCTCCACCTACAGCAGAAGCATAAGACTTAGCTAATTCTAAAGCAGAACCAGATGCATCTTGGTGAATTGCGATAAGATCAGGAATTCCCCCACCCTTAACAAATTCAGATCTTACAGTGTGACCTGGAGCTTTAGGAGCAACCATGATTACATCATTAGTAGCTTCTGGTGCAATTCTTCCATAGTGAATGTTAAACCCGTGTCCAAATGCTAAAGTAGCATCAGCTTTTAAGTTTGGTTTAATTTCGTTAGCGTAAATATCAGCTTGATTTTCATCTGGTAATAAAATCATTACAACATCAGCTTTTGCAGTAGCTTCTGCAACTGTTAATGTTTCAAACCCTTTAGCTTCAGCTTTAGCCCAAGAAGAACCACCTTTTCTTAAACCAACAACAACTTCAACTCCAGAATCTCTTAAGTTTTCTGCGTGTGCGTGTCCTTGTGAACCAAATCCAATCATTGCAACTTTCTTAGATTTGATTAATTCAATATTACAATCTTTGTCGTAGTATACATTTAATGCCATTACTTAACCCTCAGTAAAAAATTTTTTTGAGAGTATAACTAAAAAAAACTAAAAGTTTGAGAAAAACATCAAAAATTGACTAATTAGTCTAAAAAATAACATTTCAATAATACTAAATAACAATAATTCAAATAAATTTAGATAAAATATATATTAAAATTAAATAAAATATATAAGGAAGCTATAAATTGTATAGTTCAATATTTAAAAAAATATTACAAAATGAAAAAGATTTTAACACCGATGAAAAAACTATTTTAGACAAGCTTTTAAATGAAGGTATCATTGAAAAAGATGAGAATAAATACTTATTAAATTCAAAATATAAAGTAGGTTTTATAAAGCTTCAAAGTAAAAGAGCTGTTTTAAAAGATTTATTTAATGAATATAAAGATATTACTTTGGACTTTGAGCATTTATATGGGGCTTATGATGGAGATTTTATTTTAGCAAAAAGAGTATTTAATCCAAGAAGTAAAGTAAAAGCAAAAGTTTTAAGGGTTTTAGATGGTAAAAGTGGAGAAGTACTTCTTTATGTAAAAAATAAGAAGTTTTATACAATAAAAGAGAATATAGAACTAGAAAACAAAGGTGCTTCTAAATATGAAGATGGAGATGTTTTACTTGTTGATAATAAAAGTCTTGATTTAATAAAAAATATTGGAAATATAAAAGATCCAAAAGTAGATGAATTTATTTCTTTACATCTTTATAATGAAACTATTAGACTTGAGAAGCCTTTGGAAGTAAATGCAGTTATGGATGATGAAAAACAAAGAGTTGATTTAAGAGATTTACCATTTTGTACAATAGATCCAAATAGTGCAAAAGACCATGATGATGCAATTTATTATGATGAAAAAAATGAAGTTTTATATGTGGCAATTGCTGATGTTTCCTATTTTGTTAAACAAGGAAGTGCTCTTGATAAACTAGCTTATAAAAAATCAACATCTGTATATCTTCCTGGAAAAGTTTTACCAATGCTTCCAAATGAACTAAGTGAAGATATGTGTTCATTAAAAGAAGGAGTTGATAGATACTCTTATATTTTTAAAATGTATTTAGATTTAGAAAATAAAGATGTAAAAAAAGCTGAACTTTTTGAAGCGATTATAAACTCTCATAAGAAGTTTTCTTATGGAAGGATTGATAGGGTTTTAGAAGGTCACTTGGATCAATATAGTAGTATAGAAAAAGAGATTTTTGATTACTTACTTCCTTTATATGAGATTACAAAAAGTTTTAGAGCAAAAAGACTTGAAAAGGGTTATGATTTTAGAACAAGTGAATTTAGACTAAAACTTAAAAATGGTGAACTTTTTGGAATAGATGAAGAAGAATCAACAGCCTCTCATCAGTTAATAGAAGAGTGTATGCTTTTAGCAAATATACAAGCTAGTAAAAAAGTAAATAGTGTAGGGATTTTTAGAATCCATGAAGAACCACCTTTTAAAGCTATTTCTCAACTAGTTGATGATGTAAATATTTTAGGTGTTAAAGTTAAACTTAAAAGTGATGTTCATGATACAATTACTCATATTCAAGAAAAAGCCTCTCATAGTGTTTTAAGTGAAGAAATAGATGAACTTATTATTCATGCTCAAACTCAAGCAAAATATAGCTCAAAAAATCTTGGGCACTTTGGTTTAGGATTTAAATCATATTCACATTTCACAAGTCCTATTAGAAGATATTCTGATTTAGTTTTACATAGAATGTTAAAAACAAAAAATACACCTGAAAATATAGATGAAATTTGTGAATATATTTCAACAAGAGAGCGAGAAGTTGATAAACTTGTTTGGGACTTTGAAGATAGAAAATATGCAAGGTGGGCAGCTAAAAATATTGGTGTTGAAATAAAAGTAAAGATTATAGATATTGAAAGAAGTAAAGCTGTTTGTTATGATAAGGTTAAGGGAATGAAAGTAACTTTAGAAAACTATAAAGGACAAAATTTATATACTAAGTTAAGAGTAAAAATTAAAGAAGCTAATATTGTTACAAAGCAGATTATTGCTTCAATAAAATACTAATTTATTATTTTAAATTTGTAAATAAACTAGGAATGTTCTCTTTTATAACATATTGTCCTAATAGTTTATGCTTTTTATTTATTAAAATAGGTGCTACAAGATTTACTATTGATTTTTCAATAGGGTCTTGAAGTACTACAGAAAAATAAATATCAAAATCTTCTCTTCTTCTAATATGCATTTTTTCTATTATTTCATCTTCAATTTTAAAATCAAAAGCGGCATGCTGTAGGTATTTGATATTGACTACTGTAAAATTAATTAGATTTTTTTCATCAAGCACTAATGTTGAAAAATAATTATCTATTTTTTCAATTTTAATCTTCTTAATATCATCAAAGCCAAGTAAAGGGATTGTAATTTCATACATTTAAAGCCTTTTTTATAGTGACTCAATTTTATTGAAAGTATACTTAGGATATGATATATTTTATGTATAGAAACGAATTTGACAATCATTTAAAACAGAATAAAAAATTTAATGCTTATATGTTTTTTGGCCAATCAACTTTTTTAGTTGAGTATTATGCCTCAAAAGTTGCTAAATTACATGGCAGTAAAGATGATGTTGAAAAACTATATTTTGATGATTATGACTTCAAATATGCAAAAGATAAGCTTTTACAATCCTCACTATTTTCTAACAATAATATAATTTTAATAAAATTAGATAAAAAAAGACCTAAAAAAGAAGTAATAGAATTAATTGAAGCTTGTAATACAAATGAAAATAGTACAGTTATTTTCTCTTGTTTAGGTGATAGTGAATTTAAAACTATGGGAACTTATTTTAGTGATAAAACAAATTCTGTTAGTATTAGGATGTTCTCTCCTGCAAATCATGAGGCTATAAAAATTTTAGAAAATGAAGCTAAAAATTTAGCTATAAAATATGAAATCCCCGCTCTTAACCACTTATACTTTATGCATAAAAATGATTTAGCTTTATGTATGAATGATTTAAAAAAGCTTGCTGTATTAAATGAAACAATAACTTCAAATATTGTAAATAGTCATTGTTTTGGGATTGGTGATGTATCCTTTGAAGATTTTTTAAATGATTTGATTCAAGGAAAAGATATAAGTGAAGATTTACAACTTTTATTAGATGAGGGAGTAAATGAAGTATATCTTTTAACTCAAGTTACATCTTATGTTCAACAATTATTTATGATAAGTGCTTATGCAAGAACTATTGGTGCTCCCAATCCTAAAGAAATATTAGGTTTTATTCCTCCTAAAAATATTTGGGAAAAGAAATCAAAACTTGCTATCAATATTAAACCTGAAGTTTTTGCTGATATGATGGAATATTTGCTTGATATAGAGCTAGATTTTAAAACTTCAAAAATTACTAATCAAAACTTGTATTTACAAGCAACTCTAAGAAAGTTTACAGTTTTATTTAGATAAAATCACGGACTTTACAAAAATTCATCCTTGCTGATATTAGGAAATGTAAAGATACCGGCACACACTATAAGGAGAAAAATAGATGTCAAAATTAAAACATTACGAAACAATGTTTATTGTTAAACCTACTTTAACTGAAGAAGAGACTCAAGCTCAAATTGAAACTGTAAAAGCAAACATTGCTAAAAATGGTGGAGAAGTTGTATCTTGTGATGATATGGGAGCTAAGCAATTAGCTTATGAGATTGAAGGAAACAAAAGAGGTTATTACTATGTAATTTACTTCAAAGGTGAACCATCAAGTATCAAAGAACTTGAAAGAAATTACAAATTTAACGAAAATATCATTAGATTCATTTTCATTAAATATGAAAACAAAAAAGAAATCGCTGCATGGACTAAAATGAGCGATGAGGCAGCTAAAAAAGCTAACTAATAAAATAAAGACAGGAACCACTTATGTATAACAAAGTAATTATGGTTGGAAACCTTACAAGAGATATTGAACTAAGATATTTACCATCAGGTGCAGCTATTGCTAAATCTGCTATTGCAACTTCATATAAATATAAAACATCTACGGGTGAGCAAAAAGATGAAGTTTGTTTTTTAGATTTTAATATCTTTGGTAGATCAGCTGAAGTTGCTAATCAGTACCTAAGAAAAGGTTCTAAAGTTTTATTAGAGGGAAGACTTGTATTTGAACAATGGACTGCTCAGGATGGAACTAATAGAAATAGACACTCTTTAAGAGTTGATACTATGAAAATGTTAGATTCTAAGAGTGATTCAATGAATAATACAGCTGGGGATAACCAAGGTTATAATCCACAAGGTGGATCGTATAATCAACCAGCTTCAAATCAATACAATAATATGAATTCTCAAAATAGCAATATGCAAAACAACTATGGTGGTATGAATAATCAAGCACAACAAATGCCTGAACAAAAAATACCTGAAATAGATATAGATGAAGACGAAATACCGTTCTAGAAAAAAAGGATTATAAAATGGCTGAAAGAAGAAAATACGGAAAAAAATATTGTAAATATACTGAAATGAAAGTTGATTTCATTGATTACAAAAACACAGATTTATTAAAGATTTCAATGTCTGAAAGAGGTAAAATTATGCCTAGAAGACTTACTGGAAACTCTAAAAACTCTCAAGAAATGGTAGAAAAAGCAATTAAAAGAGCTAGACACATGGCTTTAGTTCCTTATATTGTTGATACTAAAAACGTTACTGACGCAGCATACGCTAAGTAAGTAGAGATTTTATAAATCAAAAAGGGAAGAGGCTTTTGTCTCTTCCCTTTTTTTATACTTGGAATATGGATAAATTACTAAAAGAAGCTTTACGTCTTAGATTTGAATATTATAATATCTATGAAAGTAAAGAAGAAAAGTGGCATAAAAAATATAAAGATCATAAATTATATGATGTTGTAGTTGAGAGTTTTAAATATGATTTTAAACAAATAGCACAAAAAATGCCAGAGCTATTAAAAAAGAGTTTATAAAAGAGGTGAAACCTCTTTTATATTTTAGTTAATTAAGTGCATAAAATGCATGTGTTTTTCGTATTGATCTACTACATCATTTCTAATTGTGTCTTTACCCCAACCCATGATATCATAGTCTTGACCACCTTCAATTAAGTGAACAATAGCACAAAAGTATAATTCATCTTCTTGTCTATCTTCTTCTTTTTTATCATCATGAACAAAAGCAGGTTTAATTCTTGAAATATTTTTTACTTGATATAAGAAGTTTTTATTTTCACCAAAGTTTGTCTCTTCTCCAAGATTTACAACTAAGGTTACTTTATCTTTTGTTTCACTCATTTTTACTTCTACATCAAACTCATTTTCTCTTAAAACTTTAGCAACATCTTCAAATGCAGGCATAACTACTTTTTCAAGGAATCTTCTAACATTCTTTTTAGTTGGATAATTTACAATATTGTTAAGCCTTTTATCCCAATCATCTGCATTTGTTGTTGATGTTGCAATAGCTGTTGAGTATTGTAAACTCTCTTTTTTTGCTATATCTAATCTAAGAGCTTTTATAAGTCCATAGGTTGCTACAAGTAAAACAATACTAAAAGGTAGAGCACTAGCTATAGTCATAGTTTGAAGTGCTGCTAAACCTCCTGCAAGTATTAAAATTGAAGCAATAACACCTTCTCCTGCTGCCCAATAAACTCTTTGCCAAATTGGAGTGTCATCATTACCATTTGAACAAAGCATATCAATTACCATTGAACCTGAATCCGATGAAGTAACAAAAAATACAATTACCATTATAGTTGCTACAACTGAAGTAAATGAAGCAAATGGAAAGTTTTCTAAGAATGCAAAAAGTGCAACTGTAACATCATTTGATACTGTAGTTCCTAGTTGTGTAATCCCTTCAGCTAAAATTAGATTAATAGCAGAATTTCCGAAAAATGTCATCCACATTAAAGTGAATCCAGTTGGTACTAATAAAACACCAAGTGTAAATTCTCTAATTGTTCTACCTCTTGAAATTCTAGCAATAAATAGACCTACAAATGGTGACCATGAAATCCACCATGCCCAGTATAAAATAGTCCATCCACCAATCCAATCAGTTTTTTCATAAGCAAATAAGTTAAATGTACTACTTAATAGATTTGAAGCATAAGAACCAATATTTTGAACGTAAGCTTGAAGTAAAAATACAGTTGGTCCTACTATTAAAATAAATAATAATAAACCTACAGCTAATAAAAGATTTATTTCTGATAATCTTTTGATACCTTTGTCAAGACCTGTAGTAACAGAAAGTGTAGCTAATGCAGTAACACCTAAGATTAGTATTACTTGCGTTGTTGTACCAACTGGTATGTCCCATAAATAGTTTAAACCTGTATTTACTTGAAGAACTCCATACCCAAGTGATGTTGCAACACCAAATAAAGTACCAATTACTGCAAAAATATCGACAGCATGTCCTATTGGACCATAAATTTTATCTCCAATAATTGGATAAAGTGCTGATCTTAATGTAAGAGGAAGATTATGTCTATAACTAAAGAAGGCTAAAATAATAGCAACTATAGCATAAATAGCCCATGCGTGTAATCCCCAGTGAAAAAAGGTAATTCTCATTGCCTGTCTAGCTGCTTCTACAGTACTTCCATCTCCTACAGGAGGATTTAAAAAGTGCATTACAGGTTCTGCAACACCAAAAAACATTAAACCAATACCCATTCCAGCAGAAAATAGCATCGCAAACCACGATAGATTTGTGTAATCAGATGTAGAGTGATCAGGTCCTAGTTTAATGTCTCCATATTTTGAAAAGGCTAAAAAAGCGACTGTAATTAAAATAATAGCTACTGTTAATACATAAAACCAACTACCATTTTCAACTATAACTGCTTGTAAACTTTTAAAAAAACTATCAGCTACTTTTGGAAAAGCAGAAGCAAAAAGTGCTAAAGCTATAATCAAAGCAGAAGATATAAAAAATACTGTTTTATTTAATTTACTTGTCATTTATATTTCCTTTATAAAATTTTAGATTTACATTATATAAAAAAAATATAATAGTAAGGTAATAGATTAATTATTTAGATAAAATATAAAGTAAAGCCTCTTTAATTTAGGCTTTACTGTTTTTCCCAAACAACACCATTTGGTGTGTCCATTAAGTTGATATTCATTGAAGATAGCTCATCTCTTACTTTATCAGCTGTTTCAAAGTCTTTAGCTTTTTTAGCTTCAGTTCTTCGAGAAATTAGCTCTTCAATTTTATTTTTAGTTTGCTCATCAATCCCAAATTGGAAATATTCATAAGCATCATTTCCTCCAATACCTAAAGCATTTTCAATAAATTCTAAAGATGCTACTAGCTCTTTTTTGAAAGCTTTATCTTTTGGATTGTCATTTAGTTTTTCATTTGCATTATTTATAAACTCATCAATAACTGCAAGTGCTTTTGAAGTATTCATATCATCATTTAAAGCCTCAATAATTGCTTCTTTAAATTCTTTATTTACAGTAGATTTTCCACCACCATAAACTCTTTTTTTAACTCTATAAAATTTATCTAGTCTTTTTTTAGAAGCTATTAAATCTTCTTCATTAAAGTTAAAGTTTGCTCTATAGTGAGCTGTAATAAGATAAAATCTTACAACTTCGCCAGAATAAGATTTTAAAATATCTTTTAAGAAAAATGAGTTACCAAGTGATTTACTCATTTTTTCACCATTGATATTTACAAATCCATTGTGCATCCAGTATTTAGCTAAATGTTGTTTTGAATCACATCTAGTTTGTGCAGCTTCATTTTCATGATGAGGGAAAAGTAAGTCAGCTCCACCTCCATGAATATCAATCTGATATTCACTATCTTTATAAGCTAAATGTTTTTTAATCATAGCTGAACATTCAATATGCCATCCTGGACGACCAAGACCAAATGGTGCTTCAAAACTTACATCGTTTTCTTTCGCAAATTTCCATAAAGCAAAGTCTGATGAGTTTCTTTTTTCAGTGTTTGTTTCTACTCTTGATTGAGAATTTTCATCACTTGCCATTGATGAAATAGAACCATAAGTTTCATCTTTTGAAGTATCAAAATAAACACCATCACTAGTTTTATAAGCAATATCTTTAGACATTAGGTTATTAATCATATCTTTCATAATTTCTAGATTTTGAGTTGCTTTTGGTTCTAGTGTATTTTCTAATACATTTAAAGCTTGCATATCATTTTTATAGGCATTTATATATTCAGTTGTGATATCTTCTAAACTTTTTGATGTTTCATACATTTTTTTTATGATTTTATCATCAATATCAGTGAAGTTTTTTGTCATAGTTACTTCATAGTTATTTAGTTTAAACATTCTATGAAGTAAATCAAAGGCAATAGCGCTTCTTGCATGACCTAAGTGTGAGTCATCATATACTGTTGGCCCACACACATAGATTTTTACTTGATTTTTCTTGATAGCTTCAAATTGAACTTTTTTCTTCTTTACTGAATCAAATATATTTATAGTGTTCATGTTATTTAAATAGTGCCTCTAATGAAGACGTATCTGTAGTCTTCTCTTCACTTTGATTAGTATCCATAGTTGAAGTTGAAGTTCTACCTTCAATTTCAATTAATTCAATATCATATTTTGTAAGCATTGAAGCTAATCTAATATTTAAACCTGATTTACCAATTGCTTTAGATTTTTGATCACTTGGAATAGTAACAGTTGCTTTTCCTTTTTCATTTCCCTCAGGTGCTTTATCTATTTTTACAGATGAAATAATTGCAGGAGATAAAGCTCTTGCTAAAAACATTTCAGGAACTGTTGAGAACTCAACACAATCAATGTTTTCACCATTTAATTGTTGAGAAACTGCACCAATTCTAACACCTTTTACACCTACTACTGAACCAATTGGATCTATTTGTGGATCTGTTGATACTAAAGCAATTTTTGCTCTTGAACCTGGGATTCTAGCACTTGCTTCAATAGAAATTTTTTCATCTTTTAATTCAGGAACTTCAAGTTTTAATAATGACTCTAAGAATTTAGGACTTGTTCTTGAAATTTCAATTATTAAACCATTTGATTTATCTATATTTACAGATTTAACAACTGCTTTAATAGTATCACCAATTCTAAATGATTCGCCTTTAATTCTACTTTTTCTAGGAAGCATACCTTTTACTTCACCGATTTCAATAAAAGTATTTTCACTTCTATCTACTCTTGTAACAGTTCCAGAAATAATTTTTCCAACTTTGCTTTTGTATTTACTAACTAAATTCTCTTCAATAAATCTTTGAATTTTATATTCAAAATTATTATGAAGAATTGTAGCTGCATTTCTTCCCATATTTTCAAATTCAAGATCGTAATCTACTGTATCTCCAATTTCTAAATCTTGGTCAATTTCTTTTGCTTCACTTAATTCAATGAAGTTTTCAGGATTTAATTTATTTCCCCATTCATCTTCACCTAAACCTAAAGTTCTGTTATCTCCATCAGGAACAACTTCAATTTTTTGTGAAAGTTCTAATTTCTTATTTTCTCTATCGATGTTTGCATCAAATACTAATGTCTCATCTACCATTTTTTGGGCAGTTTTGATTAATGCTTCTTTTAAAGCATTTTCAACATCTTCAATTTTTAAGCCTTTTTCATAGGCAATTGAATCTAAAATATCTATTATTTTGTCCATTAATAACCTTTTTTGTGTTGACATTGAAATGATTGTTTTGATTTCCAATGTAATGTAGGCAGTTATTATATCTAAAAGTTCTTTTATACAAATTAAAGCAATTTTAAGATAAAATGTATAGTTACATTAAAAAAGAAAAGGGCTTAATAAATGGAATTATTATTTGCTAGAAATGAGTTAAATGAAAAACCCAAAAAAGTACAATTAGATAAGATAAAAGAAGAATTACAAAAAGAGGGTGAAAAAATTTTCTATTTTGATAGAGATAATTCTCACAAAGATATGATGGCATTAGTTGATGCTTTAGAAGATGAAGGCTTAAATGTATATTTCAGAGAAGTTAAATATGGTTTAGCTGATGATGAATATATGTATGAGGTTCATGCACTTTAATAGAAAGTAGTTTAGCAAAATGAGTTCAAACAAAAAATTATTTATTCAAACATTAGGTTGTCAGATGAATGACACTGATAGCCAACATATTGCAGCTGAATTAGAAAAGCATAAAGATTATACTCAAACTGAAAAAATTGAAGACGCTGATTTAATTATTATTAATACATGTTCTGTAAGAGAAAAGCCTGTACAAAAGCTTTTTTCTGAAATTGGACAGTTTAATGTTAAGAAAAAAGAAGGTGCAAAAATTGGAGTATGTGGTTGTACAGCATCACACCTTGGAAAAGACATCATTAAAAGAGCACCTTACGTTGATTTTGTAGTAGGTGCAAGAAATATCTCTAAGATTAAAGATGTTGTTGATGTTAAAGGTGCAGTTGAAATTTCAATTGATAATGATGAATCTATGTATGAATTTGCTGCTGCAAAAACAAACAAATATAGAGCAAGTGTTAATATCTCAGTAGGTTGTGATAAGAAATGTACTTACTGTATCGTGCCAAATACAAGAGGTGAAGAGATTTCTATTCCTCCTGAAATGATTGTAACACAGGTTCAAAATGCAGTTAATGAGGGTGCAGTTGAAGTAATGCTTTTAGGTCAGAATGTAAATTCTTATGGTAGAAGATTTTCAGATAAAAGACCTAAGTATTCTTTCACAAAACTTTTACAAGATGTTTCTAAAATTGAAGGCTTAAAAAGAATTAGATTTACTTCTCCTCATCCTTTACACATGGATGATGAATTTATTGAGGAATTCGCAAAAAATGAGAAGATTTCAAGATGTATTCACATGCCATTACAAAGTGGTTCAACTTCGATTTTAAGAGCAATGAAAAGAGGTTATACTAAAGAGTGGTTCTTAAATAGAGCAGCTAAAATGAGAGAGCTTGTTCCTAATCTTAGAATTACAACTGATATTATTGTTGCTTTCCCTGGGGAAACTGATGAAGATTATCAAGATACTTTAGACGTAGTAAGAAAAGTTGGATTTGATCAAATCTTTAACTTTAAATATTCACCTAGACCAGAAACACCAGCACTAGAGCTAAAAGATAAAGAAATTCCTGATGAAATAGGAAGTGCTAGATTAACACAGTTAATTGAATTGCATAAAAGACATCTTGAAGAATCTATGCCAAAACTTATTGGTTCAACTGTAAATATTTTAGTTGAGTCATTAAAGCCAAATGGCGAAATTTCTGGATATACAGATAACTATCTTCAAGTATTTGCAAAAGGTAGTGATGAACTACTTGGAAAATTTGTAGATGTAAAAGTTACAGATGTATCAAGAACAGCATTAAAAGGTGAAGTAGTACAATAATTATGAAAAAAAGAATTAAAAACTTTTTATCAACAAAACTTGCACCTTTTATTTTACAATTAATTGTTAGATTTATTTATCTTACAAATAAAAAAGTTTTTCATCATGCTAAAATAGAAAGAAATGAACCTCTTTTAATCTCTTTTTGGCATGGTGAACTTCTAATGCAACCTTTTAATTATCAAAAATTAAGACCAAAATCTTTTGCTAAAGCTATTATTAGTGAGCATAAAGATGGGGAAGCTATTACAAAAACTGTTGAATATTTAGGTATAGGTTCTATTAGAGGTTCATCTTCCAAAGGTGGGGCTAAAGTTTTAATTAGTACAATTAAAGAACTTAAAAATGGAAAAGATATAGCAATTACTCCTGATGGTCCAAGAGGACCTAGATTTTCTGTTGCAGATGGTATTGTAGCTATATCTAAGAAAAGTAAAGCAAGGATATGTGTTTTTAATTGTAAACCAAGTAAATATTGGCAATTAAATTCATGGGATAAATTTATTATTCCTAAACCTTTTGGTACAATAGAGTTTTTTATACAAGAACCTTTTGATATTAGTCACTTGGATATGGAAGAGGCAAAAGCGTTAATTCATGAGAAAATGATGATTAACGCAATTAATTAAATTTAGTAGGAAGCAAATGTTTAGTAAAGAGTCTTTATATATTAATGCTATTAAATATGATACTCAATTAAAACTAGATTATAAAAAACTAGATGACGAACAAATTATTGAGGCTAATAATTCTGTCTTCTTGGTTAAAGATGAAATTTTGTCTCATGAAATTGCTCATAAAATAAATGCATCTCAAAAGCAAACACCTATTACTTACATTTCTACTTTATTAATTAGTGATACAACAAAATTAATACCTAAAAATAATACAAAAAAACCTAATGATTGTGAAATAGCACATTTTAATAGTGATTATGATATTGCTGTTTTAAAAACAACTTTATTTGAAACACAACACTATTTTGAGAAAACAGGAATAGATTATATTTATTCAGCATTTCATATTTTAAATTTACATATAGAACAAAAAGTTTGTAAAAATCAGCTATTGATTTTTTTATTTAATAATAAAGCATTTATTTTAATACTTGATGAAAACTCTAAAATTGTATATAGCAAAACTGTTGAATTACCTACTTTTGAAAGTGTTAAAAAAACACACTTTTACGATGATGATGTAGTAGGACAAAAACTTTTTGATGAAATTTATTATTTAGAATTAAGTGAAATAATTCATAATAATCTAAATGAATTTTATGAAAAAGAATCACAAACATTTATTGATAAAATTACAATTCTTTATACCTTAAAGCAATTAAGTCAAGAACAAATAGATAATTTAAGTAATGAACTCTTATTAGCTATAGATTATCAACCTATAAACATTGATGAAGAAATTTTTGAGTTATCAAAAGATAAACATCAAAAGCAAAGTTTTATTAGACCTAGAAAAAAAGAGAAGAAGAATAACTATTTCACTATATTTATAATTTTATTTTTTCTTATATCTTTCTATGGGGTATATTTACTTTTTGATGAAGTAAAAGATAGTAAAGAAACACAAGTAAAAGTAGAAAAAAACGTAAGAAGCCAAGTTAAATTACCTGATCATGTTAATAAGAATGATAAAATAACAAAAAGAATAGAAGCAATATTTGATTCTATTCCTTATGATGTAGTTTTAAATGAAATGGTAGTAGATGGTGATGCCTTACTTTTAAAAGCAAAGTTTTTAAAAGATGATACTTTTATAAAATCATTACAACCTGAATTAGGATCTTTATATGAAACGATAGAAGTTCAATTGGAATCAAAAGATAAAAAATATTTTGTTGATGGAATTGTAATGGCAAAAGACTTATTAGATTTAGAAGACATAAAATACAAAACATATACTAATAAATATATAGTAGATGAGTTTTTCCCTATATCAAGAGTAACAGAGCAGTTAAAAATTTTGATGCCTGAAAATGCCATTGTAAAATTCCAATCTAGTCAAAACAATAAAATTACTAAGTTTAATTATTTAGTTAATATAGAAGTTTTTTCTCCTAAAGAGTTTTTTGCTTTAATTGATTTAATAAATAATGAATTATATTCTATTAGTATATCATATCCAATAAGCATGATAAAAAATAAAGATGGCAAGATAGAAATAGAGTTTAATGTACAGTTTAGTCAGCCACAATAATATTTAAATAATTATGAGAATTAAAGGTTAATTCCAAACCTTTAATTCATTATAAATAGAATCTCTTTCAACTGGAATAAAACCAGTATTTTGAATAAGTTCAACAAACTCTTTTAACGCAACTCCTCCTGCACTAGAAGCACCTGCTGCACTTTGAATTGATTCTTTCTCAATTGTTCCATCTACGTCATTTGCACCAAATTCTTGAGCAATTAATGCAAGTTTTACTGTCGATGTTGCCCAATATGCTTTGATATTTGAAATATTATCAAGCATAATTCTAGCAATGGCATAAGTTTTTAAAATCTCTTGACCTGTTAAAGGCTCTTTCACTTTTAAATAGTTGTTTTCAGTTTGATATACAAGAGGAATAAAAGCATTAAAACCACCTGTTTCATCTTGTAAATCTCTTAATCTAATTATATGATCAATTCTATGTGCTCTTGATTCTACATGTCCAAATAGCATAGTTGCATTACTTTGCATTCCTGCTTTATGCCAAAGTCTATGAATTTGTAACCATTCATCAGATTTTACTTTTCCACCACAGATTTTTTTTCGTACTTTTTCATCAAAAATTTCTGCTCCACCACCAGGCATAGAATCAACACCATGGGCTTTCATCATTTCAATTAAGTTTTCATAAGATACATTATACTCTTTACTTAAAAAGTGTATTTCTGCTGCTGTTAAAGCTTTTACATGAATTGAGGGATAGTTTTCTTTAATTTTTTTAAAAACATCCATATACCATTGTAAACCAGTATTTGGATTATGTGCTGATACAATATGAACTTCTTTTATGTCATTTTTTGAAGAGTTTTTAACAATATCTAAAATCTCTTCATGTGTCATAGTCCATTGATTAGGATTCTTTCTACTAGCACTATAAGCACAGAATTGACAAACATCTTTACAAACATTCGTTGGGTTTATATGTCTATTAATATTAAAGTATGTTTTCTTACCATGCTTTTCTTCTCTAATTTTATTTGCATAATGAGCTAAGGTAAATAAATCTAAATCGAAAAGTTCCACACCATCTTTATAACTTAATCTTTGCCCATTTTCTAATTTTTCAATAATACTCATAATTTTCCTATTTACAGTCTAAATCTTCACTATATTTTTTATCTTTTCCAATATGAATAAAACCAATACAAGTTTTATTTGAATCACCATCAAGAAATCTTACTTTATATACAGTACTTTTATATCTTGTTTTAGTATCTTCTACTCTTAGTTTATTGATAACTTCCATACTACTTACATTTTTATGTCCTAAAGTAGTAAGTATTTCTACCATTTTTTTCTCTTTTAAATCTTTTAGAACTAAAAATACTATTAAAGCAGCTACTATAACTATAGTTATCATAACAATAGTTTTTTTAGGTAATTTTCTTACTTGGGGTTCATTCATATTTTCTTAATCCTCTATTTTCATTTCTTTTAGTGGTTTAAACTTTTTTTCTTCATTATCTAAATAATCTATTTGTCCATTTTGTACATCATAATGCCATCCATGAATTTGTAGTTCACCAGATTCTAATTTTCTTTTTACATCAGGATATGTTAAAAGATTTTTCAGTTGTTGTTTTACTGAATTTCTTTCTGTAACTCTATACATCTCTTCTTCTGTGTTAAATCTTTTATCCGCTAAGGTTTTTTCTTTTGCAGCCATACCAAGTTTTAACCATGTTTTTACATGAACTAAAGAGTCTGTATCTGGAATTTGATCATATTCATATAAGCTTCTACACGCACCACAATGTGTATGTCCACATACAATAATATGTTTTACTCCAAGAACAGCAACAGCATATTCAATAGCTGCGGCACTTCCGTGAAAGTCTTCATCATGTTTAAATGGAGGAATAAAATTACCCACATTTCTTAAAATAAACATATCACCTGGTTTTGTATTTAGCATTAAATCAGGAGTTAATCTACTATCTGAACATCCTACAAATAATACCTCAGGTTTTTGTCCATTTACAACTAATTCATTTAATTCATCTTGCCATTTAGGAACTTTGTTTTCTTGGAACTTTTTATGTCCTTTTATTAATTGTTTTAAAATCATTTTATTTTACTCTTATTTATTATTATTTTTTTGTCATTTACAGTTAAAGCTGTAATTTTTTTAATATTGTCTTTTTCTTCATCATCTTCTAATTTATATTCAATAATATAATCTATTTGATGGCAAGACACTAAAACTGTATACCTAGATAATTGAACCTTTTCACAATTTTTCATTTTTTCAAACTCTGCTGAAAAAGAAAATGTAAAAATCATAAAAAGAAAAAGTACTATTTTCATGATAGTTCCTTTATTAAATTACATACATTTCTTAAATCTTTTTCTTCTATATCAATTTTAGCTATTAGTCTAATAATTGCTATTTTTACGGTTGGTTGTCTAATAGCTCCAACTATAAAACCTTTTTCTTGAACTTGCTTTTGTATTTGTTTAACTTTTTTATTATCAGCAATTTCAATAGGAATTATCAGACTTTTTGAATTAATATTTAAAATCTCTTTTACTATATTTAAATTTTTATTTATGTTTTCTTTTAGTGTTTTTTTATTGTTTACTATAAAATGTAAAGACTCTAAACCCATGGCTATATCAAACAAAGAAGGCGCAGTTGAATAAATAATAGGTTTTGCTCTGTTTTGTAAAAATTCGATTATTTCTTTTGAAGCTAAAATATAAGCTCCATAAGAGCCATAAGCTTTACCTAGGGTTCCCATTTTAATATGAGATTTATCAGGGGTTATTTTATAGTAGTCAAATATTCCTAGTAAGTTTTCACCTAAAACACCAGAACTATGTGCTTCATCTACAATTAGTAAAGCATTATAATTCTTTGAGATATGAAAAATTTCTTCTTTTGCTACATCTCCACCCATTGAATAAACACCTTCAATAGCTACAATTTTTCTTCCCTTTCTTTGGCAAGATTTTAATTTTTCTTCTAAATCTTTTTCATCATTGTGTTTAAATACAATAACTTGTTCATCTTTTAGAAGTTTTGTAGCTAAGATACCACTTGCGTGATAATCTTCATCTATAAATAAAGTGTCATTTTTTCTACATAGAGCTTCAATCATTGAGATATTAGCTAAGAATCCAGAACCTACACAAACAGCAGCTTCAAATTTATTAACTTCACAAAGCTTTTCTTCAAACTCTTTATGAATTGAATTATAACCATTTACAAGCATTGAGGCTTTGGGTGAGTAGTATTTTTGTTTTAATACTCTTTCATAAGCATTTTGAAAAATATTTATATTGGAAGCTAGACCTAAATAGTCATTTGAAGCTAAATCAATCAAACCTTCATCAAATATATCTCTAGTTCTAAATCGATTTGATTTTTTAATTGAAAGTAGTTCTTTTGAATACAAAAAATTCTCCATAAGTGTTTGTTTATATTAACTAATAAATCATAAAAATTAGTTGAATAACTTTACAATAACAATGATGCTAGTTTAATGCTATTTTGTATAGTTATACTTATCTTACTAATTTTATATACGTCCTAAAAAAGATGAATGTACCGCTCATTACATTCATCTTTCTTATATTTAGCAATATTTTCCAAGATTTTTAACAAATAATTTTGTATTATCTTTAATATGAATAATAAAATATTAAAAATAAAAGATTTAGATTATTTAGAATTAAAATATAGTAAACAATTTCATGAGTGTTCACAGAAGCATTATCATAATTTAATTTGCTTTTTAGCTTTAAAAAAAGGTAGTGCAAAAATTGTAATTGAAGATAAAGAAGTTATATTAAATAAAGAGTGTTTGGTAGTTATTAATCCAAATGAAGTACATTTTTCAATATCTAATGAAAAAAGTGAAGACTATTTTGTAATTTATATTGATAGAACATGGTATAAAGATTTACAAAATTTAATTTATAAAAATAATGATATTTTTCTTTTACCAAATAAAATTGATGATAAAAAATTGTTAAAAGAGTTTTTTAGTTTGTTTTCTGTTTTAAATAAACAAAATGAGAGTATAAAAAAAGAACTTCTTTTATTAGAGTTTTTAAAAGAATTGTTTGTAAATTATACTAAAAAAGATGAATTTATAAAGTTAGATAAGACAACTCAAATAGCAAAAGATTTTAAAGAGTATATTGAAAAGAATATAGCTTCAAAATTAACTCTTTCAAAAATAGCTAAAGAGTTAGGATATAGTCCTTATCATATTATTAGAGTTTGTAATCATGATTTTGGTTTATCTGCAAATGCTTATATTGTAAATAAAAGAGTACATAGAGCAAAAAAACTTATATCACAGGGAGTTGAAATAAGTAAAGTTGCCCTTGAAGTTGGTTTTTATGATCAAAGTCATTTAACAAATGTATTTAAAAAAGTATTTGCCATAACTCCTAAAGCATATCAAAAGGAAATAAGAAATAATGAAAATTAATTTACTTGATAAAAATAGTAATTTCAATATATTACTTGCAGGGATTATAGGATTGTTTATAGGTGTTGGAGTAGCAAGATTTTCATATACTTCATTACTTCCTTCAATGCTTGAAGATGAAGCTTTATCTTTAACTTTTTCAGGAATTTTAGCTTCGGTTAATTATGTAGGTTATTTAAGTGGTGCAATATTTGCCATATTTATAAAAGATATAGATACTAAAGTTAAATATTTTCGTTTAGGTATTGTTTTATGTATTTTAACAACACTTATTTTAGGAATAAGTTCAAATGAAATTCTATGGTTTATCTCAAGAATAATTGCTGGGTTTGCAGCTGCTATGGCTTTGATTGTTGGTGCTGCTATTGTTATGGTAAAACTAGATTTTGAAGATAAAACAAAAGCCATGGGAATATATTTTTCAGGTATTGGTATAGCTTTAGCTAGTTCGGATATTATAAGTAGATATGTTCTTTCTTATTCTACTTGGGAAAACTCATGGGTTGTTTTAACTCTAATTGCTACTCTTGTTTGTTTTTATCCTTTGTATATTTTATCATTTGATAAAAAAGTTGCTAGTAATAATGAAAAACATCCCTTTAATAAAGCTATTTTTTCACCTTTTGTAGTTGTTTTAATTGCTGCTTATTTTACAGAAGGTGTTGGTTTTGTTGTTCAAGGAACTTTTTTGCCAACTATTTTAAAATCAATTGAAGGTTTAGAAAATATTGCTGCTTTATCTTGGCTTTTAGTTGGACTTGCTGGAATTCCATCTTCTATAATTTGGATGAGACTGGCATATAAATATGGAAGTGTAAATATAATTATTTTGGCTATGAGTTTACAAGTTATTGGTATTTTAATTCCCACACTTACAACTAATATGTATTTAAATCTTTTATGTGGTGTCTTATATGGAGGTACATTTGTAGGGTTAGTTGCTTTATTTATGAATTTAGGTGGTCAGTTAGCTAAAAAAAACCCTGTTATGTTAATGGGTGCTTTAACAACTGCTTATGGAATAGGGCAGGTTGCTGCTCCCTTATATGCCGTAAGTCTTACAAAACTTACAGGAAATTATGATTATACATTATATTTAACAGCTGCAATAGTATCTTTTGGAGTTTTGTTATTGCTTTTTTCTAAAAAAGCAATTGCTTCTAGTAATTAATCTATAAGAGATTTTTTCTCTTATAGACTTTTTTTCACAAGTAGTGAAGCTATTTTATTATGAGCGTGTACAAAATTTATAATGTTTAAATCCTCAAACTCTTTTTTCTCATGAAAATTATTGATTTTTAAAACAATATTTATATCTGGTCTATATTTTAAAATAGAATCACAAATTAGTCTTTTTTTATTTACATTATCTAAGGTAATTATAATACTTGAAGCTTCATCAGCTTTAAGAGATTCTAGTACCTGAACCTTTTCTAAGTGACCAAAATAAGCTTTATGTCCACTTTTTCTTGCATTTAAAACATGTCTTAGGTTATCTGAAATAATTACAAAAGGTATATTATTTACTTTTAATTTACTAGCTACTCTTTTCCCAAGATTTGAATAACCACAAACTATTGTATGGTTTTTTTCATTAATAGGTGTAATTTTATCAGACTCAAAATATTCTTGTGCAAAAACAGAAGCTATTTTATAAATATTATTCACTATAAAAGGTGTGATCATCATAGATAATACTGTAACTAAAATCAAAAATTTACTTAAATTTTCATCTAAAAGATTATTAGCAGAAGCTAAGGCAAAAACAGCAAAAGAGAACTCACCTATTTGACATAAAGCAAGTGCTGCTTTTACTGAGTCATTTTTGTTTGATTTTCTTTTTATTAAAAAATAAATAACTATTGCTTTTAAAAGTAATATTCCTAAAAAAATTAAAATTATATATATAATATTTTCAAAAAGATATATTAAATCAATTTTTGTACCAACAGTAAAAAAGAATGTCCCTAATAATAAATCTTTATATGAAGCAATATCTGATTCAACTTTTATATGATATTTTGTTTCAGCAATAATCATTCCAGCAATAAAAGCTCCAAGTGAATAAGTAAATCCCAACTCATGTGCTAAGATAGAAGCACCAAAAACAATAGATAAAACAGAACCTATAAAAAGTTCTTCAAGTCTTGCTTTAGTTGAAAATTGTAATAACCAATTAACTATCTTTTTACCTATTGTAAACATAAAAGTAATAATAACAATAGCTGCAAATGTTGTTTTTATAATTATTTCGTTAATAGCTAAGGTATCATTTGATAAAAAGCTAATTAGCAATAAAATAGGAATAACTGCTAAATCTTGAAAGATTAAAATGGCTGTTGTTTTTTCCCCATAAGGTGTATAAATATCTTTTGATTGTTTAAGATAAGTTAATACAATAGCTGTTGATGATAATGAAAATGCCAAAGAAATTATAACAGCAGAAATAGTTTCAATATTAAATAGAAATTTTGATATTAGAAATATTAATAATGCGCTTCCTGCAACTTGAAAAAAGCCATTTACAAAAAGAAGTTCTTTTATTTGTTTAAGCCTATTTATAGACATTTCAAGTCCAATAGTAAACATTAAAAATACAATACCAAATTCAGCTATTAAATTTAAAGCATCTAAATTATGATTTTTAGTTAAATTAAAAATAGAGCTTATTATAATACCTGTAGCAATATATCCAATGATATGTGAAATTTCAAATTTTTTTAAAATAATATTTAATATTGATGATATAGCTAATGATAAAAATAGTATAAATAGTATAGATTCCATGGTTATATTTTATCCAAAAGTATATTTTTTAACAAGAAATAATTGCTTATTTCTTTTACAATGTAATATTTTCTAAATGTTCAAGTTCATCTTCACATACTATTATTGCATCAATACAAAAAATTGGATTAATTTTTTTTGTTTGTATATAATAATCTATACTTCTTTTTAATTTTGATAGTTTATTTTTATGAATATTATTTATAGCAGTTTCATAATCAGGGGCAGATTTTACTTCACAGAAATGATAGACATTATTTTTTTTACAAATAATATCTATCTCTCCTAGTTTTTTAGCATAGAAATTTTGCTCTATTATTTTATAACCCTTATCTTCAAGAAAGCTAAGAGCTTTTTTTTCTGCAAAATCTCCTTTTTGCTTACTCATAAAAAATCATCCACCACCAACAAACTGTAATAGTTCAATTTTATCATCTTCTTTTGGAGTAAATGTATCCCAGTTGTCTTTTTTTACAATTTCCATATTCACAGCAGCAGCCATAACTTTATCTTCAATTTTTAATGATGTGATTATATCTTGTAGTGTTGAATTAGTAGCAAAATTTTTTGTTTCACCATTCACAATTAAATTCATATTTAAACCTTCTCTTTTTCGTATTCAATCATATATCCAAGACCTCTAACATTTGTAATAAAATCTTCTTTTAAAGATTTTTTTACTCTATTAACTTCTGCTCTAATAGTGGCATTATCAATTTCGTCATTCCAAACAAATTCTCTAAACATGTCATAATTTACAACAGAGTTTTTAAATTTTGTTAAAAGTTGAATAATTTGTATTTGTCTCTTTGTTAAACTTTGAACTTCGTTATTATACAAAAGAGTTAAGGTATTTGGGTTAAATGTATAAGAATTTGATAATTTTTTATCTTTTTGTGGTAACATTTTTGCTTGAGCTATCTTATCAATTCTTAGTGATAACTCTTTTAAATGAAAAGGTTTTTTTAAATAATCATAACAACCAAGTTCAAAAGCTCTTGAAATATCTTCGATATCTATAAGTGCAGATATATAAATAGTAGGAGTTACCTTATTCCTTTCATGCAAGAATTCTAAAACTTCAAAGCCATTTATATCTGGAACATTTATATCTAAAATAAGTAAATCAAAGCTTTCTTCTTCAAGAATTCTAAGGCAATTATTTCCATCTCTTGCTGTTCTAACCTCATATTTTCTACTTTGTAAAAATTCAGTTATTGCTCTGTTTAGCATTACATCATCTTCTAATAGTAAGATTCTCATATTATTTCTCTTTCCTTAAAAAGATATCTAAATGAAGTAAAGTATTCATTCGAATCTATTTTAATATCAATATTTTCTTCGTCACAAATTCTTTTGACTAAACTTAGTCCTAATCCAAAACCTTTTTTAGTTGATGTCTCTCTATAATACTCTTTGAATATTTTTTCTGGATATTGAATGTATTGAGAACAACTTGAGATAACTAGGGCATAGTTTTCTTTTTCCTTTTTTAATGAGATATAAATATTTGAATTTTCTTCTGTATATTTAATAGCATTTGTCAAATTATTATCAATAATTCTTTGAAGTTTCGTTTCATTAAATTCAAAATTTAAAGAGTTTTTTTCACTAAAAAATTTAATCTCTGAGCCAATTTGTTTTGCAGATTGGTAGAAAAAATCAATTCTAGAACGAATAAAATCCACTAAATCTATTTTTTTTCTAGGATATAAAACTTGATCTTTTTTTACTAAATAACTTAAATCATCATAAATATTAAAAATATTTTTTAATGCAACTTCAATTGTTGATAGGTAATTATTTTTACCATATTGCATTTCAAAAAGCTCAATATTACTCATAATTACAGACAAGGGTGTATTTGTTTCATGTACAGCATGTCTTAAAAATATTTTTTGAGATGTTAAAAGCATCTGTGAGTTTATTTTTTCAAGTTCTAATTTTCTTGATTGCTCATCGTGATCTTTTGATGAAGCTTCTATTAGATGAGTTAAAGTTTTAATATTTCTTGTATAAAAATCATCTTGTTTATTTGTATCTTTTAGAGTATTAATCGAAAAATTATTTCGATGAGGGTTTTCACTTAATGAAATAACTGTAAAAGTTTGATTTAAAAGTTTTGCCTTTTCATCTTCATAAAAGAATTCACCATTTGCAAAAAAACCACAAGTATTAGTTATATTTGCGTAAGCTTTGCTTTCTTGAGAGATTAAATGAGGCATATATCTTCTTCTTGCTAAACATGAATATATAAAAAAGCTTTCAGTATTTGTAAAATTTTTTAGATCTTTAATAATTGGTTTTTTTAAAATTACCTCAGCATTCCCAAATCCAAATTTAACTTTGTCTTTATTTTTTATATTTCCAGTGTATTGAAAGCTTCCATCTTTATTTATTTTCATTAAAGCTCTTGCTTTAAATTTTTTATTATCTTTTATTAAAAGAGGAAAAGTAGTTGCACTCTCAGGAAGAGTTTTATGTATATTTGAACCTAAGTATTTTCTATAAAAGTCACTTACGTTTAAATTATTTATCTCATATACTTTATTATTAGTTGATTTTGTAACTTCATGCTCAATTCCAATTGAAGACCAATTAAATCTAAAATCATTTTTTACTTCTAAGATATCTGAATTTAAAGATACTCCAACTGCTGAGCTTTTGTATATTTTATCTTCACAAGATACATAAGTGTTTTTATACTTTCCATTATCTGCTGCCATAGCTCCACAAATTATAATATCTTTACTTACACTATTTATACCATTTAAAAAATCTTCAGCATTAATATTTAAAGAGTTTGTAAAAAGTATTAAAAGTTTTGTATTATCAACTATTAGTTTTTCTGCTAATTCTACGCCTTTATTATAAGAGTTCTTATTTGTACTAATAGCAGCTTTAATAAAAGTATTTTCAAAAACAGAAATAGAAACAATAGTTGATTTTGTAAATACTTCTTTTTCATAGATTTCTCCATCAGAAGAACTTCCTATACAAATTGCATTTGGTAATTGTTTTTTTATATAATTAAGAGTTTTTTGAAAGTGTTCTTTATTGTTTCCACAAAAAACTTGTATTAAAACATTTTTATAGTCTTGAAAAAATTTAAAATCAATTTCTTCTTTAGAACATTTATTATCTATTTTGAAGTTATAGGTTCTCATACGAAATTATAACAAATTAAGATTTACAAGATTTAAAATATAATAAAAAAAAACTCAATGAATAAAATTTGTAACTAATTGACATAATAAAGTATAATATAATCTACTTTGTTATGTTTAAAACTTTAAATCTATCACCCATTCCTGTTGGTTCAAGTAAAACTTTAACTTTTTGAGTTTCTCTTAAATAGGTATTTTCATCAACATTTACTTTTAATATTTCTAATAAATCTAAAATACCAAATTCTACAAGGAATTTTAATTGAGTATTAAAACTAGCTTTCTTTATATTTTGCTCTTCAAATAAATCTTGCAGGTAATTAAAATGAACATCATAAGTAATATCACTTTTTTTAAAAAGTTGCTTTAAATTTATTTCTTCTTCAAAAATAGGGTAAACATTATGTTTTTCATAAACTCTTGTAGAAAAATCATTTCTTGGATATTTATCTCCGTAGTCAAAAGTTATAAATTCAAAAGATTGTATATTTTTACATAATATTTCAACAAAGTTTTTATAATCTAAACAAACCTCACCTTTTTCAATATTATATTTTTCACAGTGTTCAAGTAGTTTTAAATCTGAACAGTCTTCAAATTTTATTTTGTGATTATCTACTATTGCATTTTGTAAAATACCATCTTTATTTGTATATACTAAATCACAAGCAAAGGCATCAAAAATTTCATTTGCTACTATAAAAGCAGTTTCAAGTTTTACTTCACTTATATCATTATAGTGTTTTAGTTTTATTATATCTCCAAAAGATTCTTGAATATATTTTTTTTGTTGAGTTTGTAAATTTTCAAACCTTTCAACTATCGCAAAGTTTAAAGTATTTAATAATTCAGGCTTTAAGGTATAAATAAATTGAATTATATCAGCAAATAAATATCCATGATGTGCACCAATTTCAACTAAAGTAGTATTCTTTGGAATAATATTTTTTTCAATAGAATCAATTAGTTTGTTTGCTATTGTTCCACCAAAAAAAGAACTTGTAGAAACAGATGTGAAAAAGTCACCTTCTTTTCCTATTTGTTTATAGTTTGAATAATATCCATTTTTCCCATATAGCCAGTCATTAAAGTAGTCATTAAATCTAATCATAAAAGTATTGTATCTAAAAGTTTATTTGAAGATGAAATGATAAATAGAAGTAAAACTTCTATTTATTTACAAGTATCAATTACAGCACTTGCATTAGAATATAAAAATACTTCAACTCTTCTATTTAAAGCCATATTTGTAGAGTTTGTGTTAGGTGCTACAGGTTTTGAAAAAGAACAACCTTTTGAGAAGATTTGGTTTTTAACTCCTGAGTTATAGATAGTATTACCTACATTTGTAGCTCTTTTTTCAGATAATGTTTTATTATATTGATATGTTCCTCTACTATCTGTATGTCCTACAACTTGAACTATTGTATTTGGATATTTTTGTAAAACACTATTTACTTTCGCTATTTTATTTTTAGCACTTTGTGTTGGTATTGAAGAGTTTGTAGCAAACATCATATCATCTCTAAACATGATTTTTACATAGTTATCTGTATGGGATACTATTAAGTCTTGGCTTGGATCAAGTACTGCATTTGGATTATTATTTACAGTTGTATTTAAACTATCTGCAACTTCTTTTGCTTGTTGATCCATTCTATATCCAATATATCCACCAATAGCAGCCCCTGCAAGAGCACCAACAGTTTTATTTCTACTTTTGCTTCCTCCTCCAATATTGTTACCAAGTGCAATACCAGCTAAGGCACCAATTGTTGTACCTATTATTGCTCTTTGATTATTGTCTATCGTTTGATTTCCTGTTGAACCTGATGTACATCCACTAAGTAATGCTATAGCTGCAAGAGATGATACAAAAGTTTTTAAATTAAAATATTTCATTTTGAAACCTTTATTTTTGATATTAATATTTTAACATATCAAGTGTGAAATAATTGTGTTATAAAACGTAATTAATATGTAATTAAATTTTGATATAATATTCTTACGAAAAAAAGGAGAAACTGTGGAAAAAAGAACAAGAATTTTGGCAACATTAGGGCCATCAAGCCATAGTATTGAAGTAATTGAAGGTTTAATAAAAGCAGGTGCTAATATGTTTAGATTAAACTTTTCTCATGGAAGTCATGAATACCATAAAGAAACTATTGATAATATTAGAACAGCAATGAAAAACCTAGATAGAACAGTAGGTATTTTACAAGATATTTCAGGTCCAAAAGTTAGAATCGGAGATTTAAAAGAACCTTTTGAATTACATAGAGGAGATATCATAACTTTTTTAAAAGAAGAGATAGTTGGATATAAAGAAGCTGATAAAAAATATGTAGTATCAATAAACTATCCAGATATTTTAGCAAAGGTTAAAGTAGATGAGTATATTTACTTATATGATGGAACTATTAGAGCAAAAGTAATTAGTACAGGTGATGAGGTAAAAGCAAAAATTGAAAATCACGGTATTTTATCTTCAAGAAAAGGGGTTAATTTCCCAAATACTGTAATAGATATTGATGTTATTACTCAAAAAGATGAAAAAGATATTGCTTGGGGTGTTGAGAATCAAGTTGATTATTTTGCTATTTCTTTTGTTCAAAATGCAAAAGATATGAAAAAAGCTAGAAAACTTCTAAAAGGTTATAAAGGTAAATTAATAGCAAAAATTGAAAAATTTGATGCTGTTGAAAATATAGATGAAATTATTGAAGCATCTGATGGATTGATGGTAGCAAGAGGTGATTTAGGAATTGAAGTACCTTATTATGATGTTCCAACTATTCAAAAAATGTTAATCAAAAAAGCAAATAGCGTAGGAATGCCTGTAATTACTGCAACGCAAATGCTTTTATCTATGACTCATAATGAAAGAGCAACAAGAGCAGAAATTTCAGATGTAGCAAATGCAGTATTAGATGGAACAGATGTTGTTATGCTTAGTGAAGAAAGTGCTGTAGGAGAAGATCCTATAAATGTTGTTGATACAATGAGTAATATTATCGCAAGAACAGAAGATATTTATAATTTTGACAAACAATCTAAATTTGATTATTTAGATCATTTTGATGTAATTCAAGCAACTGTTACTAGACTTGCTGATGATTTAGGTGCAAAAGGAATTTTAGCCTTAACAAGTTCTGGTAAATCAGCTATTAAGATGTCAAGATACAGACCTAGAACACCAATTTATGCATTTACACATAAAAGAAAGGTTTTATCATCATTAACAGCAATTTGGGGTGTAAGACCTGTAGATACAATAAAAGAAGGGCAGGCTTCTAAAATGTTCCAAAAAATGTTAAAGGCTTTAGATTCAAAAGGTTTACTTGATAAAAGTGAAACTTATGTAGCAACTGTTGGTTATCCAGTTGGAATGCCAGGAAGTACAAATACTATTAAAATTTTAACTCCATCAGAAATTGAATATTATTTAAATTTTAAAAGTAAGTAAGGTAAAAAGAGTTTATCTCTTTTTACTTATTATCTATTATTATTCTCATTAATGTACCTTTATAGGTCTTATCTTTATATTTAAAATTAATATTTTTAACATCTATTTGTCCTTGTATATGATTTACTATTATAGTTCTTGTCATATATAAGCCTATACCTGTACCTTGTGCTTGAAATTTTGTCGTAAAGTAAGGTTCAAAAATTTTATCAATAATATCTTTTTTTATTCCCCCACCATTATCTAATATTTCAATATAAACCTTTTCATTCTTTATATATGATTTTATTTTTATAATTTTTATATCTAAGTTTTTTTCTACTAAAGCATCTTTTGAATTATTTAGTATATTTAATATAGCTTGGGTTAATTCATTTTCTAAGGCATAAATTTTAATATTTTCTTTTATATCTACTTCAATAATAATCTCTTTATTTTTAAAACTTGCAGACATTAGGTTTATTACTTTTTTTATAATATCTTTTACAAAAAAGCTTTTTTTTACTTTGTCTTTTTTAAAAAAACTTCTAAAGTCTTCTATTGTCTGAGATAAATGCTTAGTATTTGAAACTATGGAGTCTAAATTTTTATAAAGTTTTTCTTTATTTAAAGTGTTTAATTCATCTTCAAATTTTGTTCCAGATGCGATAGTACAAATTGTTGATAAAGGCTGTCTCCATTGATGTGCAATGTTTCCTATCATTTCCCCCATAGAAGCTAGTTTTGATTGTTGATTTAAAATATCATCAGCTCTTCTTATTTCTAATACTTGTTTTTTTACTTTAGATTCTAAAGATTCATTTAGTTTCTTTAACTTTAAATTATTTTTAAGAAGTTCTTTTTCATAAATATTAAATTGTGTATCAATTTTTCTTGAAATAAAAATAAGTATAAGAATAAGGAATAAACTAATAATTGTAGATATAATTATAATCTTATTTTTTGTAACTCTAACTTCTTTTTTTAATTCACTTTTTTTTCTTTCTAACTCTTCTTGAATGGTAAGTGTATATTGACCTGTTCCAAGAATTAAATCAAAATTTGGTACTTTTTTTACAAAAGAAATTTTTTCAGATAAGTTTTTAGAAATATTATGGCTAGTTGGTGTGTAGTTTAAAAATGAACCATTTTTATTAATAGCTTTTTTTAGTACAATATCTACAACTTTTTTTTCTATTTGTGAAAGTTCTTCATATTTTTTCCCTACAAAAGTTTTATTTATATGTGAAAGTGTTGTTCCTTTTGAATTTATGGCAAAAATATATTCATCTTTTTTAAATCTAATACTATCAATAATACTAAGTATTTGTTTTTTGATTTTTTTATTAATATCTTCTTTATATCTTGCTGTACCTATATATACCCCTAAAGGTTTAAATAGTTTTATATACCCAAGTTTTTCTCCAACTTTATTTGTTTGCGGTTTATGCCAATGCCAAGTAATAAAACCAGATTCTTTTGTTAGGGCAATATTTCTAAACTCTTGTATAAAATATTTACCCTCTACATCTTGAAGTTTAGTAAGAATTTTACCTTCATGTGAAGGTGTTTGAGGTTGCATAATTACTTTATCTTTTAAATCAATTAAAAAATAATAACCACTTAAATTAGCATAAAATCTTTGTTCTCTTAAATTTTTTTTTATTTTTTCTAGGATGAATTCTTTAGGTTTATCTTGATATTGTTTGTATATTTGACTCATTGTTTCATAAGCTATATTTACAATGTTTTTAATATCTTTTTTTTCTTCAATTTTATTTAGTTCAACTTGTGTTTGAATTAAAGTAATAGTTCTATTGATTCGGTTTTTAATTCGGTTTTTAATTTCTTTTATATGCTTTTTTTTAGTATCTTCAATCTCTTCAACTAGTTTTTTATTTTCATAAGAAATAAATTCATAAGTTAAAATAGAAGAAGTTAAAATTACAGCTACAATGGGAAGTATTATAATCCAATAAGTAATATAGTTTAGTTTTTTCATAAACTTCCCTTTTGTTTAGAAAATTTTAGCGTACATATCCAAAAGAATAATTTGTTTATCTATTTTATAAATTTTTTCGTCTAAAAATTTAATATCTCTGGAGTTTTTAAGTGTATCATAATCACTTTGGGTTTTAATCTGAGCTTCTTTTTCTTCTTTAATAATCTTTAAAATAGAATTATAAAGAGCTAAATCTTCTTTAGTAATTTTTAATCTTTCGTTTAACATATTAAGTTTATCTATTTTTGTTTTAAAAAAACTTTTTTCATCATCAATCTTATTTTTTAGATTTAATTTAGACTTTAAATATTCAATTCTTTTACTTTCTATATCATTGAAAGCTCTTGAGTCAAGTGGCATACTAATTGATAAACCATAAGTTTGTTCATTTGTTTGACCTGCTTTTGGCTTTCCATCTGTATAATGTGTTTTAGAATAGTTATAAAAGACATTTACACTTGGTAAATATCTAGCCATAGTCATATATGAATAGTTTTTATTTTTTTCAATAGAGGCTTTTGCTTTATCAAGTTCTATATTCTTTTCTAAGAACTCTTTTTTTGAAATTAGTTCAAAGTTAGGAAGTTTAAATTGTTTATAATCTCCTGCAGCAATATTATTAAAACTATTTATAAGCTCTTGTTTTTGATATTTTAAATCAACTAAAGTATGTTTTGAACTATTTAAAGTAAGTAGGGCATTATCTAAAAATGAACTATCTAAAAAGCCATTTAAAACCTGTTCTTTTTTTCTAGTTACATCTATTTTTGCATTTGCTAAAGTTAGTTTTGTTTTTTGAATATTCAAATCTAGCTTCTTTATTTGGAAAAGTAAATTTAAAGCATCTTTTATTAAAAGCTTTCTTTGTTGTTGTATTTGAAGATTAGAATATTTATATGTTGAGTTAGCATATTTAATTGCTTGATAAATCCCACCACTTTGAAAAATAGGCTGATTGATAGATATTAAAGATGTTTCACCTTTATAATCATCACCTAAATTTTTTTTGTACTGCAAAGTTATGGGATTTATCCAATCTTTTTTTAATTTTGCACTATCTTCTTTTGCTTGTTTTTCATCTAATGTAAAAGTCTTTTTTCTACTGTCTGATAAAATCTCTTCATCAAAACTACTATTTGCTAATAAATTTACACCAATTAAACTACATAAAAGTAGTTTAATTTTATTTGATTTTAGAAAGTGCATTTTCAAGCCTTTTAAATCCTTCATTAATTTCTTCTTTTGAAATAGTTAAAACAGGTAACATTCTTAAAGTATTTTTACCAGCTCTTAAAACTAATAAACCTTCATTAAATGCTTCTTTTATAATAGAAGCTAGGGTATTGGCATCTTTTACTCTAAGCCCTCTCATAAGTCCTAATCCAACACTATGTGTGAAGATATCTTTATTTGCTTCATAAATTTCATTTAATTTATCTTGAAAATAAATGATTGTTTCATCTAATTTACCTGAATCTTTGTAGTTATCTAAAATTTCTAATACTTTCAATGAAGCAGCACAACTTAAATAGTTACCTCCAAAAGTAGAACCATGATCCCCATAAGTAAATAAATCTTTATGTTTTGTTACAACTGCCCCAATTGGAACACCTCCACCTAAACCTTTTGCCATTGTAATAATATCAGGCTCAATTTCATAAAGATTTGTTGCTAAGAATTCTCCTGTTCTATAAGCTCCTGTTTGAACTTCATCAATAATAAGTAAAATTCCTTGCTCTTTTAAAAATTTTGCTAATTCTTGTATCTCTTTTTTATCAAAAGGTTGAACTCCACCTTCTCCTTGAACAAGTTCTATCATAACAGCTACTGTTTCATTATCAATAGAGTTATAAATATCTTCAATCTTATCATTATATAAAAAACCATCTGGATATGGAGAAAAGCTTGGTGTGTGCATAGAGCTTTGACCTGTAGCTTTTACTGTTGTAATTGTTCTTCCATGAAAAGAGTGTTCTAATGTGATAACTTTATATCTTTTGTTATCAAAATTTGTTTCACCATATTTTCTTGCTAATTTAATAGCTCCTTCATTTGCTTCAGCTCCACTGTTTGCAAAAAAAGTTGCTACATCCATCCCTGATAATTTAGCAATTTTTTCACCTAATTTTGCTTGTGGTTCAATAGCAAAAAGGTTTGAAATATGAGTAATATTACTTACTTGCTCATAAATGGCATTTGCTACTTCTTTGTTTCCATGACCTACTGAAACAACACCTATACCTGATGTGAAATCTATATAGTCTTTATCATTTTCATCAAATAAAGTTGCATTTATACCTTTTTTAAAGTTTACATAGTTTCTTGCATAAGTTTGAAGTACATAATCTTTATCTAATTGTTCTATCATTTTTTTTCCTAAATACTTTATAAATTAGAAAAGATTATATCAAAATAATTTAAACGATATGTTAACAATTGCTTTTGAAAAGACTATTTTTTCTTTAAACTCAATTTGGGTAAAATAAAAACTAAAATTAAAGGGAAAAAATGCAGCATTTAATCAGGACTTCTGATTTTTCTAAAGAAGAGATTTTAAGTTTATTTAACGACGCAAGAGAGTTTTTAAAGTTTGAATACAATGAAACTTTAAAAGGAAAACTTATAGTTACTTTGTTTTTTGAGAATTCAACTAGAACTAGGAGTTCTTTTGAAATAGCGGCTAAAAGACTTGGTGCTGAGGTTGTATCTTTGGATGTTGGAACTTCTTCAACTTCAAAAGGTGAAACAATCTTTGATACAGTTGCTAATATTAATGCGATGAAACCAGATGCTTTAATCATAAGACATTCTGAATGTGGACTTCCTGATAAACTAATTGATTTTGTAGACTGTCCTATTTTAAATGCAGGAGATGGAAAACACGCTCATCCTACACAAGCACTATTAGATATGTTTACAATACATGAACACTTTGAAGGTCAAACTGATGGTAAAAAAATTGCTATCGTTGGTGATGTAAGAACTTCAAGAGTTGCAGGTTCAAATAAAAGATTATTACCAAAATTTGGTATTGATGTTTGTTTTGTATCTCCTGAATGTTTTAGATATGAAGGTAATGATTTTGAAACATATACAAGTTTAGATGATGTAATTGATGATGTAGATATTATTATGAGTTTAAGAACTCAGTTAGAAAGACACAACCAAGTATATTTTGAGTCTTTAAATGAATATGCAAAAGATTTCTGTATTACAAGTGAAGTAATGGGAAATAGAGATATTTTATTATTACATCCAGGTCCTGTAAATAGAAATGTAGATATTTCAGATGAAATGCTAAAAGACCCTAGAAATAAAGTATTAGAACAAGTTACAAATGGTGTTGCTATTAGAATGGCTGCACTTAAAAAACTAGTTTTACAATAAAAAAGTAGAAATTGAATAAAAAACTAATTGAAGAAGAAATAAATAAATATGGCTCATTAAATGAGCCATTTTTTTTTACAATATCTTATGACTTTACAAAATTCTACATAAATAAAATTTCTACCTTACCTAATAGAATAAAGTTTGAAATTAATTCAAAAAGTAAGAATAAGAATAAACATCAAACAAAAGTAGAAAAATATCCAATATCTTTTAAAGAGTATAAAGAAAAATTTGATTTTTTACAAAATCAAATAAGAGAAGGAAATACATATCTTTTAAATCTTACTGCTAAAACAAAAATAAAAACCAATTTTTCTCTTGATGAAATATATGAGAAAGTAGATGCAAAATTTAAGTTAAGATATAAAAATAAAGATGATAACTTTGTTTGTTTTTCTCCTGAAAGATTTGTAAAAATAAAAAAAAATAAAATCTATACCTATCCGATGAAAGGAACTATTGATTCAAGTATATCTAATGCAAAAGCCAAAATCTTAGGTGATATAAAAGAAATGGCTGAACATACTATGGTAGTTGACTTATTAAGAAATGACTTAGGAGTTGTGGCTTCAAAAGTTAGAGTAGATGAGTTTAGATATATTGATAAGATAAATGCTGGGAATAAAAAACTTTTACAAGTTAGTTCTAAGATATCTGCAAATTTAGAAGAAAATTGGCAAAAAAAACTAGGAACAATAATAACCTCGATGCTTCCTGCTGGATCAATAACAGGAACTCCAAAGAAAAAGACAATTGAACTTTTAAAAGAAATAGAAGGTTATGAAAGAGATTTCTATACAGGTATTTTTGGAGTGTATGATGGTGAAAACTTTGATAGTTCTGTAATGATAAGATTTATAGAAGAAGATAAAAATAATAATCAATACTATAAAAGTGGTGGTGGAATAACTTGTGATTCTAATGCCAATTTAGAGTATGAAGAGCTACTTGACAAAATATATTTACCTTTTTAAATTGTAACTTTAATGTAATCAAATAATTTTATAATCTTATTTATATTTTAAATAGGATAGTAATAAATGAAAAAAGCAGATACAGTTTTTATTATTGAGTATCAAAAGGGTAGTGATAAAGGTTTTGATGGTTTTAGACCGGATACTAAACCAATTTTAAGAGCAATAGAAGAAGTTACTTCTTTTAAAACTGAAATTGTATTTTTTAAGCCAAATAAAAAATATCAATTATTAGAGTATTTAAAACAAAATGCTTTTGCTGTAATCTCAAGGATTAACCCTGGAAATTTGAAACAAGTTGATGAATATTTCCAATTTTTAAAAGCTTTAGGGGATAGTGGTGTTGAAATTCATACTCACCCTGATGTTATGATTAATTTAGATTTTAAAGATATCTTAGCAAAATTAAAAGGTAGTGTTTTAGGTGATGATGAATCATATTTTTACCATAACTTTCCTGATTTCGCATCAAAATTTCCAGCTGATTTAAAAAAACATGGAATAAGAGTTTTAAAAACAAATTATGGTTCAACAGGTGAAGGTGTTTATCTTGTACGACAACAAGAAGATGGTTCGATTATTTCCACAGAAGCTGTAAATAATGAAAAATTCTTTTTTGATGATATTCATGAGTTTATCTCAAAATTTGAGAAGAACTTTGAAGATGATAGTGAGTATGCTGAATATTTCCAAGGAAAAGTAGGGTTTGTTGGTTGTAGATATTTAGAAAGAATTAAGGAAGGTGAAATAAGAGTTTTATTAGTAAATGATAAACCAATTTCTGTAGTACATAAGAAACCTCAAGAAGGTCAATTCTCTGCAACACTTTTTTCTGGTGCTAAATATAAATACGAATCGCCAGATGAACCTAAATGGAAAGATGTAATTGATTTAACTAAAGAAGGTTTAGAAGTTTTAAAACCATATCTAAGAGGTCAAAACTATCCATTGTTATGGACTATGGATTATATTTTAGATTATAATAAAGATGGGTCTGATAAATATGTATTATCAGAGATTAATTGCTCTTGTGTTGGAATTACTAGTGAACTTCAATACTCAAAAGATGTAGCACAAGTGTTTGTAAAGTAAAAGAAGTCTTTAGGCTTCTTTACTCCAAAGCTTTAAAAAGCTTATAATATCATCTTTTACATAGATATTAGAAGTGATATCATGTTTAGTTTGAGGTAGTATTATAACCTTTGCATTTTTATATTTTCTTAGAGCTTTTGTACAGTGTCCTTCCACATCATAATTTTTTGTAGGATTTGCACTATTTGAAAAATATTCATCATGTGTTCCAATGATATTTAAAATAGGTTCATTTTTATTTGCACCTATTTCAAAATTTTTTGAATAGTATGAGTTTTCACAAGAGTATGCAGTTATAATTCTACCTTTAAACTCTCTTCCTTTAAATGAAGCTACGGCTAAACCACCTTCTGAATTACCCATTAAGAATATATTTTTTATATCTATAAAGCTTATATTTTGAAGTTTTTGTAAGTTGTGGTGTATTTCTGCTTGTCTAAACTTATGAACTTTTTCGTAATTTTTAAGTTTTGTAGGTGTTTCATACGTTGGTCTATTTTTTACTTTAAACGAATTAGGACAAAAGAAAATAAAATTTGCTTTTTCAACAATCCATTTTCTATAAATAACACCCTTATTTAATCCAGCAGATCCATGTAAAAATAAAACTGTAGGAATTTTATTTTTTGCTTTAAAGTTTGGATATAGTTTTTTAAAATTTTGAAGTGTACCAAAATAGTGTTCTTTTAAGCCACCAAAACCTTTTGGAATACCTATAAAAGCATATTTATATGTATTATCAAAATCTTTAAAACTATTAATAATCTTCTGATATTTCTTTTGCATGAGAAGCCTTAAAATAAAGTTTAGCTATTATATCTTTTAAATTTAAATTGATTATAAAAGAAGAAAAAGTGTATTTTGAAACTATTAAGTGTGATGATTTTGAAGTTTTTAACTTAGAGTATCATCAAGAAAGAATTGCTAAAACAGTTGGTTTAAATATAAATTTAAGTGAATATATATATCCTTTATCAAATAAACTTTTAAGATGTAAATTAATATATGATGAGTCAGGTGTTTTAGATGTAAACTATTTTGAGTATAAGAAAAAAGATATAAAAACTTTTAAATTAGTTTATGATGAAAATATAGACTACTCAAAAAAATATCTAAATAGAGAAAAACTAGATGAATTATGTGCTAAAAAAGATAATTGTGATGAAATAATCATTGTTAAAGATGGATTTATAACAGATACTTCCATTGCTAATATAGCAATTTTTTATGATAATAGATGGATAAGTCCAAAAAAACCTTTACTAAAAGGTACAACAAGAGCAAGACTTATATCACAAGGAAAACTATATGAAAAAGATATAAGTATCCAGATGCTTCAAAAGTGTGAAAAGTTTGCTTTAATGAATGCAATGATAGATTTTGACGAACTTGAGATTTATTCGTTTTTTTCATAAACTCTTATAAGGAGTTTTTGCCATTTATTTTCATTTCCCCAATTTATTTTTACTTTTTTAGTAAAACCATCTTTTGTAAATTTATAAGCATCTATTTCATTAAATGCAAATTGGGGAATTAGTTTTTTCCTTTTGTTAAAAGGAATTACTTTAAAACTAAGATTATCTAAAACAAGAGGGCTTTTCTTTTTATCTTCTACATAAAGTAATACCATGTGATAATCTCGTTCACCTTTTACTTTTACAACTGCAAAATAAAGATTTTTCTTTTTAATGCCAAGTTCTAGTAGTGTGAAATATTTACTTATAACATAATCTTCACAATCCCCATGACCTTGTATTAGAAACTCTTTAGGAGTTGCCCAATAATCAATTGATGAATTTGCTTTAATATCATGTTTTGGTAGAATTTTATTAAAGAAAGCATTTATATGTGAAAGTTTTCTAATTAAAGTATAATCAACAACTTCCTCTTTTAAAGTCTTGTACTTTTTCAATCTATTCACTATAAAAGATTGTTTTTTTGATTCTTGAATATATTTAATATCATCTTTATTTAGTTTAAACTCATAAGCAAAAGTAATATTATAAAGTATTAAAATAAGCAAAAATATTCGTTTCATAGGTTATAATACCACTAAAATTTTAAAATGGATATTAATAGAATGATAAATAATATAATAGAAGATGTAAATTATAAAAACTTAGTACAAAAACAAGTGTTTGAAACAATAAAGTTTCTTTTAGAAAAAAATCAAGAGTTTTCAATAACAGCAAATATTGAACCAATTGAGTTTAACCCAGCTTTACCAAACTCTATAAAAGAACAACTTCAAAAATTTTCACTTTTTATTTTAAGTAATTATACATATACAACAATAGAGTTAACAAATGATTCTATAAGTTTTGAAGCAGGTTTTGGAAGTGAAAATTTTGGTTCAGTTGTTAAGATACCACTTCATAGTGTATTTCAAATAGTTGTTGATGAATCAATTTTATATATTAATTCAGTGGCAACTGTTGATAAGTTTAACAAGGATCCTAAAGAAAAATCAATGAATATTTTTAAAAATAATCCAAATAATAAAAAGTTTGATAAGTAGGTGGTATAAGTATTGAAGTATGAAAGAGAGATAAAAACTGCATTTAAAGTATCAATTCCTGTTATGATGGGATATGCAGTTTTAGGCTTTGCATTTGGTTTGCTCCTTGTATCCTTTGATTATCCTTGGTATTTAGCTCCTATAATGTCACTTTTCATTTATGCAGGTGCATTACAATTTGTAGCTATAAACTTTTTTAATTTAAAAGCTGGATATGTAGATATAGCAATAGCAACATGGTTTATAAATATAAGACAATCTTTTTATGGATTATCTTTGCTTAAAAGATTTAAAAAAACAGGAAAATTAAAGCCTTATTTGATTTTTGGTCTAACTGATGAAACCTATGCACTTTTAACAACAATTAAAGATGATGAACAGTTAAAAAAAAGATGGTATTACTTTTTTTTAACAGCTTTTAATCAATCTTATTGGTTCTTAGGATGTACTTTTGGAGCCATAATTGGTTCAAATATAGAGTTTAATACAGCAGGATTAGAGTTTTCTTTAACAGCACTTTTTGTAGTTTTATGTATTGAACAGTATAAAAGTTTACAAAATATAACTCCTTTTATCGTAGGAGGTATAGCTTCTGTATTTTCACTTATTTTTATACCAAGTGATAAGATGTTAATTGTCTCAATTGTTGTTGCACTTATTTTGATGTTTACTTTTAGAAGAAAGATTGAACAATGAGTGGAATTGAAATATATATAGCAATTGCTATAATGGCAGTAGTAAACTTTTTTACTAGAGTTTTTCCATTTTTATTTTTTAGAAAAAATGAACTTCCTTCTTATGTAGTATTTATTGAGAAGTTTTTCCCTGCTGTAATTATGACAATTTTAATAGTTTATTCCGTGAAAGATGTAGATTTTTCCCTTGCACCTTATGGTTTAAAAGAAATAGGTGGTATTTTATTTACTGCAATTTTGCATATAATTTTTAAGAATTATTTGATTTCTATTTTTGCTGGTACAATTTTTTATATGACTTTAGTCCAGTATTTATAGTATCAAAGTTAGTATTTTTTTGAAATAAATAAGAAAGTATTATAAAATAAATAAAAGGCTTTAGCCTTCTATTTAGTTCTTAGGTGAGAATGGGAAATAAGCACTTCCCCAAGTAAGTCCTGCACCAAAGGCATCAAATAAGATATTATCACCTTTTTTGATTTTTCCTTGCTCATAAGCATAATTCATTGCCATTGGAATTGAAGCTGCTGATGTATTACCATATTTATCTACAGTAACTACAGTTTGTTCATCACTTAATCCTAAAGCTTTTCCTACTGCGTTTATAATTCTAAAATTTGCTTGATGAGGAATAAAGTGGTCAATATCATTGTTTTTAATATTGTGTTTTTCCATCATTTTTTCAACGTCAGCTGTTAGAGTTTTAACTGCAAGTTTGAAAGTTTCATTTCCTTTCATTCTTATACAAGCCATTTTCTGTTCAACTACTTCTTGTGAACATGGATGTTTACTTCCTCCGCCAGGAGTTTTGATTAAATCATCATAGTTCCCATCACTTGAACAATTAACATCTACGATTGCTTCACTTTTGTCTTCTGTAGCTGATATTATAGCTGCTCCTGCTCCATCTCCAAAGATAAAACAAGTTCCTCTATCTGTATAATCTAAAATTGATGTATAAGTCTCTGCACCGATTATTAGAACATTTTTTTTCATTCCTGATTCAATAAATGCTTTTGCTACAGATACAGCATATACAAAACCTGTACACGCGGCACTAATATCATAAGCTTGAACAGGAGGTAAATCTAATTTTGATGCAATTAAACAAGCCGTTGAAGGCATACATAAATAATCAGGAGTTACAGTTGCACAGATAACCATATCAATGTCTTCTTTTGCAATTCCTGCTCTATCAATAGCAACTTGTGCTGCTTTTGCTCCTAAATCAGATGAAGCTTCGTTTTCTTCAGAAATTCTTCTTTCTTTAATACCAGTTCTTTTAGTAATCCACTCATCACTAGTATCAATAATTTTTTCAAAATCTGCATTTGTCATAATCTTTGGAGGAATATAAGCTCCAATAGATCTAAAAGCTGCATATGTCATTTACATATCCTTAAATAAAAGTATAGTTATTATATCTAATTAATTACTATACTGTGATAATCTCTCTTCAATATGACTATTTAAGTTAGAGCTAGCTGCATTTATAGCTTGGAATATTGCATTTTGTATTGCTTTAGGATTTGATTTCCCATGGGCAATAATAACAGGTGCTTTTACTCCAAGTAATGGAGCTCCACCATATTCTGCATAATCAACTCTTACTTTTAAGTTTTTGAATACCTTTCTCATAAGAACTGCACCAGCAATTGAAATTAGAGATCTTTTTAAATTCTTTTTGATGATTTGTCCGATTGTATCTGCAACACCTTCGGCTGTTTTAAGTAAAATATTACCTACAAAACCATCACAAACAACAACATCAACTGTTCCTTTGAAGATATCACTACCTTCTACATTACCTGCAAAATTTGGAACTTTTGATATAAGTTTATAAGCTTCTTTTGTTACTTCATTTCCTTTGCTTTCTTCTTCCCCATTTGAAAGTAATCCAACAATTGGTTCGTCAAGTTGTAGTACATCTTGTGCATAAACTTGTCCCATTACAGCAAATTCAAATAAATTTTTAGCGTCACTATCAACATTGGCTCCAACATCTAATACTAAAGTATTTTGGTTTTCACTAGTTGGCATAAGTGTTGCTATAGCAGGTCTTGATACACCTTTTATTCTTCCAATTCTAAGTGTTGCTAAAGACATTGAGGCACCTGAGTGTCCAGCAGAAACAACAGCATCAGCTTCTTGGTTTCTTACTAATTCAATAGCTTTATAAATTGTAGAATCTTTTCTTTTAAGTGCATCTGTAGCTGAGTCATGCATACTAATTACATCATCTGTATCTAGTATATCAACTCTTGATAAAAATTGTTTTGGTAATAAAGCTTCAATTTCATCTTTTTTACCAACTGCAATTGCAGTGAAGTTATTATTTTGTTTTAAAGCTGCAACAAGGCCTTGAATAATAGGCTCAGGACCGAAGTCCCCACCCATTGCATCTATTGCGATTTTTAACATTAGCTTTTGTATTCACCAGTGTTTGGGTTAACCGTATGAGGCATTTTCCAAGAACCATCACTATCTTTAACTGGTTTTTTTAAAGTTATTTTATAGTGAGTTCTTCTTTTCGCTGCTCTAGTATGAGATACTCTTCTCTTTGGTACTGCCATTTTTTTCTCCTTAAAATTCTTTTTGAAATTCACTATCGTCATGTGAACAGTTTTCACATAGATAGTAATCACTTTTAATTGATTCTAATTCACTTTGAATTATTTCATCAAAGTCAATTGTATTATTGTCTATTTCGATTACTAAATCTTCTGATTCAGAATCATCTTTATAAATACCATCACTTAATAAAAAATTTGCTTCTTCATTTAAAGTAATAGTATCTGTGATACCACATCTGCAACAATCGATTTGTGTATTACCTTTTAATACAGCATCAATTTTTACTAACGATTGCGATATTTTACAAAAAGTACCTTCAATTTCTACTGAAGCAAGTGAAGCACTGAATTCTTTAGGGCTTTGTGGTACTTTTTTAAATTCTATTTTCATGTTAAATTATAAAAACTTTTAATTTATTAACAAATTTCTCTGTCAGAGAAGAAGAATTTAATTTCATTTGCTGCATTTTCTAATGAATCTGAACCGTGAACTGCATTAGCATCAATTGATTCTGCAAAATCTGCTCTAATTGTTCCAGCTGCTGCTTCTTTAGGATTTGTAGCACCCATTAAGTCTCTATTTTTAGCCATTGCATCTTCACCTTCTAAAACAGTTACAACAACTGGTCCAGAAATCATGAATTCTACTAATTCACCAAAAAATGGTCTTTCAGCGTGTACTGCATAAAATGCTTCTGCATCAGCTTTGCTTAATTGAACTTTTTTAGTTGCTGCAATTCTTAATCCATTTGATTCAAATCTGTCTAAGATTTTACCTACAACATTTTTAGCTACCGCGTCAGGTTTGATGATTGATAGTGTTTGTTCCATATTTGTATATCCCTCAATATTTTTTTAAGTCGCGGATTATACCTAAAAAAATAAAAAAAGGCAAGTAGTTAAAAAAACTACTTGCCTTTTATAGTGTTTGGATATAGTTAAAACTAAAAATTAGTCTTCTACTACAGGAGTTCCAGCTTCACCTCTGTCTTCTTTTTCAACAGAACCTGAACCAGCTTCATCCCATACAATACATCCCTCAGTTGGACATGCGTCAGCACATGCTGGCTCATCATTGTGACCTACACACTCAACACATTTGTCAGAGTATACATAATATACATCTTCACCAGTTGGGTTATCATCGTTATCAACAATTGCTTCTACTGGACACTCATCTAAACATGCGTCACAGCTAATACAAATATCAGTAATTTTTACTGCCATAGTAAATCTCCTATAATAAATTTAGTAAAACTTTATCACAGTAAATATAAAATTTACTTTAAAAAATAAAAATTATCAATTGATACTAAAAATGTAGCATTTATGGTAACACTGGCCATTTATTAAACTTAAAATGATAATGATTATTGAGATAAATAAAGCTATATAAATATACTTATATATCAAGGATAAAAATTATCTTAGGATAAATTTTCACAAATTTCAAAATTTAAGGAAAGTTGTAGCTTAATTTGAAAGTTTTTGGTGTATAATTACATCACAAATAAAATATTAATAAAGGAATTAAATATGTTAGTAACTAAAAAAGCTCCAGATTTTACAGCTACAGCTGTACTTGCAGACGGACAAATTGTTGAAGATTTTAATTTATATGAAAACATTGGTGAAAATGGTGCGGTATTATTTTTCTACCCATTAGACTTTACTTTTGTGTGTCCTTCTGAAATTATTGCATTCTCAAAAAGAATTGAAGAATTTTCTTCAAGAGGTATCAATGTAATTGGTGTTTCTGTTGATTCACAATTCTCACACTTTGCATGGAGAGAAACTCCTGTTGAAAATGGTGGAATTGGAAGAATTCAATACCCATTAGTTGCAGACTTATCTAAACAAATTTCTAGAGATTATGATGTATTATTCGGAGATTCAGTTGCTTTAAGAGGTTCTTTCTTAATTGATAAAGATGGAACAGTAAGACATGCTGTAATTAATGACTTACCATTAGGTAGAAACATTGATGAAATGATCAGAATGGTTGATACAATGTTATTTACAAATGAGCATGGTGAAGTTTGTCCTGCTGGATGGAATAAAGGTGATGAAGGTATGAAAGCTTCAACAGAAGGTGTAGCTGAATATTTAGGTAAGCACGAAGGTGACTTATAATATATAATTAAATGTATTTTAAATAAAGGTGCTTTTGCACCTTTATTATCTAGTACAAATCAATTTAATTGACTTTTTTTTAAATTAACACTACAATTACACTATTACTTTATAAACTACAAAAACTACAAAAAAACTACATACTTAATATGTAAAATCAAAGGTTAAGATTACTCATGGAAGAGTCTAAAACTCAAAGTAAAACAAAAAACACTAGGAAAACTAGAACTCATATACCTGTTGAAGGGTATAAAATTGAACAATTAAGAGAACTTCCTTTAGAAGAACTTTTAAATATCGCAAAAGAATTAGATGTAGAAAATCCCCAAGAATTAAAAAGACAAGATTTAATGTTCTCGATTTTAAAAAATCAAATTGATGCAGGTGGATTTATTTTATTCACAGGTATTTTAGAGATTAAAGAGGGTGGATTTGGATTTTTAAGAGCAATTGATGGGAATTTTTCTGACACATCAAATGATTCTTATGTAAGTGCAACTCAAATTAGAAAATTTGCATTAAGAACTGGAGATATTGTAACTGGACAAGTTAGACCTCCAAATAAAGAAAGTGAAAAATATAATGCTTTATTAAAAATTGAAGCAATTAATTATTTACCTATAAAAGCATCAAAAAACAGACCATTATTTGATAACTTAACACCTTTATATTCAACTGATAAGTTTAAGTTTGAGTATGAATCTACAAGAATGACAGGAAGAATGCTTGATTTATTTGCTCCAATGGGTAAAGGTCAAAGAGGTCTTATTGTTGCACCTCCAAAAACTGGTAAAACTGAGTTATTAAAAGAGTTAGCTCATGGTATTACAAAAAATCATCCAGAAGTATCTTTAATGGTTCTTTTAATTGATGAAAGACCAGAAGAAGTTACAGATATGCAAAGAAGTGTAAAAGGTGAAGTTTATAGTTCAACTTTTGATTTACCTGCACATAATCATGTAAGAGTTGCTGAAATTGTTATTGAAAAAGCAAAAAGACTTGTAGAGATGAAAAAAGATGTAGTTATTTTACTTGATTCTATTACAAGATTAGCTAGAGCTTATAATACAGTAACACCAAGTTCTGGAAAGGTACTTTCAGGTGGGGTTGATGCAAATGCTTTACATAAACCAAAAAGATTCTTTGGTGCTGCTAGAAATATTGAAGAGGGTGGTTCTTTAACAATTATTTCAACTGCATTAATTGAAACTGGTTCAAAAATGGATGAAGTTATTTTTGAAGAGTTCAAAGGAACAGGTAATAGTGAAGTTGTATTAAGTAGAGATGCAGCTAATAAAAGAGTTTATCCTGCTCTTGATATTACAAAATCAGGTACTAGAAAAGAAGAGTTACTTCTTACTCCTGAAATTTTACAAAAAACATGGATTTTAAGAAATGCAATTGCATCTATGGATGAAGTTGAAGCACTTAAATTCTTATATTCTAAAATGAAAAAAACTAAAGATAATGAAGAGTTTTTTGCAGGAATGAATGAATAAAAGAGATTTTCTCTTTTATTCAAAATATAAACAATACTAAACTAGTCAAATTTAAACTACACAAAATTACAATTAATTTCAAAAAAATGCTACTTTTCTTTTTCATTTAACACATATTTTATTCAAATTTTAATACTATTCCATCACTTAATGAAGGATTTATCATGATAACTATAGAAAACTTAAATAAATACTATGGTGATGTAAAAGTTTTAAATGATATTTCTATAGATATTAAAAAAGGTGAGATGTTTGCCATTGTAGGGCATAGTGGTGCTGGAAAATCTACACTTCTTAGATGTATTAATGGACTTGAAGATTATAGTGAAGGTTCATTAAAGGTCAATAATAAAGAAATAAAATCTTTAAATAAGCAGCAGTTAAGAGAGTTTAGAAAGAATATTGGGATGATATTTCAACATTTTTCATTAATTCAAAGAAAAACTGTATTTGAAAATGTAGCACTTCCAATGCAACTTTGGGGTTATAAAAAAGAAGACATTTCAAAAAAAGTTAAAGATTTATTGTCTTTAGTTGGTTTAGAGCAAAAAATGAATGCTTACCCTAGCCAATTAAGTGGAGGGCAAAAGCAAAGAGTTGCCATTGCAAGAGCTTTGACTTTAGATCCAGAAGTATTATTAAGTGATGAAGCAACATCAGCACTTGATCCAAATACAACTACATCTATTTTAAATCTATTAAAAGAGATAAATGAAAAACTAAATATTACTATTGTTTTAGTAACTCACGAAATGGAAGTTGTAAAACAAATAGCTCAAAAAGCTTTACTTTTAGAGCATGGAAATATAATAGGTTTTGATGACACAGAAGAGTTGTTTTTAAAACCTGATGAAAAAATGAAAGACTTTTTAGGAGAAACAGAAGTTGTTCCTAATGATGGTGTAAATATAAAATTATATTTTCCAAAAGATAATGCATATCAGTCATTTATTACAAAAATGGCAAGAGAGTTAGATATGGATTTCAATATCGTATGGGGAAAACTTGAAGAGATTAATTCTCATATTGTTGGAAATATGGTTATAAATATAGACAGTAAAAATAAAGAAATAGTTACAAACTATATTAAAGAACATGATATTGTATGGGAGGTTTTATAATGGTTGATATTTTATTACCTGCACTTGGTGAAACTGTATATATGTCATTTGTATCTACTTTTTTAGCTGTAGTTATTGGATTTCTTTTAGCAATTGTTTTAATTCTAACTTCAAAAGGTGGGTTAAGAGAAAATTTAAAAGTGTATGCTATTTTAGATGTTGTTATAAACACTTTAAGATCATTCCCTTTTATTATTTTAATGATTGTTCTTTTCCCTTTAACAAAGTTTTTAATTGGAAAGAGTATTGGAACGACAGCTGCGATTATTCCACTTACAATTGGTGCAGCTCCATTTATTGCAAGATTGATTGAAAGTGCATTTAAAGAAGTTGATAAAGGTGTAATTGAAGCAGCAAAATCCTTTGGTGCAAGTGATTCACAAATTATTTTTAAAGTAATGCTTGTTGAAGCTTTACCAAGTATTATTTCAGCAATTACTTTAACACTAATTACAGTTATTGGTTTTTCTGCTATGGCAGGAGCTGTTGGTGGTGGAGGTTTAGGTGATGTAGCTATTAAGTATGGTTACTATAGATTCCAAACTGATACTATGATTTATACAGTTATTATTCTTATTGCACTTGTTCAAGCTTGTCAGAGTGCAGGGGATTATTTATACAAAATTACAAAAAAATAAAGAAAGGAAAATATATGTTAAAAAATTTATTAAAATTATTACTTACTGTTGCAGTTGCTTTAGGATTAGTAGCTTGTACTGATTCAAAAGAAGAAGAGAAGAAAGTTGAAACTAAAGTTATCAAAGTTGGAGCTACACCAGTTCCTCATTCTGAAATTTTAGAAATAGCTCAGCCTTTATTAAAAGCAAAAGGTTATGATTTACAAATTGTTGAGTTTACAGATTATGTAACTCCAAATATTGCAGTTGATGAGGGTGAGTTAGATGCTAACTTCTTCCAACATGAGCCATACTTAATTGAGTTTAACAAAAGTAAAAACACAAAATTAGTTAAAACTGTAAATGTTCACTTAGAGCCAATGGGATTATATTCAAATAAATTAAAAAACTTAAGTGAATTAGAAGATGGTGCTACTATTGCTGTACCAAATGATCCTACAAATGAGAGTAGAGCCTTAGATATTTTAGAAAAAAAAGGTTTATTAACATTTAATGATGTTCAATTTAAAACAGCTTTAGATATTAAAGATAACCCTAAAAACTTAAAAATCAAAGAGTTAGATGCTCCTCAATTACCAAGAGTTTTAGATGAAGTTGATGGTGCTATTATTAATACTAATTATGCTTTAGCAGCTAACTTAAATCCTTTAAAAGATGCATTAATTATTGAACCAAAAGATTCACCTTATGCAAATATTTTAGTTGTAAAAGAAGGAAATGAAAATAGTGAAGCTATTAAAGCTTTAAATGAGGTATTAAACTCAACTGAGATTAAAAACTTTATTGCTGAAAAATATGAAGGTTCTATTGTAGAAGCTTTCTAATAAAATCTTTATATTGAATAGAAAAGTTTTCTTTTCTATTCAATACTTTCTTAAATTTTATCTTTAAAAACTTTTTTATACTGTTCTACTCTAAAATCAAAAGTAGTGTAACTTTTATTTTCTAATTTTCTTTTTTTATATAAAGCATTTGAACCTATATATCTATTTGCTGCATTTGAAGGAGATGTTAAACTTATAGTATTTATGATTCTATTGTCATAAGTGAAACTATGAACTTTAGGTATGTCTTTACAAACTAAATTTAATTTTATTTTTTCCTCTTTTAAAATTTGTCTTAAAAAATATTCAGGACCATTTTTACTATTCCCACCTGTAAATATTAGAGTTTCTATATTTTTGTACTTTTTTATATATCCTAGAATATCACGAAGTTTAACATCACTCATTCCTAAATCACTTGCATCAATTTTTTCTCGTTGACAGGACTGGACAATATCACAAATACCTATTTGATTTTTTATTAAAAACTCTTTTCTTTGAGTAATTGCTTCTTTTTTATTTTCATAAAGTAAATTTAAATCAAATATTTTATCAAGACATTTCCATAAAAGACCATCTTGGGAACCATAACAAAAATCTACATCTTTACTTTTAAACTCTTTTTTACAAAATCTTGGAGGAGGTAACGTTCCTACTATTACTTTTTTAGTATGCTCATTTAAAAATGGTTCATAAGGATGAAAGTGAAAAAACAAAGTTAGCCTTTATTAAAATATTTTATTTACAAAGATTTATTAGTTTTAACATTTTTATTATAAAAATACCCTAATTGTTTTCATCTACTTTTTTGACCTTTTTAGATATAATCTCATAAATTTATAAAAGGCAAAAGTTGAAAGTAGGTGTATTTGATTCTGGGCTTGGTGGTCTTACTGTTGTAAATGCTATCAAAGATGTTTTTAATGGTGCTGATATTTTTTATATTGCTGATACAGCCTATGCTCCTTATGGAGTAAAAACCCATGAACAAATTCTTCAAAGATGTATTGAACTTACAAACTATTTTATTAAAAAACATGATATAGAAGTTTTAATTGTAGCTTGTAATACTGCAACTTCTGCTGCTATAAAGCATTTAAGAGAAAACTTTCCTTTTTTAATCGTAATAGGAACAGAACCTGGGATTAAACCAGCTATACAAAATAGTAAAAGTTTAAGTGTAGGAGTTTTAGCAACTCCTGCTACATTAAAAGGTGCTAAGTATCAAACTTTAGTTGATTCTCTTGCACGTAATAAAAAAGTAAAACTTTTTGAGCAAGAGTGTCCTGGTTTGGTAGAACAGATTGAAAAAGGAAGAGTTTTAGATAAAGATACAAATGAGATGTTAAAAAAATGGCTTCAACCTATGAAAGAAAATGGTGTTGATACTATTGTTTTAGGATGTACTCATTACCCTTTAGTATCACAAGCAATTAAAACTATTATGGGTGAGAGTATAAACTTAGTTCAAACAGGTGAAGCAATTGCAAATAGATTATTAAGTCTTAGTAGCCAAAAAGGGCATAATAATCTTGGTGATTTAAAAATATCAATTTGTTATACAGGTGAAATAAATAAAAATATGGTAGATATGATTTTTAGAGAATATAAAAAACAAGATGAAATAATGGTAAGGAAATGTGAAGTATGAGTGAATCAATAGAAAAAAGAGTTTTAGCTTTAAAGTATAGACCGCATAGATTTGAAGATTTAGTAGGGCAAAGTACTGTTTCTCAAACTTTATCATTAGCATTAGACTCAAATAGATTATCTCATGCTTATTTATTCAGTGGGCTTAGAGGAAGTGGAAAAACAAGTACGGCTAGAATTATGGCAAAAGCTCTTTTATGTAGCCAAGGGCCTACTTCAAAACCATGTGAAGTATGTGATAACTGTAAAAGTGCAAATGCTTCAAGACACTTAGATATTATAGAAATGGATGCTGCTTCAAATAGAGGTATTGATGATATTAAAGATTTAATTGAACATACAAAATATAAACCAAGTAGTGCAAGATTTAAAGTATTTATAATCGATGAAGTTCACATGCTTACAACTCAAGCTTTTAATGCTTTACTTAAAACCTTAGAAGAACCTCCTGGTTTTGTAAAGTTTATTTTAGCAACAACTGATCCTTTAAAACTACCTGCAACTATTCTTTCAAGAACACAGCATTTTAGATTTAATAAAATATCTAATTCTGATGTTATTCATCATTTATCTCATATTTTAAATGAAGAGGGAATAGATTTTGAAAGTGATGCTTTAGAGATTTTAGCAAGAAGTGGACAAGGTAGTTTAAGGGACACTTTAACTATGCTTGACCAAGCTATTATTTTCTCTAAAGGAAGAGTTTCAACTACAGCAGTTGTTGATATGTTAGGTCTTATTGATCCTGAAGTAATGGATACAATTTTCCAAGTTGTATTAAATAAAGGAGATATTACAGCTATTGTTAAAGAGCTTGAAAACTATGAAGTATCACAAGTTTGTGATGAAATGACTATTTATTTAAAACATAGAATGCTAGAAAAAGATTCAAGATTTGATTTACTTTTATATGATAGATTCTTTAGAATATTAAGTGATGCAAAACATCTTTTAGCAATGAATTCTGATGGAGGATTTGTACTTATTTTAACTTTAATGAAAATGATTGAAGCTGTTGATATTAAAACTATAGATGAAATAATTGATCAAGTTCAAAAAATAAAAGAAAAAGTAGAACCAGTTCAAACAACTCCTAGTGTTCAAAATCCTGAATCTAAACCAAATAAAGTTCAAGAGATAAAACCTCAAACAACTCCTGAAATACAACAACAAGTTACTCAAGAAATGCCAACACCTTCAAAGATACAAGAAGTTCCAACTCAAAATGTTGAAGATGTTGTGCAAAAAGTTGAACAAACAATTCAAGCTCAAATGCAAGAAAATAATACAATAAACAAAAACCCATTTGAATCTGAACCTGAAACAAAAATAGAAGAAGCTACTCCTGAAGATTTAGCTTATGCTAATAGTGTGGGTGATATTGTTGATTTAGGAGTAACAGATGCAATTGAGACTGTGTCTTATCCAACGCCATTTGATGATTTACCAACAAGTGCACCAATTTCAAATACACAAGAGCAAAAGAAAAATGAAGAGTTTGTAACTAATACTCAAGAACCACAAGCAAATCAAAATATTCAAACTAATATGCTTCAGAACAATGAATTAGTTGTAAATAATATAGATTCTAATCCTTTTGAACAAACAGTACAAGAGAGTATTCAACCATCTCAGTCTAAGCCTTTAACTCAAGAAATAAATAGTTCAAATGAAATTCAAGTAGAAGCAGTAGAACAACAAGTAGCTGTAAATCCAAATATGGAAGTAGAAGCTGTACCTTTTGAAGAACCAATACAAGAACAGCCTAAAACAAACGACTTATATGATAAATTGACTCAAAAAGTATATGATAGGGATTATTCTCTAGGTGAATGTTTTGAACAAAATTTTATCTATAATGGATATGAAGATAATAAGTTATATATTATTTCAAAAGCACAAGGTGATGATAGGAAGTTTTTATATAAACATTTTGGATTGATAAGAACATTTGCTCAAGATGTTTTTGGAAATGAAGTTGAGCTAGATTTTACAAAGGAGCAGGCCCGGGAAGCTTCAAGCTTAGATAAAGAGAATAAAAAAGTAGAACAAACAGTATCAAATGAAAATAACTCAAATGATACAAGTTCTATGCTTGAAGATGTTGAAGTAGGTTCTGGCTGTGTAGCAGATATGCAAAAAGTAGCAGATCCTAAACCTTCACAAAGGGAATTACAACTAAATGATATTTTAAATTCACCTATGTTAAATAAAGCTAAAGAGCTTTTAGATGTGAAGAAAATTACAGTAAAATCAAGAAGTTAAAGGAGAAATATGAAACAAGCATTAAAATTTTTAAGTTTAACAAGTTTATGTACAACATTACTTTTTGCTAATATTAATGATGAAAATATTATAGAGTTTGAGAAAAAAAGAGTTTCTCAAAATCCTAATGTAGAAGTTTTAGATGTGAGCGTAAGTTTTAAAAAAGAAATGCCTTTAAAAAATTGGTATGGATATATTTTAGATGTTCAAGCGGAAGTAAAAGCTTCAAAAGACTCTACTAAAGTTATAAGCGTAAAAGATATTGTTTTTTCAAATGGTAAGTATGTTTCACTTGATTTACAAGATATTAAAACTGGAAAATCTCTTAAAAGTTTAGTTACTCCAACTCTATCTGATAATTATTATAAAAAAGAGAAATTAATTGCAGGGAATCACAATGCAAAAAATAAAGTTGTAATTTTTTCTGACCCTTTATGCCCTTTTTGTATGGATTATGTACCAGATGTGATTAATTATGTAAATAAAAATAATAGTAATATTGCTTTATATTATTATCATTTTCCTTTACTTAGAATACATCCAGCAGCAGGACCTTTATCTAAAATTATGGAAGTGGCTAAACATAAAAATATTAAAGATTTAGAGTTAAAAGTTTATTCAATTGATTGGGATAAATATTTTGATTCAAAGTCTACTAATATAAATAAAATCTTGGAGGCATTTAATAAAGAACTTAAGACAAATATCACATTAGAACAATTAAGAAAAGCTAATATTCAAAAAGATATTAATATGGGTGAAAATGTGATGGTTCAAGGTACACCAACTATTTTTGTAAATGGAATAAAAGATACAACAAGAGAAAAATATAAAACATTAGGGAAATAAATATGGAAAAATTAGTAATAGCAACAAGACAAAGTAAATTAGCATTATGGCAAAGTGAATATATAAAAGCAGAACTAAACAAACACTATCCAGATATGAAGATTGAATTAAAAACATTTTCAACAAAAGCAGACAAAATCTTAGATGTACCCTTAGCAAAAATTGGTGGAAAAGGTTTATTTACAAAAGAGTTAGAAATTGCACTTTTAAATAAAGAAGCTGATATTGCAGTACATAGTTTAAAAGATGTACCTGTTGAGTTTGAAGAAGGGTTTGTATTAGCTGCACTTACAAAAAGATTCGACCCAAGAGATGCTTTTTTAAGCCAAAAGTATGAAAGTATTGAAGCTTTACCACAAGGTGCTGTAATAGGAACTACAAGTCTTAGAAGAAGAATGGAAATTAAAATGCTAAGACCTGATGTTGAGTTAAAAGACTTAAGAGGAAATATTAATACAAGAATTGCTAAATTAAAAGCAGGTGAATATGATGCAATTATTTTAGCAGCAACTGGTGTACAAAAGCTTCAAATTGAAGATGAAGTAAATTACTTTACTCCAATTTCTACAGATGATATGATTCCATCAATGGGACAAGCAACTTTAGGAATTGAAACACTTGATAATAAAGAACTAATTGAACTTTTATCAGTTTTAAATGATGAAAATGCCCATATTGAAGCAACAATTGAGAGAAGTTTTGTAAGAACATTAGAGGGTGGTTGTCAAGTTCCTATTGGAGCAAAAGCAACAATTTTAGAAGATGGAAAAAATGTAAAGTTCCAAGCAATTGTTGGAATGCCAGATGCAAGTGAAATGATAGAAGAAGAAGTAATTGAGCCAATTGAAAATTATGAAACAATAGGTATTAAAATAGCAAATAAGTTTATTGAAAAAGGTGCTAAAGAACTTCTTAAAAAAGCAGAAGAAATAGCTTTTAAATAAAAAATTAAATCTAATAAGAAAAGGAAAACATGGAAAATTTACCAAATTGCCCAAAATGTGACAGCGAATATACTTATGAGGATATGGATTTATATGTATGTCCTGAATGTGCCCATGAGTGGTCAAAAGATGCTTCTTTAGAAGAAGATGAAGATAAGTTGATTGTAAAAGATGCAAATGGAGCTATTTTAGAAGATGGTGATGATGTTACAGTTATTAAAGATTTAAAAGTAAAGGGTAGCTCATCAGGTATTAAAGTTGGTACTAAAGTAAAAGGTATTAGATTAGTTGATGGTAATGATGGTCATAATATTGACTGTAAAGTTCCAGGTGTTGGAGCTATAAAATTAAAACAAGAGTTTGTTAAAAAAGCTTAAAAAACTACATAAATTGACAAAAGAGTTTCTCTTTTGTCAAGACTTCAAAAAATTTCAAAAAAGCAATATTTTCCAAGAAAATTAAATAATAATTTTAGTATCATATTTCTATAATATATTAAGGAGTAATATATGAGAATAAATGTTGAAGATTCATTATTTTGTTTAGTAGATGTTCAAGAGAGATTATTTCCTCATGTAACAAATAATGAAGAGATTGAAAAAAAACTAATTACATTAATACAAGGTTTAAAAGTTTTAGAAGTTCCTTTTATAGTAAATGAACAATATAAAAAAGGAATAGGTGAGACTATACCTTCTTTAAAAGAACTTGTAAGTGAGTATCCTCATTTTGAAAAAACAACATTTTCTTGTTGTAAAAATGAACCAACGATGGAAGCTATAAAAAGTACTGGTAAAAAAAACGTAATTGTTGCAGGTATTGAAACTCATGTATGTGTATTACAAACTTGTATTGATTTATTAGAAGCAGGACTACAACCAATATTAGTTACTGATTGTGTGACTTCAAGAAAACAAAATGATACTGATGTTGCAATTCAAAGATTAATACAAGCAGGTGTTATTCCTACTACTTATGAATCTATTTTATTTGAGTTAACTTTAAATGCTAAAAATCCAGTATTTAAAGAAATATCAAAACTAGTTAAATAAGTAAAAATATCATCATTAAAAGAATTGGTTTGTTATGGTATAATAATTGTAATTCAACTTTATTACTAGGCTAAAACAATGAAAAAGTACCTTTTCAAATTAATTATTTTAATGTTGGCATTTAGTGTTTGTAATGCCCAAAACTCAAAATATTTTGATATTGACGAATACATTGCATTTACAAATCAAGGAAAAATTAGTAAAGACTTTTTTTCTATAATTCAAAAAGATGCAGTAAAAATAAAACAAAAGAATGAAAAAGTAAAAATTGTTTTAGTTTATCCAGGAAAGCAATTGACTGATTATTGGATGAAAAGTAAAGTTTCATTTGAAAAAAGACTTAATGAGTTAGGAATAAACTACGAACTTGTTCTACACTTTACTAGACCTCATGTTGAGACAAGAGTTCAATCAAAACTACTTTTAAAAGCTATAAAAGATAATACAGATTATTTAGTATTTGTATTAGATGCAAGTAAACATGCTAAATTTATAGAAAGAATAATAAGTAGAGAAAAACCAAAATTAATTTTACAAAATATTACTACACCCCTTAGAAAATGGCAAAAAAGACAACCTTTTTTATATGTAGGGTTTGATCACATGATAGGAAGCCAAATGCTTGCTGATTATTATATAAAGCAAACAAAAGGTGAAGGTAAATATGCTGTGCTTTATACAGCAAATGGTTATGTAAGTTATATGAGAGGTACTAAATTTATTGATTATATTTCATCAAATTCTAATTTAAAAGTTGTTCATGAATACTTTACTAATACTAGTAAAGAAAAAGCAAAGTTAGCTACACTTGATTTATTAAAAAGAGATAAAGATATAAAGTTTATTTATGCTTGTTCTACTGATATTTCTTTAGGTGTTATAGAAGCACTTAAAGAAAAAAACTTAATAGGAAAAATTTTAGTAAATGGTTGGGGTGGAGGAACTAGTGAACTTGAAGCTATTCAAAAGGGACTAATGGATGTTACTGTTATGAGAATGAATGATGATAATGGTGTAGCAATGGCAGAAGCAATAAAACTTGATTTAGAAGGTAGTATCCATAAAGTACCTACAATTTTTTCTGGAGATTTTGCATTAGTTAAAAAAGGTATTGATAAAAAAGACTTAGAAAAGCTTAAACAAAGAGCATTTAGGTATACAGCGGATAATGAAAAATAAAAAATTATCACTATCAATACTTAATAGTTTATTACTCTTAGTTTTTTTTATAGTATTAAGTACTGCTTTACTTCTTTCTTCATATATTAATACACAAAAAGTTGTTGATAAAAATATTAATGACTATTTTAATCAAACATATAATATTACAAAACTAATTATTAAAAATGAACAGGAAAATTTAAAAGATATTGCTGTTGAAGTATCAAAAGAATTTAAAAGTATAGATAATTTAGATATTCCAAGGAATGTAACTTATAAGTTGGAAACAATGCCTTCTGTAGATACAATTGACTTATTATTTCTAAAAAAAGATGATTATTTTTATGATTATAGCAACTCTTTATTTGATTCAAAATCAATTATAAATAGTATTAAAAAATTACAGCCTTCAATCAATAATGAAATTATTAGAATTAATATAAATAATGAAAATTTAATTTTAATGTTTAGTAAAGAAAAAATAATTGATAGTACTACAGGAAGAGTTCAAGGTACAGTCTATGTTGGTAAAATATTTAATGATAATTTTAGTTTACTAAATCATATCAAATCAAAATCAAAACTATTGGATATTCACTTATATTTTGAAAATAATTTAATTGCTTCTACTAAAAATAAAGAAGCTATTGATTTATCTATTTTCAAAAAATCAAATGTTTTTGTAAAAGATAGAATAGTGTATTCAAAAATGAAATATGAAATTATGAATGTAAATAGTCTTGATATAGTATTTGTAACAAAAAATAACTCTTTTGAGGTCTTAAAAGAGTCTTTTATTCATCAGACTCTATTTTTAATATTATTAGTTGTGTTATGTTTTATAGTTTTATATTATTTATCAAATCGATTTATTATTAAACCTTTTTCAAAATTAGTTAATTATGCTTATAAAGTAAAAGATGATAAAAATATAAGCTATGAAAATACAAATGTTTTAGAGTTTGATACTTTTGCTAATGAATTAAATGAAATTATATCCGAACTTAGAGATGTAAAAGAACAATACTCAAGAGCTATTGATGGAGTACAAGATGGATTATGGGATATAGATTTAAAAAATAAAAAAATATTTTACTCACCTAGATTTTTATCAATGATAGGTTATGATTTTGATGATAAAATTGCTTATAAAAGTTTTTGGCAAAGAAGTATCCATAAAAAAGATTATGACAAGACTATGGAAGAATTAAGAAAGCATTTAAAAGGAGAATCAGAAATATTTGAGATAGAATATCGATTTAAATGTAAAGATTTTTCATATAAATGGATAAAAATTAGAGGAAAAGTTTTTTATGATTTAAATAACAAGCCTTCTCGTATAACAGGTTTTCATACTGATATAAATGATTTAGTTCTTTTAGAAAAACAAAATCAAGAAAAAGAAAGAATGTTATACCAGCAATCAAAACTTGCATCTATGGGGGAAATGATTGGTAATATTGCTCATCAATGGAGACAACCTTTAACTATAATAAGTGTACTTGCTTCTTCTATGAATATGCAGTTACAATTGGGTAAATTTGATAAAAATAAAGGTCAAGAAAACTTAGAAAAACTTCAAAGAAATATTGAATACTTATCTTCAATAATCGATAAGTTTAGGAACTTTTTTAATCCTAATAATAAGATTGAAGAGTTTTATGTTGATGAGGTAATAAAAGAGAATCTTGTTATTTTTGAATCTTCATATAAGTCAAGTAACATAAAGTTATTTTTAGATGTAGAAAATATAAAATTTAAAGGCTATAAATTTGAGCTAATGCAAGTTGTAATAAATATTATAAATAATGCAAAAGATGCTTTGGTTTCTAAAATGTCTATTAGAGATATGGATAAGTTTATTTTTATAAAATCGAATATAATTGAAGATAAATTAGAATTAATAATTTATGATAATGCAGGTGGTATTGAAGATAAAATTTCAGAAAAAATCTATGAACCTTATTTTACAACAAAACATAAATCACAAGGAACAGGACTTGGTCTTTATATGTCCAATGAGATTATAAAAAAGCACTTTAAAGGTAGTTTATCAAATAAAACTATAGAATATGAATATGATGGAAGAAAGTGTAAAGGTGAAGAGTTTAAAATAGAAATACCATTTTTGTGTGATTAAAGTTTTACTAATAAAAAAAGGGGATTTATAGAGTCAAACTCTGTAAATCCCCTTTTTATTTTATAAATATAGTTTACACTATATATCCATAGTTCCAGCAGGAACGTGAACATTACCATCCATGATGATTCTTGCACTTCTACTCATTGAAGCTTTTTCTACAATATATTTATCGCCATCTTTTGTAATTGTTGCACCAACTTTAATAGCACCACTTGGATGACCAAATGTTACAGTATCTCTTTCTCCTCCACCAGCAGCTAAGTTTACAAGCGTACCTGGAATTGAACCTGCAACACCAATAGCAACAGAAGCTGTTCCCATCATAGCATGGTGTAATTGTTGCATAGATAATGCTCTTACATGTAAGTCCATCTCATTTGCTTTTACCTCTTTTCCAGAAGAAGTTATAAAGTCTTGTGCAGGAGAAACAAATGCAATTTTTGGTGTGTGTTGTTGAGTTTTTGCATCTTCAGGAGATTTCATAACACCCATTTTTAAAGCACCTGCAATTCTAATTTTTTCAAATTTTTCTAAAGCTTCTGTGTCAGAGTTAATATCACCTTGAAGTTCAGTTCCTTTGTATCCAATTTCATCAGCATTTACAAATACAGTTGGAATACCTGCTGTAATCATAGTAGCTTTTAGAGTTCCTATACCTTCAACTTCTAAATCATCTACAAGGTTTCCAGTTGGGAATAACTCTTCACTTGGATCTACTGGCTCAACGAATTCTAAAACGATTTCTTCAGCTGGGAAAGCAACACCATCAATTTCATAATCACCCATTTCTTTAACCATTCCATTTTCCATTTTCACATAACAAAGAATAGTTTTTTTGATATTTGCTTGCCAGATTCTTACACAACAAACACCATTTTGGGGAACATTATCAACTAAACCCTCAGTAATAGCAAAAGGTCCAACAGCTGAGCTTAGGTTTCCACAGTTTCCACTCATATCTACAAAGTCTTTATCAATAGCAACTTGGCAGAAGTAATAATCTACATCGTGATTTGGAACATCAGATTTTCCAACTAAAATAGCTTTAGATGTTGATGAAGAAGCTCCACCCATTCCATCCATTTGTTTTTTATATACATCAGGAGAACCAACGATTCTTTGAAGTAATTTATCTCTTTTAGCTGGATTTTCTTGTGCTTCTTTAGGAAGATCAGCTATATTAAAAAATGTACCTTTTGAAGTACCACCTCTCATATATGTTGCTTTTACTTTAAATTGTGGTTGATAACTCATAATAATTTTCCCTTTTTAATTTTAAATATTTATAGAAAAATCTATATTAATTCTTCTATAAATATTTAAAAAAGAGGAGAACCTCTTTTTTAAATTTAGATGTTAGTCTTACTTAGTTTCAGCAACAACATCTTTAGCGAATTTTTGTAAAATACCACCATTTTTGTAAACTTCAACTTCAGCAGAAGTATCTAATCTACATAATACAGGGAATTTAACAACTTCACCATTTGCTCTTGTCATAACAACAGTTAAGTCACATCTTGGAGTGATTTCACCTTCAATATCAAAAGTCTCAGAACCATCAATATTGTAAGTAAATCTTGTATCACCTTCTTTAAATTGTAATGGTAATACACCCATTCCAACTAAGTTAGTTCTGTGAATTCTCTCAATTGATTCAGCAATTAATACTTCAACACCTGCAAGTCTTACACCTTTTGCAGCCCAGTCTCTAGAACTACCTTGACCATAGTTAGTACCAGCAATGATAATAAGTGGTTGTTTTCTATTGTTATACTCTTCAATAGCTTCCCACATTCTTGACTCAGTACCTTCTGGCATAATCTTAGTTAATGAACCTTGCTTAACATTTCCATTTTCATCTTTAACCATTTCATTGAATAGTTTTGGATTTGCTAAAGTTGCTCTACTAGCAGTATTGTGATCCCCTCTATGCGTTGCATAAGAGTTAAGGTCAGGAATTGGAAGACCTTTAGAGATACAATACTCACCAGAAGCTGAATCTGGTAAAATAGCATTTGATGGCGATAAGTGGTCAGTTGTGATATTATCAGGGAATACACCTAATGGTCTCATACCTTTTAATGCTGGCATTTGCATATATTCATCTTCCCAGTATGGTGGCTTTTGAATATAAGTTGAGTTTGGATTCCATTTATAGAATGGATCAACTTTAATATCTCCTAATGCATCTCTTGCGAACATTGGATCATAAATATTATTGTACATTTCAGGTCTTACAAACTCTTTTTCAACTGCATCAATCTCTTCATCAGAAGGCCAAAGATCAGCTAATTTGATGTCATTTCCATCTTTGTCTTTTCCTAAAACATCATTTTCAATATCAAATCTAACAGTTCCTGCTAATGCATAAGCAATAACTAAAGCAGGAGAAGCTAAAAATGCCTCTTTTACATAAGGGTGGATTCTACCATCAAAGTTTCTGTTTCCAGATAATACAGCTGTAGAGTAAATATCTCTATCTACAACTTCTTGTTGGATTTTTGGATCTAAAGCACCAGACATACCATTACAAGTAGTACAAGCGAATCCAACTACACCAAATCCTAATTTTTCCATTTCAGGTAATAATCCAGCTTCTTTTAAATAAACTTCAATTACTTTTGAACCTGGTGCTAATGAAGACTTAACCCATGGCTTTCTCTCTAATCCAAGCTCATTTGCTTTCTTAGCTAATAAACCAGCAGCAATAACGTTTCTTGGGTTTGAAGTATTAGTACATGAAGTAATAGCAGCAATTAAAATACCACCATCTGGAATTAAATCACCTTCTTGAGTCCACTCTTTTACAATACCTTCATCTTTTAAAGTAGAAGTTGGTACTAATTTATGAGGTTTAGAAGGCCCTGCTAATGATCTTTCAACTTTTGATAAATCAAATGTTAATGTTCTTGCATAAGTAGCATTTTCAAATTGGTCAGCCCATAATCCATTTGCTTTAGCATAAGCTTCAACTAATTCAACTTGTTTTTGCTCTCTACCTGTTACTTTTAAGTAAGAAATAGTTTGCTCATCAATAGCGAACATACCAGCAGATGCACCATATTCAGGAGTCATATTTGCAATAGTAGCTCTATCACCTAAGTTAAGGTATTTAATACCAGAACCAAAGAACTCTAAATATGCAGAGATAACATTGTTTTCTCTTAAGAATGAAGTCATTGAAAGTGCAATATCAGTTGCAGTAATTCCAGGGGCTCTTTCCCCAACAATCTCAACACCGATAATTTCAGGAACTCTCATATATGAAGGGTTACCAAGCATTACATTTTCTGCTTCTAATCCACCAACACCAACAGCAATAACACCAAGTGCATCAACGTGAGGAGTATGTGAGTCAGTACCAACTAATGTATCAGGGCTAGCAACACCATCATTTAAGTGTACAACTGGAGACATTTTCTCTAAGTTGATTTGGTGCATAATACCATTTCCTGGAGGAATAACATCAACATTGTTAAATGCTTCTTTAGTCCAGTTAATGAAGTGGAATCTATCAGCGTTTCTTCTATCTTCAATATCTCTATTTTTTTGGAATGCATCTGGATCAAATCCGCCACACTCTACTGCTAATGAGTGATCAACGATTAATTGAGTAGGTACAACTGGGTTAACTTTATCAGGGTTCCCACCTTTTGAAGCAACAGCTTCTCTTAATCCTGCTAAGTCAACGAATGCAGTAAGTCCTAAGATATCGTGACAGATTACTCTTGATGGATACCAAGGAAAATCTTTATCAGTTCTTTTCTCAATTAATTGTACTAGTGAATCTTCTAAGTCTTCACTAGGGCATTTTCTAATTAAGTTTTCAGCTAAAACTCTTGAAGTATAGTTTAATTTTTCAAATGAACCAGCAGTGATATCTTCAACTGCTGCTTTTACATCGTAAAATTTAACACCTTCAACACCATCTAGTTCTTTAAGATATTTTTCGTTTGTCATTATTTATATCCATTTTTTAAATTTAAAGGATGATATTCATCCTATTTTATATTTCCCAACAGTGCTAAATCTTTTCTTGAAATTTATCCACTGTATGTGGCACTTGTATATTGTATTAGCCTCATTATAGAGGCTAATTGATTTATTTTATGTAAGTTTTTATGTTTTCTTGTTTTCAAAGATAGAAGATAGAATTCTTATCTATCTTCTAATGCTACGAAATCTCTTGGCTCAGGTCCAGTGTACTCTGAACTTGGTCTGATAATTCTGTTGTTTGCTCTTTGTTCAAATGCGTGTGCAGCCCATCCAGCAGCTCTTGACATAATGAATAATGGAGTATAATATAATCTTTCGATTTCCATATAGTGATAAATTAATCCACCAAAGAAGTCAATATTATCTGGTAAACCTTTTTCAGCTTTAACTTTATCTCTAACTGCTTTAGCAATATCAAATAATTTAGGATCAGAAGTTTCTAACTCTTTTAATTCTTTTGCTAATTCAAATCCAATAGGAGATCTAGGATCTACTTCTCTATATACTCTGTGACCGAATCCCATGATTTTTTCTTTTTTAGCGAATAATTCATCAACTGAAGTTAATGCGTGTTCAACATTGTCAAACCCAAGTACAAATTTAATTGCAACTTCATTTGCTCCACCATGTAAGTGACCTTTTAATGTACCAATACCAGTAGTCATACAAGAGTAGATATCTGATAATGTAGAAGCTGTAATTCTGTTAGCAAATGTAGAAGCATTAAATTCATGCTCTGCATATAATGTTAACATTGCATTCATAGCTTTAACTTCAACATCTAAAGGTTTAGTCTCTTTTAATCTTTCTACAATGTATCCAGCAATTGTGTCTTCATCAGAAGCTAATTCAATTTCTTTACCATTTACATGCCAGTGATGCCAGTAAACTAAGAATGATGGGAAAGCTCCTAATAATCTTGTAATTTTATCCATTTGATCAGAGAAATCTTCTGCTTCTGGTTCAATACAACCTAAAGCTGAAGTAGCAGTCTTCATAACATCCATTGGGTGAGATGAAGCTGGAATAGCTTTTAATACTTCTTTTACAGAAGCTGGTAATTGTCTACCTGCAATAACTTTTCTTCTGAACATTTTAAGTTCATGTTTATTTGGTAGCTCACCATTTAAAAGTAAAAATGCAACTTCTTCAAAGTCAGCTTTTAAAGCTAAATCTGCAATATCATAACCTCTATAGTTAAGACCATTACCTAAACCACATGTACAAATAGCTGATTGACCTGCTGTAACACCTGCTAAACCACTCATATTCTCTCCTTATAATTGTGTTGTTTTTTTATTTTGTGCTTTTTTTGTTTTAAAGGTGAAGCTAATTACTTAGCTTTACCTTTTGAAAATAATTCATCCATTTTTTGCTCATAATCATGGTAACCTAACATATCGTATAGTTCCATTCTTGTTTGCATAGTGTCAAGAACTCCTTCTTGAGTACCTTTTTCTTTTAATTCTTGATATACATTTAATGCAGCTTTATTCATTGCTCTGAATGCTGATAATGGGTAAAGAACCATGTCAATACCAACTTCTGCTAATTCTTCAGTTGTGAACATTGGAGTTGCACCAAATTCAGTAATGTTTGCTAATACAGGTACAGACATTTTGTCTGTAAATTCTTTATATTCTTTTAATGTGTGAATTGCTTCAGCAAAAATTGCATCTGCTCCAGCTTCAACGTAAGCTAATGCTCTATCGATTGCAGCTTGTTGTCCTTCACTTGCGTGTGCATCAGTTCTTGCGATGATATAGAAATCTGGGTCTAATTGCATTTTTGCATCAACAGCAGCTCTAATTCTGTCACACATTTCTTCTGTTGATACTAATTCTTTATTTGGTCTGTGTCCACATCTTTTAGCAGCAACTTGATCTTCAATATGTAATCCAGCAGCACCAGATCTAATAAATTCTTTTACTGTTCTAGCAACATTAAATGCATGTCCCCAACCAGTGTCAGCATCTACGATAACAGGAGTATCACAAATAGAAGTAATTCTTCTAATATCAATACATACATCTTCAATCATAGTCATACCTAAATCTGGTAAACCGTAAGATGCATTAGCAATTCCTCCACCTGAAAGGTAAATAGCTTTATGTCCTACTTTTGTAGCTTGTAATGCTTGGTATGCGTTAATAGTTCCTACAATTTGTAAAGGAGATTCTTCCTTAAGTGCTTCTCTAAATTTTTTTCCTGCGCTCATACACATCCTTTAATTTGAAATTACTATTATTATACATGATTTAGACATTTGGCTAGTGTATAACTTTTGTATGAGAAAACACAATTTTTTTTAATAAAGGGATTTAATGTACAATATTTGTTCTTATGTTTTAAAATGGTACAATATAAGATAAAGTTAATTCTAAGGAATATAAATGGATTATAAAAATTCAATAGATAAGTTTATAGAGATTTTCAAAAGATCAAATTTAAGTATATCAAAGTTTGCATCATTAATCAATAAAGACAGAAGAACTGTGACATCATGGATAGATAACGTAACAGAAGTAGAACCAAGTAGTGATGTAAAAGATAAAATCTGTCAAATATTTAGATATCCAGATTATATTTGGGAAGATGGATGTGTAGATGAAGAGTTCTTAAAATCAATCACTCAAATTCCACAAAAAGAAGTTAGAATTATAGATGAAGACTATCATGGTAGATTAAAATACATCATGGATGTTGAGAAAAATAGAAGATTTGTTATTCAAGCACAGTTTCCTGGACCTATGTATAGAGATACAGCAGTACAAAAAGTGTACAGAACAAAAACATCTAAAGATATAGAAGATTTAAAACAAAAAAGAATTGAGCAGATGTTAAGATATGATTATGATACAACTGAATGGTACTCAATTAAGTCTGTTTTATCATTTTGTTTTGCATCTATTGGAAACTTTTATAGTAAAGAAGAGAAGATTAAAATTTTAGAGCTTATATATGAACTGTTTAATAATAACTATAATAAAAAGCTTTTTTTATTTGATAGTTTTTCAAGAAAAATATATGGAATGGAAACAACATATATATCTATAAATGTAAAACAAAAAATACTTTTCTTTAAGTCACCAATTGAATCAGTATTTATAGAAATTAGAAATAAGAATTTAGTTGAGAGAATGCACAAGTATTATAGTTCACCAATTGAAGCACCATCTCATGTAAACTTTTTAGAATCAGTTAAAATTATCAAAATTTTACAAGATGCACTAAAATATAACAATGATATAAAACAAGCTTATGAAACAATAAATAGAACAACAGATTATGGAGAACTTTTCTATCATAATTTGAGTTTAGATTTACAAAAAGAAGTAAGTGAACCAAAATCAGGACAAAGAAGAAACTAATCAAGGAAAATTATGAATAGTAGAGATAAATTATTAAAAGTAGCCTTTGAAGAAATATTTCAAAATGGTTATCATGCAACATCAGTAGATAAAATACTCAAAAAAGCTTCTATGAATAAAGGAAGTATGTATCATTTTTTTAAATCAAAAAAAGAATTGATTTTAGCAATTATTGAAGTTCATGTTGATGAATATATTCAAAATAAATATGGAGTTATCTTAGAAAGTGAAGAGAATATGATAGAAGCTATTATGAGTGTTTTAACTAATAAACCTTCTTATAATTTTTATTTTGGATGTAGGCTAAATAACCTTGTACATGAACTTTCAAACAAAGATGAGGATTTTAAAAAAGCACTTGAACAATCTTATTTTAAATTTGAAGCAATTTTCCAAAAAGCACTTGATAGAGCAGTGAAAATTGGAGAAATTAAAGAAGATACAGATACTAAGGCTGTAGGAATGTTCATCTTAGCAACTATCCAAGGTGGTTTAACAACTGCCAAAAAATCATCTGATTCAAAATACTATGATATATGTATAAAGCAACTTCATAACTATCTTAATCTTTTAAAAAAATAAAAATAAAGCAAGTCAATAAATAAGATTTGTTTTATTTATGATATTGATAATAGTTTTTAATATTAAGAATACTTTAAATATAACTTCATTAGAATTCCTTTTTAATATAAGAAAAGGAAATAAATGAATAATAAATTTAGAGAATTATTAGTATTGTCAATACTGATTCTTTTTTTTGCAGGTTGTGGAAACAGTAGTTCACAAGCTACTAATAAAAATGGAATATTTATTGATGATGTGGTATCAGGAATAAAATATGTAAATGGTAATAACACTGGTTTAACAAATGATAATGGAGAATTTCCTTATACTGGTGGAGTTGTAGAATTTTATTTAGGAAGCATAAAAATTGGAGAAGTGGAATCTTTAAAATCTGATGGAAAAGTATTTATTCAAGATATAGTTGGAATAGAAAGAAATAATATCGAGAATGAAAAAGTTTTAAAAATTGCTACTTTATTACAATCTTTAGACTCTAATAGTAAAACAGATAAAATTGAAATTAATGGTTCAGATTTTGAGAAATTTAATGAACAATCAAATAAAGATATAGATGATGTTGATGTTGATGCTTTATTAAGTGAGAAAGGTATTTCAAAAGTTTCTCAAACTGATGTAAAAAGACACTTAAATAATGTTTTAAAACATCATAAAGTAGTTAATGATGAGACAATCTTAAAAATAAAAAACACATCAGTAAAAAATGGAGACTATGAAGTTGAGTATGACTCATCTTTTGATATAGAATTTACTAAAGATATAAAAAAAGACGATATAAAAAAAGATATTTTTATATTAAAAGATTCTAAAGGAAATATTTTAGAATATGATTTAGAGTATAATTATGATATTGTTAAGATAATACCAGCACAAAACTTAACAGAATCTGAACAGTATATTATCACTATAAAAGTATCACAAATAGAAAAATATGATAGTAATAATAATGATGATATAACTATCTCTTTTAGTGCTAAATCTGTAAAACCAACACTACAAACAAATATGGATCAATCAAAGAATATTAGTATTTCAACTACAAATTGGACATTCTCTGGTATGGCTAGAGATGATAGTGGAATTTCTAGTATTAATTTGACTTTAAATGGTCTTTCTTCAAATATTGAGTTGAAAAATAATTTTTTTGATATTGATGAACAATTAAATATAGGTGAAAATAATTATAAAATTAGTGTTTTAGATATTGAAGGAAATGAGACTTTTCTTGAGGGTAAAATAACAGTTGATTTAGATAGTTCAAATAGTGAATATTTAGTAAAAACAAATGTTGAAAATTCAGATATTGTAAGTTTATCTTCAATTTGGAAGTTTCAAGGAGAATTAAATACAAACATAACTCTATCAAAATTAACTCTTGAGTTTAATGATACAGTTGAAGATATTAATCTTATTGATAGAAAATTTTTAGTTTCAAAAAGTTTAAACTTAGGAAAAAATAGCTTTAAAATTTTTGCTCAAGATAACACAGGAAAAAAAGAGATTAAACAAGGAACAATCTATTTAGGTAGTGTTACAACAGCAGGGGGTTCACACTCTGGTGCATTAAAAGAAGATAAACTTTATACTTGGGGTAGAAATAACTATGGACAAGCAGGCTTGGGTTATACTTCTAAATTAAGTGATGAAACAAATGGAATACATCCAAAAAAACCTATAGAAGTTACAACTCCTACTAAATTTGTATCTATTTCATTCATGCAAAACTTTTCAGTTGCTATTGATGAAAAAGGTGATGTATATACTTGGGGATATGATAAAAATGGTGAATTAGGTCGTGGTAAAGAAAATAGAGATAATTGTTCAAAAATAGCAGATTGTAGATTAAGTATTGGAAAAGTTGAAGGCTTATCTAATATTGTTGCAATTGATGCAGGATTAAGTCATACTCTTGCTTTAGATAAAAATGGTGATGTTTATGCTTTTGGTACAAATAATGATGGTGAACTAGGAAATGGCACAACTATATCAGATGCAACTGCTGTAAAAGTACTTTTCCCTCAAGATAATATAAAAATAGTACAAGTAACAGCTGGTTCTGATTTCTCTATGGCTATAGATGAAAATGGTGACGTTTGGGGATGGGGAAAAAACAACTATGGTCAAATGGCACAAGGAACTAAAGGTGATGATCAGTTAATACCTTTAAAAATAAAGATTGGTGATAATGAAAAAATAGCCTCAATTGCTGCTGGTACTGGGCATATTTTAGCTTTAACTCAAAGTGGTGATGTTTATGCTTGGGGAAATAATTTTTTAAGTCAAATTGGATATAGAGGTTATCAATTTAGAAATACTAATTATGCTTGGAATTCAGGTATTTATACTCCAACTAAGATTTTAACTAATTATAAGAACAATCCTGTATTACAAATATATGCTGGTGGACATTCAAGTTATATTTTAAGAGCCAATAGAAAAGTATATCCATGGGGAATGTATGGAGAAACAACACCTGATGGAAAACAAGAATATAATAATCTTGATTTTCCAGAAGATAAGTTAACTGCTATTACTTCTGTAAAAGATATGGCAGCAGGTGCTCTACATGTAACTGCAATTAAAGATAATAATACAGTATTTACATGGAGATGGAGTTTTGAAGGAAGTTTAGGTGGAGGAGATTCTACTACTAATATTTGGTTCTATAATTATCCAGTTATTCCAGAATTTCCAAATGAAGATAATAACTCAGGTGGAGATAATAGTAATAACCCAACAGATCAGTCAAAATTGACTGCCCCTGGGGGTAATGCTACTGTTGAATATACACAAAATAATCCTTTTTTAAAAATTTCAAATAATATTAGTGAAAATGAAATATCAGGAGTCTCTCAAGGAAGGGAGCTTTTTATTGCTCAATGGAATAAGGCTCCTGGAAATAGACCAATACTTGATGGTTTAGGTCCCCTGTTTAACGCAAATGCCTGTACTTCATGTCATATATCTGATGGTAGAGTATCTCCTTATAATAATGATGGAACTACTGATAAATCTTTTTTATTTAGAGTAGGAAATGAAAATGGTGATGTTCATCCAATCTTTGGAGGACAGTTACAAACGCAAGCTACAAATGGTTTAGCTGAAACTTCAATGACATGGGTTAAAAATAGTTCAAATGAAATTGAGTTTATATCTTCAAGTGACGTAAAAACAGGTGGTTTTAATATCGGTGGAAGAATATCTCCTCATTTAATTGGAATGGGATTATTAGACTTAGTAAGTGAAGAAACAATCTTAGAGTATGAAGATATTCATGATTCAAATAATGATGGTATATCAGGACGAGCGCATTGGGTTATGGAAGAAGGTAAGAGAAGAGTTGGAAGATTTGGTTGGAAAGCTATAAATTCAAGTTTGAGAACTCAAAATGCAGGTGCAATGCATCAAGATATGGGACTTACTACTCCTGTAAATCCAGAAGAGAATTGTACAGACACACAAACTATATGTAAAGATGAACCAAATGGAGGAGAACCTGAAGTAAGTGAAGTAGCATTACAACAAGTTGTTGATTTTATGACAGCATTAAGTGTACCTGATAGAAGAATAAATAATCAAGAAAACTTTGATGAAGGATCAAAAATATTTGAAACAATTGGTTGTGCTTCTTGTCATAGACCTACAATGACAACAGGAATAAGCAATAAATTTTCTAGCTTAAGTAATCAAAAAATATACCCTTATACAGATTTACTTTTACATGACATGGGTGAAAAATTATCTGATGGTGTAAAAGAAAAAGATGCTAGAGGAAGTGAGTTTAGAACAGCACCTTTATGGGGAATAGGAATTGTTGAACAAAAAGAAGGAGCTAGATTCTTACATGATGGTAGGGCAAGTTCTATTAAAGAAGCAATTGAAATGCATGGTGGAGAAGCTCAAAATGCAAGAGATAAATTTATGAAACTTGAAGTAACTGATTTAGAAAAACTAATGGAGTTTATTAAAGCAATATAGATATATAGCTTCTTATTCTAATAAGTTTAAGAAGCTGTTTTTGATACTTTTTGTAAATTTAATCTCATTCTTATCTTAAATATCTTATTTTCTACTATTAGAAAATATATAGGGAGATTTATGGCAACTAAGTATCAAATACTAAAAGATATATTCGGACATGAGAAGTTTAGGTCTTTTCAAGAAGATGTTGTTGATACTATTATAGGTGGAAAAGATGTTTTAACTATTTTGCCAACTGGTGGTGGAAAGTCACTTTGTTATCAACTTCCAACTTTACTTATGTCTGGTGTTACAGTTGTAATCTCTCCACTTATTGCACTTATGCAAGACCAAGTTAAAGCACTAAATGATTTAAATATAAGTGCTGATATGATTAGTTCTCTACAAAGCAGTGATGAAAACAGTTTTACTCTTCAAAAGCTTTTACAAGGTGAGCTAAAGTTTTTATATGTAGCTCCTGAGAGATTTACTTCAAATGAGTTTGTAGGTGTTCTTCAAAGAGTAAATATAAACTATTTTGTAATAGATGAGGCTCACTGTGTTTCTGCTTGGGGACATGAGTTTAGAGCTGAGTATAGAAATCTTGATAGATTAAAACAGTTTTTTCCAGATACACCTATAAGTGCATTTACAGCAACTGCTACAAAAAAAGTAGAAGCTGATATAGCAAATAGTTTAAGACTAAATAACCCCAAACATTTTAGAGCAAAAACAAAAAGAGATAACCTTGATATAAAAGTAGAACCAAGAGTTTCAAATGGAAAAAGACAAATATTAAACTTTCTAAAAACACACAGAGGAATGTGTGGAATAATCTATACTTTTACAAGAAAAGAGGCTGAAAGTATTGCTAAGTTTTTATGTGATGAAAACTATAAAGCAGCAGCTTATCATGCAGGTCTTAGTGTAGATGTGAAAAATAGAGTTTTTGAAGATTTTGTATATGAAAGAGTTGATATAGTTGTTGCTACTATTGCTTTTGGTATGGGAATTGATAAATCAAATATCAGGTTTGTAGTACATACCTCTATGCCTAAAACTTTGGAAAACTACTATCAAGAAATAGGGCGTGCAGGAAGAGATGGTGAGATGTCTTATGTGTATTTACTTTATTCAAAAGCTGATGAGGTAAAAAGAAAAATACAAATAGAAGAAGCGATAGATGATGGTTATAAATCAACATCTTTAGAAAAACTAGAATTCATGTATAGATATTGTGTTTCAAATAATTGTAGACATAAAATCATAGCTTCATATTTTGAAGATGAGATACCTAAGTGTGAAACTTTATGTGATAACTGCACAAAAGGAGAGGTTGAGCAAGTAGATGTAAGTGTAGATGCTCAAAAACTTCTTTCAGCTATTTTTAGATGTGAACAAAGATTTGGTATCAATCATATAGTTGATGTTTTAAGAGGTTCGAAAAATCAAAAGCTTTTAGAATTTGGTCATGATAAGTTAAGTGTTTATAATATAGGCGCTCAAAAAAGTAAAAATGAGTGGATAGCTATTTGCGATAAACTAATAGACATACAAGCCTTAGAATTAGGCGAATTTAGAGCTTTAAAAATCACTGATTTAGGAATGAAGATACTAAAAGGAAAAGAGAAACTTTTCATAGATAGTGATAAACTTGGACTTTTAGTAAAACAAGAAGAGGAAGAATTAGAGTTAAGCTTTGATGATAAGGTTTTTGAAGAGTTTAAAACTCTGCGAAGAGAAATAGCAAATGAAAATGAAGTTCCTGCTTATGTGATTTTTGGAGATAAAACCCTAAAAGAGTTAAGTCAAAAACTTCCTATTACAAAAGAAGAGTTTCTTGAAATAAATGGAGTTGGAAAAGTAAGATTTGAAAAGTATGGAAATGCTTTTTTACAAGCTTGTCAGAAAATAAAAGAAGAGAATAAAGAAGAGCTTGAAAATAAAGCTCCTTCAAAGAAATTGACAAAGACTTATTTGGAAACTTTAGAGTTAATTGAAAATGAAAAAACACTAGAAGAAATAGCACAAATTCGAGATTTAGGGATTAGTTCGATATTAAGCCATATATCACTATTATACGAACATAAAAAGCTTTCAAAAAACAAAAAACAAGAGTTATTAGAGCCTATTAAAATTCCAAGTGAAATAACACAATGGATAGAACAAGGCTTAGAGTATGAAAGTTTAAAAGAACTAAGACAATACTTATATTTGTATGAGTATTTTAAGAAGGAAAATAATTGAAACAATATTTAGATTTATTACAACATATTTTAGACAATGGAGTAACTAAAGAGGATAGAACAGGTACAGGAACTACTTCTGTATTTGGTTATCAAATGAGATTTGATTTAAGTGAGGGTTTTCCACTTGTAACTACTAAAAAAACATTTTTAAAAGCAATTATTTCTGAGCTTTTATGGTTTATAGAAGGAAGTACAGATGAGAGAAGGCTTGCTGAAATTCACTATGGGGATAAAGCTTCTAATCTAATAGGTAAAAAAACAGTATGGACAGCAAATGCTGATGCACAAGGTAAAGATTTAGGATATGTAAATACTGATACTATTAAAGAATTAGGCCCTGTATATGGAGCTCAATGGAGATCGTGGAAAGCAGCTGATGGAAAAGCAGTTGATCAATTAAGTGAACTTATAAATCAAATCAAAACAAACCCTGATTCAAGAAGAATGATTTTATCAGCTTGGAATGTAGGTGAGTTAGAAAAGATGGCTTTACCACCATGTCATACTTTTTTCCAGTTTTATGTAGCAGAGGGAAAATTATCTTGTCAACTTTACCAAAGAAGTGCAGATGTATTTTTAGGAGTACCTTTTAATATTGCTTCTTATGCTTTACTTACTATGATGATTGCACAAGTTTGTGATTTAGAAGTAGGGGATTTTGTACATACTTTTGGGGATGCTCATATATACTCTAATCACTATGAACAAGTAAATTTACAGTTAAGTAGAGAACCTTATGAAAAGCCTATTATGAAAATCAATCCAGCTGTAAAAAATATAGAAGATTTTAAAATGGAAGACTTTGAGTTAGTTGGATATAAATCTCATGAATCAATAAAAGCTGCTATGGCAGTATAATCAAAGGCAAGTAAATGAAAATATCAATGATTGTAGCTTATGGTAAAAACTGGGAAATTGGTCTTGATAATCAAATGTTATGGCATATAAGTGAAGACTTTAAAAACTTTAAAACTATCACATCAGGTCATCATATCTTAATGGGAAGAAAAACTTTTGAAAGTATCGGAAGACCACTACCAAATAGAACTTCACTTGTTTTATCAAGGGGAGATTTTTCCCATGAAGGTGTAGAGACTTTTAGTAATGCACAAGAAGCTTTTGATTTTGCAAGAGCAAATGGGGAAGAGGAACTATTTGTAATTGGTGGAGCAAATATTTACGAAACTTTATTTGACTATGTTGATAAGATGTATTTATCAGAGGTTGATTATGAAGGAAAAGCAGATGCTTATCTTAAAGAAATAGACTTTTCAACTTGGGATTTACAAGAACAAAGAGAGTATGAAGCTATAAAAGATGAAGAAGGAAATATAACTTCTCCTGCTTGGAACTTCAAGGTATGGGTAAAAAAAGACTAATCTAAAGCTTGGCATTATGTCAAGCTTTTTTTATATAAATTTACTTGACTAAGTAGTCAAAAGAAGATAAGATTAAAAAAATAGTAAAGGAAAAAAATGAAAATAGCAATATTAGATAGAGCAACACTTGGAAATGATGTAGATGTATCTATTTTTGAACAGTTTGGTGAACTAATAGTTTATGATATGACAAGTGAAGAACAAACACAAGATAGAGTAAAAGATGTTGATATTGTTCTTACTAATAAAGTAGTTATAAATAGCTCACAGATGGATAACTCAACTATGAAACTTATTTGTATAACTGCAACTGGTATGAATAATGTAGACTTACAATACGCAAAACAAAAAAATATAGCTGTTAAAAATGTAGCAGGATATTCAAGCTCTTCTGTTGCACAAGTTGCTTTTTCTATGATTTTTCATTTTGTTACAAAACTTGATTATTATAAGTCTTATGTTGATAATGGCAACTGGCAAAAGTCACCAATCTTTACTCATATAGATAAACCTTTTTATGAACTAGATAATAAAAGAGTAGGTGTTATAGGTCTTGGAGATATTGGAAGAAACTTTGCTAGAAAAGCAAAGGCTTTTGATTGTGAAGTGGTTTATTATTCTACTTCTGGAAAAAACTCAAATAGTGAGTATAAAAGAGTCGAGTTAGATGAGCTTTTAAGTACAAGTGATATTATCTCTATTCATTGTCCTTTAAATGAAAACACGCAAGATTTATTAAACTATGAAAATATGTCAAAGATGAAAGATAAAGCTATTTTATTAAACCTTGGAAGAGGTGGTATTATAAATGAAGAAGATTTAGCAAAAATCTTAGATGAAAAAGAGATTTATGCTGGAATAGATGTAGTTTCAAAAGAGCCAATACTTGAAGATAATCCACTTTTAAAAGTAGAAAATAAACAAAGATTATTACTTACTCCTCATATTGGTTGGGCAAGTATTGAAGCTAGAACAAGACTTCTTGAAATGGTGGCTGATAATATAAGGGAGTTTTTAAAATGAACTATGAAGATATAAATTTTAATGAGCTTTATATAAAACAAAAAGAGCTTACATCTTTTAAAGCAAAAGGAAAAGAAGCGTGGGATGAAAAGGCACCTTCTATGAACAAAAAAGTACATAAGTCTATCTATAATGAACAGTTTTTAGAAAAACTTGATTTAGATGGAATAAATAGCTTACTTGATGTAGGATGTGGAGTTGGAAATCTATCTTTAAGGCTTGCACCAAAACTTGATGAGGTTTATTGTTTGGATTATTCATCAAAAATGCTTGAAATTTTAAATCAAAATGCAAAAGAACAAAATATATCAAATATAAAAACTATAAATAAATCTTGGTATGACTCTTGGGATGATGTACCAAATACAGATTTAGTAATAGCCTCAAGATCAATGGAAGTAAAAGACATGAAAGAGGCTTTAACAAAACTAAATAATAAAGCAAATAAAAAAGTAATAATTTCATATAAAAAAGGTGGCTCATTTGTATCAGATGAAATACTAGATATAATGCAGCGAAAAATAATCAAAAAACCAGATTATATTTATGTGTTAAATATTTTATATCAAATGGGGATAAATGCCTCAGTAAATTTCATACAAAGTGAAGGAAGAAACACTATATACACATCAAAAGAAAAGTTTATACAATCAGTTTCATGGAGTATAGATGGACTAAGTGAAGATGAAATAAAAAGACTTGAAGACTATTATGATACTTTAGATTTAGAAAAAAAACAAAAAGAAGAGTTTGTACAATGGGCTTTGATTTCTTGGGAGAAGTAATAATCTGACTAAATAATAAATTATTTATGCTTTTTATAGTGATAATATAATTATTGTAGTATTATATTAAAACTTTTATATTAAGGATAAATAATTTATAAATTAGTATTAATTTTTATTTTACATATTTCTTTATTTGCACAAGGTTTTGTTGAAGTCCATGATAATAAAGTTGAAATAAAAGATTTTAAAGTTGACTATTTTATTGATAATTCTAAAAAAATAAAATTTCCAGAAATAAAATCTCAAACTTTTAAACAAGGATTAAATAAAGACTCTTTAGGAGTTGATGTTACAAATACTTGGATAAGAATAAAGGTTAAAAATACTTCAAAAAATAAAAGAGTTTTATTTTTACATCAATCAACAGCATATTTAAATACAAAGATTAGATACTTTGAGTTAGATAGCAATGACAATCTTTTAAAAAAAACTTCCTTTTCACTTATTGATAATAAATCAAAAGATGAAATGGATGGAGCTAATAGTATTTATAAGTTTACTTTAGAATCAAATGAATTAAAAACAATATATATAAATCAAGAGACTTTAGCATATCATTTTTATAATTTTACAATTTTTAGTGAAAAAGAGTCTAGACAATATCTAATTTCTGAAAAAATCGATGCAGTATTATTTGTAGGCTTGTTATTATCTTTAGGAGTCTATAACTTATTTATATATCTCTCTTCTAGATATAAAGAGTATTTATACTACTCTTTGTATTTGTTTTCTGCAACTATTTGGATTTTTTATATTTATGGAGCATTGGCTCACTATTTTAATATCTATGGGAATATTTCATATAAGTTTAACTTTGGATTGATTTTTATACCTGTATTTCTTGCATTGTTTGTGCAAACTATTTTTAATACAAAAGAAAAATATCCTATAGAAAATAAATTTCTAAATAGTATTATTGTTGTTTTATTTATCAACTTTATATATGCTTTATTTGATTTTACTAATGCCTTAGCTTTTATCGCATTAACTTTAAATTATGCACTTTTAGTTTTTATGGGAATTAGTATTAGCATTTATAAAAAGGGTAATAAAATCATCAAAATCTTTTTATATGCACACACTTTTTATTTGATTTTTAATAGTTACTCTTTACTTTTTTATATGGGATTAGTAGAGTACTCTTATTTTGCTTCACATGGAATAGGTATAGGTATTATTATTGAAGCTTTAATGCTTTCATATTTAGTATCATATAAATTTAAAATAATCGAAGCTCAAAAAGAAGAAGAAAGACTATCAAAAGTTGAAGCTGAAAAAGAACAAGCCAAATCAGAAGTTTTACTATTACAAAAATCAAAAATGGCAGATATGGGGGAAATGATAGGAAATATTGCCCATCAATGGAGACAGCCTCTTGCAATAATTGGAATTTCAGTAGGTATTCTAAAAGAAAAAAAACTACTTAATCGTTTAAGCAATAAAGAGTTTGACGAAGAATTATCCCATATAGAATTGAACCTATCTCACATGTCTCAAACAATCGAGGATTTTTTAAGTTACTTTTCTCCAAGTAAGAAAAAAGAAGAGTTTTTTATTGAAGAGAGTGTAAATAAAGCTTTAAAGATTATAGATAATTCAATCAAAAAAGAAGCTATAGCTGTTTTATTAGATTATGAAAATAGACATAGTGTTTATGGCTTTAAAGAAGAGTATATCCAAGTTTTAATAGCCATTCTTTCAAATGCTGTTTATGCCCTAAAAAATCAAAAAAGTTCTAAAGAAATTGTGATAAAAACATACACTAAAAACAATAAAGTAAGCTTAGAAATAATTGATAATGCAGGAGGAATACCCACAGATATAATAACAAAGATTTTTGATCCATATTTTACAACAAAAAATCAATCAATAGGTACAGGCTTAGGCTTGTATATATCAAAACTAATAATCGAAAAAAGTATGCAAGGAACTTTAAGTGCATCCAACACAAAAAATGGAGCAAAATTTACTATAAGTATATAATTTCACATAGGATAAATATGAATAAGATAACAGTTTTAGTAGTTGAAGATGAAGTAGAGTTATTAGATAGGTTAGTTAAATACATATCAATTTTTTGTGATGATGTATATCAAGCACAAGATGGAAATGAAGCACTAAATGTATATGAAAAAGTCAAACCAGATATTATTATCTCAGATATAAATATGCCAAATCTTTCAGGACTAGAGTTCATAGAAAAAATAAGACAAACAGATAAAACAATTCAGATAATAATCTTATCAGCATATACTAATACAGAAGATTTTTTAAGAGCAATTCCTTTAGGATTAGTTAGTTATTTAGTTAAGCCTATAAAAATGGATGAGCTAAAAGAGACTATTTTAACAGCAGTTTCAAAACTTATGAACAAAAATCATGTTCTTTTAAACAATGGATACTCATGGAATAAAGAGAATAAATCCTTGCTTTATAAAGATGAAGTAGTATTTCTTACTTCTTATGAAATAGCCTTTGTAGACTGCTTGGTATCAAAGATCAATCAAAGAGTTTCTTATGAAGAAATACACAATCATATCTATGATTATAATGACTACTCACAAGATGCAATTTTTACACTAGTAAAAAGACTAAGAAAGAAAACCCAAAAAGATTTTGTTAAGTCGTGTTTTAAGTTTGGGTATAAGGTTGAGTCAGAAGTTTAATTTTTAAAGAGGGTATAGTATTACAATTCCCCCTCTAAAATATAATTATTTTTCTTCTCCACTTATTTGAATAAAACTTGGTGCATCAACATAGTTTATTTTAAAATTAGAAAATGAATAATAGCCTTTAAATTCTTTATTAAAGTCTTCAATTATTTTTTTTACATTTTTCTTTATGATACTACAAGTCGTTCCACCTGAGCATTTCCCTATATTATTATCAAAAGTTAATTTTAATTTGCCATTATCTTCTGAAAAACTGATAAGTATTTCAATTGGAAAAGTATGCCAAACTCCAATTATAACTTCAGTATATCTTAAATGTAAAAGTATTCTAAGATGTGAATCTTTTACATAATTAATAAAATTACTAGATAGTCCATATTTGTCTATTTTAACTGTTGCATTGCATTTTTTATCTGTAGCTTTTGAGTCTTTATTATTGTATAGCTCATAAGGGTAAGTATTTTTACTTACTGTTAAAAATTCATTACCTTCGAAAATTTTATTTTTTACTAAAATTTTATCAAATATAATTTTAAGAGAATTCATAATCAACAAGTTTGATAAAATAATTGATTTATCATCAGAGCCATTAATTATTTTATCAGATATATTCTCTCTACCTTCATTTCCATTTAATCCTATAAGTATAGCTAAAAAGCTTTTTTTATTTTTTTGTATAAATTTAAATTTAATGATATTTTTATTAATGTTTAATGGTATATTTAAATTTAATGGAATCTTTATTGGTGAATCAATAGATTTAAGTATATTTTTGATAAGTTTTTGGATAATAAGTGAAGGTGTATTTATATCTTCAATAATATTCTTATTAAAATCTAGAAAAATATAGTATTTTTCTTTTTCCTCCTTAATCGTTGCTTTCAAATTATCAAGGTTAATTTGAAAACTATATTTCCCACTTAAATTAACTATCTCTTTGCCTTTTAGTTCTAAGTTTATTTTTAGTGTTTCTTTTTCTTCTGAAAAATAAGGACAAGATATTTCTATATTATCTATTTTATGAGGGAATTTATTATTTTTGTATAGTTCTTTTACTTTTTTATTTAAAAGTTTTATGGTCATAGCACTAATAATATCCCAACCAGCTGATAAACAATCCTTTACAATAAATATACCACTTAATGGGTGACCACTTCTTTTAACAAGATGATTGTATCCATTAGGAATATTTTCTAAATATCCTTTTTTATTATTTCCATAGTATTCAACTTCTAAATCAATTCCTTTAACACTAGGATATAGAATATTATTTTTTGAACCATAAGGACAATCATAATAAAAATCAATACCAGAATTTTTAGCTATTCTATATTTTGTATTACCTGTACTTCCTGCAGGCCCTGCTTTATCTGATAATCTAAACTTTGTATTTTCATTGGGCTTTATAACTTTTGCTGGTTCTGATTTATATTTTCCAAATGACTTATTAAAAGTACCATCTTCTAGTTTTACACTAGACTCATTTTTTATATTTATATAGCATGAAAAATCACTCATAATATCCCTTTTATTTTTTATTTAGATCATAAATTTTGATCCATAAAAAATTATAAGATAAAAAATAGGCAAACTTTGGCAATAGGTTTGAATAAACAATTTATATATAAAATTGTATGTATATTATAAGTTTTTGCCAGAAATTGACAAAAGTTGACAGTAAAATATAAGAACAAAAAACTAAAGGGAAAAAATGAAAAAAATAATTGCTAACTTAAGTTTATCTGCGTTTTTATTTACAACGGTTTTATCTACTAGTTCACAAGCTTGTACAAGAGTTATGTGTACTGAGGGTGATAGAGTTATTACTTCTAGGAGTATGGATTGGAAAAGAAATATTCCTACTTCTTTATGGGTATTTCCAAGGGGTATGAGTAAGGAAGGAGGAGTTGGTAAAAACTTTTTAAACTGGACTTCAAAATATGGAAGTGTTGTAGCTGTAGGATACAATGCAGTTACAGCTGATGGAATGAATGAAAAAGGTTTAGTAGCAAATTTACTTTGGTTAAGTGAAGCAAAATATGGAAAATCAAATAAGCCAAGCCTTTCTATTGGTGCATTTGCTCAATATGTTTTAGATAGTTATGCAACTGTAGAAGAAGCGGTAAAAGGTTTGAAAGAGACTAGTTTTCAAATAAAATCAGCATCATTACCAGGAAATGAAATAACACTTCCAAAAGGTACTCCTATTCCTACAGGTAAAGGAAATATTGTAAAGTTACCAAAGGCCTTAACTATTCATCTTCCAACAACAATGCACCTAGCAATATCAGATGCAAAGGGTGATTCAGCGATTGTTGAGTTTATAAAAGGTGAGATGGTGATAAATCACTCTAAAAAATACAAAGTTCTTACAAATTCACCAACTTTTGAAAAACAATTAGCAATAGATTCTTATTGGAAAGAAGTTGGAGGAAATGCTATGCTTCCAGGAACTCACAGACCAGCTGATCGTTTTGTAAGAGCTGATTTTTATACAAATCATCCAGTAGTAGGAAAACAATCAAAACTATATACAACAGATGAAAAAATGGCAGTGGCAAAAGCCTTTAGTATAATAAGGGAAGCTAGTGTACCTTTAGGTATTAGTATTCCTTTGGTTTCTCTTCCAAATGGAATAAACAAACCTTTTAGAATTCTTCCTGCTTCTTCAACTATTTGGAGAAGTGTTGCTGATCAAAAAGCTTTAAAGTATTATTTTGATGGAGCTATTTCACCTTCTACATTTTGGGTTGATATAAATAAACTAAACTTAAACAAAGGTGCAGATGTTAAAAAACTTGATTTATCAGACTATCCAAATTATGCAGGGGAAGTTTCTGAAAAGTTTGTAAAATCTAAACCTTTTGAGTTCTTAACATCAAAATAAATAGGTTAAAAATGTCAACATTTAAGATTTCTCAAGAACAAAAAGATGAGTATTTTGGTAGAGGGTACACAGGTATAAAAAATGCCATATCTTCTGATTTATTAAGTCGTTTACAGCAGATGGCGAAAAAGTTTGAAGATAATATTATGGCATCCCATAAAAACAATATTCAAACGCATGGTGCGTGTATTGTAAATGATCCTGTAGGTGATAGACTTATGAGATATGATGATATTTTTTCAATTGATTGGGATACAACACTTGATCTTTTGGCTTCACCTCCTATGATGGCAATATTTAGAGATATTTGTGGAAGAGGTTCTGTACCTCTTCAAGTTGATATTCTTTATAAACATCAACATCCTCATCCTGTAGTTATTTGGCATCAAGGTGCACAACACTCAAGAGTTCATCCTTATTTAAATGTAGGAGTTTTTTTAGATGATTCTAAAGAAGGAGATGGATGTTTAAAATATGTTCCTAATACTCAACATGAAAAACAAGATATTCAAAATTTATCACAAGAACATGGCTGGGAAATACCAGGTGTTATTGAATACCCAGCAAATGCAGGAGATATAAATATTCAAGATATGATGATTTTACATGGTTCTGAACCAAAAAGAACCCCTGGAGTAAGACGAACTATTTATATAGAAATCCGTCCTTATGAAGGAATTATTGAAAATAATGAACAGTCTAAAAAATGGGCAGATTTAAGAAAAAGATTTATGGGATTAGTTCTTCGACGTGCCAATCCTGATGACTGGCCAGAAGAATGGAAAGCTGATTATCCAAGTGATCTTAAAAGTGATAAAGAAGAGATTGAGAATATCATGAACTTAAGAGAACCTCCCACACCTGCTTATTATGCTACATTTCCAGTAAGTCATGAAAATTATCCAGTACCTAAAGATCTTCGTTGACTAGATACAATAAAGCAAATGAATATAGTAATAAGGAGCATAAAAGTGAACATAGAAGAAAAATCAAAATTTTTTAATGAAAATCTATATATAAAAATAGATAATCTAATCTCTTCAAATACCTGTGAAGAATTGATAAAAAAATATGAACAATTTTCATTTGATAATCCTATAGAAGTAACAAGTGAGAAGATTATTGAAGAGTGTTCAAGTATGATTTTCACTAAAGAAATGCATAGAGTTTTATCAAAATATTTTGAGAGTGAATATAAAGTATTTTGGTCTTCTTTTGATGTTGTAGAGTCAAATGCACTTGAAAGTAACTATAGTACTCTTTGGCATCTTGATGGTGGAATATCTAAAACCTTAAAACTTTTTATTTATCTAAATCCTGTATCAGTTCATGGTGGAAATACTTTGATGATAGATAAAGATAGAACAATATTACTAAGACAAGCAGGTTTTTTACCAATTGAAAATGAAAAAAGAAAAATTGATTTATCTTCTAGTTTAAAAAAATTAGACCTTGATACTAGTATTATATCTTATAGTTATGAAGTAGGAGATGCCCTGCTATTTAGTCCACTTTTATTGGCACATAAATGTTTGCCACCAAAAAATAATCAAAAAAGATATACTATTTGCTTTACTATAACAAAATAGTGATACCTTAAATAGTATTATTAGAAAATAATATTTGTACTTTTGACAGAAAATGACAGAACTTTATTGTAAAGTATGGTAATAATTTTTTGTAGGGATAAATAATGAGCTTGAAACAAGACTTTTTAAAATTACCTTTTGAATTTTCAATAGATAAATTAGTAAAAGATTTATGTCTTGTTGGTTTAGATGAATGGACAGCACATCCAAATAAACAAGCTTATAGTGGAATCTGGCAAATAACTTCTTTAAGCTCTCCTAGTGGAGATGTAAAAGACATAGTAGCTATAGAAAATCAAGATTATATACCTACAAAACTTTTAGAAAAAACTTCATATATACAAACAGTTTTAAATACTTTTCAAACAAAAATTGAAGCAGTACGATTCATGAAACTTGGTGCTAACTCAATAATAAAAGAGCATTGTGATAAAGGCTCATGTTTTGAACAAGGTTATGCAAGATTGCATATTCCTATTAAATCAAATGACAATGTTGAGTTTTTATTGTCAGGTAAAAATGTAAAGATGAACTTAGGCTCTTGCTATTATATCAATGCAAACAATCCTCATAGTGTTATAAATAACGGGGATAAAGATAGAGTTCATCTTCTCATAGATTGTCATGTCAATACTTGGTTGAAAGAAGTGTTTATAAAAGCAGGATTTGAAAAGAGTGTTTATAAGTACAAAGACAAAAGTATAACAGATGATAATGTAGATGATGTTATTGCTTCTTTTAAGGCTATGGGTACAGATATAGCTTTAAAAATGGCAAAAGAACTTGAAGAAAAAAAGGTTACTTATGTTTAAAAATATAGGTAAAAATTTAGTTTTTAAATATCAAAATGCAAATGATAGGGGCTTTTTATTTTCTCTTTACTCTTCCACACGTGAAGATGAATTAAATATGACTTTAATGAAAGAGATAGAAAAAAGAACTTTTTTGAAACAACAATTTGATGCAAAGGAGTTTGATTATAGTACTAGATATGAAGATGCAGAATTTTTAATTATTTACAGAAAGAAAAAAGCTATTGGTAGAGTAGTTTTTAGAATTACTGAAAAGGTACACCTTGTAGACATTGCATTTATAAAAAAATTTCGTTCACTTGGTTTTGGAAAAGAGGTATTAAATGTCTTAATATCACATGCAAAACAGAATAATAAACCTTTTGAACTAAGTGTTGCAAAAGATAATATAAGAGCTTTAAAATTATACAAAAAATTAGGGTTTCAAATAGTTGAATCTTACGGTTATTATTATAATATGAAATTACTAATAATGTAAATACAAAAGAATAAAATAAAAAATAAAGGATTTAATATGGCAGAACCATTTGTAGGAGAGATTAGAACAGTAGGATTTAACTTTGCACCAAGAGGATGGGCATTATGTGAGGGACAGTTATTATCAATTGCTGAACATAATGCATTGTTTGCTTTATTAGGCAATATTTATGGTGGTGATGGACTAAGAACATTTGCTTTACCAGATTTAAGAGGAAGAACTTCAATAGGTGTTGGAAAAGGAGCTGGTTTATTTCAAAGAAGGTGGGGAAATAGAGGTGGTTCTGAAACGACAACCCTTTATACTTCACATTTACCAAATCATAATCACACAGTAGATTCAAGTAATTTATATGTGTATAATGATATTGGGGATCAAAATATAATAGATAGTTCAACAAAATCACTTGCAATATCAGCAACAGCAGATAACTCTTTTTCAAATGAGCCTGCAACAGCAGTTATTAATAATTCAGTTAGTTATGTCACTGGAAATACGGGAGGAAATCAAGCATTTTCTAACATGCAACCATATTTAGGTACGTATTATATTATTGCTTTGGCAGGAATATTTCCATCAAGAAACTAAAATAAATAAAAAGTAGATTATAAAAACAAAATAAAAATAAAGGATTTAATATGGCAGAACCATATTTAGGAGAGATTAGAACAGTAGGATTTAACTTTGCACCAAGAGGATGGGCATTATGTGAAGGTCAGTTATTATCAATTAATCAATATCAAGCGTTGTTTTCTTTGTTAGGCACTACTTATGGTGGTGATGGACGAACAACATTTGCTTTACCAGATTTAAGAGGAAGAACTTCAATAGGTGTTGGAAAAGGAGCTGGTTTATCTCAAAGAAGGTGGGGAGAAAGAAGTGGTTCTGAAATGACAATCCTTAATCTTAGTAATTTACCAAGTCATAATCACCTAGTAGTTCCAGGTAGTTTACATGTGCATAATGCTGCAGGGAACCAAGATACTATAGATAGTTCAACAAAATCACTTGCAATATCAGCAACAGCAGATAGAACACCAGTGCTCGCTAATAACTCCTTTTCAACTGAGCCACCAACAGAAGTTATTAATGATGCAGTAGCTAGTTCAGTCACTGGAAATACAGGAGGTACTCAAGCATTTAATAACATGCAACCATATTTAGCTTTATATCATATTATTGCTTTAGTAGGAGTATTTCCATCAAGGAATTATTAGTTAATTATAGATTAAATATACTGAATAAATTCATTTCATTCTTTTTTTTAGGAGGGTGAAATGAATGAAAATATTCAAAAATTATGAATTAAGAAAATTTTATAAAATTTAGGATTTTTTTAGTTTAGTTAATAAAAAAATTTTAAAAAGGAAGATATGAATGAATAAGTTAAAACAAATATTTTATACTCTAGCATTGCTGATTTTTACTATAAATGCTTTTGCAGTATTACCAGCTAATGGAGAGAAAGATATTACCGATACAACAGTTGGTGGATCATTTATCTCAGGATTTACTCTTGCTGTAGATCAATCTTACAGCGGTGATAGTAGTGGCACAAAAGGACTTTATTGTAATTCTGGACCTACTAGCTGTACTTTTACAGTATCCTCAGATAATATTAATCTTAGTAGTTTTGATTTAACTGGAATCAATTTCTTTAAATTTAGTAGTAATGGGAACTATACATTTACAATTACTGGAACTAAAACTGATATGTCTACTGTACAAACTACATTTACAACTAGTAATGGTTCTACAGCATATACATCAGGTACATATACATCTTTTACAGGATTAAAAAAGTTTAGCATACATATTAACAAAGATAGTACTAATCATATTGATCAAAATACTTTTGATAGTTTCACAATAGCAAATGCCACACCACCTTCTTCAGGTCCAACTATCACAAACACTTCATACAACGCAAGTGCTGGTACTTTAGTAGTAACAGGTACAGATTTTGAAGCAAAATCAGGTGCTTCAAATGATGTAACAGCAAATAAGTTTACATTTACAGGTGAGGGTGGTAGTACTTATACTCTTACAGATACACCTGATGTAGAGATTACTTCTGCTACAGAATTTACTTTAGTTTTAAGCGCTACTGATAAAGCAGCTGTTAATCAAATACTAAATAAAAATGGTACATCATCAACATCAGGTACTACTTATAATATATCAGCAGCAGATGATTATATGGCAAATGTGACAAGCGATGATACTTCTTCTGCTACAAATGCCTTGACAGTTAGTAGTATACCAGCTTCTGCAATTACGTCAGCAACTTATGATGCAACTACAGGAAGTTTAATCCTAACAGGTACAAATTTTGTAAAAAAATCAGGTGCTACAAATGATATAGATGTTACAAAACTTACTTTATTGGGACAAGACAACAATAGCTATACATTGACAAGTTCAAGTGTTGAGATTACAAATAGTACAAGTGCTACTATTTCATTAAATGCAACAGATAAACTAAATGTAAATGGTATTTTAAATAAAGATGGAACAACAGCTGTAAGTGGAACTACATATAATCTATCAGGAGCAGAAGATTGGATGGCAGGATATACAGGGACAGATGCTGATACCTCAAACAATTCAGTTACTGTAAGCAATGTATCAACTCCTACTATTACATCAGCTACTTATGATGCAACAACAGGTGTATTAAGCGTAACAGGAACAAATCTTGTAAAAATATCAGGAGCTACAAATGATATTGCAGTTTCATCTTTAACTCTTACAGGTGAGGGATCAACTACAAGAACTTTAACAACTTCTGATGTAGAAATCACATCAGCAACAAGTTTTTCTATTACTTTAAATTCAGCAGATAAATCAGCTGTAAATCTTATCTTAAATAACAATGGTACTTCATCTACAGATGGTACTACGTATAACTTATCAGCTAGTGATGACTGGAATAGTGTTATAGGAAATACTGATATTTCAGACACTTCAAATGGCATAACTGTAAGCAATATATCAAATCCAACTATAACATCTTCAACTTATTATGCAAAAACGGGAACTTTATTAGTTAAGGGTACAAATTTTGTAAGCAATGCAGGAGCTACAAATGATATTGATATTACAAAATTAACAATCCTGGGAGAGGGTTCTAATACTTATACTTTAACTAGTTCAAATGTAGAAGTAACAAATGATACATCATTTAGTGTTATTTTAAATGAGACAGATCATTTAAATATAAATGGGATTCTAAATAAAGATGGTACAAGTTCAGGAGATGGTACAACTTACAATTTATCAGCAGCTGATGGTTGGATGCAAGGTTCATTAGCTTCAAATGATATATCTGATACAACAGGAAATGGTATAATTGTAAATGATGTATCAGCTCCAAAAATTATATCAGCTACTTATGATGTAAGTAGTGGTGTTTTAGATGTAACAGGTATAAATTTTGTAAAAAAATCAGGCGCTTTAAATGATGTTGATATTTCAAAACTTACTTTAACAGGAGAGGGGTCTGCTACAGAAACCTTAACTACAACAAATGTTGAGATTTCTTCAACTACACGTTTTACAGTTACTTTAAATCAAACAGATAAAACAGCTGTTAATAGTATCTTAAACAGAAATGGTTTAGCTTCAAAAGATAATGTAACTTATAATTTAGCTGTTGCAGATGATTGGATGCCTGCTTTTGATTCAAGTGTAAATATTGAAGATTTAACATATAATAAAATAGCAGTTTCAAGTGCTACAAATAATGCTCCTACTATTTCTAGTACAGCAGTTACTAGTATTGATGAGGATACAGCTTATAGTTATACTTTATCTGGAAATGATATAGATGGGGATGAATTAACTTGGAAATTAAAAGATGGTACTAGTTTACCAAGTTGGCTAAGTTTATCTTATTCTCCTGGAGGAAATGTTTCTACTTTTGCAGGAAATGGGTTAGCAGGTACAAAAGATGGTACAGGAACAAAAGCTTCTTTTAACGGACCACAAGCCCTAATAATAGATAGTAACGATACTTTATATTCAACAGGTTTTGATTCTCATAAAATAAGAAAGATAACATCTTTTGGAGTTGTAACAACTTATGGAGGAACAGGTCAATCAGGTAGTTTAGATGGTTCTTTATTAAATGCTACTTTTAATCGACCTCAAGGAATAGCTGTTGATAGTAAAAATAACATCTTTATTGCTGATCAAGGAGGACATATTATAAGAAAAATCACTCCAAGTGGAGATGTAACTACTTTTGTTGGAAAAGGAGTTATTGGAGATTCAGATGGTACTGGTACAACAATTGCTTTTAATAATCCTTCATCTATAGCTATAGATAGTAATGACAATTTATTTGTTGCGGATACTAAGAATCATAAAATAAGAAAAATCACTCCAGATGGAAGATCATCTACTTTTGCTGGACTAGGAGTAATTGGTTCTTCTGATGATATTGGAATAGCATCAACTTTTAACACACCTTATGGAATTGATATTGATTCAAATGACAATTTATATGTAGCTGATTCAAGTAATCATAAAATACGAAAAATTACCCCATCAGGAAATGTGATAACACTTGCTGGAAGTGGTTCAGCAGGTTTTGCTGATGGTACAGGTTCTTTGGCAACATTTAGATATCCTGACAAGTTAGTAGTTGATAGTGACAATAATATTTATGTTGGAGATTATAATAATCATAGTATACGAAAAATTACTCCAGCAGGTGTTGTGACAACTATAGCAGGAAATGGTTCTGCTGGTTTGACTGATGCTTTTGGTAAATTAGCACAATTTAATGGACCTACAGATATAGCAATAGATAGTAAAAACAATATATATATAGCAGATCAAAAGAACCATAAAATTAGAAAAATCAAACCAAAAATAACATTAGTTGGGACACCAACAAATAGTGATGTAGGATCTCATAATATAAGTTTTGTTTTAACTGATGGAACAAATGAAATAGAACATAATTTTACAATAACAGTTAACCCTGTAAATGATGCACCAACTAATATATCTTTATCAGGTTCTAGTGTAGCACATAGTTCAGAAGCAAATGCTGTAGTAGGGACATTGAGTTCAGTTGATATTGATGATAATAGTTTTACTTATGCTTTAGTTTCTAAAGGAACATCAGCTAATGGTTCTTGTTCTTCTGATACAGCAAATTCTAGTTTTGAGATAAGTTCAAATTCTCTAAAAGCTAAAAATCCTACACTATTGAGTGAAGGAAATCATAATATATGTATTCAAACAAATGATGGGGATACTACTTTTGAAAAAATGTTTACAGTTGTAGTTGATGATGATGTTTCTCCTACAGCAAACCTAAGTTCATTGGCTGATAATATAGGAAGTATAATAGGAAGCTTACTTTCTGGTAGTACTACAGATGACTCATCTCTTGTTTTAAGTGGAACAAATGAAGCAGGATCTACTGTAAAAGTTTACAATGGAAGTTCTTTACTTGGTAATGCTACTGTTACAGGTACAACTTGGACTTACACAGCAACAATTGCAGATGGCACTACATATCAGTTTAATATCAAAGAAACAGATACAGCTGGTAATGAAAGTACAAATTCAACAACTACTACAATTACAGGAGATATGACAGCTCCAACAGTTCAAATTGCTATTGATAAAACAGCATTAAAAGCAAATGAAACAGCAACTGTGACATTTACTTTAAGTGAAGCTAGTTCAAATTTTGTTGAAGCTGATATTAGTGTAAGTGGGGGTACTTTATCTAATTTTACAAATACAAGTTCAAAAGTTTATACTGCAAAATATACTCCAAATTTAAATACTACAAGTTCAGGAGCAATTACAGTAAATGCTTCTAAATTTACTGATAGTGCAGGAAATAATAATACAGCTGCATTACAAAAAACAGTTACAGTTGATACTATTATTCCAACACTTTCTGTTTCAAGTTCAAAAAATACAGCGATAAATGGGGAAGTAATAGACTTAACATTTACACTATCAGAAGAGAGTAGTGATTTTACAGTTGATGATATAAGTGTAGTTGGTGGTAGTTTAAGTGAGTTTACTCAAAGTACATCAAATGCAAAAGCATATACAGCAAAATTTACTATAGATAATACAACAACTACACAAGCAACAGTTGATGTAAACCAAGATGTATTAACAGATAGTGCAGGAAATACAAATAGTGCAGCAGCTCAAAAAGTTATCACTATTTTCCCAAGTGTAGTAAAACTAACACCTGTAAAAGATAGTACAGACGCAGCATTAAATTCTGACTTAAAAATAGAGTTTAGTGAAGAAGTAGTAAAAGGAACAACAGGTTCAATAAATATATATAAAACTTCAGATGATGGCTTAGTTGAAACTATAGATATTAATGATAGTAAAATTAGTATAGAAAATCCTAATTCAACAAATGGATTAACAAATACAACAGTAACAATAGCTAAAGCAACACAACTTGATTTAGTTACAGGATATTATGTAACTATCTCAAATACAACCTTTAAAGATGTAAATGGTAACTTATTTGAAGGAATTTCAAATAAAACAACATGGGCATTTACAACTACAGATAACCAAGCACCAACTTCATCAAATAATAGCTTTACAATAAATGAAGATACAACAAAAACATTTGCTTCAACAGACTTTGCATTTAGTGATGTGGATAATACAAATACTTTAAACTCTATAAAGATAGTGACTTTACCAAGTAAAGGAAGTTTACAGTTAAACTCAAGTGATGTAGTAGTAAATCAAAGTATTTTAAAAGCTGATATTTCAAAGCTAACATACACACCATTAGCAAATGAAAATGGAAGCTTTTACTCTTCATTTACATTTAAAGTAAATGATGGAAACTTAGACTCTACAAGTGCATATACAATGACTGTAAATGTAACAGCAGTTGATGATGCACCTGAAATAACAACAACTTTAGATAATCAAACACAAGTAGAAGATGGTGAAGGATTAGTTATTTCTTTAGCTACTTCTGATATAGATTCAGATGCAAGTACTGCAACATACGCTGTAACTTCATCAGATGAAAATATAGCAAAGGCATATATAAGAGATGGAAAACTAATAGTAGTACCTCAAAAAAATGCAACAGGAACTGTAACTATTACTTTAACATCAAAAGTTGGTGGAAAAAGTACAAGTAAAACATTTACTTATTCACTTACAGGTGTAAATGATGCACCAATTATTTCAAGTATTGGAGATATTTCACATAAAAGTAAACCAACTATAATAGATGAGACGATTACTTTTGACATTTGGGATGATGTGGAAGTTACTAGTTTAACTGCTACAAGTTCAAATCTAAACTTATTGCCATTAGATAATATTTCTGTATCGAAACTATCTTCAACTAAAGGTGAACTTACATATACTATTTCAGCTGCTAATGCAGGAAAAGCAGATATTACAGTTCTTGCAAAAGATGCTCAAGGTTTAGAATATAAAGAATCATTTAAAATAACAGTAGAACAAGAAAATACAGCACTTTGTGTAGAAAATGTAAAAACTGCACTTACATTTGATACTATAAAATTAAATAATAGTTTCCAAAATGCTATAGATTCTAATCTAAATCTAATTACAAATATGAATTCTATTTGTTCTGCAATTATTTCTTGGGAAAGTACAGATAGTACTGTTATAGATGCAAGTGGTGCAGTTACAAAAGGAAGTGATGATAAAACTATTATGCTTACAGCAAATATCTCAAAAGATGAATTTAGTAGTAAAAAAGAGTTTTTATTAACGGTTATTTCAAGTAGTGTTTCAAATACAGTAGCTTTAGATAAACTTACATTTGAAACTATAAAAGAAGAAAATAGTTCAAAATCGACTATAATTTCAAAACTGAATCTTCCAACATCTATCTTAGGTAAAGATATAGTATGGACAAGTAATGATGATAGTGTTATATCTCCATACTCTGGGTATGTAACAAGAAGTACAACAGAAGATAAAGTAGTTACACTAACAGCAACAATAGGAAGTGAAACTAAAACATTTGCCCTTACGGTTTTAAAAGAAGAAACAAGTGATGCTAATTCAGTTAATAAAGATAAAGAGTTATTAACTCTTAGTTCAATATTAGGAGATAATACAGATAAAAACTCTATTATTTATAACTTATTTAAGCCTCTTCCAAGTAGTGGAGCAAATGGTTCAACTATTTCATGGTCTTCTTCAAATGAATCATACCTTACAAATGAAGGGGATGTTTTAAGAGATGCAAATGCTAATAAAACAGTTGTATTAACAGCAACTATTACAAAAGGAAATGAAACAATTACAAAAGAGTTTAACTTCCAAGTAATGCAAAATAAAATAGAGACTGAAACTTCAAATGAGTTTAAAAATGCAGGGGAAACAACTGATGGAACACAAGTAACTACAACTTCAAGTGGAGTAGATACTCAAACTAAGTCAAACTTTGCTTCTAGTATTTTAAATACAGTTGAAAGTATAGTATCCCAAGGAAGTATTAAAAGTATTGTTGAAGTTGCACAAAAAATTGTAAATGTATATCTAAATACAGATGGTACAACTAAATCAACACTTCAAACAAGTACAGGTTTAGCCTCTCTTGAAAATAAAAATGTAGGTTCAACTACAAATGTAGAAGATGATGGAGATATTGTATCTTCAAATAGTGATGATACTATTAGATTAAAGTTAAATAATGATGGTTCAGTTACTCATGAAGTAGTAAACAATACAGTAAGTAAAACATCAACAGCAACATCATCAGTAGAAGGTTCAAGTGTAAAATCTGATAAAGATGGAAATGTAGAAACAACATCAGAAGTTAAAAAAGATGGATTTATATACAAAGCAGTTGTCACAACAAATAAAGAAGGACAAACAATGACTAAGTTTGTTAGAGTAGATTTATCATCAGGTGAACAAAATAATGTAGATAATACAGTATCACCAAATACTCCATTTGAAGTAGGAAGTGAAGTAGAAATAAGTGAGATTGATGGAAGTTTATATATAAAAACAACAACACCATTAGATGGTAGTTTAGAGATTGAGTAAGGAATAAAAAATGAAAAAGATATATTCAATAGTTTTACTAATAGCAGTAGCCTTGGGGTTTACTGCTTGTGGAGGAGGTGGAGGAAGCTCTTCATCCTTTAAAAACGCAATAGTAGATATAAATGTAACTTGTGTAGCAAGTCCAAGCTCAAATGACTTTGATACTTATATTACTCTTTATAGTGGAGATAAAATAGTAAATGATGAACCAGGAACACAAGTAACTACTTATCATAATATAAATGGTGAAAAAAAAGTTTGTTTAGTTGCTAATAGTGGTAAAGCTCATATCGTAAGAAAATAGGATGATTTTATGAAAAAAATTTTAATAAGTACAGTAGCTTCGACACTTTTAGTTACAAGCCTAAATGCAAATATGTTCACCTCAATCCAATATGGATTTACTCATATAAATAGTGATAAAAAAGATACAGCAGGAACAGTAACTTTAGCAGAAGAACAAGATAGTAGTTCTGAAAGTATAAATTTAGAATTTGGATATGAGTATAGTAAAAATATAGATTTATCAGTAAATTATCAACTTATTTCAAGTGATGATGTAGATTTAAATAACATTTATTTACAGTCAAAATATAAGTTTGAAAACAAAAACTTCACACCTTATGTTGGAGCGATACTAGGATATTCACAACTTGATTGGAATAAAACACCAATAAATACAGCTAATAATGATACAAAATCAAGCGCTTATATAGTAGGAGCAAATGCAGGTATATTATATCCTATGTCAACTAGTACAGATTTAGTTTTAAATTATACAATAGCATATATGGGACATAAAGCAGAACTTTCTACTAGTTCTTCAAATAGTGCAGATTTAAGACATGATTTATTAAATTCTGTATCATTTGGTATAAGATTTAATTTTTAAGATTAAGAAGATAAGAAGTAAGAGTTAATCTCTTTCTTCTTATAAAATATTTAATTGATGAGCAAAATCAGCTGCGATTCTTTCGTAGTTTCTTACATCAAGTAATCTTTTTTGACCATTTACTCCAACTTGTGCTACTTCATCTTTATTTAAACCTAAAATATAATCAAGTTTTTCTTTTATATCTTTTTTAGTAAAGTTACTAAACCAAGCACTTTTATCATCTTCAAAAATAGAGCTGTTATTTTCATTTTTTGACATGATACAAGGTACTGCTGATGAATAGTAATCAAGTACTTTCATAGGTGTTGATGAATTAAATAGTGAAATATCAGGAAGTAGTCCTATTCCTATATCAGCTTTTGCGATTAACTCTAAAAGTTCACCTTTTGTTTTAGCATTGTATATTTCAATATGATCTTCAATATTTTTATACTTTGAAACTAAATCTTTTGCATATTCTGGGTCTTTTGTAGAAATCATAAGTTTATATGTCCCATCATTTAACTCACTAAAGGCATCTAGTATAGTTTCAAATTCTCTTAATTTATCAAGAGTTCCAGCGTAGAAAAATCTTTTCTCAATACCTTCATGTTGGATATTCTCTCTTAAAACATCAGGATCAATTGCTGATGGAATTACAAAGGTTCTTGTTTTTACATCTTTGAAATAGTCATTTTTCATTTGAATTGATGTTGGTAGGAAGATGTCACATTCGTTTATTAAAGCTGTTTCTGTAAATGTTTTGATTTTATTATTTATAACATCTAGGAAGCTTACTTTTTTATTTGCTTCATCAGTTTGAATTTTAGCAATTCTTTTTGGGAAGGATAGTCTAAATGCCAATTTAAAATTGCCAGTTTTTCTATACTTTAGAGCATCTTTTAGTATATCTGTATCATTTCTTACAGCTACTACTTCATATTGTTCTAATTTATAACCATTTTTTTCTAACTCTTCTATAGGATTTTTTTTATATTTATCAGGAAGAATCAATTTATTGTCATTTTTTACTTCAAATTCTTGAGAAAATTTTGAAAAGTAAACAATATCAATCTCAAAATGTTTATTTAAATATTTTTCAAATAAAGGGCCTATGAAACTATGTTCATGATACTCTTCTTGGTCAGTAATATATAAAAATTTACTCACTTGCTACTCCTTAATTTTTTTATTTAAGAATAGTAGCAAAGTAGTATCGCATTAAAAGAGCATAAATATTATTTGTTTATTTTTTCAAATCGTAACTCTGCAACTAAAGTTGCTACGATAATTAACACTGCACCAAAAATTTGAATTTGACTTAGTATCTCTCCTCCTACAAAATAACCATAAATAGCAGCACTTACAGGTTCCATAGTAAAAATAACAGCTGTTTTAGTAGCAGTTGTGAATTGTTGCATATATGTTTGAATTAAAAAAGCATAAACAGTAGCAAATACAGCTGTTACTATTACTGCTTTAAAAAAATTATAATCATAAGGTAAATCAAATGTTTTATCATCTAAATAAAGTGAAAATAAAAGTGAAAGAATTGCAACTGTTGTAAATTGTACCAATACTAAAATAAATACATTTACTTTCACAGAAAATTTTCCTGTAAAGATAATATGTAATGCAAATAATACAGCGCAAATTAAAGCTAAAAATTCTCCATTTCCTAAACTTAAAGTTCCACTCATAGAGAGAAAATATAGTCCTACTACAGCTATTAAAGAAGCTATAAATACATTTTTCCTTACATGGTCTTTGAATATAAAATAAGCTAAAAAAGGAACACAAACTACGTTAAGTCCTGTGATAAAAGCTACAATTGATGTTTTTGTAAATATAAGTCCAAAAGTTTGAGTAGCAAAAGCTGAAAAAAGAATTATACCCAATGTAATACCAAAAATAATTGTTTGCATATTTGTTTGTTTTAAAAATTTATAAGCAATTATAAACATTAAAAAAGCTGCAAGGGCAAATCTATAAAATAAAAATGCATAAACAGGTGTAGTATTTATAGCTTCTTGAACCATAAGAAAACTTATTCCCCAAACTATAGCAACTGTTAAAAGTAATAAATCTGCTCTATATTCATAAAGTTTTGATTTAGTCATAAACTCTCCTAAAAAATAAAAACGGAATTATATCATTTTATATACAATTTATTTATATAAATGGTATAAAATATACATATAATAAACAGTTAATGTAACTTTAAAACTATTTTCAGTAATATTTAAGCTTCAATTAAAAAAGAGAGAGTATATGAGTGATAATATAATTTCAATGACAAATATCGATAAATACTATGACGATTTCCATGTTTTAAAAAATATAAACTTTAGTGTAAAGCAAGGTGAAATAGTTGTAGTTTGTGGTCCCTCTGGATCTGGAAAATCAACATTAATTAGATGTATAAATGGCCTTGAAGAAATAGATTCAGGTGAAATTATTGTTGATGAAATCGATATTCATGCTAGTAAAAAAAATCTAAAAGAGATTAGAAGTGAAGTAGGAATGGTATTTCAACACTTCAATTTATTTCCACATTTAACTATTTTAGAAAATATTACTATTGCACCTACTTTGGTTAAAAATATGTCAAATGCCGAAGCTTCAAAAATAGCTATGGGTTTACTTGAAAAAGTAAAACTTGATCATAAAGCAAACTCTTATCCTGCTGATTTATCAGGTGGTCAAAAACAAAGAGTAGCAATTGCTAGAAGTTTAGCAATGAAACCAAAAGTAATACTATTTGATGAACCAACATCAGCTTTAGACCCTGAAACAATTGGTGATGTTTTATCTGTTATGAAAGATTTAGCAAAAGAAAACTTTACACTTGTTTGTGTTACTCATGAAATGGGATTTGCAAAAGAAGTTGGCGATAGAATTGTGTTTATGGATGAAGGAATTATTGTTGAAGAAAATACTCCAAGTGAGTTTTTTAATAATCCAGAATCTCCAAGAGCCAAAAAATTCTTAAATGAAATTTTAGTTCACTAATTCAAATTAAAAAATACCAAATTATAGGAAAAAATAGAATGATAAAAAAGATTGTAGCTTTATTTTTATTAGTTGTATCAACAAGCGTATTTGCGGATGATATTAACCTTTGGAAAAAATCAACATTAAACAAGATAATTCAAAAAGGTGAATTAACTGTAGCTTTAGAACCTGGATATATGCCTTTTGAGATGAAAGATAAAAGAGGAAGAATTATAGGTTATGATGTTGATATTGCAAAAGCAATGGCAAAAGCAATGGGAGTAAAACTTAAAATAGAAGAGACAGCATTTGATGGGATTATTGCAGGTTTACTTACAAATAAATATGACATTATTATTTCAGGTATGACTATTACTCAGCAAAGAAATTTAAAAATAAACTTCTCTGATCCATATATTGTAGTTGGACAAACAGTTTTATTAAATAAAAACTATAAAAATGAAATAAAAACATCTAAAGATTTAGATAATTCAAAATATACAATCACAGCTGTTTTAGGTCAAACAGGAGAAATTGCAGCTAGAAAGTTTTTTAAAAATGCAAAAGTTGTTACTTTTGAAACAGAAAGTGAAGCTGTATCAGAAGTATTAAGTGGAAGAGCAGCAGCTTTTGTAAATGACCAACCATATAATACTGTATTTATGGATGGAAAAGGTAAAGACTCTTTAATTCATCTGGATAAACCTTTAACTTTTGAACCTTTAGCTTTTGCTATTAGAAAAGGTGATCCTGATTTTTTAAATTGGTTAAATAATTTTTTAAGACAAATAAAAGAAGATAAGGTAATCAATCTACATGACAGACTATATCAAAAATGGTTTGTAGATACAAAATGGCTTAAAAGAGTGCAATAAGTCAATCTTAAATTAAGGAGAGAGATAAGATGAAAAGTATAAAAAAACTGTTTGTTGCATTCTTTGTAATAAGTGTCTTTGCTAGTGTTAATTCACTTGCAGATGATATTAACCTATGGAAAAAATCTACCTTGAATCAGATTTTACAAAGAGGGGAATTACAAGTTTGTTTAGAGCCTGGATATATGCCTTTTGAGATGAAAGACAAAAGAGGAAGAATCATAGGTTATGATGTGGATATGGCTAAGAGAATGGCTAAAGAGATGGGTGTTAAACTAAGTCTTAAAGCTACTGCATGGGATGGGATTATTGCAGCTCTTGTAACTGGAAAATGTGATATTATTATGTCAGGTATGACTATTACTCAACAAAGAAACTTAAAAGTTAACTTTGCTAACCCTTATGTGGTTGTAGGTCAAACTGTTATGATGAAAAAAGAGTTACAAGGAAAAATAAAATCTGCAAAAGATTTAGATAAACCAGAATATACAGTAGTTACAAAACTTGGAGTAACAGGTGAAGTTGCGACTAGAAAATTCTTTAAAAATGCAAAGATTATTACATTTGAAACAGAAGCAGACGCTGCTAGTGAAGTTTTAAATGGTAAAGCTGATGCAATTGTTTATGACCAGCCTTATAATATTTTATTTATGAGTGATAAAGGTAAAGGGAAATTAGTACACCTTGATACGCCTTTAACTTATGAACCATTAGGATGGGCTATTAGAAAAGGTGATCCAGATTTCTTAAACTGGTTAAACAATTTCTTAAGACAAGTAAAAGAAGATAAAGTAGTAGATTTCTATAATAAATTAAACCAAAAGTGGCTAAAAGACACTGACTGGTTAAAAAGAGTTCAATAATAAATGGCAAGAAAAGAATCGTGGACACAAAATAAAAATCTAGGGCATTTTATTGCCCTAGCATTTTATCTAGCAATTGGGTATTTTTTCTATTTAGCTGCGGCTAATATGAATTATGTATGGAAGTGGAACTCTGTTCCAAAGTATTTTGTTTATGAACAAACAATAAGTGTTGAAGCACCAATAGATGGAAAACTAGTATTAGAAAATGGAAAGTACTATATCAAAGGTAATGATAAAGTAGAACTTAAAAATTTAGATAGTAGTTTTTTATTTGATTATGAAGTGGGAAGTGATGTATATCAATATGATTATATTGCTTCAAAAACTGAAACAAAAGCAGGACCTATTTTAAATGGACTTTGGGTAACTCTAAAAATATCATTTTTTGCTGCAATACTTACGTTTGTAATAGGTATAGTTGTTGCGATGATGAAACTATCATCATTAGTATTTTTAAGGGATATTGCATCCGTATATATCACTATAGTTAGAGGAACACCTCTTCTTGTTCAAATATTTTTATTCTATTTTATAGTTGCGAATATTTTTGAACTTGATAGATTTATTGCAGGTGTATTATCTCTGGGTATCTTCTTTGGTGCTTATATGGCTGAGATTTTAAGAGGTGCAATACAGTCTATTGATAAAGGACAGTTAGAAGCTGCAAATTCACTAGGTATTTCGAAATATCAAGCTATGAGATATATTATTTTACCTCAAGCTTTCAAAAGAGCATTACCAACACTTGTTGGTGAGATGATAGCACTTATTAAAGACTCATCTTTAGTTTCTGTTATTTCTATTACAGATTTAACAAAAGTAGGAAAAGAGATTGTTGCTAATACTTTTTCTCCCTTTGAAACATGGATAGTTGTTGCAGTTCTTTATTTATGTATAACATCAACACTGAGTTATATAGGACATAGACTAGAGAAAAAAATGAAAGCAAAAGGTGGGATGAGTTAATTGGAACTTGTCTCAACTTTCTTACAACAATCTATAACGTTTTTTGCGATTATGGATCCAATAGGGATAAGTGCTATTGCACTATCTTTATTGAGTACAAATATCACTAAAACACAAGTTTCTAAAGTAGCTTATAAATCAACACTTACAATCGTAATTGCATTTTTTGTAGTGATAATAACTGGTGAAGCTATCTTAAAACTTTTTGGAATTGATGAAAATTCATTAAAAGTTATGGGTGGATTAGTTCTTATTCTTATGGCTATTTCTATGGTAAATGGGCCATCAAAACCTAAAAGTAATGGTAATACAGAAGAGCAAAAAGATGATGAGGAATTAGCAATTATTCCTATTGGAATACCAATTGCATTTGGTACAGGTCTTTTTACTACTATTATTATTTTTAAACATCAAGCTAATACTTTTGTAGATTTAGTATCAATTACTTTAGCTTTCTTAGTAAATGCAGCATTGTTTTATATAATTTTAAAAAACTCAATATATATTAAAAAATATTTAGGTCTTACAGGACAAAATATTATTACAAAACTTATGGGATTAATAGTGGGTGCTATTGCTGTACAGTTTATAATAAGTGGTATAGTAAATCTTGCAAAAGGTTACTGGGGTGCTTGATATATATCTTAAAGGTTTTATTGTAACTATTTCTTTAATAGTAGCAATTGGAGCTCAAAATGCTTATGTTTTGAAGCTTGGACTTTTAAGACAATATGTTTGGGTTGCTGTATTAATCTGTGTTGTAGCTGATTTTTTACTTATATCAGCTGGAGTTTTAGGACTTGGGTTTTTTATAAAAGGAAATCAACTTTTAATCAACTGCATTGCTATAATTGGAATAGTTTTTTTAAGTGTTTATGCTCTTTTATCTTTTAAAGCTGCTTTAAAAAATGAAAGTATGAAAATAGATGATGAAGTAAAAACTAATCCTTTAAAAAAAGTAATTACTATGCTTTTAGTTTTCACTTTTTTAAACCCTCATACTTATCTTGATACAGTACTTTTGATAGGTGGAATAGGTGCAAATGTAGAAGATAGTATGAAGCTTTACTTTTTACTTGGTGCTGTGAGTGCTTCTGCTTTTTGGTTTACACTTTTAGGTTTTGGAGCAAGGGCTTTAATACCACTTTTTAAAAAACCAATAACTTGGAAAATACTTGATATTCTTATTGGTATTTTAATGCTTGTAATAGCATACTCTTTAATAGATTTAATTTCATTTTAGTTATCATATTATCATTGAAGAGGTGATAATATGAATAATTCTAGTGTTGAAAAAATAGCTTGTTTTTCTACTGTTCTTGATCCATACAATGGGATTACAATAGACTCAAAGGATTTGCCGAAATCTAAAGAAGAGTTTGAATTAAATCTTGACTTTTTAATAGAAGAAACAATAAATAGAAGAAATTTAATTTGGATATATATAGATATAAAAAAATCAGATTTTATACCTATTGCAACTAAAAGAGGTTTTTTCTTTCACTCTTGTGATGAGGATTATATTTTAGTTGTAAAAAGACTAAAAGAAAATGCTATTGTTCCAACATCTGCTAATCATACTTTAGGAGTAGGAGCAGTTGTAATAAATGATAATAATGAACTCTTAGTAATAAAAGAAAAAATATCAACTATAGGCTTTAAACTTCCAGGTGGTCATATAGATAATGGTGAGATGATTTCAACTGCTTGTGTAAGAGAGGTTTTAGAAGAAACGGGAATAGATGTAGAGTTTGAGTCTATAATCTCACTGGGTCACTTCTATCCACATCAGTTTCATAAGTCAAATTTGTATGTACTTTGTCTAGCAAAACCACTATCTTTTGAAATAAATATACAAGATACTCAAGAAATATTAGATGCAAAATGGGTAAAAATTAATGAATATCTTGAAGATGAAACAGTTTTAGCTTATTCAAAAGCAGTAGTAATAGCTGCCTTAGAGTATAAAGGTTTTAGGTTAGCAAATCAAGAAACACTTTGTCATATAAAAAGAGATTTTGAATTATTCTTTCCTTTAGAGAAATAAAAGTATAATCATATTTTAAAAATATAAAGGATTATAATAATGAAGAAAATCATATCTACAAATAAAGCACCAGATGCAATAGGACCATACAATCAAGGAACATCTTTTGGTGATTTAGTTTTTACATCAGGACAAATTGCATTAGTTCCTGAAACTATGGAATTAGTTGAAGGTGGAATAAAAGAACAATCTATTCAAGTAATGGAAAATTTAAAAGCTGTATTAGAAGAAGCAAATTCTTCTTATGATAATGTTTTAAAAACAACTTGTTATTTATCAGATATGGATAATTTTGTAGCTTTTAATGAAGTATATGCACAATATTTTAAAGCAGAAGATGCACCAGCAAGAGCTACTGTAGCAGTAAAAACTTTACCTAAAAATGTTTTAGTTGAAGTAGATGCAATTGCATTTAAGAACTAGAGAATTTTTTCTCTAGTTTTAAAAAATAATTTTTTAATTGTAAATTTCAATAATTGTAATCAATATCTTTAAATTACTAATAAATTAAAAATTCTTTTAAGTATCCCTTGCTAAAATTCTAAGGAATTTATATTAAAGGAAAATCTTGAAAAAATTTTTATCTGTAATGGTAATTTTATCATTTAGTATTTCAGCAGTTATTGCTAACCCTGTAGATGAAATAAAAAAAGACATTTTATCTATGATAACAAAAACTCATAAATCCTCACTTGAGAGTACAAAAAAAGGTATTTTTTTAAAAACAAATCATTGTGAAATGTCAAATGAACAAATCAATGAATTAGAATCAGAGCTTTTAAAAAAAGAAATAAATGAACCTAAAAAACTAATTAATAAATTAAGTAAAATAATTTGTTCTAAAGAAAGTACGCATATAGTTATTCCAAAAGATTCAAAAGATTATATTCAACCTTTAGCTATTGGAAATGATATGTATAGTGGAAGTAAAACATTAGGTGATTGGACTTGTACTACTAAAGCTAAAAATAATAACACTGAAAAAATTTCAATGATTGGTATTTTTATGACAAAAACACAAGTTTCTTTATGGCAAACAAATGCAAAAGATTCTCTTACAGTTTGGTTAGCACCTTTTAAAGTAGCTCCTAGTGATGCTGTAAATTTTGAAGTTAAATATCAAGATAATGATTGGAAAATATCAGGTCTTTGCTATTCTATGAGACTATAAAGTAAACAAAAAATAGAAGTGAGTTTTAATACTCACTTTTATTTCAAACTCAATCCAACTCTTTGTTTCTCCAAATCAACACTTATAACTTTTATTTTCTCTAAGTTTTGATTGATACTTAGAACTTCGCTTGGGTGATTTATTCTTTTATTACTTATTTGTGAGATATGAAGTAGGGCATCGTTTTTTAGTCCTATATCTACAAAAGCTCCAAAGTCTGTGATGTTTCTTACTATTCCACTTAGGATAAAGCCTTCTTTTAACTCTTCTATTGATGTTACATCACTTGCAAACTGTACTTGGTTGAAGTTTTCTCTTATGTCAAAACCTGGTTTTTTAAGTTCTTGGATTATGTCTTTTAGTTTTAGTGGTGTTGTGTTTAGCTCTTTTGATATTTGCTCTATTTGTGAATCAATAATACTATTAATATCATAAGATGTTTGTAGTTTTTTAGTTAGCTCATAATCCTCTGGGTGAATTGCTGTATTATCTAAGATTGATTTTCCATCTTTTATTCTTAGAAATCCTACTGCTTGGATGTATGCTTTTTCACCTATACCTTTTACTTTTAAAAGCTCTTTCTTACTTGTGTATTTTTTGATTTTATCTCTATGTTCTACTATGTTTATTGCAAGTTTTTCACTAATCCCTGAGATAAAAGATAATAGTTTATATGAAGCTGAGTTTAAATCAACTCCTACTTTATTTACAAGGTCAATTGTTGTATTTTCAAGTTTTTGGCTTAACTCTTTTTGATTTACGTCATGTTGGTACTGACCAATACCCAGTGATTTTGGGTCAATTTTTACAAGTGCAGCCATTGGGTCTCTTAATCTTTGGGCAATAGAAATAGCACCTCTTATTGTCACATCTAGGTTTGGATACTCTTGTATTGCTATTTTTGAAGCTGAGTATACACTAGCACCTATTTCACTAACTATGGCATAGTTTATATCTAAGTTTTTTTCTTTTATTAGATTTGCTATAAAAGAGGCTGTTTCTCTTGAAGCTGTTCCATTTCCTATGGCTATTGCTGTGATATTATGTTTTTTTATTAGTTCACATACTACTTTTGAAGAGTTTGTTATATCCTCTTTTGGTTTTGTAGGATAGATTACATTTGAGTCTAAATATTGTCCATTTTCATCTATGACTGCTAGTTTACATCCCGTTTTATATCCAGGATCCATTCCTAAAATTACTTGATTTATAAGTGGTGCTGTTTGAAGTAACTCTTTTAGATTTTTTCCAAAAAGCTCTATTGCTTCTTTGTTTGCTTTTTCTTTTAGATTTGCTATTGCTTCTCTTTTTAGACTTGGAAGAAGAAGTCTTTTAAGACCATCTTTGTAGGCTTCAAAAACTATATCTTTTGAACTGTTTGCCCATGATGGAATTTTGTATTTTTTGATATTTTCTAATATATGTTTTTCATCAATATCAACTTTTATACTAAGTTGCTTTTCATTTACAGCTCTTAAAATAGCAAGAGTTCTATGGGCTTTAATATATTTTATTTTTTCATTTTGACCTGCAAAACTTGAATAAACACCATTTTTATCAAACTCTTTTGCTTCTTTTACTTCTAAGCTTCCCCAGTTTGAAATGATATTTCTAATAATCTCTTTTGATTTAAAATCATCTGCATATCTTTGAGCTATTATATCTTTTGCACCTTGTATTGCATCATCAGTTGATTTTATATTTTTATTTAAAAACTGTTTTGCTTTTTGATTTATCTCATCATTTGTATATTTTAAACACTGGATTATATTTGCTAAGGGTTCTAATCCATTTTCTATTGCAGTGCTTGTTCTTGATGATTTTTTATCTTTAAATGGAGTGTATATATCTTCTAAAGCTTGAAGTGTTGTAGCTTCTTCTAGTTGTTTTTGAACCTTTTCATTTAAAAAGTTTTTCTCTTTTAAAAGGTTTATTATCTCTTCTTTTCTTGATAAAAGCTTTTGTGAGTATTGAAAAACTTCTTCAAAAACTCTAAGCTCTTCATCTGTAGCTCCACCTGTAAAATCTTTTCTATATCTTGCAATAAATGGAATAGTACAACCTTCTTCAAGAAGGTTGATTATATTTGTGATTGATTTTGAACTAAGGTTTGTTTTTTGGGCAATTAATGTTGTGATTTTACTAGTCAAGTATAACTTCCTTAAAATCACTTCTTGTATCTTTTAAAGGTTTGTTACTTTGAGCTCTTACTGTATAAACAAAAGAGATTTTTGCTTCATCTGTTTTATTTTTACTTGCATGGTGAAGTGTTTTACAGTGAAAAAGTACTACATCTCCTTTTTTTAGATTTTTGTGGGTTTTTTTAGCAATGATTTTTTTGTTTTCTTCATGGTCATCTAAGAAGTTTGAGTCTTCATCAAAACACTCTTTACAGAAGTTGATTTTATGACTTCTGGGAATAAACTCTAATAAACCATTTTCTATAAACTCATCACCTAGACTTAACCATACAGACACTAGATTGTCATTTTCAAAGTGCCAGTATCTTCTATCTTGATGCCAGTAAGTTCTTGTACTTTCGTGTGGAAGTTTTGTCATGATTGAGTTATGATGAGCTAGTGTTAAAACAGGAGTATCATTTAGTACTTGTTTTAAAATAGGTCTTATATCTTTATTTGTCATCCATTCTTTAAAAATATCTTCTCTATCATAAACTTGTCTTAGTCTTCTAACCGTAATATTTTCATCACTTAGTTGCATATACTCTTGTTCTGTTTCAATAGGTGCTTGCTTTTTGTTCAAGTGTTCTTTTGCTTTTTCTAAAATCTCATCACAAAGTTTTTCATCTACAAAGTTTTCAATGATTAAAAAACCATTTTCATTAAACTCTTCTAGTTGTTGTTGTGTTAGTTCCATTTATACTCTTAGTTGCTAATTTTTTTGTATTATAGTCAAAAAAGTATTTTTATTTGTTTATTTTAAAATATATGGGGTCTTTTAAATTTAATTATTATAAAATTTACTTATATTAATAAAATTAATTTTAATTATAATATAAGCTTTAAACTATATAATTAAATCACAAATTTTTAAGGAGTATATATGAAGAAATTATTAGTTGCTTTTTTAGCAGGAATATTTTTAATAGGTGCAAATTTATTTGCAAATGATACTAAAGGATTAAACGTTATTTTAACATCAAAAGATGCACAAACACAGCAAATGGCTATGGTTTTATCTATGATGACATTAAAACAAGGCAAAGAAGTAAAAATGACTCTTTGTTCAAGTGCTGGAGATTTAGCTGTAAAGGGTAAAAAAAGTGTTGTTTTAAAGCCTATGGATAAGTCACCAAAAATGATGTTAAAAGCTATTATGAAAAAAGGAGCACAAATTCAAGTTTGCCCTTTATATTTACCAAATGCAAATTTAAAAGAAGATGTATTATTAGATGGAATTACAGTTGCAAAACCACCAAAGGTTGCAGCTTCATTACTTGATTCAAATTACTCTACTTTAAGCTACTAAATAAAAGTATAAATGGGTTTTATAACTCATTTATACAAAAAAACCTGTCTAAATTTTTTTTATTTATTGTATAATATCTTTTTAATTTAAAATAAGGATACTCAAGTGCATATTGCATTTATTATTGAAAATTGGGCTAATATAGAGCCTTTAAAAAGTTCAACTCTTGCAGTTATAAAAGAGTGTATGCAAAGAGGTCATAAGGTTTCTGTTTTATATACTTATGATTTAACTGTAAGAAATAATATTGTTCATGGTTTTGCTAAGAATCTAAAAATTGAGGGAAAACTTCCAGAATCAGCAACTGCTTTTTATAAAAAAGTTACTTATGATATAAAACTAACAGCTCTTCATGCTTTTGACTGTATTATGATTAGGAAAGATCCTCCAATTTCACCTTTGGTTTTTAATTTTTTAGATTCAGTAAAAAATGAAACATTAATAATAAATGATATAGATGGTATTAGAAAAGCAAACAATAAACTTTATACAACAACATTTCATGATCCATCAAATACATATCTTCCTAAAACTCATGTTTCAGGGAGTAAAAAATATATAAAGAAAATTATTGAAGAATCAGAAGAAGAAAAGATGATTTTAAAACCTCTTGATGGTTCAGGAGGAAGAGGTGTGATTGTATTAGAAAAAAATGCAACATCAAATATTAACTCTTTACTTGATTTTTATATTGATGATTCAGGTGAAAACTATGTTATTTTACAAGAGTATATTCATGGAGCTGAAAATGGTGATGTGAGAGTTATTATGCTTGATGGTAAAGCTATTGGTGCTTATCATAGAAAACCTGCTGATGGAGAACATAGAGCAAATATCCAAACAGGTGGAACTGCTCATAAATATATTTTAACTGAATCACAGAAAAAGATTTGTGCAAAAGTAGGAAAAAAACTGGCTTCTGATGGTATCTTCTTTGCAGGACTTGATATGATTGGAGATAAAATCTTAGAAGTTAATGTTTTAAATCCAGGAGGAATAACAAATATCAATAAACTTTCTAAATTAAAGCTTCATAAAAATGTAGTTGATTTTATTGAAGAAAAAGTTCATGAAAAAATAGAAAAAAGAGCTGAACTTGAATATCTATTAAAAAGACTTAGTGAGTTAAGAGAGTAAGTAGTTTCTACTTACTCATGATAATTTTATCTGCAAGAATCGCTATATCTTTTTCTTTTAATTTATATGTGTGATTTACTAAAGTACTTAATTCTAAATTGTTTTCTATCATTATTTTTGCGGCATTTTCATAATCTTCTTTTGAAGTGATTAAAAACACAACTTGTTCAATAATGCTTTTAACTTGTTTATTTATATTTGGATTAATACTCATTACTATTCCTTTAATTTAAAATTGCATCATGCCATTGAACTAAAGATATTCTTCTTCCATCATTTACTTTTTTTACTTCATGACAAAATATAGGATTACTTGGAAATATAAGCATTTGTCCAGCTTTTGGTTTTATACTTATATTTTCACCCTTTTTATCATATAGAAAGTTAAATAGTAACTCTCCACCATTAAAGCTTTCATCATTTTTTATCTTTTTATCATAAGTTGTGGTAAAAAGAACAGTTGAAAGTTTTCTATTTTTTGCAACGGCTTTAAATCCTATAAGTTCATCTTCATTGAAAATCATACTTGAATCATCACTATGTATGCTATAAAAAGAGCCTTGTAAATACTCTAAAGCTTGAAGTTTAGAAGCCATTGTTAAACACAAGTTAAAATAGTTTTCAATTTTAGCTTGATTTTCTTTAAATCTTTGATTATAGATATTCAAATAACTCTTTTTGATTTTATAGATATTTGTTTTTCTAATCTCTTCATCTAATTGACTATCGGGGTAATTTTCTAAAGTCTTTAATTTAGCCTTTTCATAATCAGAACTATCTTTTAAATCTTTATTAATTAAGGAACACTCTTCTTTTGTTAAAAAGTTATCAATAATTAAAAAAGGATAGTCATAATATGTATTTGGAATTAGTTTAGTTTCAATATTTAAATCAAATAAAAACTTTGAACAAAATACATTATTACTTATTTGAATAATATTTATATCTAAAATATTAGATAATGTTTTTTCAATTTTCATTTTTTTTCTTTATTTAAGATATTTTATAACATAGTCTGCAAATTCTGTAAGGTCTTGTAGTTTTAATTTTTGTGTTCGTGATACTATGTTTTCAAAAGATAATTGGTGTTCTTGCATAAGTTTATATGCATTATCATAGTTTTTTCTTTTTATATTAAAAACTATTTCATATATAGTTTCAATGATAGGATCTTCTATCTTGTAACCATCAATATATTTATCTAAAAATAAAATTGACAATTTAATCTCCATATTAATATAAAATAAGAAGTCTATTTAATGAAATTATAAACTATAAATCAATATAAAAAGCTAAAAATAAACTTAAAGTGATTTTAATACTCAAAAAGACCTATTTATAGAGCTTTCTTTTTATAAAAAGCTAAATCTACAAAACTATTTTTTTATAAAATATTATGAAAATATCTTAAAAATTGCTATACTTAATAATATTAATCAAGTATAAATAAAATCTATAAATACTATAAAAATGGGTTTTGATAAATAATATACTAAATTAATCAAGATTAATTTTAATGACATTTTTAGAAAAAGTAGCTATAATGATATTAAAATTTGATATATTAAGTTAAAATTTAACTAATCAGGAGAGTATTATGGCAGAAAAAGAGTTATCAGCTTTAGAGCAGTTAAAGGCTTCAAGAAACCCTTTAAAAGTTGTTGAAGATATGTATAAAGAAGCACAAGAAGGAATACCCTTAAAAGATGAATATATAGGACTTTTAAAATGGTATGGAATGTATCCACATATAAATGCAGAGGGTATAGAAGATAAAGCATATTTTATGAAAAGAATCAAATTAACAGATGCAAAAATGACTACAGAGCAATTAGAAGTAATGGCAAAAATTGGTCAAGATTATGCACAAGGTTTAGTTGATTTTACTGATAGACAAAATGTACAGTTTCATTTTATAGAAATCAAAGATATTCCAGCAATTTTCAAATTATTAGACTCTGTTGGTTTAACTTCAAGAATGGCATCAGGTGATGGCCCAAGACCTATTATGACTTCACCTCTTGGTGGAATTGACCCTGATGAGATTATCGATGCAAGTATTATTGCTAAAGAAGTTGATACTTATTTTGATGAAAATGAAGATAGATTCTGTAATTTCCCAAGAAAGTATAAAATAGGAGTTTCTGGTTGTTCTACTCATGCAGCTGCTCATGAAATACAAGATGTTGCATTTACTGCATTTAAAGATGAAAAGGGTGAAGTATTATTTGACTTAACACTTGCTGGTGGACTTTCAAAATCAAAACAAATTGCATATAGAGCAAATAGATATGTAAAACCAGAACAAGTAAAAGATGTAGCAGTTGTATGTGCTGAAATTTTTAGAGATAATGGAAATAGACATAATAGAAATAAAGCTAGAGTTAGACATCTTGTAAATGAGTGGGGCTTAGAAAAATTTGTTGCTGAAATTGAATCAAAACTTGGATATTCTTTACAAGAAGGTTTAGTTGAACCAAAAATAACTCCAATAGAAAATAGACATCAATTTGGAATTCATAAAGCTAAACAAGAGGGTGAATCTTTTATAGGTTTTGCTACTAATTCAGGAAGAGTTGCTGGTGTTGATTTTCAAGTGATGAGTGATATTTGTAAAAAATATAATGCAGGTGGAATTGCTTTAACTTCTACTCAAAACTTTATTGTATATGGTGTAAAAGATGAAGTAGCAAAAGCATTAGCTGATGAATTTGATGCACTTGGTTATCCTTATGAACCATCAGTATTTAGAGCAAGACTTCAATCATGTACAGGAAGAGAGTTCTGTAAATTTGGTATTACAGAAACAAAAGAGTATGCAAAAAAAGTTGTAGTTGAACTTGAAGAAAAAAATCCTGATTTTCAAGAGCCAGTTATGATTGCTATTTCAGGATGTGGAAATGGATGTTCTCAACCTCAAATTTCTGATATTGGGCTTGTTGGTACTAAAGTTAGAGATGATGATGGAAATAGAGTAGAAGGTTATGATGTACTTCTTGGTGGTCACTTACAAGGTGAAAAAGGAAGTAGAATAGCTCATAAGGCAGGTGTAAAAGTAGAAGCTACAAAAGTAGTTGATTTTATTTCTGATTTAATAGCTTCTTATAAAGCTGATAATTTAGGTCAAGAAAATTTTAAAGACTATTTAAATGTAGTTGAATTAGATAAATAGAAGGTATTTCTTCTATTTATTTATCTATTAAAATAAGCTTATAAAACTTATAATAATAGTTGTATAAAAAAAACTCAACCCCTAGTAAACTTAACACCACTAGCAGAATAAATAACCCTTTTCCCATAAAAATCATTAGTTTCTTTATCTTCATAAGAAGGCTTATTTACAAAACTTAATTTAGATGAATGATGTAGATAAGTATGTTTTAACTTTCTATATAAATCTTGGTTTTCAGTTTTTAACTCTTTTCTTTCTTTTAAAATATCATAAACCTTATCTAATGTATCATCCCTATAAAAACAATAATTATCTAATCTTCCTAAAGGAACCCTTTCAAAATCATCTTTTAAATTCTCATTGTCTAATGATCTAGAAATATCTTTATATAAAGCTCTATCATGCATAAGTCTTAAAGCTATGTGTTCATATTTATTTGAAACTTGTTTCTTATACATATAAACAAATAAAGTATTAACACTATAGTTTGTTCTATATTCTTGTTTTATATAATAATAAAATCCATCTTCATTATTTAAAATATCTTTTTTTGAATTTACTTGATTAATAGTTGTTTTCTCTAACCAATTATATTTTCTATTCCAAGCCTCAAGTTTAGCTTTTATAAATGAAATATCAAAACCACTAACTCTTCTTTGTGTTAAAAGAATTAATTCATCTTCTATATTATATCCACCACCAACATCTGCATGAGCTCCAGGAATATAATACTCTTCAAACTTCTTTCCTTTACTTGGGCTTTCTTCTTTAGTTTTATAAAACTCTTTATTTATATCTGTAAAAATAGAAGAAGTATCAAAGTTATATCTATACTCATCATCAGCCATAAGATGAACTACTTGTCCTATTTTTTCTTTATTCTCAAAAAAATCAATATTTAAATCTTTAAAATCATTTGATTGTATGACACCATGATGAGTTACAGTATCATAGATACCTATAAACCTAAAAGATAAAGAGTCTATTTTAATCTCTTTTTGTCCATAGTATGGATTAGCAATTATATCTCTTCCCTGGTTATAAGTTTTATTTTTAGTATTAAAGGGATTAAATATTTTATTTCCATTATATATTACATAACCATCTTTGAAAAAAGAAGAAAAGATATTTTTATCTTTTTTTGTTTTAACACTATATTTCTTATTTCCATTTTCTACTAATTCACAATCTTTTAATATACTATTTACAAAATGCCTAGCAGCAGAAGCACCTCTACTAAATCCAAAAACATCTAAAACTAACTCATCAATATGATTTATATCAGAAGCTCTTAATTGTTCTGCTATTTTTAAACAACTATAGATGATATGAGCTTTAACACCTGTATAACCAAAATCAAGTCCTAAACCAAAAATTCCATCTTTTCCATAATCTTCATTTATAAAAGGATTACTTGTTCCAGCTCCACTTTCATAAAGTTTAAATCTAGTAGGAACTAAAGCTTTTTTATTTCTTTTTATATCATTGCCATTGTAAATATTATATAACCTACTTATATTTGTTTCACCATTTGTGTAACTGCTATCTTCATCTTTATCTACTAAGATTTCTTCTCTTACAAACTCTTCTCTATCTTCTTTTTTTATATTTTTTTTGCCATTTTTAACATCAAGAAGATACTCAAATACTTTTGAAGAATGCTTAGCTTTAGAACTATCTAGGATTTCTTTCTCTTCTAAGCTTAGATTAGATTCTTTATCAAAATATATTATTTCTTTTTTTGTATTATTT